>DATELQ010000150.1:0-47328 GCA_035276475.1 Thermoanaerobaculia bacterium | reverse complement strand
GGCCGGTCCACGAATAGGTCGCGCCGCCGACGGCCGGCGTCGAGAGCGAGATCGTGGCGCCGGCGCAGTAAGGGCCGCCGTTCGATGCGGTCGGCGTTGCGGGGATGGCGTTCACGACGACCGAGGTCGTTCCGGCGGCCGAGGTGCAGCCGTTCACGGTGACTGTCACCGAATACGTGCCGGCGTCCGCAGTCGTGGCATTCGCGCGCGTCGGATTCTGCAGCGCCGAGGTGAAGCCGTTCGGGCCGGTCCACGAATACGTCGCGCCGGAGACCGTCGGCGTGGAGAGCGAGATCGTCGCGCCGGCGCAGTACGGACCGCCGTTCGACGCCGTGGGCGTCGCCGGAATCGAATTGACCACGACCGACGTCGTTCCCGCGGCCGAGGTGCAGCTGCTGACCGTGACGGTCACGGAGTACGTGCCGGCGTCCGCCGTCGTGGCATTCGCGCGCGTCGGGTTCTGCAGCGCCGAGGTGAAGCCGTTCGGCCCTGTCCACGCGTACGTCGCGCCGGCCACGGTCGGTGTGGAGAGCGAGATCGTGGCCCCGGCGCAATACGGGCCGCCGTTCGATGCAGTCGGCGTGGACGGTGCCGGATTGACGGTCACCGAAGTCGTCCCAGCCGCGGACGTGCAGCCGTTGACCGTGACGGTCACCGAGTACGTGCCGGCGTCCGCGGTCGTGGAGCTCGCGCGCGTCGGGTTCTGCAGCGCCGAGGTGAAGCCGTTCGGCCCTGTCCACGAATACGTCGCGCCGGAGACCGTCGGCGTGGAGAGCGAGATCGTCGCGCCCGCGCAATACGGGCCGGTGTTCGACGCCGTCGGCGTGGCCGGGGTCGGATTCACCGTCACCGTCGTTGCCGCCGACATCGCGCTCACGCAGCCGTTCGCGCTCGTGACCTGCACGGTGTAGCTGCCGCTCCCGGTGGCGTTGTACGTGGTGCCCGTCGCGCCGCCGATCGGGACGCCGCCGAGGTACCACTGGTTGCCGGACGCAGCGCTCGAGGTGAGCGTGCCGGAGCCGCAGAACGTCGCGGAGCCGGAGGGAGTGATCGTCGGCGTCGTGTTCGGGTCGATCGGCACGCTCAGCGTGTTCGACTTCACGCAGCCGCCGGCGGCGGTGACGGTCAGCTTTAGGTCGACCGTGCCGGAGCTGCCGGCGGTGTAGGTGACGGTCTGCGAAGTCAGGCCGCTGGTGATGGTGCCGTTGGTGATCGACCAGGTGTAATTCGCCATCCCCGCCGGACCGGTCGCGGTGCGGCCGGTCGCGCCGGGACAGACCGTCGCCGGCGTCGGCGTGATCGTCGGATTCGCGGCGCCGCAGGCGGCATCGCTGAAGCAGATGGTGTCGTCGTTCAGCGTCGGCGTGGAGGCCGTGTTCGTCGTGCCGAGAATGGCCTTGGCCTGGAGATAGCGGAATCCGTTGAACTGCGCGATCGACGCGCCGGAGGTGGTGAAGAACGTCGCCGCCGTGCCGTCGGGACCGACGAAGCTGAACGGACCGTTGGCGCTGTTCGAGCCGGCCACCTGGAACTTGACCGACGTGCTGGCCGGCGTCGACGCGGTCCACGACAGCGTCGTCCACGCCGGGGCGTTGCCGACGGCCGGGTTGGCGTCCTTGACCGAGGAGACGAGGTTGCCGCTCGTCGAGTAGCCGGCGTTGATGTAGATGCGGAAGGCGAGATCGCGCCCGCCGCTGGTGGTGTCGGCGGTCCACGACCCGCCGCTGTTCGTCGACGTGACGCGCTGACCGCTCGCGTACGGGTTGAAGTTCACGAAGCCGGTCGTGACACAACTGCAGCTGTAGGCATACGTGCCGTTGGCGAACGCCGCGGCGTTGCGGATGATCACCGCGTAGCGCGTGCCGGCCGTGACGGTGAACGGCGCGGCGAACGTCGCGGTCTTCAGGCCGCCGAATCCGCCGTCGTTGAAGCCGGCAATCGTGGCCGTGGCGAGATCGGCGCCGGTCGGCACCGGGGTCGCGCCGGTCGTGGCGCGGATCGAGACGGTGATGTTCGGGCCGACCGCGGTGCAGTTGGAGCAGAACAGATCGATGTCGGCGCGTACGAGCTGGCCGCTGACGGCCGGCGTGAACGTCTGCCCGGCCCACGACGTGGTCGTGATGCCGAAGCCGGTGGGGTTGACCTGGGAATTCTGCTGATCGAGGAGATCGGGTTTGGTGAGCTTGACGTCGCCGGGGCTCGTGGTGACCTCGACGTTCGTCAGCACGCCGGCGTTGAAGTCGGCCTGCGAGGTGTCGACGAGACAGCTGCCGGAGCTGGCGCTGCCGAGCGAGAAGTTCCGCGTGGTCGTGCCGCCGTCGGTGACGGGGATCGACGTCGTGGTCGACGCGGTGAAGCCCGGGGACGACGCCGTCAGCGTCGGATACGTTCCGGCAGGGATGCCGGTGAACGAGTAGACGCCGGAGGAATTCGTCGTCGTCGTGCGCGCGCCGAGGCTCACCGTGGCGCCGCTGATGGCCGCGCCGCCGACAGTGGCGGTGACGGTGCCCTGCACCGTTCCGCCCGCGCCGACGTTCGTGCACGACGGGAACTTGAACGAGCCGATGCGGGTCAGGAAATTGAGGCCGTTGGCCGCGTAGTACTCGTTCGTGTACCAGAACGTGCAGCCGTTCGGGTCGAGGGTCATGGCGCTGTAGTCGCCCCACCGCTCGCACGTGGTGCCGCAGTTGCCGCTCTGCGAGCCGGTGCCCTGGAACATGAGCTGCTCGGTCTGGGTGATGCTGTTCGCGGCGTCGCCGGCCAGGCGGCCGGCGTACTTGAGCGCGGGATTCGTCGTGGCGTTCGACGTGGTGTAGCCGATGGCCATGTCGCCGGCGCGGTCGACGGCGACGCTCGGCATGTAGCGATAGACGGTGGCGTCGGGGCTGTAGGTGAAGCTCTGCGTCGTGTTCGCAGCGACGGTGCCGCCGGTGACGTTGATCTGATAATAGCGGACGGCCGACTGCGTCGAGGTCAGGTTCGACGTCGGATTTCCGGCGCCGACGGTGTGGCTGTCCCAGAGCGACTCGACGCCGCCGAGGTTCGAGTACTGGTTCTGCACCATGAGGCGCGGATAGAGCGTGTCGTTGGCGTTCGCCGGAGTCGGCGCGGTCTCGACCTGCGATCCTGTCCGGTCGTACTGCTCCCACCAGAACGCCATGGTCGTGTCGAACGGACCGGTGACGGTGGAGAGCGGGATGTTGTTGAAGTCAGCGTGGAACTTCCAGATCTGCGCGGAGTTGAGGAAGTTCCAGATGGAGGCGAAGTAGTTCGGGCTCCCCGACGGCGGCGTGCCGGTCTGGAGGCGCGCATTCGCCGGGATGACGGTGAACTGGTCGGCCGGCAGATCGAAGGAGACGACCTTCACGGTCGGGCTGCCGGCGTACATCTGGGTCTTGTTGAACGCGTAGAGGCGGCTGTTCTGGAACGAGCCGGTGGCGGCGTAGTCGAACATGTTGACCGACATGTACAGACCGTCGGGCCAGATGCCGAGCTTCGGATAGTCGCCCAAGCCGCCGGCGGTGTTGATCGAGTAGTAGTTCCAGCCGCCCGTGACCGGATCGCCGGTCATGGAGACGGCGAAGCACTGGAACGCGCCCGGCGGATTGACGACGTTGTTCGAGCCGTCGAGCTGAAAGGCGAAGTCGGTGATGATCCAGCGGTCCTCGAACGTGTCGTAGAGCACGACCGGGTCGCCGAAGTTGTCGGTGTCGCAGAGGTTCCCGAAGTTCCCCTGGCTCATGAACGTGTCGAACGTGAACGCGGCCACGCGCGCGCCGGTCGACTTGTTGTAGACGCCGATGGAGGTGTTGATGGTCTGGATGTAGTAATTCGGGCCGACGTCGCCGTTGGTGTCCGGCGGATGCCCGGCGCCCCAGTTGGCGAAGTCGAGGCCGTCGAAGGTGACGATCGGCGCGGGGGCGGGGGCGTGGGGCTGCGGCTGGAAAACCGCCGACGGCTTGAACGGCGGCGGCGCTGCGGTGGTCGCCGTGGTGTCGAGCGGAGTCGGGATGACGTGCGGCGGCTGGCGCTCCGGACGATCCTTCTTCTTCGACGGCACGAACGGCAGGTCGCGGAGATCGAACTTCTTCCCCGCAGCCTTGTTCATGTGCAGCTCGGCCGGCGAGCCGGTGTTGCCCGGGCCGCGGCCTTTGTGCAGGCCCGGACCGTCGCCGTCGTTGTCGTTTGCCGAAACCTGCTTGCGGCTCTTGCTGACGGGCCGCGGCGAGCGCGGCCCGCCTTTCTTGATGGGCGGCGGATCATTCTCCGCGAGGGCCGAAACAGAGAACAGAACGAGAGCGAGGGCGACCAGAGCACGCTTCATGAGAAATCTTCCGGATCAGTTCCGAATGAGCTTCACCACGGCCAGCGCCGTCAGCGCCAGCGCCACGGCCACGAGGCCGGCGATGCCGATGGCTGGAACGGCGGTCGAGGGCGTTACGGTCACGAGACCGCTGACGAGCAGGAGCCGGCCGTTGGCGACCGTCTCTTTCGTGGCGGCGTTGCCGCCTTCGTCGGTGAGCTGCGTGAGCACCGGGTCGATGGTCAGCGTGAGCGGGCCGGGCGTCGCGGAGGGGGAGAGCTGGATCAACAGATGCGCGACCTGGTTGCCCGGCAGCGGAGCGTTGGAAACGAACGGCAGAAGGTCGGTCGACTCCTGGAACGTGTCGAGGAGCGAGATGGTGCCGGCCGCGGCCGGAGACGACTCGAAGAGCGGAGTTTTGCTCGCCGTGATGCCGGCGCGCGTGAAGGTGATCGACTGCACCGACGCCGCCGGCGCGTAGTTGACCTTGATGCTGTACGACTGGATACGCGAGCCCGGCGGCTGATCGATCCCCAGCGGCGTGCCCGACGTGTCGCGGATGGAGACGGGGATGTCGATGACCGTCCCGGCCGGCGCGATGCCGCTGCCGACCGTGATGACGTCCTGCGGCGTCGGCTGCGCGGCCACGAACGGGCCGCGCAGCAACAGACAAAGGAGCGCTGCGAGCAGCGCGGAGCTTCTGAACTTCATCATTATTCAATGCCTCTCTTATCGACGTTGATGCGCGTGCCGGTGAGGTGCAGTTGGCCGTTGGCAGCAGTGGCGATGCGGGCGCCGCCGGCGTCGCTGAGCATGGTCAGGGCCGGATCGAACTCGAGCTTGGCGCCACCGATGGCTTCGACTTCCGCGACGACTGCCGTGCGCACGCCGTCCCCCTCGGTGAAGAGGAGGTCGCGGCCGTACGCGGCGATGTAAGCGGCGCCGTCAGCAGAACGGCCGCTGGTCTCGAAGACCGGCTGGAAGTCCTTGGCCGCTCCCGCCCGCGCAACGCTCATCCCGCCCCGCACCTTCATCGACACGCCCCTCGGCACCGGGACACCGCTCGGAATCGAGAGGATGACCGGGACGACGAAGCGGTTGCCGCGGCGCACCGGCTCGCCGAACGAGAGTCCGCCGGCGAGACGCGGCTCGGTGCTGCTGGGCGTCAGGCGCGGACCCGGTGCCGAATTCGGCATCGGGCCGCCGTCGAAGACGAAGGCCACGGTGAAGAAGATGTCGGCCGGATCGACGACGCTGTCGCCGTTGGCGTCGCCGGACGGCATGCCGCCCGGGCCCATCGGCGCGGGGCCATTGAGGAAGAGATAGTTGACCAGGAAGAAGACGTCGGCCGGGTCGACGGCGCCGTCGTTGTTCGGATCGAAGTGCTGGCCGTGGTAGGTGTAGCCGTTCGTCAGCGTGCCGTTGCCGGTGTCCGGGTTCGTGACGGTGACGTTGACCGTGCCTGCGGCGTGCGCCGGCGTCTTGGCCGTGAGCTTCGTGGAGTTGACGAAGACGACGTTCGTCGCGGCGTTGCCGCCGATCGTGACCGTCGCGCCGCTGACGAAACCGGTGCCGTTGATCGTCACCGGCTGGCCGCCGAAGGACGAGCCGTTCGCGGGAACGATCGACGTAACGGTGACGGCGGAGATGACGGTGACGTTCTTCGACTTCGCGTCGGAGCAGCCCGCCGCCGTGGTGACGGTGACGTTGAGGGTGAGCGGTCCGGCGGAGCCGGCCGTGAAGGTGATGGCGTTCGTCCCAGTGCCGCCGGTGATCGTGCCGTTGGTGATCGACCAGTTGTAGGTCGCACCGCCGCCGGCGTTGGCCACCGAGGCGGCGTTACCGGTCGAGCCGGCGACGACGGTGGTGGGCGCGGTGATCGTGGCGTTCGGGTTCGGGTTGACGGTGACGACCGTCGCCGCCGACGTGGCGCTGCAGCCGTTGCCGTCCGTGACGGTCACGGTGTAGCTGCCGGAGGCGTTGGCGAGGTACGTCGTGGCGGTGGCGCCGCCGATCGGCGAGCCGTTGAGCTTCCACTGATTGCCCGTCGCGCTGCTCGACTGCAGCGTCACGCTGCCGCCCTGGCAGAACGTCGTCGGGCCGCTCGGCGTGATCGTCGGCGTCGGCGGGTTGGGGTTGATCGTGATGGTGATGTTGCGGCCGAACTGGCTGTGGCAGCCGAGCGCGTTCAACTGCGCGGTGTAGACGCCCGAGGCCGTGACGGTGTAGCTCTGGCTACCCGCGCCCGGAATCGGCGCGCCGTCCTTCCACCACTGGATGCCGGTGGCGCTGTCGGAGTCGAGGATGACGCTCGTGCCCGCGCAGACCGCGAGCGACGTCGTGGTCGAGGCCTGACCGCGGATGGTCACGAACGGCGCGTGCGGCGTCGGGTTCTGCACGACGTACGTGGCCGAGTGCGGCGTGGTGCAGGTGCCGTTCGTCGCGGTGACGCTGATATTGCCGACGCCGGTCATGACGAGCGTCGACGAGTTTTCGTTGGGGATGACGGCGTTGTCGCTGTACCACGTGTACGACGTCGCGCCGGTGGCGCCGTTGGCGTGCAGCGTCAGCGGCTGCTCGGGGCAGGCCTGATCCTGCGTGCCGGTGCCGTTGGTGTCGCCCGTGATGCTCGGCGTCGGCGGCATGGCGTCGACGGTGATGGTGACGTTGCGGCCGAACTGGCTGTGGCAGCCGAGGGCGTTGAGCTGCGCGGTGTAGACGCCGGCCTGCGTGGCCGTGTAGCTCTGGCTGTTCGCGCCGGGGATGGGCGCGCCATCCTTCCACCACTGGATGCCGGTGGCGCTGTCGGAGTCGATGATCTGGCTCGAGCCCTGGCAGATGGCCAGCGTGGTCACGCTGGAGCTCTGGCCGCGGAAGCTGATGAACGGCGAGTGCGGCGTCGGGTTCTGCACGACGTAGCCGGCCGACTTCACGGTCGTGCCGCAGCTGTTCGTGGCGGTGACGTAGTACGTGGCGGCACCGGTGGCCTGGTAGGTCGAGTTGGTCTCGCCGGGCAGGAGGTCGATGTCTTTGTACCACTGGTACGAGGTTGCGGTGGGCGAGCCGTTCGCGTTGAGCGTCAGCGGCACCTCGGGGCAGGCCTGGTCCTGCGTGCCGGTGCCGTTCGTCGTGCCGCTGATCGACGGGGTGGCCGGGATGGTGTTGATCTGCGTGACGTTGCGGGGGGCCGACTGCGCGCTCGTGCAGTTGTTGACCGTCGTGGTGACGGTGTAGGCGCCGGTGGCCGTGACGGCGTACGTCTGGCCCGTCTCGCCCGGCAAGAGCGTGGCGTCCTTGTACCACTGGTTGCCGCTCGCGGCGCTCGAAGTGAGGAGCGCGCCGCTGCAGTAGGCGCCGTCCGCGCCGTCGATCGTCGGAGCCGACGGGATCGGATTGATCGGGACGTTGATCGAATTCGTCTGATGGCAGCCGTTCGGCAGGATGACGTTGAGGATCAAGCCGACGGTGCCGGAGGCGCCGGCGTTGTAGGTGATGGTCTGCGTGGTGTCGCCGGCGGTGATGAGACCGTTGGTGATCGACCACGAGTACGAGAGCGCGCCCGCGGGGCCGCTGGCGCTGTTGCCCGTCGAGTTCGCGCAGACCTGCGCCGGCGTCGGGGTGATGGGCGGCGCGCCGTTGCAGTCGACGTCGTTGAAGCAGAGGGTGACGTCGCTCAGCACCGGCGTGGCCGCGTTGTTCGTGGTGGCCAGGATCGCTTTGTACTCGAGGTACCGGAAGTTGTAGAACTGCGGCTGGAGCTGGACGGGCGAGGTGGTGAAGAACGTTCCCGCCGTGCCGTCCGGCCCGACGAAGTTGAACGGTCCGCCGGAGTTGTTCGAGGCGGCCACCTGGAACTTGATGGAGGTGTTGGCCGGCGTCGTGGCGTTCCACGAAAGCGTCGACCAGATCGGCGTGATGCCGCCGGCCGGGTTGGAGTCCTTGAGGCCGGAGGTGAGCGTTCCGGACGGCGGATAGCCGACCTGCATGTAGTTCTTGAAGTTGTAGTCGCGGGTCGAATCGGCGCTCCACGAGGCGCCGCTATCGGCCGAGAGAACGCGCTGGCCGTTGGCGTAGGTGCTGGGCGAGGAGCGGATCCAGAAGTAATTACCGGCAGCCGGGTTGGAAACCGGGCGCAAGACCAAGGCGTATTGCGTTCCCGCGGTTAGAGTCGGCGGCGCTCCAAAGGTCACCGTGAACGTGCCTCCGGCGTTGCTCGTAAAGCCGGGGATCGTCCCAGAGGCCAGGTCAGCGCCAGTCGGCAAACCACCGCTCGTATTGCGGACTGAGAGCGTGAGGTTGCCGGCCGGTCCTGTACACGGGTTTGCGCCATTACCGCAGAACAGTTGGACGTCGACTTTGACGAGCAGGCCGGTAACCGCCGGGATGAACGTCTGACCGGTCCAATTGGGAGTGCCGAAGCCCGTTCCCGTCGAGGTACCGGCCGTGTTCTGCTGGTCGATCGTCGGCACATTCGAGAGCATGACGTCGCCGGGGCTGGTATTCAGATCGAGCGCGGACGACGGCACGCCGCCGGCGAGGAAGTCGGTCTGCGTCGTGTCGGTCAGGCAGGCGCTCGTCGGAGCGGCTGAGAGGGAGAAGTTCTGCGTGGTCGTGCCGCCGTCGGTGACGACGATGCTCGACGCCGACCCGGTCACGAATCCCGGCTTGCTGGCGGTCTCCGACGGATAGGTGCCGGCGGGGATGCCGGTGAAGCTGTAGTTGCCCGAGCCGTCGGTCGTCGCGACGCGCGCGCCGAGGTTGACGGTTGCGCCGGCGAGAGGCGCGCCGCCCGGATTGACCGTAACGGTGCCGCTGACGGTGCCGCCCGCGCCGACCGGAGTGCAGCCGGCCAACCCCGGGACTGAGCCGAACTTCGTCTGCCAGCGTTTATTGAACCCGGGCGACACGGTCGCCGGCGGTACCGGAGGAGTGTCGAGCCCGGTCGCGTATTCGGTGGTGAACCAGAACCTGCAGCCGTCCGGATCGAGGGTCATCGAGGCGTAGTCGCCCCAGCGGGTGGAGCTCAACTGCGAGGCGGTTCCGGCGAAGAAGAGTTGCTCGGTCTGGCTGAAGGTGTTGATCGGATCGCCCACCAAACGGCCGGCATACTTGATCGACGGGAACGTCGAGCTACTCGAGGTGCTGTAGCCCATGAGCAGGTTGCCGGTGCGGTCGAGCGCGAGGCTCGGCATCCAGCGGTGCATGACGTTCGCGCCGTCCGGATCCCACGTCGTTGACTGCACGAGGTTCGCGGCGACGGTGCCGCCGGTGACGTCGGCCTGGTACCAGCGCGGCGCCGCGAAGCCGCTCGTGTTCCCGCGGCGGACGGTGTGCGGAATCCACAACGATTCGACGCCGCCGAAGTTCGTGTACTGGTTCTGCACCATGGACCGCAGTTGCAGCGTGTCGAGGAGCTGCGTCGTGCCGGACTGCGGGACGTTGGCTACGTTCGCGGCCGGCCAGCTCGTGGGAGAGAGCGGCGTGTCGGGACCGGTGAAGGTCGACGAGCCGAGGTTGTTCCAGTCGACGTGGAACTTGTAGACGGCCAGCGCGTTGAGGAAGAACTGCGTGCTGACGAACAGGTTCGGCCGTCCCGGAGGCGGCGTACCGGTCTGCAGGCGCGCGTTCGACGGGACGGCGGTGAAGTCGCCGCCCGGGACGTCGAACCTCAGGACGTTGACGGTGGGGCTGCCGGCGTACATCTGGGCCTTGTTGAAGGCCCAGGCGCGCGCGGTTTGGAACACCGCCGGGCCGAAGGTGAACATGTTCGCCGACATGTACAGGCCGTCGGACCAGATGCCGAACTTCGGATAGTCGTTGAGAAAGTCGGTCGACTGGATGGAGTAGAAGTTCCAGCCGCCGGTCAGCGGATTGCCGGTCATCGACGCGGCGAAGCACTGGAAGGCCGGCGCGGTGCTGTTGCCGCTGCCGTCGAGGATGAAGGCGAAGTCGGTGATGATCCAGCGATCCTCGAACGTGTCGTAGAGGACCACCGGGTCGCCGAAGTTGTTCGTGTCGCACAGGTTCCCGAAGGCGCCCTGGCTCATGAACGTGTTGAAGGTGAAGGCCGCCTCCTGGAAGCCGTCGGACTTCCGGTAGACGCCGATGGAGGAGTTGACGGTCTGGATGTAGTAGGTCGTGCCGGCGTCGCCGTTGGTGTCGGGAGGGCTGCCGGAACCCCAGTTGAAGCGGTCGAGTCCTTCGTAGACGGCGGTCGGCGGCGGCGCCGGCGCGTTCGGCCGCGGAAGGAACGGCGGGTTCGCCGACATCGCCTTGGCCGCGTCGTTCTGAATCATCACGGGGGTGATGTCCGGCGGCTCGGGCTCGTTGCGCTCGCGCTCGATCGGCTTCGTCCGCGGCAGGCTGCGCAGATCGAAGCGGCGGCTGCTGGCGCGCTTCAACTGCAGCTGCACCGGCCGCCCGGCCGAGACCGGAGTGGGCCGGGCCACGGCGTCGCCGCCGCCACCCGTGGCCTGCTTGCTTTCTTTGCCGGTCGGCGGCGCCGCCATCAGACCGCTGGCCGCCTCCGCGTCGACTGCTGGTGCCGCCGCGATTGTCTTCGGCGACTTGTGGGTCTTCTTTTTCTTCTTCGTGGTGGCGGCATCGGCCGACACGACTGCGAGGACGAGCAGCAACAGCGCGAGCAGTCTACGTTTCATAGTGGTCTTCCTTTGATGAACGCGTTTCCAGGGGGAGGATGCGAATCGAATCGATCGTGGCGGCGGTCTCGAAACCGCCGCCCGGATTTTCGTGATCTTGGGTGACCGTCCCGCGGCACTCCAACGCGGTCTCCTGCCGCGTGGAGATGACGAAGGAGATGACGCTGCCGATGGCGAACGACACAGGCGACGCGAAGACGACGTTGTCCACGGCGACGTTGCGCGTCATCCCGCGCACGTCGCCGATGGAGATCGGCATCGCCACGTCGTGGCTCGGCCAACACTGGCCGACAGGTTGTTCGCTCATGTTCTGGGTGACCGGGGTTGCGTGCATCATCTGCGATGACGACCGCGTTCGCAATCCATCAAAGGGAGTAGAGATCTATAACTTTCGATATAGTGGCCCCAACGTGCCCATCCGCGTGGTCATCGCCGACGATCACCCCATCGTTCTCGACGGGCTCGCACAGCTGTTTGCGCTGGAGAGCGACGTCGAGGTGGTGGCGCGCTGCCACGACGGCGAGGAGACGCTGCGCGAAGTGGAGCGGATGAAGCCGGATGTGCTGGTGCTCGACGTGCGCATGCCGGTGCGCGACGGCATGAACGTGCTGCGCGAGCTGACGGCGAAGAAGTCGCCGTCGCGCGTGGTGATGCTGACCGCGGAGATGAACGACACGGAGGTCCTCGACGCCATCCGCCTGGGGGTCTGCGCGATCGTGCTGAAGGAGCGGGCCTCGCAGACGTTGGTGCAGGCGGTGCGCGCCGCGGCGCGCGGCGAGCAGCTGCTCGACGACCGCACGGTGCGCGGCGCGCTCGATCAACTGCTCCGCCGCGAGGCCGGCGTGGCCGCGGCGCGGAAAGTCCTCACGCCGCGCGAGCTCGACATCGTCGGCATGGTGGCGCGCGGGATGCGCAACAAGCAGATCGCCGAGGCGCTGTCGATCTCCGAGGGGACGGTGAAGATCCACCTGCACTCGGCGTACGCGAAGCTGGGAGTGAACGGGCGGATGGAGTTGATGCTCTATGCTCGCGAGCACTCCTTGGCGTGATTCGCGATGAAATTCCTCGGTACCGCCGCACGCGCCGTCGTGAGCTTTCTAGCGCTCGCGATCGCGCTGTATGCCCTCTCCTATCTTTTCCGCAGGGAGCGCGCGTTCCCGCCCGATCTCGCCGCGTCCTTTCGTGCACGGCCATGGGGCATCTACTCGCATGCGCTGTTCGGCGCCGTCGCCCTGGCCCTGGGATCGTTCCAGTTCTGGCGCGGGCTTCCCTACTCCCATCCGGCGTTTCATCGCACGCTCGGCACCGTCTATGTCATCGCCGCCTTCGGCACCGGCACGGCCGGTCTCTACATGTCGTTCTTCGCCTTCGGCGGTGCGGCCACGCAACTCGGATTCGGCCTGCTGGCGGTCTCCGTCCTGAGCGCGACGGCGATTGCCTACCGGCGAATCCGCCGCCACGACGTTGCGCGGCATCGGGAGTGGATGTTGCGCAGTTATGCCTTGATCTTCGCGGCCGTCACGTTGCGCATCGAGCTTCCGATCCTAATCGGAATGTTCCTCGGCTTCGCTCCGGCATACGCGGTCGTGGCCTGGGCTTGCTGGCTGCCGAACCTCGTTCTCGCCGAGCTTTACGTCACCGCGACACGAAGTACAGCCGGATCGATCTCCCGATCCGCTCGTACTCGCGCCCCTTCGTGAGCCAGTCGTAGCCGCCCTTCGGCGTCGCCGGATCGAGCGCCAGCGCGGTCTCGCTCACCGCGATCCAGCCGGTCATCGGATGGAACGGCTGCACGCCGTCGAACGCCGGGTAGCCGTGCGCGGCGATGTTCCCGCTGGCCACGAGGAGCACGGCGCCGCGCTCGATATGGTGCCGCCGCGCGGCCTTGCCAAGGCGAAGGATGTCCTGCCCCCAGTCGAGATTGCTGTCGACGGCAATGTTCTCCGGATGCCGCCCCGCGAATTCGTTGAACCACGCCAGGTAGTCGGGATGCGCGAGGCCGACGCCGACGACGAGCCACGCCATGAAGAGCGCCGCGGCGACCCGCCCCTTCGCATTGCGCCACAGCGCGGCGGCGCCGGCCGCCGCGGCAACGCAGAGCGGCGGGTAGATGGGGAGGATGTGCCGGATGCCGATGTTGATGTGACTGGTCATGACGAAGAGCATCAGCGCGAGCGGCATGAGCACGAACTCGAGGCCGCGCCGGGCCCGCGCGATGGCGACGATGCCGGCGATCGTCAGGATCAGGAACGGGATCGGCGTCTTGAAGGCGAAGAGAACGGGGAAGTAGTACCAGAAGCCTTTCTCGGAGTAGCGCCCGAGCAGGAAGGCGAGGTGGCCGACTTCGTCGTGGACCTTCACGACGTGCAGCCCCGCCCAGTAGAGCGGCGCCGGCAGCGGGACGTGCGCGAACTCGATCGACGCGCTGTCGGGGTGGACGTGGGCGATCGTATCGAAGTTGAAGAAGTAGCCGGCCCACAACGTCAGGAACGCGACGACGACGGCGATCGCGATCGTGCCGAAATTCTTCCGCACGGTTTTCCAGCGCACGAACAGCAGCACCGCTGCGCAGATCGGAAAGAACGCCACGAACGAAAACTTCGACAGCAATCCGACGCCGATCGCGAGTCCGAGCAGCACGGCGCTCTTCGCCTCGCGCCGCTCCAGCCAATGCTCGAAGGCAATGAGCGCCAGCGGCAGCGTCGCCGCGATGGCCATGTCGGTCGTGACGACGCCGGCGTGCCCGAGGATCGGCGGCATGAAACCGAGGAGTGCGACCGCGACGAGTGCGGTGCCGGCCGAGTACGTGCGCGATGCCCACCACCAGACGCAGAGCATGGCCACGAGCAGGAACACGAGGTTGCCGCGCCGCGCCGCCGCGAGGTTGCGCTCGTAGTGGTCGTGCGCGTAGAGGAGGTCGTTCCCCGCGCCGATCAGATCGTTGGTCGTCGGCGGCGAGAATCGCGCCAGCGGCAGCGCGCAGATGAGCCTCGCCAGCGGCGGGTGCACGGGATCGAATCCATTGGAATGATTGACGAGCCAGTCGTAGCCGGCGGCGATGTGCACCGGCTCGTCGAGGACCGCCGAGAAGACCCGATGCGTCGCCCCGACGCGCACCAGCGTCACCGCGAGAATCGCGATCAGAAGCGCGTACTTGGTGCGCGCGGCCACGCCGACACCTTATCGCGACTCGTCACCCGATTTTTTACATTTGCCGAGACGCGGAAGCGTTACACTCCGAGCCCTCTTCCCCCAGTCCATTTCGATCCGCCCGGAGGTCTATATGGTCCGCACGTGGACGGCCCTTTTGTTCGCCGTTGCGCTGGCAGCTCCCGCTCTGCTCGCGCAGCAGCCTCCCCCACCGCTCCCGCCCGAAGTCGGCAACGCCGTGCTTCTGGCGACGCACAGCATTCAGGTCGACCGCGACACGGTCGTGACGCGCGGCGACCTGGTGGTCAACAACGCCGGTCCGGCGCCGTGGCTCGGCGAGCGCGAGCTCTCGCTCGACCAGAACGTCCGCACGCCGCGCGGCTTCAGCGTGAAGGCGAACGGCGTCGACATCGACGCCGGCGCAGTCGTCGGCGGCGACGTCGTCTGCAACATCGTGCGCAACGACGGCACGGTGGAAGGCCAGATCCGCACGCCGCTGCCGCTGCCGGTGATCGCAGCGCTTCCCGCGCTCATTGACCGCGCCTCCGGCACGCAGAACGTGACGGTCGCCAACGGCCAGTCGCAGATCCTCGGGATGGGCGACTACGCCGCGCTCGTCGTCAAGCGCGACGCGACGCTGCACCTCCCCGGCGGCCCGTACACGTTCGCGTCGATCACGACGGAGCGCGGCGCAACGATCGTCTGGGACGGCCCGGGCGAGGTGGTCGTGAACGGCTCGATCGCGTTCGGACAAGGGACGACGATCGCGGCAGCGCCGGGGCTGAGCACGAAGCACAAGATGTTCTTCGCGCACGCCGGCGTGACGATGGCCAAAGAGTGCACCATCGCCGCGACGTTCCTCGCGCCGAACGGCACGATCGACGCCGATCAGTCGCTGACGTTCACCGGCTCGCTCGTCGCGCGCGACATCCACATCGGCCGCAGCAGCACGCTCACGCTGCGCAGCGGCTTCCGCAATCTTCCGCCGGTGGCCGACAGCCAGACGATCACGGTGTCGAGCACCGATCCGGTGGTGATCACGCTGACGGGGTCCGACCCCGACCTCGACCCGCTACGCTTCGCCCCCGGACTGCCGCCGACGAACGGCACCCTCGGCCCGATCATCCCCTCGGGACCGACGAGCGCCGTAGTCGTCTACACGCCCCGCGTGGCGCGGGCGAACGACGTCTTCACGTTCCGCGTGATCGATTCGGAGAATTTCGACGCGATCGGCGTCGTGACGATCAACGAAGGGCTGGAGCTGCCCGGACCGCCGACGACGATCCTGGCGGCGACCGACGAGATCGAAGTTCCGCCCGACCGCCCGTCGATTCTGATCCTCAAAGCGATCGGACCGCCGGGCGTGCCGATCACGATCTCGATCGTGCCGGGAAGCGGCCCGTCGTTCGGATCGCTCGGTCCGCTCACCCAGCAGCAACAGAATCCGTTCCGCCCCGCGCAGGTGCCGTACATCCCGCCCCCAGGCTTCGTCGGCGAGGATTCGTTCCAGTTCGAAGCGTGCGGGGTGATCAACGACACGCAGGTGTGCGCGACGGGGACGATCCGCATCGCGATCGTCGGCAACGAGTCGACGGAGCTCGCGCCCGACCGTACGGAGTTCGCATCGTCGGGCGCGTCGCTGCCGGTCGTGCTGGCGACGACGCGCGGGCCTGCAACGTTCGAGGTGCTCTCGCTGCCCCAGAACGGCACGCTCACCGACAGCAACGGGGTGCCGATCTCCTCGGTTCCCTACTCCCTGCCGAGCGGGATCGTGAGCTACCGCTCCGCCGACGGCTTCACCGGAACGGTGAGCTTCGATTACCGCGTCAGCACGGGAGGCCCGCAGCCGCAAACCGACACCGGGACAGTGACGATCAACGTGCAGCCCGCCCCCGGCAGTGATACCGGCGGCGATCTCGCGCCCGACATCACCGTGACGGTGGCCTCCGGCTCCCCGATCACGTTCTCGATCTCCTCGGGCGGCGGCGCGACGGCGTACCGCGTGCTGTCACTCCCCTCCCCCGGCACACTCCGCGACAGCAACGGCGCAGCGATCACCGCCGCACCGTACACGCTGCCAACGCCGGAACTGACGTTCCAGTCGGCACCGGGGTTCACGGGCACGCTGAGCTTTGCCTACTCCGTGAACGCAGGGCCGCAGTCGGATACGGGGGTGGTGACGATCGTGGTCACGGCGGGGGCTGACAACGGGCGATGACGATTCCTGACGCCCGGCGGCGGATCTCAACCGCCGCCGGGCGTATGCTGTCTCCCGAAGGAGAGCGCGCGCATGAATGGAGACAACACCCTCAGCGGCACCGTCACCGACGACAATGACAGCCCGCTCGCCGGCGTCGCTGTCTCCGCGGTTCAGAACGGCGAGGACGCCGGAGGGGCGACGACAGGTTCCGACGGAACGTACTCGATGTCCGTCGATCCGACGATGGAGGCGGTGGTGACATTTCGCCTCGGCGGCTATGTCACGTACGTAGCGAATGCCGACGCCGGAGCAACGTCGCTGGACGCGACTCTGCAGCGCGCGTAAAGCGCATCGACACGTTCAGAAGGAGTATTCGACACCGAAAAATAGGCGGTGTTGGCGGCGGGTACTCGTATCCGCCTTCGTCGACGTGCTCGTGTCGCTGCTCTTCGGCGTGAAGAAATTGATGCCGCCGATCAGGCCGACGTTTCCCGCAATGTGCCCGAGCGATGCACCGGCGACCAATTCGTCGAACGCATTCCCACCGATGACGTTCGTACCGAGGATGAGACCGAAGGAGCGGCGACTCTTGATTGCGCCGCCCGTCGAGTTCGGGTCGGAAACGAGGGTCGGCCGGAAACGCGCAAGGGGATAGAACTTCCCCAACGCATACCCATTGACGCTTGGACTGCCCGACCCTGTCGGGCCGGCGTGACGGCCGGTGAACGTCGCTCCGACACCGACGGAGACCGCGAAACGCGTCTCGCGGTTGTCGCTGAAGAACGCGTTGTGCGCGAGAAACGGCGCCTTGTACATGACGCGCGGCGTCCCCTCCCCGGCGACGCACTCCTCCGGCAGCTCCACTTTGTCTGACTTCGGTTTCGTCGGTTGCTGGTAGCGCACGGTAATCCAATCGGTCGTGTTGATGTCGACCGATACCGGTGCGACGGCCAGCCACATCACGGGCTGCTCGGCATCGCCGCTCAACGGAAACCAGGTGAATTGCGCGGGCTGGGTCTTGAGCGAGGGCTGACTGTCCGTCGTGCTGACGACTTTGTTCAATACTTTGAGCAAAGCGTCGAAGGGATTCGTCTCGTTCTTGGCGAGCGTCGTGAGATGAGCGGAGAGGCACGCTTTGTATTCCGTCAGCACGAGGATGTACACCTCCTGCACGCCATACAAGTAACGCGTGTTCTGCCGATTCCACATCAAGACAGGACGGTGATAGGCGAACCTCCCCGGCGCGGCGGACTGATCGAAGTAGACGATGTAGTTGGCAAACTTGGTGTGCTGCGTCGTCCCGAACAGCCGTTTGAGGAGCTGTTGCCCGGCGTCGCACTCTTTGTCGATGTCGACGCATTCGGTTTCGATCCGCGCGAGGTCCTGCGCGATTCCGCAGGTCGCCGTGGTCTTGCCCCAGCACGGCGTCTCGATCTTGCCGAGGTGATCTTCGGTTGCGAGGTATTGGGTATGCGAGCAGCCCGATGCCAGAATGACCGTGGCGGTGACGATCGCGAAGGCTGTTTTCATGCGCGACTCCTCGACACCAAAGGAGTGACGCGGGGAATCGATCCACTACCGTCGATTTTTGGAGTGGCGTTCGCGGCAGCTATACTTCGCCCAAAAGCAATCAAGGAGCCGCATCGATGCCTTCACTCCGGCGCCTGGTACTCCTGACCCTCGTCATCGCGGCGTGTGCCCCGGCGCTTCTCGCGCAGGGCCTGGCCCTCACCATGTCGAAGTCGTTCACTCCTTCGACCGTACTGGTCGGCGGGACGGCGACGACGACGATGACGGTGACGATCACCAATCCGAACGCGTTTCCGGTCACCGGAATCAACTTCAGCGACACCTACCCGGCAGGCCTGGTTCCGGACTCGGTCGGCAACTACACGTGTAGCGCCGGCAACGCAACGTTCACCGGAAGCGGCTGGACATTCATCAACGCCACCCTCGGCGCAAACGCGTCGTGCAGCGTCCCGATCATCATGCACGCCACGATCCCCGGCCAGATCACGAATTTCACGTCGCAAGTCACCGGAACCGGCGTTCCGGCCGGCGGCCCCGCCTCAGCGACGCTCAACGTGTCCGTCGCAGGCGTACCGACGCTTTCAGGATGGATGCTGATCGCGCTCGCCGTCACCATCGCCGCCATGGCTGCGATTCGGCTCAGGGGATGACGCGCTTGGGCTGGAGCAGATGCTATAGGTTCCATGCATGACGCTCTTCAAGAAAGGAACTCCCTTCGTGCGAAGCTGGTCCATATCTCTGATGGCATTCGCGTTTCTGACTGTTTCCGCCGGTGCGAGCACTTTCACCACCGCTCGTATCACTAACGACAGCATCGTCGACGTGGAGCCGACGGTCGTCCGTCAGACCGCCAGCGGTGTCACGGCGACGATCATGGGCTACATCAGCTATCCCTCGGGGCCCACCGGAGCACCCCGCAACACTTACGTATCGCGCGGCGATGACGGTCTGACGTTTTCGGGAATGCTGAGCATTCCGGAGACTAAGCTGTGGACTTATTCCGCCGATCCTTATCTCGCTCCCAACCAGACCGAAAAGGCGGTGCATCCGGAGCGGACGTACATGGTCGGAACGCTCGGCAGCCTGAACTGGAATGGCGGCGCGCCGACCGGCATCGCCGTCTGGACGTCGGATGACGCGGGACGCAACTGGAGCGCACCGACAGTGATCGCCAGCACGACGCCCACGTCGCCGAACTCGACGGACAAGCCGCACATCGGGATCTCCCAGCACTCCAGCTCCTACGGTTACGTGTACGTCGCCTACCTGCAGAAATACAGCATGAACGGACAGACGCGCTACGGCATCCGGGTAGCTCGCAGCACCGACGGCGACAACTGGTATGGCGCGGCGTTCGGCGAAGACGTGGAGATCTATTCGTCGACGAACCAGATGAATTGTGCGCAGGTGGTCGTCGCGCCCGCCAACGGCTATGTCTACGTCACCTGGGTCGACTTCGGCACAAACCGGATCATGCTTGCGCGTTCCCCCGCCCCGGCCGTGATCAGCGGCTCGTGGACCATCGACAACACCGGACCAACGGGCGACTTCTACGCCCCCGGAGCGATCCTGAACGGCGGCGTCCGCGCCATTACCGTGCCCGTCACCCGGTATAACTGGAAGACGAACAAGATCATCGTGGTGTGGCACGAGCGCGGTGCCGAGGGCTCGGCCGATGTCTATGTGGCAGCCAAGGGAACCACCGGTTGGCAGGCCAAGCAGAAAATCAGCAATGAGGCACTCTGTCCGATGGGGTCGACTGCTGATCAGTGGCGGCCTGCTGTCGATTTCCGCTCCAACGGCGAGCTTTACATCACGTACTACGATCGGCAGGGTGACTGTGCGAACGACTCGCTGTACGACCTTTACTTCGTCCGGCTCGGCAACGGTAATCCATTCAGCGTTCTCGAAGGTCCGTCCCGCGTCAGTACTTTCCAGTCGAACCCGTTCAACAACAACAGAATACTCGGTGAATATCACGAGCTGTGGTGTGACGCCTTCATCTGCTACAGCGCCTGGATCGGGGCCGATACGCAGGGGGACCTTTTCCTGACTACGATCCAGTAGCGATCTGGCTGCGATTCGGCTCAGGGGAGGAATGTAGCTGGAGAAGCAGCCGCGCCACCGGCGCCAGTTCGCCATTCGCGAAGCTCCAGAACTGCGCGCCGGCCGGAGAGGTGATGAAGTCGCGCTGCTTCTCCAGCCGCTCGCGGTGCGTCACCTTCTTCACGACCGTGTAGCGGACCTCGCCGTCGGGGCCGAAGACGATGGTCGCCCCGCCGTAGAACGGAAAGCGGCGGCCATCCTTCAGCTTCGCCGTCCGCTTCTGCGTCACCTCGGCCACGAGATCGAACAGGATCTGCTCGTCCGGACCGATGCGGCGGCTCGAGCGGATCGACTCGATCTTCGGCGGCTCGACCGGGTCGCCTTCGAGCTCCTCCTCGTCGCCCCGTGCCAGTCCGAACGCGCTGAACCAATCGGGATGGCCGATGACGCGAGCCAGCGCCGCGGCCTGCGCCTCCACCTCGGCCGCATTCATCGGCTGGCCCGGGTCGCCGTTGAAGTGCAGATTGGCGAAGCTCAGCTCCTCGATCGGCGGAATCTTCACCCGCGGCCCGCGCCAGAGCAGCGCGTCTTCAGAAAGCGTCGGCACGTCGGACGGGAAAATCTCGCGCTCGCGGAACGCATCGATCCACGCCTCGCGATAGGCCCACGGATCATCGGCGACGAGCTCCGTGTCGGCGGTGATGACGGCGCGCAGGAATTCGCCGAAGGTGATGTCGATGGGCGGACAGTAATCGACGGCGCGGATGCAGATGGACAGAAACTGGCTGGCGAGCTGCGCGGCCTCGTGCGAGAGGATCTCCTGCAGCTCCGACGGCATCTCCGAGGCGGCCTTGTTGCGCGACGAGGCCAGCGACACATAGCGCGCCACCTTCCGGTCGTAGACGGTGGTGAAGGCGTGGAACACGGCGCCGATCAGCACCTCGCCGAGCTTGTGCGCCTCCAGATCGTCGCGGTACTTCCGCGTCGGCACGCCGTGCGTGAAGTCCGCGGCGGTCCGCAGCGACGGCCCTGCGCCGGTGGTCTGGCCGAACTGCGCTGCGAGATCGCTCAGCGCCGTCCGCTCGGAAAGCTTTCCATGCGACTTTCGAATGGCCGAGCGCACGACCTCCTTGTAGGAGAAGTGCTGGAAGAGCGCGACGAGATCGGCGAAGGCCTCGTGAAACGCGAGCACGTCGCGGTTGCTGGGAACGAGGAAACGCGAGCGGAGTCCGTCGAGCATCGCGTGCGAGAGCTCATGGGCGACGATGTCGTGCGAGAGCGCGGTGAAGGTGTAGCCGCCCGGAAGGTTCCGCCCCTCCACTTTCTGGCTCGTGAAGTAGCCGAACTTCACGTCGCCGTCGGCTGGGTCGTAGAAGGCATTGCTCCCGTCGTGTCCGAAGGGGCGCAGGATCAGGCGCTCGTACTCGCCGTCCTTCGCGCGGCGCTGGAAGCCCCACGAGAGATCGCGCCCGAGGGCGGTGCGGAAGGTGTTGTAGACGAGGCTGGCGACGGCGTAGACCATCTGCTGATGGAAGAGCGGATTCGTCGGCGAGGCTTCGTGCCCGCTGCGCAGGAGCACCGCATGCTCGTCGAGGTCCACGCTCTCGTATGCCGTCTGCGCGACGGAGTCCTCCGCTCGTACTTCGAAGAGTCGTCCGACCGGCCCGCGCCGCAACGGCTCCCACGGCACGTTGACGATGGCGACGGCGCCGTCGAGCTTCGACGTCGTCGGATCGAGGGCGTAGATGCGCAGCGGGCGGTAGAGTGGATCTTGCTTGCGCCTCCGGTAGGGGCGTACGGAATCCCATCGCGTAAGGTTCTTCCCGGGCTGCCACGACAGCGCCGCGGGCGGCAGCGTGGCGACGGAGACGGCGCCTTCGTGCTCGCGCGGCTCGTCGCTCATCGCCATGGCGGCGCTGGCGTCGGGAGTCGAGGCGCGCGGCTCTTTCGGATCAGCCATGCGGGTACGAAGCCTCGATGCTCGTGGCGAGGTCGCGCAGCGCCGCGGCGATTCGCGCTCCGTCGTTCGCCTGTCCCGAGGCCGCCGCCGGCGGTGTGTACGCCCGCGACGGCGCTGCGACGCTGCCGCGTACCTGCAGCAGCGGCGTGGTGAGCGAGACCGGCGCGCAATCGAGCACCGGATGCTGACGCCCCGCCGGACCGAACGACCGCGTGATCATGTCGAGGAATGCGGAGTTCGTCGTCCCGGCCGCGGCCTGCGCGAGGAGCGGCACGGTGTTGCGCGTGAAATCGCCGCTCCCGCCGCTCTCCCACGCCACTTCGTCGGGGCGGCAGGCGGCGAAGACGACTTCGGGAATCTCATCGACGCGCCGGCTGCGCGAGGCGACGCGCAGACCGCGCCGGCGGCTCTTGGCCAGGTAGGCCTGCTTCTGTTCGGGAGTCAGGGTGATGAAGCGCGGCCGCTCGTCGTTGGACGCCGCGGCCATTGCCCTCCCGACGGCAAAGCGCGTGGCGCTGCCGGAGTGGCAGCAGTCGAGGAAAAACGTGAACGACACGCCCGCCTTGACGCCGTCGAGAATGGCCCCGATGTCGTCATCGACGAGGAGGTTGCCGTCGGCGTAGTCGTACGGGCAGAGCGCCTCGTCGACCGCGTCCTTCTCGTCGGAGTTTTGATCGGGCACCTGCGTGCCGTGGCCGGAGTACTGAAAAACGACGACGTCGCCGGGCTGAGCACGCTCGACGAGCCCCACGAGCGTCGATCGAATCTTGTCCGCCGTCGCCTCGCGGTCGAGCAGCAACGTCGTGTCGAAGCCGAGCCGGCGAAGCGCGTCCGCCCACTGCCGCGCATCCGCAACGCAGCCGGAGAGCGGCTGCTGCGGATAGTCGTTGATGCCGACGCAGACTGCCACGCGTCCGTGTCCCGGCTGCGGCGGCACGATCGGCGCGGCCGCGGCGGCGGCTTGCTGACTCGGAGACCAACCGGGGAACGGCGGCGGCGCGGGGACGGCCGCCGTCTGCAACAACGCAACCTCCGGCGGCATCGGCTCGCGAAGATCCTGCTCGTCGACGAGGCCGCGCGAGGCCGACTCGACGAAGTCGGCCTGGAGCTGCGCGTCATTCGGAAGATCGAGGATGTTCCGCAGCACGCTGTTCATCGTGTCGGGATCGTCGTCGAACGCGCCGTGCGCCGTGGCCTGCGTGGAATGGCGGGGATCGATCTTCGACTTCGACCAGACCACTTCGCCGGTGGGCGACTTCTGCGATCCCAGTCCGAAGCGGTTGACGAGCGCCGGATCGTTGAGGAGTGACTGCTGCAATCCGAGAAGCGGCTCGCGGCGCGACGGCTCGAGCGCGAAGTGGATGAGGTAGAGGAGCGACTTGCCGTAAATCTTCGCGCAGTTGTCCGCTTCCTCCAGCTCGCGGCGCATCGTGTAGATCGTCAACTTGTCGATTCCATTGCCGAGGCGCGCGTCGAGACGCTGTTTGAATCCGTCGACGCGCAGCGCCGGGGCGAGGAAATGCATCGACTTGATGGCGACGTGCCGCTCGACGGCGGCGGGCGCGAAGTAGGAGTGGAAAATCGCCCCGGCGCTGTGCCCGGCCGCGTGGACCTCGACCGGAACGCCGCCGGCCTTGTGGGCCTGGACGAACTCCGCCAGCCGGTCCGCCACGAAGAGCGATCCGCCGCCCGGCGCGACGGCGTGCTCGGCGTCGTACTTCATGCCGCCCCAGACGTCGACGCCGCCGGCATAGCGCGCGAACTCCTCGAGCGCGTGATCCTTGACGTTGCCGACGGTGTCGAAGAAGCCGCGCGCGCCGGTGAGATGCCGCCGCAGGAGATCGCCGACGGTCTGCCAGAAGCCGGTGTGCCAGACGAAGTAGATCGGGTAGACGTTGTTCTTCTTCCACCACCAGACGTGCTTCTGCGCGATGCGCAGGCCGGCCGACTCGGGGATGAGGCCGCCGTGCGCGAAGAAGACGATGCGCATCGGCATCTTCGCCTCTTTGCGGCGCTCGTACTCGTCCTCGAGCAGGCGCGTGAAGATGTGGCGGACCGTGCCTTCGTCGGTGTGGAACTCGGTGTCGTCGGCGAAGTGGCCGCCGCGCATGTTGATCACGTGGCCCGACAGGTCGGCCAGGTCGTCAGCGGTGAGCGGCGCGCTCAGGTCGGGAGGCCCGTCGACGGCGCGCCCGAACGCCTCGCGGGAGCCCGCGCCCCGCTGCTTCTCCTCGGGAAGCTCGCCGGTGTCGTCCGCGGCCGCGCGGCCACTGCTGTTCGCCAGCGCTTCGGCAATCGCCTGCGCGCGCCGCATCGAATCGTCGAACGGAGTGCTCACCGTGCGCGCCGGCTTGAGGGCGGAGTTGCTCTTCGCGACGTCCTGCAGCAACGCGTCGCGATCGATGCCGCCCGGGCAGCTCGTCCGATCGTCCATCTGCTTGTGAAAGCGGATTTGCTCGAGCGGAAGCTGGAAGCGGCGCAGCAGCAGCGCCAGCGCGCGGACGGTCGCGTCGCGCTGGGGGCCGTCGAAGGAGTCGTGCCCGAGGTTGAAGTCGCCGACGAGCTCGATCATGAAGGGACCGATGCGTGCGTTGCCGTTGAAGCCCTGCGCGCTCGCCGGCTCGTCGTTCCAGTTGCGGCCGGTCCAGAGATCGCCCTCCGGATCGATGGCCAGGTGATGGGCGGGGTCCATCTCCTCGATCGTCGACTGCCCTCGGAATTCGCGCCGGCTCGGGTTCCACGTGTGGTGCAGATGGATCGACTCGATCCTGCGCGAGAAACGAAAGATGCGAAGCAAATCCGAAAAGTCGTCGACGGAAATCTTCCGCGGCGCGATCGCCATGCGACACCTCCCTCTCGTATGAAGAGTGACGCATCGGACGATTTCCCTACCCGGACGAAGAGCCTCCGTTGTAACAAAAATGATCTCAAATGAGCTCGTAAAAGCTGAAATGAGCTCATTTTTGTCACTTGGGAGAAAAAATGATCTGATTTGAGGAAAAATCTTCTCAATTCAGCTCGTACGAGCTAAATCGAGATCATTTTTCCTCCAAACGAGGTTTTCTGAGCTGAATCGAGATCATTCGAGCTCGAATGACGATTCGCGAGCGATTTTTGGAGCGGGCGACGGGGATCGAACCCGCGACCTTGAGCTTGGGAAGCTCCGACTCTACCAACTGAGCTACGCCCGCTCGCTTCGGGAGCGCGATTGTACACCGCTCCAACTTGCCCGGCCGGGCGGGGGATTCCCCCCTCTACCGCGTGCTCAGGTTCGCCGCCACGAGGCGCACGAACGGGCCTTTCGGACCATTAAAGTACGCCGTCGCCTGCAGCGAGATCGGCTCGTCCTGGGCGAGCATGCCGCCGCGGGAGTTGGCCCACACCGACGTCGTTACGCTCGTGCTCGCGCGGGGCTTCACCTCGACGTTGAACGGCGTGCCGGTGGCGCGGAGGAACAGCGAGGAGCCGCCGATCGTGCGCAGGTCGAGGCGGCGCAGCGTCACCGGCTCGTCCGTCGGGTTCGTCAGCGTCACCTCGAAGCGGAGGTTCACCGGGCCGGGGAAGTAGACGATGCTCCCCGGTGAGTCGACCAGCGCGAGGTCCACGCCGATCGGCGGCCCGTCCTTCTGCGGATTCGACGCGCACGCTGCGACGAAGACCAGCAGCGCGGCGATCAGCTGACGATGGCGGCCTTCCCGGTCACCTGTTCCAATTCGGCTTCCTCGGCGACCCATTCGGCAGTTCGGAATGACTTCTCCCATCTGGCGATCACCACGGTAGCAAGGCAGTTGCCGATGACGTTCACGGCCGTGCGGGCCATGTCCATCAGCTCGTCGACGCCGAGGATCACCAGCACCCCCTCGGCGGGCAGATGAAACGACGCCAGCGTCCCGAGCAGGATCACCAGCGACGCGCGCGGCACGCCCGCAACTCCTTTCGACGTCAGCATCAAGACCAGCAGCATCGTGACCTGTTGCGTCCACGTCAGGTCGACGCCGGCGGCCTGCGCGACGAAGATCGACGCCAGCGACAGATACAGCGTCGTCCCGTCGAGGTTGAAGCTGTAACCGGTCGGTAGCACGAAGCCGACAATTCGGCGCGGCACGCCGAGGCGCTCCATGTTCTCCATCGCCTTCGGCAGCGCCGATTCCGAGGACGTCGTGGCAAAGGCGATCGTCGCCGGCGTCTTCACCGCGCGTAAAAAGTCGCGCAGCGGCACGCGAAAAAGGAGCGCTACCGGCAGCAGCACGAACAGCAGGAAGACGATCAGCGCGCCGTAGAGCGTGCCGACGAGCATGCCGAGGTTGAGCAGCACGCGCAGGCCGGAGCCCTGCTGCATCGAGTGTCCGACCGTGTTCGCCATCGCCGCGCCGACGCCGACCGGCGCGAACTTCATGACGAACTCGGTGAAGCGGAACATGATGTCGGCCAGCGACTCGCACCAGCGCACCACGTGCTGGGCCTTCTCGCCGATGCTCGTCACCGCCAGCGCAAAAAGTACCGAGAAGACGACGATCTGCAGCACGTCCCCGTCGGCCATCGCCTTCAGAATCGACGTCGGCGCGAGGTGCGCGAGGATCTCGCCAAACGACTGCGGCTTCGCCGGCGGTTCGGCCGCGGTGAGGCCCCTGCTGACCGCGTCGGCGGCCTGCGCGGCCTTGAGCGACGCCGTCTTTGCGTCGCCCGCCGCAGCCGCCGCACTCGCCTCCGCAGACAACTTCTTCGCCTGATCGGCGAGCGTGGCCTTGTTCTCCTGCGTGTGCACGCCGGCGAGCGACACGCCGACCCCGGGCTTGGTGAGGTTGACGGCGACCAGGCCGATGACGAGGGCGAACGTCGTAACGATCTCGAAGTACAGCAGCGACTTCACGCCGATGCGCCCGACCTGGCGGATGTCGCCGGTGCCGGCGATGCCGATGACGAGGGTCGAGAAGATCAGCGGCGCGATAATGGACTTAATCAGGTTGAGGAAGAGGATCGACAGCGGCCGCACTGCCACGCCCCATTCCGGAGCGATGCGGCCGAGGATGACGCCGGCGATGAGACCGATGAAGATCTTCGTCGTGAGCGAAACTTTTGGCAGCCTCATGGGCCCGCAGTGTAAATGAAACGCGCGGTCATCATCGGGTTCCTGACGTGGGCGGCGTTCGCGGCCGGCTACTACGTTCTTCTGCGCGGGCACATGCGCTACGCGCTTCCGGCGGCGATCGGCGCAGGGCTGTTCATGGCCACGGTCGCCGGCACGGTCCGGATCTCGATCGACGATCTTAGGAACGCGCGCTGGCTGTCGATCGACAGCGAGCCGCGCGACGGCGAGACGTTCGCCGCGACCGGTCCGATCCGCGTCGACGGCGAGCCGCTGCGCGCGCCGTTCTCCCGCCGCGCCGCGGCGTTCTACATCTATGAAATCGATCGCGACGTGCGCGGCTCCAGCGTCAAGGACTACTCCGGCTTCGCGCTGGCGCCGTCGTACGTCGACGCGTTCCACGGCCCGGTGCGCCTGGCCGGCTTCCCGCGCCTCGAGAACTTCGAGAAGACGGTCGTTGCCGACGCGGGGCCGTACGTCGCGGCGACGCAGTTCGCGCGCGCAGGACTCGACGTCGTACGGCAGATGCTCACCGGCGCCGAGGAGCGCGAGCGGAAGGACTTCCAACTGACCGACGCCGGCGTCACGGACGAGAGCCGTGCGTTCGAGCAGGTGGTCGAGCCGGGCGAGATCGTCTGCGCCATCGGCCGCTACGAGAACGGCCGCATCGTGTCGCCGCGGATCGTGCGCGGCGCGCCCGACAACGCCGCAGCGGCGCTGCGCTGGAAGGCGAAGCAACAGTTCATCACCGCGACGGCGATCGCGATCGGCGTCAACATCTTCGTGGCGCTCCCGTTTTTTCTCTCGAGCGCCACGGCAAAAACGCAGCCGAAGAAAACGTCCTTCGACGCGATGTACCAGTACCACGACGCCGTTCGCCGCGGCGACCTCGCGGCCGCGCAGCGGATGGTCGCGAACGGCATCCCCGTCAACGTCCCCGACCTCGAAGGAAAGCAGCCGCTGGCGATCGCCCATGACGAGGCGACGGCGGCGTGGCTGATCGCGAACGGCGCCGACGTCAACGCCGCCGACGAGCATGGCCAGACGGTGCTGATGGAGCAGTGCACGTACGGCCACGCCGGCGTCGTCAAACTGCTGATCGCCAAGGGCGCGCGCCTCGACGACGTCGACCCTCGCTATCACATGTCGGCGCTCAAACAGGCGGAGCAGTACCAGTACATGAACATCGTGCAGATCCTGCGCGACGCCGGCGCGCACGACGACACGGTGACGGAGGCGAACGGCAAGCCCCTCGGCGACGACGACGAGCCGGTGCGCGTGGCCGCGGCGTATCTCGACGCGCTCTTCGCGAACGACCCGAAGGCGATGGGCGCGCTGTGGGTCGCGGGCAATCAGGCTTTCGACGAGTACGACCTGAAGCAATGGCGCGGGGCGCGGCCGCATCCGGCGCACCTCGTGCGCGGCTTCGCCAACGACGCCGCCGCCACGCTGGAGCTGCGCGGCAAAACGCCCGGCGGCGGGAACGTCACGTGGCGCTACGACCTGGCGCGCGTGAACGGCGCGTGGAAGCTGCGCGACGAGGTGTGGGAGACGCGCTTCAACGGCGTCGAGTGAGCGCCGCGATGGCGAGAATGGCCGCGCCGATGGCGGCGTACGTCAGCGCGACCGACGGCGGCGACTTGCCGTAGAAGCCGCCGAAGTCGAGCGCCGGCGTCGCGCCTTTGTCGTTGACGACGATGTACCAGAAGCTCAAGAAGAGGACGATGAACGCCTTCGGGCTCGGCAGAGCAACGGCGGCAGCGACGGTGAAGAATGCGCCGGCGAACGTCGCGAGCGACGGATAGGTGATGACGAACAGCAACGCCACGATCGACGCCGACATCGCCTTCCAGGCGACAAAGTGCTCGCGCAGCCGCGGCGCGGCGTAGAGCATAGTCACGGTGTTGAAGCGGACGTCGCGCGTGGCGACGTCGGCAATCGCGATGGCCATGGCCAGAAATGCGAACGGCCGGTTGCGCGATGCCGCCGCGGCGACGATGGCGATGGCGATCCACGGCGCCGAGGCGAGCGTGAGCTGCGCGTCGGCGACCGCGGCGAGCGGCAGCGAGCGCGCCGCGGGCATGCGCAGCAGCGCGCGCGTGAGCGGCTTGAGGAGAGCGTTGAGGCGCGCCAACCAGCGCCGCTCCGCCTTCGCGGCCACGCGGATGCGCACCGGATCGAAGCGGTGGAACGACACACGCGCCAGGAGAAGCAGCGGCAGCGGAATCAGCATCGCCACGAGGCGTTGCGCGACGAACGAGCCGCCGATGGCAAGGCCGGGATAGACGATCGGCGGCTTGCGCGGGTCGAACGGACTGGCGCCGATGGCGATCGACTTCGTGTGCAGCATCGCCGAGTTCTGCGCGAACACGGCCGACAGCCCCGAGGGATCGAAGTACGACGCCCACGCCATGCCGCCCGACGCGACCATCGCCGTCGTGATCCCCATCGACATCAGAAAAAGGAAGAAGTACGCGACGTCGCCGAAGCGGCCGGAGAGCCACGGGATGCACTCGAACAGGATCGCCAGCGCGGAGACGAAGAGGATCGGCGGCGGCGCCAGGAGGAGGTACTGCACGACGAACGTCCACGGCTCGAGCGGCGCCTCGCCGCGCACGACGACCATGGCCATCGACACGAGCATGAAGCCGAAGAAGAACGTGGTCAGGAAGAGGACGTTGCCCGCGAACTTGCCGGCGATGTACTCGCCGCTGCGCAGCGGCGTGGCGGCGATGATGGCGCCGACGCGCGACTGGGCATCGCGGCGCACGGCGTTGGAGATGACGTAGAAGCCGGCGAGGCCGATGAAGAGCGTACCGAGGATGGCCGTGGCCATGGCGATGGCGGCGGAGTTGTAGAGCGCGCGGGCGCCGCCGATGATCATGAGCGAGCGCCCCGTAGACGGCGCCGGCACCCAGAGGTAGGCGAGGCCGCTCAGGAGCAGGAAGACGACGACGGTGGACGTGCGGCGGAAGCGGATGCGCGCGTCGGCCAGAGCGATGGCGGCAATGCGCTCTCTCATGACATCAACCGCAAGTACGCCGCCTCGAGCCTCTCGCATCCGGTCTGCGCCAGCAATTCGTCGGGCGCGGCGAGAGCGATGACGCGGCCTTCGCGCATGACCGCGATCTGTGTCGCGATCGACTCGACGTCGCTGACGATGTGCGTCGAGAGGATGACGAGCTTGCCCAGCCCGATCTCCGCGAGCATGTCCCGAAAGCGCACGCGCTCCTCCGGGTCGAGTCCCGCGGTCGGCTCGTCAACGATGACGAGGTCGGGATCGTTGATGAGCGCCTGGGCGATGCCGACGCGCTGCTTCATGCCGCCGGAGAAGCCGCCGATCGGACGGCGCGCGACGCTGTGGAGGTTGACCGCCTCGAGCATCGCGCCGATGCGCGCGCGGTCCCGTACGCCCTTGAGCGCCGCGATGTACCCGAGGAACTCCTCGGGGGTGAGATTGTCGTAAACGCCGAAGTCCTGCGGGAGGTAGCCGAGACGCGCGCGCAGCGCGTCGGGGTGCCTGGTGAGGTCTTCGCCGCGCCAGAGGATGCGGCCCGCGGTCGGGCGCGTGATCGTGGCGATCATCTGCATCAGCGTCGACTTGCCGGCGCCGTTCGGACCGAGGAGGCCGACCACGCCGGAGGTGAGCTCGAGCGAGACATCGCGCACGCCGTAGTTGCCGGCGCGGTAGCGTTTGGAGACGTTGTCGAGTTGCAGCACGACTACTGCGCCGCCCTCCCCGGAATGCGCGCTCCCGGCTCGGGCGGCGTGCGCACCGGCGAGCGGCGGCCGTCAGCGCCGACGGCGCGCACGCCGATGATGGCGTTGTCGATGGTCACGTCGGGAATCGTGTACGTCGCCACCTTGCCGATCGGCAGAACCTTCTCCCACTCATCCGCGGTCGTGTCGCGGACCACGATCTCGTAGTGGTCGGCGTCGTCCGCCGCGTCCCACGACATCGTCGTGTCCTTCTGTCCCGCTTTGATCAGCACCTTGACGTTCTTCGGCGCCGCGGGGGCGCACGCGCCGGTCACGAGGGCGACGGCGTTGACGCTGGCAACGACGCGCATGTAGTCGCCCGACACGAATTCCGGCAGGTCGCCGTAGTGCACGCCGTTCTCGACGCGCACGTTCTGGTGTTGATGCCGGTAGTCCTCGTTCCCCTCGGTGAAGCGGACCGCGGGGAAGCCTTTCTCGAAGAACGGACGGTGGTCTCCGCCGCGCGCATAGCGGTCGAGCCGGTAGACGAGGAACGGTCGCACGTTCGGCATCCATTGGCGCACACCGTCGCGGATGAAGCGCGCCCAATGCCGCGACGACGACTCCGCGTTCGGCGTCTCGTTCGCGGAGAAGATGCGCACGGTGCGGTTGTCGATGGCGCCGTTCGTGCCGCTGATGCCGCCGACGATGTCGTTGGTGATGTCGCCCTCGACGTTCCACTTCTGCGCCGCCGCTTCGTCGGCGAGGCCCTGCGATCCGTACAGCCCCTGCTCCTCGCCCGAGACGGCGGCGAGGACGATCGTCGCTTTCGCCGGATGCTGGGAGAGGACGCGCGCGAGCTCCATGATCACGGCGGTGCCGGAGGCGTCGTCGTCGGCGCCGGGGGCCGGGCCGGTGGTGTCCTTCTGATCGCCGTTGACGGAGTCGTAGTGCCCGGTGGCGATGTAGATGCGGTCGGGATCGGAGGTGCCTTTGATGGTGGCGACGACGTTCACGAACTCGACCGGCTTGTCATTCGTGCGCGGGCCGCTGTGCGTCGAGGATTGGTAGCGGACGGTGACGCCGGGAAGCTTGGACAGCTCGTCGAAGATCCACGTGCGCGCGTCGACGATCTTCGGCGAGAGCGAGTGGCGCGTGCCGAAGGAGACGAGCTTGTCGACGGTCGCCTTCATGCGGTTGCCGTCGAGCTGGGGAAGGATTTTGTCGAGGTCGCACTGCGCGTGCGCGGCGGAGGCGATGAAGAGCGAGAGGAGGATGACGATGCGCTTCATGAGGCGCAATCGTATAAGCGGTTGGCGATTGGCGGTTAGCGATTCGGCCCGGCCGCGATGATCACTCGCCGCGGCGGTGCGCAGCAATGCGCTGCAGGATCGCGGCGATATTGCCGTTCTCGGCGAGGTCGGCGACGTCGGTGCCGAAGATCAGCAGGACCCTCCGCGTGAGCTCGTCCTTGTTGTACTCCAAGGGAAAGTCCCACACGCTCGATCCGTCCGAGATGAAGCATTCGTCGAAGTTGTAGCCAAGCACCGGCGGAAAGAACGCACGGGCGATGTCGGCGTGAAGGGATACGACTTCGGATGAAGCGAAGGTGATTTCGACCTGCGCTCCAGGACGCGGCAACGAGTCGTGGCTCTGGCGATATTCGTCAAAAGACTTCTGCAAGTCCGCGAGCGCTTCTTCGCGCGTGTTGCCGGTTCCGACCAAAGCCCAACGGATGATCATCGCCGCCCACGGTGGTCCGGAGGTCTGCCGGTAGACACGCAGCGGATAATCGCGGAGAGACCACTCCCGCTTGCGAAACGAGAGGAGCCACGCGATGGCGCACCGCAGCCGGATCACTTCTTGATCGGAATCCTCGGCGCCGTCTCCGGCGGCAGCATGATCGCCGCGCGCCGGCCCTTCTGGATCGGCAGCTTCGTGTAGACCTGCGTCGAGAGAATCGACGCGTGGCCGAGGATCTCCTGCACTTCGCGGATGTCCGTGCCGGACGACACCAGCATCGCGGCCATCGTGTGGCGCAACGCGTGCGGGGTGATGTGGCGCTTGATCTCGGCGAGCCGGACGTGCTTCTTGAAGATGTTCTCGATCGAGTAGATCGTCAGGCGCGTGCCGGCGCGGCCGACGAAGAGCGCCTGCGTCTCCAGCTCGCGCTCGGCGCGGAGGTCGAGGTACGTCTGCAGGCCGCCGGCGAGATCGGTCGCGGCGATCGTCACTTCGCGGCCGCGCGTAGCCCGGCCGGTGATGTGGATCATGCGCGACTGCAGGTCGACGTCCTTGACGTCGAGGGCGACCAGCTCGCCGATGCGGATGCCGGTCGAGAAGAGGAGCTCCAGGATCACGTTGTCGCGCACGGCGCAGAAGAAGCGGTTGCGGCCGCCCGGCGACGCATCGCGCGCGGCGCTGAGCGCGCCGATCTGCTCCTTCGGCGCGGCCAGGAGCGACTTCACTTCGCGGTTCGACAGCACCGTCGGCACGCGGCTCTCGACGGGGCGCTTGATCTTCAGCTTGCGCGCCGGCGACTCCGTGACGATGCCCTTCTCTTCGAGGTAGCGGAAGAAGACTTTCAGCGCCGCGACCTTGCGGCGGATCGACGTGTCGCGGTACGGGCCGGTGCCGAGCTTGTCGAGGTAGCTCTCGAGCTGCTCGGGCGTGATGTCGACCATGCTCGCGCCGTCGACGTGCGACTGGAACTGCGTAAGGTCCGACTGATAGGCGCGCAGCGTGCGGTCCGATAGATTGCGCACTGCCTGGCCGTGCTGAAGAAAGTCGGCAATTGCCTGAGGCACGTTCATAGTCACACTCACATGTTTACGAAAGTTTTGCTGGAAGGACTGACACGAGAGTCTATTGAGGCGCACTCCGAAGTCAAGAATTATTTGTCTTCGGCGTATGCTGTAAAAGCATTTGACGAAAGCGCTTAGCCCATGCGCGGTCAGAAACTCTTTGTGAGGCCCATCGAGGCGGCGGACCACGACGCCATCCGTACGTTCCTCGCCGCGCACGCGTTACGCGACGCTGTGCCCTCCTGCGGCCTGCTCGGAAAGCTCGTCGGCGACATCGTGGCCGTGCTGGCGATGGAGATCACGCCCGACGCCGTCCGCGTCGACGATCTCGTCGTGGCCAAAGACTTGCGAAGGAAGCGCATCGGGCGCGGCATGCTCGCCGAGCTCGATGCGCTGGCGGCGAAGATCGACCGGGAATGGCTCGTCGCTCGTGAGGATCACGAGTTCTTCCGGCGCGTCGGATTCCAAGGGATGAGGAGGAAGGTGTCTCGATGAAGCGTCTCGTGTGGGTGGCCGCGCTGGTTGTCGCTTGTTCGAAGACCGCTCCCACCCCTCCCCCGCCGCCCGCCGCCGCCCCGCCCGCAGTCACGGTCTCGACGCCGCCGCCGGCTCCTGTGTCGCTCACGCCGCGCGAGCAGGCCCGCGCCGCGCTGGCGATGAAAGGGGACGACGCGGTCAAGGCGCTGATGCAAGCCGCCGACACCGATCCGATCGTCGCGCCGTGGCTGCGGCTGCGCATCGCCTCGCTCACGCAGAACAAGGACGAGGCCATCGCCGCGCTGAGGACGATCATTCAAGAAACGCCGGCGAGCAGCGCTGCCGTCACCGCGCGCATCCGCCTCGCGGCGCTCGTGCCGGAGGCGTACTCGGACACCGCGTCGATCCCGATCGATGAATTCACCGAGGAGGAGTTCGTGAAGCTGGCCAAGGCGCGCGCCGACGTCGCCAACGCCGTGCGCATGCGCCTCCTTACCGAATACCCGCAGGGGCGGTTCACCGAGCAGACCTACGATTTCATCGCCAAGGCGTCGCCCTCGCCGCTCGACGCGCTCAACTTCGACGACTCGCTGCGCATCGCCAATCAACTGGCGAACCGCGACCGCTACGACCAGGCCCTCGACCTCTTCAAGCGCATCGCCGCGCGCTTCCCGAACGCGAACACGCAGGCGGCGTATCGCGCGGCGCGGATGCGCGCGCTCTTCCACTCGCGGCACTACACCGAGCTCCTCGCCGAGCCGAAGCCGACCGACCCGGCGCTGCAGCTCGTGCGCGCGCGCGCCGCGTGGCGCGTCGGGCAGAACGACGAGTTTCTCAAAGGTCTCGCCCAGATCATCGATGCCGGCGGGAAGGAGAAGTCCGAGGCGCTCCTGCTGCGCTCGAAGTACTACACGAGCGATGACCCGCGCCTCGACCTGGCCACGCGCGATCTTCAGGACGCGATCGACGCCGGGAACCTCGGCAGCGACGGCGAGAACCTCTGGACCCTCGGCTGGACGTACTTCCTCGCCAAGCGCTTCGACGACGCGCTGCAGACGTTCGACAAGTACCAGCAGCGCTACCCCGACGGCGACTACCTCTCCAACTCGCTCTTCTGGTCCGGCAAGATCTACGATCGCCTCGGCGACCGCGTCAAACGCGACGCGAAGTGGCACGAGCTCGAGGCGAAGTACCCGTACGGCTACTTCTCGTATCGTGCGCGCGAGCTCGCCGGCGAGGCGCCGGTGGCGCCGTCCGAGGTCGCGAACGGCAACGTCTTTCCCAACATCGACGCCCTCATCGCCTCGGCCAACGATCCGCGCCTCGACGCCGTGCGCGAGCTCGCCGCCATCGGCTTGTACGCCGAGGCGACGGCGGAGATGAAGCGCGTCGCGGCGGCGTATCCGACGAATCAGGGACTGGCGTTCATGCTCGCCGACCTTTACGTCCAGGCCGGCCAGCCCTTCGCCGCGAACAACGTCCTGCAGCGCCGCTTCCGCGACTTCGTCCGCCACGGCGGCTCCGGCGTGCCGCATCGCTTCTGGGAGATCCTCTTCCCGCTGGCGTACTGGGACAGCATCAAGTCCGAGGCGGAGAAGCGGCAGCTCGACCCGTACCTCATCGCCGCGATCTCGCGGCAGGAGAGCGGCTTCGAGCCGTCGACCGTGTCGAACGCCGGCGCCGTAGGGATCATGCAGATCATGCCGGCGGAGGCGACGGCGATTGCTACCGAGGCGGGGCTGCCGGCGCCGTCGCGCGAGCAGCTCTTCGATCCCGCCACGAACATTGCCATCGGCGCGGCCGAATTCTCACAGAAGCTGGCGCGCACGAATGGGAAACTCATCCCCGCGATCGCGGCATACAACGCGGGGGAGGACGCAGTTGGCAAGTGGACTGCTCAAACACCGGTTGATGACGTCGACCTATTCGTAGAATCGATTCCGTACGCCGAGACGCGGCTCTACGTAAAGACCGTAAGCCGGAATCGATTCGAGTACCGGCGGATTTATGAAAACGCAGCACGCTTCTCGCCCCCGGCAGCGCCTCAATAATCTAGGTTTCGTCGCTCTACTCACGCTCCTCCTCACCGCCCCGGCCTACGGCATGCCCACCGTCGAGAGCGCGGCCGAGCATCCGATCGTGGCAATCGCGATCGCTGTTTTCGCCCTCACAGGTCTAGTGCATGAGGGCGAGATGGCCGGCGAGGTCCTCATCGTGCTCGTGAAGAGACTCAAGGAACGGATTCGCTCTCTGCGAGAGATCGCAGAGCGGCTGAAGGCGCAGCTCAGCACATGGGATGACCCCGACGACCCGGAGTAAAGAAGTCGCTGGCGCACGCCTTGCGTAAAGCCCCGTTCGTGACGTTGATTTATTCGTAGAATCGATTCCGTACGCCGAGACGCGGCTCTACGTCAAGACCGTTAGTCGGAATCGATTCGAGTACCGGCGGATCTATGAAAACGCAGCTAGTTATTCGCAGCAACGGCAACATTAGTATTACTCTCGGCCTCCTCCTCCTTCTCAGTCTCCTCACAATAACTCCGGCAAACGCGAACACGCAGCTCGTCCTCACCCGCGACGCTCAGCCCGAGGGGGAGTTCAAAGGGCTCGTCGATTTGACCGCCGTTCCTGGCTTCGAGGCCGCGCGGGTCACGATCACGGTCGACGGCGAGAAAATCGCCGAGGCCCTTCCGTCGCCGTACCGCGTCACCGTCGATCTCGGCCCGATCGCGGTCCAGCACAAGATCGTCGTCACCGCCGTCGGCGCGGACAAGAAGAAGATCCGCTGGCAGCAGACGATCAACCAAGGCCACTTGCCGCTGACGGTGAAAGTCAACGCCCTCGACGCCGCCAACCGCCAATTCGAGGCGCGCGTGACCGCGCCCGCCGACGATCCGGTCATCGCCGTCGACGTTTGGGACAACGGGCAGAAGATCGCCTCGGTCGCCCAGCCGCCGTACCGCTTCACCATCCCGCCGGAGCACTTCGCGCAGCAGTTCGTGCAGGTGACGGCGAAGGCGAAGTCCGGCGAAGAGGCGGCGGACTTCTGGACGCCGACGGGCGAGGTGCACGTCGAGTCGGTCGACGTGCGGACCGTGCCGCTGTACATCTCGGTCGTCGACCGCAGCGGCGCGACGCGCACCGACGTCGAGCGCGATCTCTTCACGGTCATGGACAACGGCAAGAAGGGGGAGATCCTCGAGTTCGGCAAGGCCTTCGATCAGCCGATCTCCATCGCCCTTCTCCTCGACGCCTCGGCGAGCATGACGTACTCGATGCAGAATGCCGAAAAGGCGGCGACGTCGTTCGTGCAGCACACACTGAAGGACGGCGACCGCTGCACGGTGTTTTCCGTGCGCGACGTGCCGCGCCGCGAGGTGGCGCTGACGGCCGACCGCGCCGCGATCGAGAAGGCCATCGGCTCGATCAAAGCCGGCGGCCGGACGTCACTCTACGACGCAATCGGCAGCGCGATCCGGGAGATGAAGGACGAGAAGAACCGCCGCGCCATCGTGGTGCTCACCGACGGCGCCGACACGACCTCGGTGACGTCATTCGACGAGATCGACCGGCTGACGAAGGAGTCGGGCATCCCGGTCTACTTCATCGCCTACGACAGCGGCGAGCCGACGGAAGTGCAGGACGTGAACCGCCTGACGTACCTCGCCAGCGAGACCGGCGGCTTCCTGGTGACGGCCTCGGAGCGCGATCTGACGGCAAAGTACGGCGACATCGAGCGCGACCTCCGCGCGCAGTACGCGATCCTCTACAAGGTCGTCGACTACGCGAAGCACGGGGCCTGGCGGAAGGTGCGGGTGGTGATGAACTCGCCGAAGCTGACGGCGCGGACGATCAACGGGTACTTCGCGCCATAAAATAGCGCGCCGTTCATGGCGCTCGTCTCCCAGCTCCGCTCTCTCGTCAGTCCGATCGTCGACTGGCAAGGCCGCGTCGTCGTCACCGGCGCCTCGGTCGAGGCACGCGCGCTTCTCCTGGCGACGCTGCAGGAGTCGCTGGGACAAAAGCTGGCCATCATCGTCCCCGGCGACGCCGCCATCGACGACTTCGAGTCGGCGCTCCGCCTCTTCCACCGCTCGCCGCAGTGCGTGGCGTCGTATCCGTCGCCGTCACTCTCGCCGTACCAGGACGTGGCGCCGTCGCTCGGGGTGATGCGCGAGGAGATCAACGCCCTCGGGCGCCTCGTCGAGGAAGGCGTCGACGTGCTGATCGTCCCCGTCCGCACGCTCTTCGCGCGCCTGCCGAACGCCGACGATTTCGCGCGGCGCATCGTCCGCCTGCGCGAGGGCGACGAGCTCGATATGCGCGCGCTCCTCGAGCAGCTCGTCGAGAACGGCTTCGTCCGCACGGATCTCGTCGGCGAGCCGGGCGAGCTGGCGTTCCGCGGCGGCATCCTCGATCTCTTCCCGCCCAACACCGCGAAGCCACTGCGCGTCGAGCTCTTTGGCGACACGATCGACTCGCTGCGCTGGTTCGACGTCGAGACGCAGCGCTCCGAAGAATCATCGGGCGCGGTGAGCGTCCTGCCAATGACGCACTTCCCGGTCACGCGCGAGACGCGGCAGAAGCTCGCCAAGCGGCTCTCGCTCGACTTCATGGATCCGCTCTTCAAGCGCGACGTCGCCGAGCGCATCGAGCGCCTCACCGAGAACGGCACGTTCCCCGGCATCGAGCATTACCTCCCCGCCGCGATCGAGACGGCGTCGTTCCTCGACCTGCTGCGCGGCTGGACGATCGCGCTCGTCGAGCCCGACGAGATCACCACGAGCGTGGCGCGCTTCGAGGCGCTGCTGCGCAACGAGTACGACGCCGCCGCGGAGAAGGGCCGCGCCGCGTACGCGCCGGAGCGCATCACGACCTCGGGCGTCGACGTGCTGAACTTCGTCGGCGCCGCCACGCTGTCGTTCGCCGACGTGCACATCGCAGCCGAGGGGACGAGGGAAGTGCGCGTGCACGCATCGTCGGTCGATCGATACACGAACCGACTCACCGAGTTCGCGCACGACCTGACCGAAGGACACAACAAAGGGCGCAAGCAGATCTTCTTTTGCGCGACGAAGGGGGGGCGGGAGAAAGTCGAACGCCTCCTGCGCGAGTTCGAGGTGCCATTCGCGGCCGACAGCGAGACGCTGCGCGATGAGATCGTCATCACGAGCGGCGCGCTCGCGCGCGGATTCGAGTTCGAAGAGGTCGACCTCGCCGTCTACTCCGAATGGGACCTCTTCGAGCCGCCGACGTCGACGCGCATCGGCGGCAGGAAGCGCGCGAGCGAAGCCTTCGTCACCGATCTGCGCGATCTCAAAGTCGGCGACTACATCGTCCACGTCGACCACGGCGTCGGCCGCTTCCACGGGCTGCAGCGCATCCCCTTCGGCACCACCGAGCGCGAGGTGATGGAGATCGAGTACTCCGGCGGCGGCAAGCTGCTGATGCCGATGGAGTCGCTGAATCTCATTCAGAAGTACTCCGGCGGCACCGACACGCAGCCGCGCCTCGACAAGCTCGGCGGCACGACGTGGGCGCGCACGAAGGCCTCGGTCAAGAAAGCGATGCGCGACATGGCCGACGAGCTGCTCAAGCTCTACGCCACGCGCCAGATGGTGCACGGCCACGCCTTCTCGAAGGACTCGCCGTGGCAGTTCGAGTTCGAAGACGCGTTCGAGTTCGACGAAACCGAGGACCAGATGTCGGCGATCGAAGACGTCAAGGCCGACATGGAGTCGCGCAAGCCGATGGACCGGCTGCTCTGCGGCGACGTCGGCTACGGCAAGACCGAAGTGGCGATGCGCGCGGCGTTCAAGTCGGTGATGGACGGGAAGCAGGTGGCGGTGCTGGCGCCGACGACGATCCTGGCCTTCCAGCACCACCGCACGTTCCTGCGCCGCTTCGCCTCGTTCCCCGTCACGATCGAGCTGCTCACGCGCTACTACTCGGCGAAGGAGCAGAAGGAAATCGTCAAGAAGCTGGAGTCGGGCGAGATCGACGTCGTCATCGGCACGCACCGGCTGCTCTCGAAGGACATCAACTTCAAGGACATCGGGTTGCTCGTCATCGACGAAGAGCAGCGCTTCGGCGTCGGGCAGAAGGAGCGGCTCAAGCAGCTGAAGAAGGCCATCGACGTCGTGGCCATGTCGGCGACGCCGATCCCGCGCACGCTGCACATGTCGATGGTCGGCATCCGCGACATCTCCGTCATCGAGACGCCGCCGAAGGACCGCCTGGCCATCCAGACGAACGTCGTGCCGTTCAGCGACGAGTTCATTCGCGAGGCCATCGAGTTCGAGTGCGGCCGCGGCGGTCAGGTCTTCTTCGTCCACAACCGCGTGGAGTCGATTTACGCGATGAAGGAGTACCTGGAGAAGCTCGTGCCGGGGCTGCGCGTGATCGTCGGGCATGGCCAGATGGACGAGCGCGAGCTCGAGCGGGCCATGCTCGCCTTCATCAACCGCGAGTTCGACGTGCTGCTGGCCACGACGATCATTGAGAACGGCATCGACATCCCGGCGTGCAACACGATCCTGATCAACCACGCCGAGCGCTTCGGCCTGTCGCAGCTCTACCAGCTCCGCGGCCGCGTCGGCCGCAGCGACCGCCTGGCGTTCTGCTACCTGCTCGTGCCGAGCGACCGCGTGCTGAGCTCGGACGCGCGCAAGCGCCTCGCCGCGATCCAGGAGTTCTCGGACCTCGGCGCCGGCTTCCGCATCGCCGCAAAGGACCTGGAGATCCGCGGCGCCGGCAACATCCTCGGCGGCGAGCAGTCCGGACAGATCGCCGCGGTCGGCTTCGAGATGTACACGAAGCTGCTCGAGGAGACGATCCGCGAGCTGAAGGGGGAGAAGATCGAGGAAGAGGTCGAGACGTCGATGAACCTCGGCGTCGACATCTACATCCCCAAGGGCTACGTCGGCGACGAGAATCTGCGCATGGTGTTCTACAAGAAGATCGCCTCGGCGTCGACGGACCAGCGCCTCGAGGACATCCGCAACGAGATGCGCGATCGCTTCGGCGCGCTGCCCGACAACGTGGAGAACCTGATCCGCTTCGTGCAGGTGAAGCGCTTCGCGCAGCAGCTCGGCGTGCTCTCGATCGTGCGCGAAGGCGGCCGCGGCGTGATGAAGATGACGCAGTCGGCGAAGATCGATCCGAACAAGCTCCTCGAGCTGATTGCCGAGGACCCGCAGGTGAAGTTCACGCCGAACGGCGTGCTGTCGTTCCCGCTCCACGCGCACGGGCCGGAGGTGATCGGCGCGATCGAGGAGCTGCTGAGGAGGATTGCCGCATGAACGATCTCGACGCTCTCATCACTGCCATGTACGAAACCGTCTCCTTCGAGCCCGGCGAGCGGCCGGAGTGGAGCCGCCAATCGGAGATCTTCGCGCCCGGCGCGAGGCTCGTACGCGTGAACGACAGCGGCGTGTTCGAGTTCGATCTCGACTCGTTCCGCACCGACTTCGAGCGGATGATCGACTCCGGCCAGTTGCCGAGCTTCTGGGAAGCGGAGATATGGCGCGAGACGCGCTTCTTTGGGGACATCGCACACATGCTCAGCGCCTACGAGTCCCGCAGCAGCCGCAGCGGCGAATTCCTCGGCCGCGGCGTGAACAGCATCCAACTCTTCCAGCGCGACGGCGGTTGGCTCATCAGCGCGATGATCTGGCGGCGCGACGGGCGCGACGTCCGGATCAGCGCAACCGGAACGAGTTCATGAAGCGATCGGCGTGCGCGGGGCGGAAGTCGCCGCGCACTTCCGCGAAGCTGAGCTGGTAGAGCCGCTGGCCGAGGGCGAAGGTGCGCACGACGACGTGCTCGCCCCGGGACGTAAAGTCGACGATCTGCGCCGGCACGCCGTACAACACCGTCTTCCGGCGGACGAGATTCTGCGGGTCCGGCCACGTGCTCAGCAGGCCCTTGACCGCGCTGTCGAGCGAGAGCAGCGTCTCCTTGTCGTAATCGGACGTCGACGCCATGTAGGCGACGGGGCCGAGGTCGACCATGTACGACGTGTACTGCACCGGCCGGCCGTTGAGCGCCTTGAGCGTCTGCGTCTCCTTCGCCGGGCGGCCGGGCATCTCAACCGAAAAACGCGCGGTCGTGAACCGCTGCCAGCGCGGCGGCGGCGTGCGGTCAGGCAGCGGCTGCTGCGCGTACGCGCAAACACCAGTCAGGAGGAGCGCTGCCGCGATGCTCGCGCCGGAGAGCCGCATCGCCACATGCTACACTCCGCGCCGTTTCCGTGCGCCGGTTCCTACCGATCCTTCTCGCAGCGCTCGCGCTTCTCGCCTGTCACCGCAAGCCGTCCACGCCGCCCGACGTCATCGTGCGCGTCGGCGAGCGGATGGTCACCCTCGCCGACTTCAAGAACTACATCGAGCACAACGCCGGCGCCGACCTCGCGCAGGTCACGCCCGAGGTCGCGAGCGCCATGCTCGACCAGTACGTCGAGGAGATCCTCCTCTCCGAATACGCGTCGAGCCACGGCATCGAGATCCCGGCCGAGAAGATCGCTTCGGCGGTCCGCACCGAGGCCGGATCGACGGTCATCGAAAAGCGCGACGAGATGCGGCGGCAGAAGCTCATCGCCGACATGCTCGCCGAGGTCCCGGCGCCGTCCGACGCCGAAGTGCGCGCGTACTACGAACAGCATTCGGCCGACTTTCGCCGCGGCGAGGAAGTGCACGTCAAGCAGATCCTCGTGCACGACGAGACGCTGGCCAACGACATCGTCAACAAGCTGAAAAGCGGCGCGTCGTTCGAGGAGCTGTCGAGCGAGCACTCCCTCGCGCCGAACGCGAAAAAGGGCGGCGAGATCGGCTACGTCAGCCGCGGCGAGCTGCCGAAGATGTTCGAGGACGAGATCTTCGCCCTGAAGCCCGGCGGCGTCAGCGCCGTCATTCGCACCGAGTCGAGCTACCACATCTTCAAGGTCGACGACCGCCGCCCGCCCGGCGTGGTCGACCTGCAGACGGCCGCGCCTGGCATCCAGAAACGAATGAAGGACGACGGCCTGCGCGAGCGCGTCGCCGAGACCGTCAAAAAGGCGCGGAACGAGCTCACGGTGGCGGTCCTCACCCGCCGTCTTCCCTTCCGCTACTCCGGCACGCTGCCGAAGAATGAGAACGAATAAAGAACTCCGGAGGCCGGTTTCCCGTCGAAGCTGATATGAAGAAAACACTTCTCGCACTTCTGGTCGCGGCCGTAGCCGGCACCGTGACGGCCGCACAGCTCTTGGAGGCGATCGTCGTCCGCGTCGGCGACCGCATCGTCACGCGCACGCAGTACGTCCAGCGCATGGCCGAGGGCCTCAACGAGATCGAGCAGACCGTGCCGCCGTCGGAGCAGGCCGCGCGCAAGGCCGACTTCAAGAAGAAGCTGACCGACGAGATCGTCGCCGAGCTGCTCCTCAAGGACCGCGCCGACCGCCTGAACATCACCGTCACGAACGAGGAAGTCCAGGACTCCATCACGCGCGTGAAGTCGCAGTACGGGATCAAGTCCGATCAGGACTTCGAGGAGTCGCTCAAGAAGTCGAACATGACGCGCGCCGAGATGGAAGGGCGCATGCGCGACACGATCCTCACGAACAAGCTGTTCGCGCGCGAGCTGCGCGGCCGGGAGGACCTGACCGACAAGGAGCTCCGCGAGCGCTACGACCGCGAGAAGGAACGCTACCGCCTCCCCGAGCGCGCCCACCTGCGCGAGATCATCGTGCTCCGCCCCGACAACCCGGCGCAGGCCGCAACGGCGCGGCAGCACGCCGAGGAGCTGGCGCAGCAGGCCCGCAGCGGCGCGGATTTCGCGCTGCTAGCCAAGACCTCCTCCGAAACGGCAACGAAGGACAAAGGCGGCGACCTCGGCGAAGTCGCCAAGGGTGAACTGCTCCCCGAGCTCGACAAGGCCGTCTTCAACGCCACCGCCGGTCAGGTCATCGGCCCGATCGAGGCCAAGAGCGCCTGGCACATCATCAAGGTGGACCAGCGCCTTCCCTCCGAAGTGCCCGCGTTCGAGACGCTGAAGGAAAAGCTCCGCAAGGATGTGAGCGACGAGGCGTGGCAGCGCGATTACAAGGCCTACATCGACCGGCTTCGCAAGGACGCGTTCATCCAGATCAATGAGGCGAACGTCCCCTCGACGTAGGGGTTGGCGTTTGGGCGGTTCGCGCTTAGGCCCTCCTAACCGCGAATCGCTACCCGCTCTACTCCTTGGAGAATCCGTAACCACGCCTAACCGACAACCTCGCCACGCGCTCCAACTAATGTAGTTTTCTGCACACTTCCCGCAGTGCAGTCGTAGGCTATTCCGCGTGAGTACGATCGCGCAGGCGGCAGCGGCGATTCGCGCGCTGCGGCCCCGCAACGTCGTCGTCTTCACCGGCGCGGGCGTCTCCGCCGATAGCGGCATCCCGACGTTCCGCGGCGAAGGCGGCTTGTGGCGCAACTTCCGCGCGGAGGATCTGGCCACGCCGGAAGCGTTCGCGCGCGATCCGGCGCTCGTGTGGGAGTGGTACGAGTGGCGGCGCGGCCTCGTGCGCGCGGCGCAGCCGAACGCGGCGCACCGTGCCATCGCGGCGCTGTCCGGCGCCGTCGTCGTCACGCAGAACGTCGACGGGCTGCACGCCCGCGCCGGATCGGCCGACGTCGTCGAGCTCCACGGCAATCTCTTTCGCGTGCGATGCGTGCGCGAACAGCGCGTGCGCCCGGCGCCGGACGCCTTCGACGCCATCCCGCCGCGCTGCGAGTGCGGCGCCTTGCTGCGCCCCGACGTCGTCTGGTTCGGCGAGATGCTGCCCGAAGACGCCGTCGCCCGCGCCTCGGCGGTCATCAGCGCTGCCGATCTCCTCCTCATCATCGGCACCTCGGGCATCGTTTATCCCGCTGCAGGGTTCGTGGCGCTCTGCGGCGGGATGACGATCGAGATCAACCCGCAGGCGAGCGCACTCAGCTCGCGCTGCACTTACGCCGTCGCCGAGACCGCGGCCGCCGCCACGCCGCCGCTGGTCGAGGCGATTCTGGAGAGGCACTGATGTTCGACTCGATGATTGCCGACCTTCCGCTCGACGAACGGCCGCGTGAACGGATGCACCGGCATGGCCTGGGCCGGATGTCGGACGCGGACCTCCTGGCCGTCCTCCTCGGTTCGGGAACTGAGGGAAAGAGCGCAATCGAGTTGGCGATGGAGATGCTGGCCGACGGCGGCGGTGTGCCGCTGCTGGCCAAATCGGACGTCGACCAACTGCTCAAAACGAGAGGCGTCGGCCTGGCCAAGGCCGCGCGCATCGCCGCGGCGTTCGAGCTTGGACGCCGGTCTGCCTCGGCAGACATCAAACAGCCGGCCGTATACGAGCCGGCCGCACTGGCCAAGAAGGCCATGGCGCGGATGCGAGACTTCGTGCAGGAGCACCTCATGGGTGTCTTCTTGGACAGCCGCGGACACCTTCTCCGCGAGCGCGAGATCTACATCGGCACAATCGACCGCGCCGCCGTTTCCACGCGCGACGTCCTCCGCTTCGCCCTCGATGCGAATGCCACCGGCGTCGTGCTCTATCACAACCACCCATCCGGCGATGCCACGCCGTCCGCGGAAGACCGCGAATTCACCGATCGGATGTCCGAGGTGCTCGCGCTTGCCAACATGAGACTCGTCGACCACCTGATCATCGGGCGGAAGGTCTTTGTCTCATTGAAAGGAAGGAGCTTCTATTGATGATGTAACCTCACGCTCGTGAGCTCGAGAACACTCGACGGCAAAACCGCGGTGGTGACCGGTGCGTCCAGCGGCATCGGGCGCGCCGTCGCGGTCGAGCTGGCCCGCCGCGGGGCGAACGTCGTCCTGGCGGCACGGCGAGCCGAGAGGCTCGAGGCAGTCGTCCGCGAATGCGAAGCGTTGGGCGTCCGCGCCACGGCGGTCGTTGCCGACGTCACTTCGCGGGACGACTGCCGCCGCCTCATCGACGCCGCCGGCGAGGTCGACGTGCTCGTGAACAACGCCGGCTTCGCGGCCTTCGAGGCCATAGAGACCGCGAAGCCGGACGATCTCACGGCGATGATGGCGACGAACTACTTCGGCACGGTCTGGTGCACGCAGGCCGTGCTGCCGCGGATGCTGGCCCGCGGCCGCGGCACGATCGTGAACGTCGCCTCCATCGCCGGGATCATGGGCTACGCGCGCATGGGCGGCTATTGCGCGACGAAGTTCGCGATCATCGGCTTCACCGAGTCGCTGCGCGACGAGGTGCTCGGCCGCGGCGTGCGCGTGGCACTGGTCTGCCCCGGCACGACGGAGACGGAATTCTTCGAGCACGCCGAGCGCGGCAAGATGCCGGGCGCCTCGCGGCTGATTCCGGGGCTGAGGCCCGAGCGCGTGGCGCGCGCCATCGCCGACGCCGCCGAGGATGGGCACTATCGTCGCATCGTCCCGTTCGCTGCCGCGCTGTACATGCGAATGAAAGAGCTCTTTCCGCGATTCGCGCACCTTCTCATGCGCCGTGTCTCCGCGGTGCTGGAGAGGGGTCGATGAAGCGCCGCGCGCCGCTGACTACCGCGCTCCTCGCCGTCATCACGCTGATCTGGCTGTACGAGGCTGCGATCCACGCCACCGAGAACAACTTCGTATTGGCGCATCTCGGCGCGATTCTCCCCGGCACGCTGCAGCGCCACGAGTACTGGCGGTTGCTCGCCGCCATGTTCCTCCACGGCGGTTGGACGCACTGGGCGGCGAATTCGTGGGCGCTCTACCAGCTCGGAACGCTGTACGAAGTCCTCTTCGGCACGCGCCGCTTCGCGCTCGTCTACTTCGTCAGCGGCATCTGCGCGTCGATCGCCAGCGCCGCCCACCTGCAGAACGAGGTCGCCGTCGGCGCCAGCGGCGCGATCTTCGGCGTTCTCGGCGCGTTCATCTTCTCCATCTACCGCTCGCCGCGCTATCGCGGGCAGCCGTGGACGCGCGGCCTCATCGGCCAGTTCGTCTTCTGGATCTTCATCAACATCGTCATCGGCCTGTCGATCCCGCAGATCGACAACTTCGCGCACATCGGAGGCTTGGTGACGGGCTTGATTCTCGGCTTCCTCCCCCACCGCGAGCCGCCTCCACCGCCCAGCGCGACCGTCGTCGACGTGGAGCCGCGGTATCACGATCACTACCGGGGCGAGTGAGTTAGGCCTTTCGCAAAATCAACCGCAGGTCCTGTCCCGCGAAGAACCGCTCGTTCAGCGCCTGCACGAGCGGCGAGTCGCCGGGAAAGCGGTTCGCGTCCGGGAACGGATGCACCGCCCGCACTTCCTCCACGGCGAAGCCGTGCTCGCGACCGAGGAGCACGAGGGCGGCGGGGTGGCGGGGGGCGAGGTGGGTGGGATCGCGCCAGAACTCCGACGCCGTCACCGCGAAGGCCTCCGCGTTCGGC
>DATELQ010000149.1:0-11055 GCA_035276475.1 Thermoanaerobaculia bacterium | reverse complement strand
CGCGTCGCGCTCGGCGATCGGCCACTGCGCGAGCGCGCGCCGCATCAGCCACCGCCCCGCGGCCGGATAGACGTTGGCGATGTGCAGGTCGGAGGTGAAGCGCCAGTTGCAGCGGACGCCGCGCTCGTCGCTGTCGATCGACTCAGCGCGGTTCTTGATGCGCACCCAGTCGCCGCGGAGGATGTGCAGCGCGAACGGCGGCCAGTCGTACAGCAACGCCCCGATTCTCTGCCGCAACCCCACAGCGCGATTCTAAACTTGCGGGCGTGGAGCTGGTCACGACGATCATCCCGGTCTACAACCGCGCGGCGATGCTGCGCGAGGCGGTGGAGAGCGTGGTGGCGCAGACGTACCGGCCGATCGAGATCATCATCGTCGACGACGGCTCGACCGACGACACCGGCGCCGCAGCCGACGCGCTGGTGCGCGAGCACGCGCCGTTCGTGCGCGCGCTGCACGTCGAGCACGGGGGCCCGGGCCCCGCGCGCGAGGCCGCGCGCCGCGTGGCGCAGGGCGACTTCGTCCAGCACCTCGACAGCGACGATGTCCTCCTCCCGCGCAAGTTCGAGCTGCAGGTCGCGGCGTTGCGCAACGCGCCGGAGTGCGGCGCTGCGTACGGCTGGACGCGCCTTCGCCACGCGGACGGCCGCGTGGAGCCGGCGCCGTGGAAGCGCTCCGGCGAGCGGATCGAGACGATGTTCCCGTCGATGCTGACGCAACGCTGGTGGGACACGCCGACGCCGCTGTATCGCCGTTCGGTGATCGACGCCGCCGGGCCGTGGTCGACGCTGTCCGCCGAGGAGGATTGGGAGTACGACTGCCGCATCGCGGCGCTCGGCGTGCGCCTGGCCTACGTCCCCGAATGGGTCTGCGAGGTGCGCGAGCACGCCGCGGCCCGCGCCTCGGGACACGCAACGCCGGCAGCGCTGCGCAACCGCGCCGCAGCGCATCTCAGCATGCTCGATTCCGCACGGCGCGCTGGTCTCGATCCGGCGTCGCCGGAGATGCAGTTCTTCGCGCGGGAGCTCTTCCACCTCGGGCGCCAATGCGGCACGGCCGGACTGGCGGACGAGTCTCGCGCACTGATCGACGCGGCGCGCTCGATCTCCCAAGCGCGAGACATCCGCGTCTATCAGCGCGTGGCCCGCGTCATCGGCTGGCGCAACGCCGGGCGCATGGCTGCGCTGCGCGACCGGCTGCGGGGCTAACGCCGCCACGACAGGAGTGCGTCAACAACGCGCGATTGCTCGTCGTCGCGCATATCGTTGTACATCGGGAGGCGCAGCAGACGATCACTGATGTCCTCGGTTACCGGGCAGTCGCCGGCGCGGGCGCCGTAGCGCTCTCCCATCTCCGAGGCGTTCAGCGGCAGGTAGTGAAACACCGCGAGGATCTCGCGTGCTCGCAGCCAGGCGATCAGCTCCGTCCGGTCGGCGAGCGACGGCAGGAGGATGTAGTACATGTGATACGGCTGCTCGCAATGCTCGGGGACGAACGGCCGGGTCACGCCGTGGTGTGTCGCCCACTCCGCGAGCTCTCGATCGTAGCGTTCCCAGATGCGGCGCCGCGATGTTTGGATCGACTCCGCCACTTCGAGCTGCCCGACCAGATACGCCGCCAGCATGTCCGAGGGGAGGTAACTCGAGCCGATGTCCACCCACGTGTACTTGTCGACCTGGCCGCGGAAGAAGCGGCTGCGGTTCGTCCCCTTCTCGCGGATGATCTCCGCGCGCTCGTACAGCGCCACGTCGTTGATCACGAGCGCGCCGCCTTCGCCGCAGCTGATGTTCTTTGTCTCGTGAAAGCTCTGCGTCGCCAGCGCGCCGAACGTGCCGAGGGGGCGGCCGCGGTACTTCGCGAAGAGGCCGTGGGCGTTGTCCTCGACCACGGCCACGCCGTGCCGGCGGGCGATCTCCATGATCGCGTCCATCTCGCAGGCGACGCCGGCGTAGTGGACCGGCGCGATCGCCTTCGTGCGCGGCGTGATCAGCGCCTCCAGCTGCCGCTCGTCGAGATTCAGCGTGTCGCGGCGGATATCGGCGAACACCGGCTTCGCGCCGCGCAGCACGAAGGCGTTGACGCCGGAGACGAACGTGAACGACGGCACGATCACCTCGTCGCCGGGCTGCAGGTCGAGGAGGATCGCGGCCATCTCCAGCGCGTGCGTGCACGACGTCGTGAGCAGCACGCGCGCGCCGGGGAAGAGCGCCTCGAGCATGCCGTTCGCGCGCTTCGTGTACGCGCCGTCGCCGGAGATGTGGCCGTTGTCGATCGAGTGCCGCACGTACTCGAGCTCGCGCCCGCAGACGCACGGCCGGTTGAACGGAATCATCATCCCCAAATGTACCGCGGCGCCTCCGCGCCCGTCATGAAGAGGAGGTCGAGGACCGACACCTGCGGGTCGTACGGCGGATAGAGCTGCGGGTACTCCGGGTAGCCGTACTCCATGTACTCCAGCGCGATGCCCGCCTCGGCGAAGCGCTCCGGCTCGATGTAGCTCTTCGCCGACGGGCCGCTGAGATACGAGGTGGCGCCGACGTGGCGGGCGATGTTGACGAGGCGCTCCGTCTTGCCGCCGCCGACGCCGAGCTCCGACGAGCGCCAGAAACGCGTGCCGCTGATGCCGAGCATGCCGGCGAGCTCGATCGTCGTGGCGATGGTGAAGTCGGCCAGGAGCGGCGGCGGCTCAGCGTAGGCGCGCTCGAGCCACGGCAGGTAGTCCGAGAAGTGCGGCGCGGCGCCGTAGAAGAGCCGCAGCGTCTCGAAGTGTTTCCGCGCCCACGGCTCCGGCACCGTGGCGATGCGGTTGATGGCGATGTGCTCGGTCTGCGCGCCGCGCGCGTTCACCGGAATCGTCAGCCACTGCGCGCCGCGCGGCGTCTTGATGCGGTTGCGGTTGCGCCAGCCGCGCGTGTCGTATTGCACGTCGTCGTAGAAGACGAAGACGCCGGCGCGGCGGATGAGGTCGAAGTAGCCGCGCCACGGGATGTACGACGGCTGGAGGATGACGCACTTCACGGCGCGAAGGCCTCCAGCGCCGGCACGACCGGCAGCGCATCGTAGCGCGCGCCGCGCACGGTGAGGCGCCCGCGCCCGTCGCGGCTCACGCGCCCCTCGGCGTACCAGCGGAGGACCTGGAGGAACATCGGCTCGAGCAGCGCGTAGAGGCGCGCGCCGTACGACTGCGGCGTGTCGTCGGGCGCGATGGCCAGCGCCGCCTGAGCGATGACGGCGCCGGCGTCGACGGCGTCGACGACTTCGTGAATCGTGGCGCCGCCGATGCGAACGCCGCTCTCGAGCGTCCGCTCGATGCCGCGGTTCCCGGCGAACGCCGGCAGGAGCGATGGGTGCACGTTGACGATGCGCTGCGGAAACGCGGCCACGATGGCCGGCGGGAGGATGCGGTCGAAGGTGAGAACAACGAGGTCGAGCCGCGCCTCGCCGAGGTGGCGCGCGAGCTCGGCGTCGAACGCGCCGCGGTCACGCGGGTCGAGGCGCACCGAGGGGACGCCGTTCGCCGCCGCGAAGTCCTCGAGGTCGCCCGCGGACTTTGTTTCCAAGACCAGCAGCGCCGGCTCGGCGCCCGTCTCCGCGTGCCGGCGCACCGCGGCGCGGAAAAGAGAGCCGTGGCCGGAGACGCAGAAGCCGGCCCGGATGCTCACGGCTCGCCGACTTCCTCTTTCACGACGTAGACGGGGCGCTGCATGCTGCGGTTGAACATACGCGCCAGGTACTCCCCGATGATGCCGAGGGCGAAGAGCTGCGCGCCGGAGAGGATGGCGATGGCGGAGGCGAGGAACGGGAAGCCGGGGACGCTGTTGCCGGTGATGAGGTAGCGGCCGACGACGTAGACGAGCATGCCGATGCCGAAGAGGGTGAAGAAGAAGCCGACGAGCGAGGCCACGCGCAGCGGCGCGGTGGAAAAGCCGGTGAGCATGAGCATGGCCTGGTTGAAGAGCTTGACCGGCGTGTAGTTCGAGCGGCCGTAGGTGCGCGGCTTGTGCTCGACCTCGACCGCGGCGAAGCGGCTTGTGCCCCAGGAGAGGAGGACGTCGAGGAGGAGGTGCGGGCTCTCGTAGTTGCGGAAGGCGTCGCGGAGGCGCGTGCGGAAGGCGCGGAAGGCGTTGATGTCGACGATGGAGTCGATGCGCATGGCCCGCGACATGGTGGCCTTGGTGAAGCGGGAGAAGAAGTTGCGCCAGAGGGAGTGCTGGAGGCGGCCGGGCGTGCCGTAGACGACGTCGGCGCCGGCATCGAGCCCGGCCAGGAGTTTGTGGATTTCTTCGGGGGGGTGCTGGAGGTCGTCGTCCATGGTGACGACGGTGTCGAAGCGCGCGGCGCGGATGCCGGCGAGGAGGGCGTTGTGCTGGCCGAAGTTGCGGAGGAGGTCGATGCCGCGGACGCGGGGGTGGGTGCGGGCAAGGGTGGCGACGACGTCCCAGCTCCGGTCGCGGCTGCCGTCGTTGACGAGGATGATTTCGGAGGCGGTGGCGAGGGTGGGGAGAACGGTCTCGAGCCGCTCGACGAGCGGCGTCAGCGACGACTCGCTGTTGTAGACCGGCACGACGATGGAGAGGCCGTCCCGCATGCGAAGCGGCGGTATCTTACTCGGCGCATGGCGAATCCGGAGCACTTGGCGAAGTTGAGGGAGGGGGCGGAGGCGTGGAATGCGTGGAATCTGGCATATGCCGGTCGAGCTGACCTTCGCGGCGCGATGCTCGACGATTTCGATTTGTCTGGGTTCCGTCTACGCTTCACCGATTTATCAGAAGCGACTTTGAGAAAGGCCATGCTATACGGGACAGAGCTTATTGGCTGCATTGCTCATGGTGCAGTCTTCACAGGAGCACGGCTTCACAAAACGTCCTTATTCGATGTTCATGGCGAGGATTGTGTTTTCGATAAATCCACGATCACGTCGACCGTACTTCTAGACTGCAGTTTGCCAGATGCAGACATTTCAGACGCGACGATTATCAATACAACATTCGCGGGCTCAGATCTCCGGCGCCTCAGAGGCGCAGACACTATCCGGACGATGGGCCTTCATCTCGGAATCGACACCTTCTTCAAATCCGGCGGTCTTCCCGAATCCCTTCTCCGCCTCGCCAACCTCCCCGAAGAATTCATCACCTACGCCACCTCCCTCGCCGGCCACCCCATCGAGTTCTACTCCTGCTTCCTCTCCTACTCCTCTCAAGACGATGCCTTCGTGCGCCGGCTCCACGCCGACCTACAACAACGAAAGATCAAGACCTGGTTCGCCCCCGAGGACCTGAAAATCGGCGACCGCTTCCGCTCGCGCATCGACGAGTCCATCCGCATCCACGACAAGCTCGTTCTCGTCCTCTCCGCGCACTCCATCGACAGCCCGTGGGTGCGGCGCGAGGTCGAAGCGGCGCTCGACCGCGAGGATCGCGAGAACAAGGACGTCCTCTTTCCGATCACCCTCGACGACGCCGTCTTCGAGAGCGGCGCGGATTGGGCGGCCGAAGTTCGGCGCCGGCACATCGGCAAGTTCCACAACTGGAAATCGCACGACGACTACAGCGTCGCCCTCGACCGCCTCGTGCGGGACCTCAAGAAAGAGGGGCCGATCGTCATGCGTTGACTGCTCCTGGCCGTCGCCGCCGCCCTCTTCCTCTTCGCGGCGGCGCCGCTGCATCCGCTCCTCAGCGCGCACGCCGGACACGCCGTGCAAGACGCCACCGTCCATGCCGTTCGCGTGCGGGCGGTGGTCTGCGGCGCGATCGTGGCGTTGATTGCCATTGCCGCGTGGCGGCTCCAACGCCGCGAGCATCCCCTCGCGATCGAACACGCGCGCCCATCGCGTGCGGCGATGTCGATCGTCCTCGTCGGCGTCGCCGTCCGCGCCGTCCTTCTCTTCGGCCCGCTGCACTACGACGAAGCCTTCACCGTCGTCGAGTTCGCGTGGAAGTCGCCGCTCTTCTTCCTGAGCCGCTACCTCTTCCCCAACAACCACGTCTTCCACACCCTCCTCGTCTGGTGCATGCACGCTGTCGCCGGCAACCGGCTGTGGGCGCTGCGGCTTCCTGCGTTCATCGCCGGCGTGGCCGTGCTGCCGGCCACGTACCTCCTGGCACGGCACGTGGCGAACGAACGCGTGGCGGCGATCGCCACCGCCTTGGCCGCGGCGGCCACGCCGCTCGTCGAGTACTCGGCGCAGGCGCGCGGCTACACCATCCTCACGCTCCTCTTCCTCCTCCTCTATCTCATCGACGACGACCGCGTGCGCGCCGTGCTGATCGCCGTCGGCGCATGGACCGTCCCGACGATGCTCTTCGCCGCGGCGGCGTGGGCGGGGTGGATGGCGATCACGGAGCGGGCCTGGCGGCGCATCGTCACCGTCGCCATCGCCTCGGCCTCGCTCACATTCCTCCTCTACCTGCCGATCCTCGTCATCAGCGGTCCCATGTCGATGATCGCCGACGGCAACGTCCGCTCCGTCACCTACGACTACGACGCGCTCGGGCACGAGCTCCCTCTCGTCTTCCTCGACACATGGCAGCGCTGGGGCACCAGCTTCACGCTCGCCGGCGGCATCGTCCTCAGCGTCGCCGCGGCGGCCGCGATCGTCCGGCGGCGCCCCGCGGGCGTTCTCCTCGGCAGCGCCCTCGTCGCCATCGTGCCGCTCCTCTTGCTGCTGCGGAAGGCGCCGTTCGCGCGCATCTGGATCTTCCTCATCCCGCTCTATCTCATCGCCGCCGCCGACTCGCTGGCGCTCGTGCCGCGGGCCAACGTCGTCGCGGTCTTGATCGCGCTCGTGTTCTCCGCGAATGCGCTGCGCGTCACCAGCCGCGAGGACTTCATCGACCATCCCGGCCTGCGCGACGCGCCGGCCATCGCCGCCGTCGTGCGCGCCCTCCCGGCGGACGCGCTGGTGCTGGTCATGCCGCCGTTCGACGCCACCGTCCGCCTCTACACCGCCGGCGCCGCGGCGTTCGTCGAGTATCCGTTCGAGTCCGACGAGCAGGCCGTGCGCGCCTCGCTCGCCTCCGCACGGCGGCGCTACTTCGTGGCCACGGCGCACGACGCGCCCGCGGCATGCGAACAGCTCGGACTGCCGTACGCGCTCGTGCCGCTGACGCGCTTCCCGCACGCCGTGCTCTACGAACTGCGCTGATATCGTACGGGCGTGATCGGTTGGCGCAACGCCGTCCGCCGGCTCCTCCCGCCGGTCCTCTCCCGCCTCCCGCGGTTCCGCGGCAAGGGGCGGATCACCCTCGCGATCGACGCGTTGCTGACGAACCGCCGCGATCCGGCCTCGTACCTCGCGGAAGGGACGCTGAACGGCGGCTGCCGGTTTCTCTTTGACCTGCGCGGGTGGGGGCAGAAGTTCGCCTTCTACTACCGCGACATGGAAGCCGAGTACGTCGACGCACTGCGGCGGCTCTACGACGGCGGCGTCTTCGTCGACGTCGGCAGCAGCGTCGGCCTCTACGCGGTCTGCCTGGCGGGCGTCGTCCGCGCGCGCGGCGGACGCATCGCCGCGTTCGAGCCGGTGCCGTTCAATCGCGAGCGGCAGGCGGCGAACATCGCCCTCAACGGCGCCCACGACGTCGTCGACGTCTATCCCTTCGCCCTCGGCGCGGCCGACGCCGTGCTCCACATGGCCGGCGATCCGCAGCGCGCCGACAACAACGCCTTCATCGCCGCCGCCGGCGACATCGAGGTGCAGGTGCGCCGCCTCGACGACGTCGCCAGCGGATGGCCGCGGGTCGGGATGATGAAGATCGACATCGAAGGCTACGAGCCGGAGATGCTGAAGGGGGCGCGCGCCACGATCGAGCGCGACCGCCCGCTACTCTTCGCCGAGTTCAACCGCGAGCGGATGGCCATCAACGGCTTCACCATCGACGAGACGTGGCAATGGCTCGCCGGCCGCGCCTACCGCTTCTATGTCCTACGAAACGGCTCCTTCGTCGAGCTCGAGGCGCCCGGCGAGCACGAGAACCTCTTCATCCTCCCGGCTGCGATGCGAGCGGAAGTATCTTAGGCGGCGATGCGGCGCTGCCTTCGCTGCGACTACGAGTGGGACGGCGCCGGCTGGGCGTGCGCGCGCTGCGGCTTCGCGCCGGAGACGATCGAGGGCTTCCCGGCCTTCGCGCCGGCGCTGGCGGCGGAGAATCCGAACTACCCGACGGGGTACTTCGACATCCTCTCCGAGGTGGATCGGAGGCATTTCTGGTTCGCGGCGCGCGGGGCCATGGTGACGTGGGCGATGCGCCGGCACTTCGCCGCGCCGCAGTCCGTGATGGAGATCGGCTGCGGCACCGGCGGCATGCTGGCGCGCATCCGCGAGGCCTTTCCGAGCGCCGCGCTCGTCGGCAGCGACATCCACACCGCCGCGCTGCCGTACGCAGCGAGGCGCGTTCCCGGCGCCCTCTTCCTGCAGATGGACGCGACGGCCATCCCGTTCGCGGAGGAGCTCGACGTCGTGGCCGCCTGCGACGTCATCGAGCATATCGAGCGCGACGACCTCGCGCTCGCGGCCATGCACCGCGCCCTCCGCCCGGGCGGCGGCATCATCCTGACCGTGCCGCAGGACCCGCGGCTCTGGAGCGCGTGGGACGAGATCAGCCGGCATCAGCGGCGTTACCGCCGCGACGAGCTCGTGGCGCGCGTGCGCGCCGCCGGCTTCACCGTGGAGCGCGTGCTCTCCATGTCGTCGCTGCTCTACCCGCTCATGCGTCTCACGCGGCGGCGCTACCGCGGCACGGAGTCGTGCGACGCCAGCGACGAGCTGAAGATCTCTGCGCCGGTAAACTTCGCGCTGAGCCGGGTGATGGACTTCGAGCGATTTCTACTGCGGCACGGCGCCGACTTTCCGTTCGGCGGCTCGCTCCTCCTCGTGGGGCGGCGGGCGTGAGCCGCTGGGTGCTCCTCGCGCTCCAGGTGGCCTATCTCGCCGCGATGCTGCTCTTCGGCCGCTTCCTCGGCGGCGACGAGATCGCCTACAAAGCGGCGGGGCGGGAGTGGGCGAAGAGCGGCACGTTCATCGCGCCGGAGCTGCGCGGCTTCGGCGCCTGGCGCGATCCGGCCGATCCGTACGCGCTGCGCCGCGGCTTCGGGCCGCCGGTGTACACGTTCGCCTTCGGCCTCTTCGTGAAGCTCTTCGGATTCAACCCGACGACGAGCGTGGCCTTCGATGCACTGATTCACATTCTGCTTGGGTGGGCGACGTTCGCTCTGGCGCGAGCGTTGGCAGGGATTCCGGACACGTGGGCCGCGATCGCCGCCGCGGCAACGCTGCCGCTCGGCACCGCCGGACGTCCCGACGAGCTGGCCGCGGTCTTCGCCATGTTCGGATCGGCCATCGTGCTGCGGCGTCTGACGGCGCGGCGCGCCGCCGCCGCCGGCGTGCTGTTCGGGCTCTCCGCCGGCACGAGCCTCGTCGCTGCCGGCATCCTCCTGGTCTGGCCGCTCTGCGCGCTCTGGCAGCAGCGGCGCGGCGCGTTCGGCAGCGCCCTCGCGTTCGGCGCCTGCGCCGGTGCCGTCTTCGCGCTGACGATGCTGCCGCTCGTGCTCATCATTCCGTACGGCCTCCGCCAGCTGACGCATCACGCCGGCGCCTCCGTTCACGAGTCGTTTGCCTGGGCGATCCGCAACTCCATCCGCTACGGCCTGGCGCACTATCTCGCCGCCGCGGCGGCGCTCGTCGTCGCTGCCGTCCACCTTCTGCGCGGGCCGCGCCGGGAATGGCTAACGCTCTGGCTTCCGCCGCTCGTCGCGCTCGCCGCGCTCGTCGTGCTGCTGCCGGTCAAGTACTACTACGTCTGGTTGATCGTGCCGTCGCTCTTCGCCGCGGCGGCGGTGGCGATGGCGCCGTGGCGCGGCGCGTTTCGCGCGGCCGTCGCCGTCATCGCGCTGGCGCTCTGGTGCGCGGCGGCGTCGCGCTTCGCGCTCATGACGCTCATCCGGGCCACGCTGCCGGCGGACCAGCGGATGGGCGTCAACGTCGCGCTGCTGCATCAGGTCATTCCGCCCAACGCCGGCGTGATGACGTACGACTTCTGGCCCGCGCTGGCGGGATCGATGCGCACCTACTCCACCGAGGCCGATCCGCCGTGGAGCGACGTCGACTACCTCGTCCTCACCGGCAACGGCTCGGGCACGCCGGGGCAGCCGCAGACGCTCCGCCCGGAGCAGCTCGCGTACGTGCGCGACCACTTCGCGCCGATCGTCGACCGCCTCAACCGCCGCCCCTTCGCGCTCGGTCCGATTCACACGCACAGCGCCTGGGGCTATGGGCCGCTCATCCTGCGGCGCGTGAAGTGACGGCTACAATCGACCGCATGAGCGAGGTATCCGTCGTCATGGCGGTCTACAACGCCGGAGGCGGACTGGCCGCGACGGTCGAGAGCGTGCTGACGCAGCGCGGCGTCGACTTCGAGCTCATCGTCGTCGACGACGGATCCACCGATTCGTCCGGCGCGCTCCTCGACGCCATCGCCGCGCGCGATCCGCGCGTGCGCGTCATTCATCAGGAGAACCGCGGCCTGACCCGCGCGCTCATCGCCGGATGTGCCGCGGCGCAGAGCGCCTATATCGCTAGGCAGGACGCCGGCGACCTCTCCCTCCCGGATCGACTGCAAAAACAACACGCCGTGATCTCGGCGAATCCGGAGCTCGCGTTCGTGTCGTGCTGGACCGAGGTGGCCGGTCCGGATGGTGAGCACCTCATGGTGGCGAAGGGGCGCGGACGCGCGCGAACGCCGGTCTCGATCCTCGACCCGAGCGAGCGCTGGGGGGTGATCGACGGCCCGACCTCGCATCCCTCGGTCATGTTCTCGCGCGACGCCTACGAGCGCGCCGGCGGCTACCGCGCCGAGTTCTATGTCGGGCAGGATTGGGACCTCTGGTACCGCCTCGCCGCCGTCGGAAAGTTCCAGATGATCGAGGAGGTGTTGTACGTCTCGCGGGTGGGGCCGAACGATCTGAGCAGCGGGGCGAAGCCGGAGCAGGAACAGATCGCGCTGCTGTCGCGCGCGGCGCTCGACGCGCGGCTCCGCGGCGAAAGCGACGCCGAGATCG
>DATELQ010000148.1:0-16498 GCA_035276475.1 Thermoanaerobaculia bacterium | reverse complement strand
CGCCCTCGAGCAGCTCCGTGACGACGTAGGCGAGGTCGCCCTCTTGCTCGAACTCGTAGAGCGCCAGGATGTTCGGGTGCGAGATCGCCGCGATTGCCTTCGCCTCGCGCTGGAAGCGCTGCCGGGCCTCGTCGTCGGTGGCCAGGCGGTGGGGGAGGACCTTGAGCGCGACGTCGCGGCCGACGCGGTCGTCGTGGGCGCGGTAGACCTCGCCCATGCCGCCCGCGCCGATCGGCTCGACGATGTGGTACGCGCCGACGCGCGCTCCGATGCTCAGTCGCAAGTGCGAAAAGGATATCGTGTCCGCGCATGTGCCTGATCGCGATCGCGCATCGCCTGTCCGACGATTTTCCGCTCGTGATCGCCGCGAACCGCGACGAGTTTTACGAGCGTCCGGCGCTCGCCGCCGCGCCGTGGAACGAGGATGCGCGCGTCGTCGGCGGGCGCGACGTGCGGGCGGGCGGGAGCTGGCTGGCGGTGCGGGAGGATGGGCGGTTCGCAGCGGTGACGAACATCCGCGGCGAGCACGCCGACGGCCCGTCGCGCGGCCATCTCGTGTCGGACTTCGTGCTCTCCGATGCTCACGCCATCGACTTCGCGAACGGCGTCCGTCGCGCCGACTACGCCGGCTTCCACCTCATCCTCGGCGACGGCACGACCATCGCCCACGTCACGAACGCCAACGACGCGCCGCCGTCGATCATCGCGCCCGGCTCCATCTTCGCCGTGAGCAACGGCGTGCCCGGCGACGACTGGCCGAAGGTCGAGCTCGCGCGCGAGGCGATGCAGAGCGCGATCGCAAATCCGGAGTCGCTCCTCGACTTCCTCACCACCCGCCGCGGCGGCGCGATCGAGCAGGAGGTCTTCGTCGCCGTCCCCGAGCGCGGCTACGGCACGCGCTCGTCGACCGTGATCGTCGTCGACAAACACGGCGACGTCGACTTCATCGAGCGAGCTGCACCCGGCGGAGGCGAAGTGCGTTGGCGATTATCGTCACGGAGCTGAACGTCATCGCCGCGCTGGCGATCATCGGGCTGAGAAGCAATCCGAAAAATGGGTAGAGCAGCCCCGCCGCGATCGGCACGCCGAGGATGTTGTAGACGAAGGCGAAGAAGAGGTTTTGGCGGATGTTGCGCATCATCGCCTCGGACAGCGCACGCGCGCGGACGATGCCGCGCAGGTCGCCTTTGACCAGCGTCACGCCCGCGCTCTCGATCGCCACGTCCGTGCCGGTGCCCATGGCGATGCCGACGTCCGCGCGCGACAGCGCCGGCGCGTCGTTCACGCCGTCGCCCGCCATGGCCACTTTGCGATCTTCGCTCTGCAGCCGGCGCACGATCGCTTCCTTGTCGGCGGGCAGCACCTCTGCCTCGACGCGGTCGATGCCGAGCTGGTTCGCGACCTTCATCGCCGTCGCGCGCGCGTCGCCCGTTGCCATCACCACGGTGATGCCGCGCTCGTGCAGCGCCCGCAGCGCGTCCGCCGTCGTCGACTTGATCGGATCGGCGACGACGATGCGCGCCGCCGGCTTGCCGTCGATCGTCACGAAGATCCCTTCGCCCGCCGCCGCGTCGCCGATGAGCGCGCGGTTGCCGGCGGCGATCTCGTAGCCGCCGACGCTGCCGGTCACGCCCTTGCCCGGAATCGTCGTCACGTTCTCCGCGCGGCCGATCGGCACCTTGCGCTCCTCCGCCGCCGCGACGATGGCCGCGGCGAGCGGGTGCTCGCTGGCGCGCTCGACGCCGGCGACCATGCCGAGGACGCGGGCTTCGTCGAAGCCGGGCTGGGTGTTGATCGCGACGACCTTCGGCTTCCCCTCCGTCAGCGTGCCGGTCTTGTCGACGACGATTGTGTCGACACCGGCGAGGAGCTCGAGCGCTTCGGCGTTCTTGATGAGGATGCCGGCGCTCGCCCCCTCGCCCGTCGCGACCATCACAGACATCGGCGTCGCGAGGCCGAGGGCGCAGGGGCAGGCGATGATCAGCACGGCGACGGCGTTGACGAGCGCGTGCGATGGGCTAACACGGAACCAGATCGCGAAGGTGGCGACGGCGACGGCGATGACGATCGGCACGAACCACGCCGAGACGACGTCGGCGAGGCGCTGGATCGGCGCGCGGCTGCGCTGGGCCTCGGTGACCATGCGCACGATCTGCGCGAGGAGGGTGTCGGCGCCGACGCGCTCGGCGCGCATGACGATGGAGCCGGTGGCGTTGACGGTGCCGCCGGTGACGCGCGCGCCCGGCGCCTTCTCGACCGGCATCGGCTCGCCCGTGATCATCGACTCGTCGATGGAGGCATGGCCGTCGACGACGGCGCCGTCGACCGGCACGCGCTCGCCGGGGCGCACGCGCAGCTTCATCCCTTCTCGAATTTGGTCGACGGCGAGATCCGCTTCGGTGCCGTCGTCGAACACGACGCGCGCGGTTTTCGGCGCGAGCCCGAGGAGCGCGCGGATGGCGTCGCCGGTGCGCTCGCGGGCGCGGAGCTCGAGGACCTGGCCGAGGAGGACGAGGGTGGTGATGACAGCAGCGGGCTCGAAGTAGAGATCGTGCCGTCGCATCAGCAGCGCGGCGACGCTGTAGACGTACGCGACGCCGGTGCCCATGGCGATGAGGGTGAACATGTTGAGGCGCCGCGCGACGACGGAGGCCCAGCCGCGCATGAAGAACGGCCAGCCGCCCCAGAGGACGACGGGCGTGGCGAGCGCGAACTGCACCCACGGGGCGCGCATCATCATGCCGAGGACGAGCACCGGCGCGGAAAGCACGGCGCTGGCGACGAAGCGCCGCTGCATGTCGATGAGCTCTTCGTTCGGCTTCGCCTCGAGCGTGGCCACGCGCGGCTCGAGAGCCATGCCGCAGATGGGGCAGAAGCCGGGCTCGTCGCGGACGATCTCGGGGTGCATGGGGCAGGTGAACGTGCTGGGTGCTGTGGGCTGAGTGCTGGGTGGCGCTTCCCGATGCTCCGCTTCGAACCGTGCCTTACACCCGGCGCTGCAAAAGTAGAACGTCTCGCCGCCGACGGTCGACGTCCACGTCGCCGTCGCTTCGTCGACGGTCATCCCGCAAATCGGATCGATGGCCATGCGTCACCTGATGTGCTTGAAGAAGAGATCCGTGAGCTCGTCGTACATCGCCTCGCGCCGCTCGCGGTCGCCCGAGCGGATGGCCTCGGTCGCGCAATGCTGCAGGTGGTTCCGCAGCAGGACTCGGGCGACGGAGCGGAGCGACTCCTGAATCGCGGAGATCTGGACCAGCACTTCTCCGCAGTAGCGCTCCTCGCCGACCATGCGCGCGACGCCGCGCACCTGCCCTTCGATGCGCTTGAGCTGGACGGCCGCGCGCTCCTTGAGCTCCGGGTCGACGGCGTGCGCTTTGCGCGGCGTTTTGGTCAATGTCTTGTACCCCTAGGGGGTATCGTAGCGCAGACACCCATGCGCGGCAACCCTGCTACACTCGTTGCGTAATCCCACAGTCAGCGCAGCGAGCGGGCTTTCGATGGAGCCGGAGCAGGTATTCGTCCAGAACCTCGATCTGATCAATCGGATCGCAGCGTTCGTCTGCCGGCGCAATCACCTCAATCCGGCGGAGGCGGACGAGTTCTCGTCACACGTCCGCTTCAAGCTGCTCGAGGACGACTACGCGGTGCTCCGCAAGTTCGAGGGCCGCAGCAGCCTGTCAACCTATCTCACGACGGTCATCCAACGCCTCTTCTTTCAATACCGCGTGCAGCTGTGGGGGAAGTGGCGCCCCTCCGCCGAAGCGAAGCGCCTCGGCGAGAAGGCCATCACGCTGGAGCGGATGCTGACGCGCGACGACTACACGCTCGAGGAGGCGATCAATACGCTGACGACGGGCAATGATTCGCCCTACACGCGTGCGGAGATCGAGGTTCTTTACCTCCGCCTCCCGGTGCGCCTGCCGCGCCCGATGCTCGTCCCCGACACCGCCGTCCCCGACATCGCCGCGCCGGCCGCCGCGGACGATGGCGTGATGCAGCAGCACCGCGAGTGCACGGCGCGCGCGGTGTCGCGCGCGCTCGACGACGCCATCGGATCGATGGACTCGCAGGACAAGGTGATCCTGCAGATGCGTTTCTGGCGCGGCGCGAAGGTGCCGGACATCGCCGCCGCGCTGCACATCGATCAGAAGAAGCTCTACAAGCGGATCGACCACCTGATCGGCGGCTTGCGCGTGGCGCTGGAGGGCGCCGGCATCGCCCGCGACGACTTGGGCGACCTGCTCACGCACGCCGACCACAATCTGACGCTGCACGCGGAAAATCGCCCCGCACGTCCCTCTCACCAGCCAGACGGGGATCTAGGTGAGGGCACAGGTCGGAGGTCGGGGTGACCATGCAGACTGAGCACTCGCCATTCCCCAGCGACGAGACGCTCGCCGCATACATCGACGGGCGCCTCGACGAGGAGACGCGCAGAAGCGTGGTGCAGCACATGGCGGAGTGCTCGGAATGCATGGACGTGGTAATGGCGGCGAACGAAAGCCAAGCGGCCATCAGCAACGTCGCTCCCTTTCGTCCGAGGTTCTGGTCGAGCAAGACCTTCGCCGCCGCCGCGGCTGCCGTAATCGCCATCGCATCGCTTTATGGAGTGTGGCAATACCGTCTGAATCACCCTACCGGCATCGCGGCGCTCGCCGCGGCCGCGCCCGAGTTCCGCGACGTCGACGGCCGCCTCGCCGGCTTTCCGTATCGCGCCAAGCGGCAGCCGAAACGCGGCCCCGCTGACGAAGATACGGACAATTGGAAGCTCCTCGGTGTCGCCGCCCAAATCAAGGAGGCGGCTGAGGCGAAGCCGTCCACCGACAATCTGCACGCTCTCGGCGTTTCCTATCTTCTCGCCCGCCACTGGGACGAGGCGGTCGATGCGCTCGAAAAAGCAGCCGAATCGGATGCGGGCGTCTCCGATGCGCATCAAGCAATCGAGAAAACGTCCGATCGCCGCCTTCTGAATGATCTTTCGGTGGCGTATTTGGCGGTGGCGAAGCGTTACGAACGTCCGGCCGCGATTGTGGCGGCCGTCGAATGCGCCGAGCGCGCGTGGAGCCTGCAACAAACACCGGAGACGGCGTGGAACCGTGCCCTTGCCTACGAGGCAATGAAGGCCAAGGACAAAGCGCGCGCCGCGTGGAATGACTATTTGAAGCTCGATCCCGGCAGCGCCTGGTCGGCGGAGGCGTCGCAGCATCTTGCCCTGCTGTCCGAGAGTACGACTGTCGTCAAACCGACGTCTGAAGCCTCCATCTGCGAGGCTCCACTCGAGAATCGGCAGCGGGCCGAGGACGAGCTCTTCGCCACCTGGGGCGAGAAAGTCCTCGCAGACGATGCAGCGGGCGAAATGGAAGTATTGCGCAAGCTGACGGCGATCGGCGGCGCGCTGGCGCAGTGCAATGGCGAATGGCTGGTGAGCGACACCGTTCGCGCGATCGGAGCGCTCCAAGGAGAGTCCAAGCGGTCGCTGGCGGAAGCACACGTGCAATTCACTCGAGCGTTCCACCTGTACAAGGACCGCAACATCGAAAAAGCGGCCGCCGCGCTGGCCGGCCTATCCGGCCGTTTTGCGGCGGCGGGTGATCCCTTCGACCGCCGCGTGACGCTGCTCGAGGCGAGTTGCGCCTATTACCGCAACAACTACGTCGAATGCGACGCGTCCATCAATGGTCTGGTGGAACGTCTGCGTACGGACAAACGATATCGAGCGCTGCTTGCGCACGCGACTTGGATCCGCGGCACGACGCGAGCCTCGCGTGGTTTGCCGTACGAAGCGATCGACGATTACAACGCCGCGCTGGCCGAATTCAAGGCTCTGCGCGAACAGCAAAACATCGCCTCGCTCGAGACGCTGCTGGCGTCGCGCCAGGAAGACGTCGGCAATTCCGACGAAGCATGGACTCACCGAATCGCGGCGCTCGATCTCGCCGCCCGCCAGCAGCCGACGACGCAGACGCTGCAACTGTGGCTACAAGCGGCCGAGCTGGCACTTCGCGACGGTCAATTGGCCGCGGCGCGATCGTTTCTGGACCAGCACCTCGCCCTCTGTACGAGACCGGAATGGCGCGACATGCGCGTCCGTGCGTTCTTGCAGCGCGCCGAGTTGGAAACGGCGGCGCGTCAGCCGGAGGCGGCCAGCGACGACCGGAAAAGGGCCTTCGCCCTTCTGGAACGGGTCCAGTCAAAGGACATGCAGATGTCCGTGATGATGTCGCCGGAATATGTACGCGCGCGTGTCGAAGAGGGCTTGGACGTCGACCTGACGGCCCTGGCGTCGGCCGCCGATTACGCCCGCGCTCACGACAATCATTTCATGCTCGCCACATTGCTCCTGGCAACGGCCAAAGCTCATGCCCGCCGCGGCGACAAAGCAGAAGCATCGCGGAGCATTGAAGAGGCGTTGGCAGAGATCGAGAAGCAGCTCGAGGCTGCCGCGTACATTGTGAAGCGCGAGCAGCTCCTCGACCGCCGGCATGAAATTTACGCACAGGCCGTCGAGCTGGCGCTCGGCCTGGGAGATCGGGAATGGGCATTCGCACTCAATGAGCGCAGCCGCGGCATTCCGCAATCGGATTTCGTTCTGACGGGAAGTGAAAGCCGGCCGACTGCGGCGCTGCGCCGGATGCTACCGCGCGGCGTGGCAGTCGTCGAATTCGCCGTCCTTCCGTCGCGCTTGGCCATATGGTTCGTCCGCGCCGACCGGACGTCATTTTTCGAGCGGGAGTTCGAGCCGGGGCAGCTCTCTGCTGCGATCCGGCGCTTCGTCGGAGAATTGCAGTCGAGAAACGAGCTGCCGGACGATGACGATCTCTATCGCCTGATCGTGGAGCCGTGGATTGGTGATGCTGCGGGAGTCGAGGCGCTCGTGCTTGTCCCCGATGATGAATTGACGGAAGTGCCATTTGCGGCGGTGCACGGATCCGGCGCCCCGCTGATCGAGCGTTTTCGCCTCACCTGCGCGCCGAGCGCCGCGCGCCTGTTCAAATCACGCCGCGTTGCGAGCGGTGACAATCTCGCGCTGATCGCGGCGCCGCGTCTTCCCGAGGGCTCCGGATTCGGCGATCTTCCCTCGGCATCGACCGAAGCGAAGCGCGTGGCCGGCATGTACGAGCACTCCGAGCTGCTCGAAGCCTTCAGCGCGACGAAAACGCGCTTCCTGTCGGCGCTCGGCGACGCCACGATCGTCCACTTCGGCGGTCACGCCCTCGACAATCCGCGTGCGTCCGGTCTGGCCGCCCTCGTATTGCCGGGCGAAGGCGGCGCGACGTCTTATTTGTACGCCCACGAAGTCGCCGCGCTGCACCTCGACCGCGTTCGCGTCGTCGTTCTCGCCGCCTGTTCGACCTCGGCCGGCTCCCGTCGCCGGCCGGGAAGCCTGTCGAATTTATCCCGGGCCTTCATCACTGCCGGCGCATCATCGGTCATCGGTTCCCTTTGGCCTGTCGAAGACCAGGCCGCCGCCCGTTTATCGATTCAGTTGCACGAATTGTTGCGCGCCGGCCGCCCCCCTGCGTCGGCCCTGCGCGAGGTGCAACTCGCGTCGATCCATCGGATTCCTCCACGCGATTGGGCAGCGTTCGCCTCGATCGGTGGCATCGACGGCCTTTAAAAAGAGAGAGAGGTGCACTATGCCTAGGCTAACTGTCTTCATGGTCGGAACCTTCGCGGCAGTTTTGCGCGGGAAGAATGAGAAGAACAAGAACTATCAGTCCGTCCGCATTCTTCTTCCCAAGACGCCGGCGCTGGCTGCGCAGTTCGACTCCAATTACCTGATTCCGGCGTCCGTGCCTTTCATCGGAATTCGCTCCGATCTGCTCAAGAACCCGCCGAAGCCGCTGTTGCGGACATCCTATGCCTTTCCGCGAATGCACGGCGACGATGACGAGGTCGACGTCACGTTCTATAAGCTCGAAGCCCGTAATCCGTTGATGATTACGCCGGCCGGTACGCTGCCGCCGTTTTCCGCGAAGTTCGGGAAGGTGAACCTCCGACAGGGTCCGACGCCAGCCGATTCGGAGTACCTGAATTGGTCGCCCTGTATGGGCGAGTACTCACCGGGGAACGAGGTCGTGCATGAAGATTACCTTGGCTCGAAGGTCGCTGCCGACGCGGCCTATGTCGAGTTCAATTTCGGCGAGCTCTCTGTAGCGAGGATCCGCTTCGATCATCCATTTCAATACATCCACGGCTCCGATGAGTTCAATAAGCCGAAACGACCGATCGCCGACACGCTGCAACTGCGCGTCGACCATGATGATCCTCGGGTCACCGTTGCCATCAGCGAGGACTTCACGTTCACCGCGAGCTCCGACGATCTCAAACTGGTCATCGGTTCGGAGCCGATCTCGGATCTTGCTGATTATGAGCCTCCGCATCCGTGCGGAGAGCCCTACTTTCACCACGAGCTGCTGTACAGATTCTCCAATAATCCGCCGAAACATTCCCATCAGTTTGCGACGCCTGTTTGCACGAAAATCAAGAAGGATCCTAAAGATCCCCGCTATGGAGGTTGCATCCCTCATGGATTGATGGCGGAGGATCCCGATGCTCACGCGGAGGAGAAGCCACCGCGTAAACAGGCGGTGCCGGGAACGGAGCAGGCATTGTCGCTCCATATCGGCGTAAACGAGTTGGCGGAGAATTTCCCGTCGCCGGAGCCGATCGAAGCACTGAAATCGTGCGTCAATGACGCGTACAGCATGCGTGATCTCGCCGCCAAGAATGGCTTCAAGGCTCTCGACGGGCCGGACACCAACGTTCTCACTGACGACGCGGCCACTCTCGCCCATGTTGAAACGACGCTCATGCGCTACGGACAGGCTTTGGCTGCCAAGGGGATCTTCATCCTGACGTTCTCCGGTCATGGCTATCCCGGAGACGCGCGAACCGGCGGGTGGTGCTTGTATTCGAAGATCCTGCCGTACAACAACCTTCGCACCCTTCTCTCGAAGTACTTCCCTCCCAAGGCCCGAGTGATGGTCGTGTGTGACTGTTGTCACGCCGCGACGCTCGATACCGACAAGCGCGTCAAGCAGGTGTCGATCGCAGTGGCCAAGCAAGTCAGCTTGTTCCAGTTCCGCACGAGTAATCTCGAGAAAGCCGTCGGCAACCTCGACGAAGCCGCAGGTCCCACCACCTATTTCGTGTTTGCTTGCGGGCCGGACGAGACCATCGACGACGGCGACGACGCCAAGGGTCTGAGTCCGTTCACCGAGTGTGTGGAGACGTGGGCTCTCAGAAGCAATACATTCGACGAATTCGAGGAGAATCTTGCCGACTGCACAGGCAAGGATTCGCACATTATCCGCGAGCCCAAGGACAAGAAATGGGAGTCAACGGGTCCGTTCCGCGTGCTTTAAAAGCGCGTTGAGACGAACGAACGCGCCGAGGTCCAACTCCTCGGCGCGCACGTTCGGGGACAAGCTGGCCGCGGCGAGTGCGTCCTCGCACTCGCCGCGCCGGCGATCGCCCTGTGCGGTCAGATTGTTGAGCAGCGTCTTCCGCCGCATCCGAAACGCCGCCGAGATCAATTCGATCAACTCCTCCGAGGCGTATGGCTTCCGGTCCGGCTCGAGCACGACGACGGAGCTGCGCACCTTCGGCGGCGGATAGAACGAGCGGGGATCGAGGGTCATGAGCACGCGCGCTTTCGCGTAGAGCTGGACGAAGAGCGTGAGGAAGCCGTAGGGCTCGGTGCCGGGCTTGGCGACGAGGCGGTCGGCCACCTCCTGCTGCAGCATGAACACCGCGCGGCGCCAGTGCTCGGAGGCGACGACGCGGCGGACGATGGGGGTGGCCACGTTGTAGGGGAGGTTGCCGACGGCACGCCAGGGGCGGGTGGGGAGGGGGAACTCGAGGGCGTCGGCGTTCACGACGGTGAGGGGGAGGCGGGAGAGGCGGGCGGCTAGGTCGGGGTCGATCTCCACCGCGATGATCTCGTTCGGGAAGGTGATCAGACGCTCGGTGAGCACGCCTTCGCCGGGGCCGATCTCGACGATGAGCTCGTCGGGCTGGGGCTCGATGGCGGCGACGATGCGCTCCACGGCGCCGCGGTTGCGCAGGAAGTTTTGGCCCCATTTCTTTTTCGGGCGCGTCACGGGCATCACGATAAACTCAAAACCCGATGGACCAGGCGACGGTTACGAACAACATTGCGGGAGCGCAGCAGGTCATTGGGCGGCTGCGGGGGGAGGTCGGGCGGGTGGTGGTGGGGCAGCAGGGGGTCGTCGACCGGCTCGTCATCGCTCTCTTGATCCGCGGGCACGTCCTCCTGGAAGGGCTGCCGGGGCTCGCCAAGACGCTGCTGGTGAAGACGCTCGCGGCGTCGATCGACGCCACGTTCAAGCGCATTCAGTTCACGCCGGATCTTCTGCCGGCGGACATCACCGGCACGCTGATTTTCAATCCGGGAGAGCGGACGTTTACGCCGCGGCTGGGGCCGATTTTTGCGAATCTGGTTCTGGCCGATGAGATCAACCGCGCGCCGGCGAAGGTCCAGAGCGCGCTCCTCGAGGCGATGCAGGAGCGGCAGGTCACGATCGGCGACACCTCGTACGCGCTGCCCGATCCGTTCGTCGTCATCGCCACGCAGAATCCGATCGAGCATGAGGGGACGTATGCGCTTCCCGAGGCGCAGGTCGATCGCTTCGTGATGAAGTTGAAGGTCGATTACCCGAGTGCGGACGAAGAACTAAAAATGCTCGGGCAGTACCTCGATCCGACGGCGGCCCCGGTCGCTGTGCGGCGCGTGCTTGCGCTGAGCGAGATTGCGGGAATTGCGCGGCTCGTGGTGGCGGTGCATGTCGATGAGAAGATCGGGCGCTACATCGTCGAGTTGGTGAGCGCCACGCGCAGGCCCGCCGAGCACGGACTGAAGCCGCTCACCCAGCACATCGCCTACGGCGCCTCGCCGCGCGCCACGCTTGCCCTCGCGCACGTTGCCAAGGGGCACGCCTTCATCGACGGGCGCGCGTATGTCGTCCCCGAGGATGTGAAGGCGGTGGCGCATGACGTGCTGCGGCACCGGCTCGTGCTCAGCTACGAAGCCGCCGCGGAGCAGATCGACGCCGACCGCATCATCGACCAGGTCCTCAATGCCGTGGCCGTTCCGTAGCCGCAAGCCGCAGTATCGCGTTCCGCTGTCGCGCCGCGTCGCCGAGCTGGAGATCGTGTCGTCACGGATGATCCGCGCCGGCTTCGCGGGCGACTACCACTCCGCCTTCCACGGCCGGGGCATCGAGTTCTCGCAAGTCCGTGAGTACCTGCCGGGCGACGACATCCGCACCATCGACTGGAACGTCACCGCGCGCAGCGGCGTGCCGCACGTCAAGGAATTCATCGAGGAGCGCGACCTCACCGTCCTCGTGGCCGTCGACGTCAGCGGCTCCATGGCCTTCGGCTCCGTCGACTGGCGCAAGTGCGACGTCGCCGCGGAGCTCGCCGCCGTCTTCGCCTTCTCCGCCGTGCAGAACGCTGACCGTATCGGCCTCCTCCTCTTCGGCGGCGGGCAGACGAAGTTCATTGCGCCGCGGCGCGGCCGGAACCACGCGCAGGTCATCGTCCGCGCCGCCGTCGACGCGGCCATGCGCGGCCCGCGCGGCCGCGCCGACATCGATCACGCCGTGACGGTGCTCGAGCGCGTTGCCCGCAAGCGCGCCGTGGTCCTCGTGATTTCGGATTTTCTCGACATCGCCTTCGACAACCCGCTGCGGCGCATCAACGCGCGGCACGACGTCGTCGCCGTCGTCGTCACCGACCCGCGCGAGGAGCGCTTCCCCGCCGGCGCGCTGGCCCGCATTGCCGACGCCGAGGATGGGCGGGCGCGGCTCGTGGACCTCGGCAAGGCGGACGTGGGGCGGCGGGCGGCGGCGCGCGGGCAACAACTCGAGAAACGTTTCCGCGCCAGCGGCGTCGATTGGATCGAAGTCTCCACGGCCGTGCCATACGACCGCGATCTCCTGCGTTTCTTCCGGGACAGAAGGCTACGACGATGACGACCGCCACGATCCATCCCGCCGCGCCGACCGTCGGCGACGCGATCGCCATCGACTTCCCCGCGCCCGTGGTGCTCGACCCGTCGCCGAGCTACGAGATCGTTTCCCAGCACGGCGCGCACGTCGTGGTGCGCACGTTCGAGGCGAAGCCGTTCGTCGTCAGCGGGCGGATGGGGAACGTCGCCTTCACGAACCTCGTCGTGCCGGTGCGCTCGGTGTTGAAAGGAAAGGACGCGATGACGCCGGCACCGCTCATCGCGCCGCATGGGGAGCGATTTCCGGTGAGCGTGCTGATCGCGATCGCCGTCCTCGTTGCGCTGATCGCGATCATCGTCGCCGCGCTTTTGCGGCGCAAAAAGAAGCCAGCTGCAGTTGTCCCCGAGATCCCGCCGGCGGAGCGCTTCCGCGCCGCGGTCCTCGCGCTGCGCGACGAGGACGACACGCCGGAGCGGTGGGCGAAGCTCGCCGACGCGTTGCGCGACTACCTCGCGGCGACGAGCGGTGTCGGACGCGAGCTGACGACGACCGAGGTCCTTGCACAAAGACAGGACGACGTCGTCGAGAAGATCCTCCGCCACGGCGACCGCGAGAAATTCTCGCCGTGGGGCACCGAGGGCGACTTCGAGCGCCTAGCCGACGAAGCGCTGAGGTTGGCCGCATGATCCGCTTCGCCTCGCCGTGGCTGCTGCTCCTCGCGCTCGCCGTCGTCGTGCGCATCGTGCTCGCCATTCGCGATCGCCGGAGGCACTTCGGTGCATTTCCCTTCTCATCGCTGTCGCTCGTCGCGCCGCGCTCGCCGAGGCTTGCGGGCATCCCGTTCTTCCTCGAGTGCGCCGGGGCGCTGCTCCTCGTCGTGGCCATGGCGCGTCCGCAGCGCATCACCCGCCTCGCCGCCAACGACCGCTACGGCATCGACATCGTCGTCGCCCTCGACGCCTCGGGGAGCATGGCCGCCGAGGACTTCCGGCCGCGCAATCGGTTCGCCGTGGCGAAGGATTTGATCGGCGACTTCGTCGCCCACCGCGTCGACGACCGCATCGGCATCGTCATCTTCGGCGCGCGTGCAGCCACGCGCGTCCCCATCACCTACGACCGCGACGTCGCCCAGGCCATCCTCGAGAAAGCGCAGGTCGGCGAAAACGGCGACGGCACCGCCATCGGCAGCGCCATCGCCACCGCGGTCAACCGCCTGCGCACGTCGAAGTCGCGCAGCCGCGTCATCATCCTCGTCACCGACGGTGTCAACAACTCCGGTTCCATCGAGCCGTTGACTGCGGCGCAGATCGCGGCGAAGGAGGGGATCAAGGTCTACACCATCGGCGTCGGCAGCCGCGGGCCGGTGCCGATTCCGATCAAGCGCCAGGACCCGTTCACCGGCGAGATCGTGACGACGTACCAGGTCGTGCGCGCCGACATCGACGAGGAGACGCTCGCGGCGATCGCGAAGACGACGGGCGGCGAGTATTTCCGCGCCACGACGGCGAAGACGATGGGCGACGTGCTGGCGCGCATCGACGCGCTGGAGAAGACGCGCCTGACCGCGCCGAAGAGCGAGAAGATCGATGAGCTGTACTTTCGACCGCTGGCCGCGGGGATGCTGGCGTTCGCGCTGTCGCTGCTCGGAGGAGAAACGCTGTGGCTGAAGCTCTCGGCGTGACGTTCCGCGCGGCGCCGCTGCTGTGGCTCGGGGCCATCGCGCCGCTGGCGCTGGTGTTCTTCGTCGCGCGCGAGCGGCGGCGCGCGCACATCGCCCGGCGGCTCGTGTCGGAGCGGCTGCGTGGCGTCGCCAATCCCGTGCGCGTGCTCCGTCCGTGGCTCCTCGGCATCGCCATCGCCGCCGCCGCGATCGCGCTGGCGGGGCCGCAGCGCGGCGCGATGGTGGTGCCGGTCGAGACGCGCGAGCTCAATCGCGTGCTCGTCATCGACGTGTCGCTCTCGATGGCGGCGGAGGACGTCGGCACGTCGCGCCTCGACGCGGCGAAGGCGCTCGCCAAGCGGATCATCGAGGCCCACAGCGGGCGCACCGGTCTGGTCGTGTTCGAGAACGGCGCCGACGTCGTCTCGCCGCTGACGAACGACGGCGACGCGGTGGCGGCGCTGGTCGACTCGCTGCAGCCGGGCGAGGTGTCGCTGCCCGGCTCCGATGTCGCTGCGGGGCTGAACGCGGCGATGAAGCTCCTCGATGCCGATCCGCGGCAGCGCGGCGACGTCGTTGTCATCAGCGACGGCGAGGACCAGGGCGGCCGGGCCACGGAGGCGATCGCCAAGCTGCGCGCGCGGAGCATTCCGGCGTCGACGATCGCGGTCGGCACGGCGCGCGGCGCCACGATCCCGAATCCCGACGGCGGTGGCCCGCTGCGCGACGACTCGGGACAGATCGTGACGACGACCGCGCGCCCCGACGCGCTGGAGCTGATTGCACAGCAGACGGGCGGCCGCTTCTTCGAGAATCCGTTCGGCGAGCACGCACTCGACGCGCTGGCGGCGAGCGGCGGCGGCGCGACGAAGCAGAAGAACGTGACGATCCCGATCGACCGCTACCAGTGGCCGCTCGGCGCCGCGTTCGCCCTTTTGATGCTCGGGTCGATCGCGAATCGAGGTGCGGAGTGATCGCGATCGTCCTCATCCTCGCCGTCGACTTCGGGCGCGTCTGGCACGACCTGACGTCGTATCTGGCGAATTCGCGCGGCGTGAAGCAGTTCGCGGCGAAGCAGTACGCGAAGTCGACGCAGTCGTTCGACCGCGCAAACGCGATCCGCTCCACGCCCGCGCGCGAGTTCAATCTCGGCACGGCCGAAGTCGCGGCGGGCGACGGGGAGCGCGGCGCGGCGGCGCTCGACAAAGCGATGCGCGACCCACGCCTCCGCGCCGACGCGCTCTACAACCGCGGCACGAGCGCGCTGGCGGCGAAGGCGTACGACTCCGCGATTCGCGACTACGTCGAGGCGCTGAAGCTCCGCCCCACCGACGCCGCGGCGAAGCACAACCTCGAGATCGCCCGCGTGCTCAAGCTCGCGCAGCAACAGCAGCAAGAATCGTCGAAGGGCCGCAGCGGCCCGCAGCCGCAGTCGCAAAAGCAGCAGCCGCGCGCCAGCGGCGAGCAGCCGCAGGAGAAAGGGGAGGCGGACGCCGACGCGATGCTGCGGGCGGTGCAACAGCAGGAGAAGGAGGAGCTGGCAAGGATGCACCGGGCGCGCGGTGAGAAACTGCGCGTGGGCTGGTAGCGAATGCAGAATGCAGAATGCAGGATGCAGAGGCGCTCGTGGCGTCGAATTCTGCATTCGGCATTCTGCATTCTGCATTTCGCCGCCGTCGCGGCGGCGAGCCAACTGTCCGTCGACAAGCGCACGCTCTCCCTCGACGACTCGCTCACCATCACCCTCACGCTCGACGACGCCTTCGCCTCCGCCGACGTCCCGCAACTGCCGCTGCAAAACCTCTCTCTCGACGGCGCGCCGTCGCAGTCGACGAGCTTCGAGTGGATCAACGGGCAGTCGTCGCGCAGGAAAATCCTCCGTTGGTCGGCGCATCCGCTCGTCGCCGGCGGCGCGCTGATCGGGCCGGTGGTCGTGCACGGCGAAGGCGGGCAAGTCGAGACGCTGCCGCGCATCGCCATCGACGTGCTGCCCGACCGGGCCATGCAGCTCACCGATCCCGACGCGGTGCTGCACGAGCTCCTCGCCACGGGGCGCGATCCAATCTTCATCCTGGCGGAGTGCGACCGGAAGGAGGTGTACGCGGGGGAGGAGGTGGTGGTGACGTGGGTGCTGTACAACGGCACGAACGTCGAGCAGTACGGGCTCGCCGAGCTGCCGAAGCTCGACGATTTCTGGGCCGAGGAGCTCGACGTGAGGAACGAGCAACCGCAACAAGTCAACCTCGGCGGCACGATGGTGCAGCGCGTGCCGATCCGGCGCGTGGCGCTCTTCCCGCTGCGCAGCGGCGCGCTCGTCGTGCAGCCGCTGGGGATCCACGGCGCGATCATGCGCCAGGTGCGCGGGCCGAGCGATCCGTTCGGGATGTTCGAAGGGACGGTCGTCGAGGTCCACCGCCGCGCGCCGCCGCTGACGATTGTGGCGCGGCCGGTGCCGCCCGGCCCGCCGGTCGCGGCGGTCGGCGACATCTCGCTGAACTGCTCGATGCCGCTGCAGCAGAACGGCGGGCCGGTCGTCGTCGACGTGACGATGAGCGGCCGCGCGAACCTGCGCGCCGTGCCGCCGCCGAAGTTCGCGAAGGCGATCGACGGGAGCGTGCAGATCGTGGAAGGGAAGCTGAGCGTCGACCGTACGCGAGAGGACGCCACGATGACGCGGCGCTGGCGGTACCTGCTCTTTCCGGCGGCGCGCGGTATGTTCGCGGTGCCGCCGCTGACGTCGGCGATCCTCACGCCGGCGGGCGAGCGGCGCGAGCTACGCTGCGAGGAGCACGTGATTCCGGTCGAGCGCGCGGCGGAGGAGGCGCCGGCGCGGACGGCGACGCCGTCGCGCAACGTG
>DATELQ010000147.1:0-50393 GCA_035276475.1 Thermoanaerobaculia bacterium | reverse complement strand
GAACCGCACCACGAAGCGCCAGCCCGTCCAATACAGCGAAACGATGTCGTAGCGGAGCTGCACCGGCCGCCGCTCGCGGGCCAGGAGCATGTCGCCTAGGCGTACGAGCTGTTCGCGTTTGCGGCGGCCGACGGCCTCGTGGCCTTCGCCGGCGAACAACGACTGCCGCGTCTTCACCTCGGCGATCACCAGCGTGCGGCCGCGGCGTAGGACGAGGTCGATCTCGCCGCCGGCGATGCGGACGTTCCGCTCGACCACGCGGTAGCCGCGCAGGCGGTACAGCCACCGCGCCCGCCACTCGCCGAGTCGCCCGAGCCGTGCCGCGGAGATTCGCATCTGGGGTCCGAGGATACCTCGGAACTACAATGCCTCCGTGCTCCCTCTCTCCGACCACAACCCGAGCCGCACCACGCCGGTCATCAACATTCTCCTCATCGCGGCGAACGTCTTCATGTTCTTTTGGGAGCTCTCCCTCGGCCCGCGCCTCGAGCCGGTGCTCTTCGATGTCGCCTTCATCCCGGCGCGCTTCTGGATCCTGCCGATTCACCCCGTCAACATCATCGGCATCTTCGTCTCCATGTTCCTGCACGGCGGCTGGCTGCACCTCGGCGGGAACATGCTCTATCTCTGGATCTTCGGCGACAACATCGAAGACCGCCTCGGCCACTTCCGCTACCTCATCTTCTATCTGCTTTGCGGCATCATCGCGACGCTCGCGCACGCGGTCTTCAATCCCGCGTCGCGCATGCCGTCGATCGGCGCGTCGGGCGCGATCGCCGGCGTCCTCGGCGCGTACCTCCTGCTCTTCCCACGAGCGCGAGTGACGACGCTCATCCCCATCTTCTTCTTCATCACCGTGCGCGAGATCCCGGCGATCATCGTTCTCGGACTCTGGTTCGTGCTGCAGCTCTTCGTCGGCGTCGCGTCGCTCGGCGTGGCCGAGGCGCAGCAAACCGGCGGCGTCGCCTACTTCGCGCACATCGGCGGCTTCGTCGCCGGGATGGTGCTGATCGCGCTGATGGGCGGCATGCGCCGGCGTCCGCGCGCGATCCCGTCCGCCGACTACTGGCGCTGACGCAGCGTCCGCGCCGCATCCTCAGGGTCGACGACGTTTACCGCGCCGCCGGCGCCGACTTCGTAGCCGGCGAGCCCGGCGAGGCGCGGGATGACCGCCACGTACCAGTGCGCCCGCGGCTCGCCCGGAAACGTGTTGACGATCCAGTTGAACCCCGGCGCCACGCTGCACGACGCGCGCGCGGCCGACTGCAGCAGCGCCGCGAGCTCGTGCGGTGCGCCGACGTCGTGCTCGTGCGCGCGCGGCACGATCCACTGCTCGTACGCGTGCGCGGAGCCGCGCGGGGCGATGACGCGATAGTGCTTGCTCTCGCGGACGAGCGGTTCGTCGTTAATCGCGCAGAGCGGGCACTTCGAAGCTCGTGCGAACGCCTCGGCCTCCGCCGCCAGCCGCGGCGGGACGAAGGGCGTGCCGAGGATTTGCGAGTGCGCGTGCGCGAGCGAGGCGCCGGCGGCGCGGCCGTCGTTCTTGAAGATGATGGCGGGCGACAACGCGCGATAACGCGCGATCCAGGCATCGACCACAGCTGCGGGATTCTCGATGTCTTCGAAGCGACGGTCGTGCGCCGCCGTCTCCACGACGATCTCGTGCCGCTCCGTCAGCGGGTACTTGTTCGGGAAGACGCGGATCGACCACGGATCGCCGTCGCGCCAGATCTCGGGCGGCGTTTCGCGCTCGTTGCCGGGGCAGAAGGGGCAGACGCCGCCGTCCTCCATGCCGCGCGCGCCCGGCCGCTGTAAACGCTCCGGCGCGAGCAGCACCGGCGCGCCGGTGATCGGATTGCGGCGGATCACGGCGTGCGCTCCAACCGCCGCGCCAGCGCCAGCCGCTGCACGACGCCGAGGAGCGCGAACGCGGACATCAAGAGCGCCAGCCACTCGGCGATCGTGAACGACGCGAAGCGCAGAGCCGCCCAGCCGTTCGTGAAGGCGATGTAGGAGACGATCGGAAAGACGATCAGCGCCAGCACGAACTCGCCGCGGCCGACCGCTTCGTAGGAGCGCTCGCGCCACGTCGCCTCGATCTGCGTGCCGAGGTAGCCGTTGAGCATGACCAGAATGATCGTCGCGATCGTCAGCCATTCGGCGACGCCGTTGCCGTACAGCCAACACGCCGCCACGGCCGTGTCCGACACGCGGTCGGCGGCGTGATCGAGAAAGTCACCGTAGCGGCTGCTGAGATTTTTTGCGCGGGCGACGATGCCGTCGAGTGCGTCAGCAAGACCTCCGATCGCGATCAGAGCGATTGCGACGAGGAACAACGGAGGCCGCCGCCCGCCCATCGCTAAACAGAACGCGCCGCCTAAGTTGATGGCGAGCGCGAGCAGCGTGATCTCGTTCGGCGACAGCGGAGTCCGCTGCGCGATCGGCAACAGCCAACGGTTGAGCCGGTCGCGCCAAGGGTTCATTGCGCGGATTCTATGGTGTCGTCCTACTCCTTGGAATTCACTGCCGCTCAGTCTTATTAAGAGTTTCGTCACACGACAAAGGCAAACTCCCGGCGACGGGAGGGCGCAAAGCCGCGGGTCTCGGGAGAGACGGCCGGGCTACCGAACGTGAACAAACTTCGCCGACCCGCCGTCCTCGCCATCGCGCTCGCCCTTGCGATCGCGTCCCACGCCTCCGCGGCCTATCGCGTCAGCGTCTGGATTCCGCCCTGGGATCAGAGCGCACTCACGTCGATCCAGCTGCACAAAGCCGACGAGTCGAATCCGGTCTGGTACAGCTGGAACGCCGACGGCTCCATCGCCAAGAACTGGAACGCGGAGAACAGCAGCTGGCGCGCGGCCATGACCGGCAGCGCGCTGCTTCCCACGATCCAGAACGTCGTGAACAAGAGCTTCGACGCGAACGCCGTGCAGACGATGCTGGCGACCGCGCCGTCGCGCGAGGCGCACGCCGAGGCGGTCTTTCAGCTCGTCGTCGGGAACGCCTTCGACGGCATCGACGTCGACTACGAGCGCATCCCCGCCGCCTCCCGCGCGAACTTCACCGCCTTCATCCAGACCCTCGGCGCGAAGCTCCACGGCGCGGGCAAGAAGCTCTCCGTCACCGTCTACGCGAAGACGAGCGACGTGACGTGGAACGGCGCCGGCGCGGAGGATTGGCCGGCCATCGGCGGCGCGGCCGACAGCGTGAAGATCATGGCCTACGACTACCACTGGTCATCGAGCAGCGCCGGGGCGATCACGCCGCTCGACTGGCTCGACAGCGTCGTCACGTACGCGGAGGGGACGATCGCGAAGTCGAAGATCATCGTCGGCCTGCCGTGGTACGGCTACGACTGGTCGGCGACCGCCGGCTCGACGGCGTCGTACGCCTCGGCTACGCAAGTCGCGCTGAACAACGGCGTGACGATCGGCCGCGACGCGAACAGCGAGGCGACGTACACCTACAACGGCCACACCGTCTTCTTCCAGGACGCCACGAGCTACGCGAAGAAGGTCGACTTGATCAAGCAGAAGCACAGCGGCGTGGCCGGCTTCGCGCACTGGGCCTCGGGCGTCGAAGATCCAGGCATCTGGAACGTGATCAAAGGCAACGGCGTCCCCACGCCCGCGCAGCCGCCGCCTCCTGCGCCCGCCGCCGACTTCAGCATCACCGGGCCGAACGTGCTGACGGTGACGCTCGGCGGCGAGACCGTGGGCGACTACCGCGTGACGGCGATCAACGGCTTCAACGGAACGCCGGCGATGACCGTGCTGCCGAGCGCGTTCAACGGCGTGCTGGCGCCGCAGGCACCGCTCTCGCTGCGCGTCGCCGCGCCGGCGTTCACAACGCCGGGCACCTATCAGGTGACGCTGCGCTTCACGAGCGGATCGCTCGTGCACGACGCGGTGGTGACGATCGTGGTGAACGGGCAGGTGCGCCGGCGCGCGGCTAGTAAATGATCACCGTGTCGCCCACGTTCGCCATTTGATACAGCTTGGCGATGTCGTCGTCGCCCAGCCGCACGCAGCCGTGCGAGACCGACTGCCCGAGCTTCTCCGGCTCATCGGTGCCGTGGATGCCGTAGCCGTCGCCGAGCTCGAGGCGGTACTGGCCGAGCACCTTGTCGTAGTGGCGCTGCTTCGTGTCGACCGGCGGGACCACGATCGCATCGCCCGCAACAATCGTCCTCCCCGGCGGCAGCTCGCGCTCGTTCACGCCGTCGCTGACCACCACGGTGTCGCCCTTCACCTTCATCACCGGGCCGCCGCGGCTTTGGAAGAACGACCAGAAGCCGTCGTTGCTGCGCGCCGGCTGCCCGGTGTTGGCGTCCAGCGTGTCGCCGCGATTGAGATGCACGACGCGCATGCCGTTCTTGTGCGCTTCCTCGACGAAGTGCCAGTCCGGCGGCACCCACTGCGGGTTCTCTTCCTTCGACACCACGTGCAGCTTGCCGATGGGCGTGTCGAAGACGAGCGTCTTGCCGTCGACCGCGAGCGTCGTCCCCTTGCCGGTCGAGCAGACCGCCTCGAAGAGCGTCTGCCCGCCGCGCTTGAGCCAGAGCTTGTTCTCCGCCGTCGACACGACGATGGTCTGCCCCGTGTCCGGCACGTCCGAGGTCTGCTGGGCGATGTTCTGAATCTTCGACTGGAGGTTGCTGACCTGCGTCGCGCGCGCCGCCGCTTGGCCGCGCAGCGCGTCGGCTTTGTTGCCGGTGCGCTCGGCGATCATCTGATCGATCACCGACAGGCGGTCGAGGCGGCGCAGGTCGCGCATGTTGATCGTCTCGCCGGCGATGGCGATCGCCGCGAGGCCGAGCGCCAGCACCAGGAGCGCCCACGATCCGAGAAATCCAACCCAGCGTCGCATGTCTAAAAGATGTACACCCGCGTCTCCGTGGAAATTCGCGGCCAGATCGCGGCAAGGTCAGCCTCCGGCACCATGAGCGAGCCCGGCTTCGGCCCTTGCAGCGGCGAGTCGGGAGGTGGGGGAGTGTGGATGACGTAGTTGTTCCGCAGCACCACGACGTACTTGCCGAGGCCGTTGCGCACCATCTGCTGCCGCGGCGGCTGGCTGCTCATCGCGGAGAGCCACGCAGGCACGGTCCAGTTGTAGTCCGTTTCCTTTCCGATGACAGTGAAGCCGCCCTTCAGCGGGACGAACGTCCACGTCTTGCCGTCGGCTGCTTTGATCGTGCGCTGCTCGCCGACGACGACGTCGCATTCGCGCAGGATGTCGCGCCCGAGGCGGAACTGCATCTTGCGCTTCGTCGTGTCGATCGAGAGATAGAACTGCGAGCCCTGCAGCGCGCGGAGGTAGTCCATCCGCCCGTCGAGCTCCTTGGCGAGCTGCTCGCGCGTCAGGTCCATCTTGGCCATGTCCTCGCGCATCCGATCGAGCTCGGCGGGGGAGCTCTCGCTGTGCTTGAACAGCAGCGCGGTCTTGTCGTCGATGGTCCCGCGCTGCTGACGCGCGTAGAGGAACGTCCCCATCGCGACGGCGAGCAGTAGGAGATTCAGCCAGAGCGGGGGCCTGGGTGAGCGTCGGCGCTCTTTCACACGGTTCAGTTAGGCGAACGACGTGCCACCTCGCAAAAGGGCCGGGCGCGAACTGCGCGCCCGGCCCACCCTCCCTCCCTTCCATGTCACGGCTTCTGGTTCTTGGACGGATCCGTGCCCGTACCCGGTGCCGGAGTCGCCGGAGACTGCGGGGTGGCGGTCTTCTGCGGCTTCTTCCGGCGGGCCAGACGCTTCAGCCGCTTGATCTCCTGCACCTGCGGTACGAGGACCGCGTGGGCAGGATCGCGGGCAAGCTGTGCGCCGATCCCGTACGCGCGGCCGCTGACGAGAGCGATGTGTTGACGGCGGATCAGATTCGCGCCGGCAACGCCGTTGAGCAGCGTGCGGAGCTCATCTTCGACCCGGGTCCACTGGTTCGCTTCCGTCTGAAGGTCGCGGAGCTCGGCGGCCTGCTGGCCGACGGCCTGCGCGATGAGGTCCGCGCCGTCGATCACGTTGATCGACGCGTGCAGCACATCATCCGTCACCTTCGTCTTGCGCAACGCGCTGCGCTGCGCCGGCGTGAGCGGCGTGATCTCGCCGATCTGCGCGCGGATGGCACGGAATTGTTCGATGAGCGCTTCCGGGGACAGAGTGGTTGTTGCCTTGTTGATGGAATCGTTCGACATGTTCGTTCTCCTTCGAACTGGTCAAGGCCGGAGGGAAACGACGGCGCTCGTGCACAGCGCAGGCGGTCACACCGGCTGGAGACGGCGGCAACGCGCCGGCGCCTCCGGTTGATGTTTCCTCGAAGTGCGCACACTTCGAGAGCCCGCGGCAGGAGGAGCAAGCTCAACTCCCGCACCGGTACGGATCTGATGTGCTATCCAGCACGTCCGCACCGCCGACAGCCGCCGAAGCCGGAGGTCTCGAGACCTTCGACTTCTAACAAAGGTACGTATGAGCCCGTCGGGAGGTTCCGGCCGGCTGCCCGACGGTGGCGGCAGCGTGCCGCCACGTGGCGGCAACGAGTCCGCACATGCGGGCAGGGCGTCCGCACGTGGCGGCAAGGTGCCCGCACGTGGCGGCAAGGTGCCCGCACGTGGCGGCAGGGTGCCCGCACGTGGCGGTAGAGTGCCCGCACGTGGCGGCAAGGCGTCCGCGCGTGCCGGCACGGCGTCCGCGCTTCAGGACTGACTCTTCACGAACTCGTTCATGACCGCTTCGCGCAGCAGCGCGGGCGGCACGGCACCCTGGGCCAGCAGGAAATCGTGGAAGCGCTGGCGGTTGAACTTGTCGCCGAGCGTGCGCTCGACGTCGGAGCGCAGCTCCATGAGACGTGAGTAGCCGACGAAATACGACGGCGCCTGGCCGGGCGCCCAGAACGTGTAGCGCTCCACTTCCTGGCGAGCCATGGCCGGCGAGTCGACCACCTGCTGCTCGAGGACGTAGTACGCCTGCTCGCGCGTCATCCGGCCGAGCTGCAAGCTGGGGTCGAGAAACGCGCGCGCGGCGCGCAACAAGCGGTGCTGCAGGGCGATGAGCTGTCCGTCGAGCGGCTCGTACGGCTTCATCTCCGCCTCGGCGTAGAGCGCCCATCCTTCGACGTTGACGCTGTTCAGGGCGAAGAGCACCCGCGCCTGGGAGACGCCGTTCTCCACCATCGCCGAGAACTGCAGCTCGTGGCCGGGGCGGCCCTCGTGCGCCGTCAGCGTCCACGACGCCGCGTCGAAGGTGAAGTCGTCGAAGCCGACGCTCGCTTTTCCTTTCTCATCCGAAACCCGCAGCGGCAGCACGAACTGTCCGCGCTCGCCGGTGTTGCCGATGAGCCGCGGCGGATTCATGTGCGGCGCCGGAACGGCCGCCGTCTCCGCCTCGCTGGCCAGGCGGAACTGCATCTGCCGCGCCGGCAGGGTGATGATGTGCTGATCGCGGATGATCGACTCGATCTGTTTGATCCGGGCCTCGTAGCGCGGCAGGATCTCGTCGCCTTTGAACTGTTCACGCTTGAGCGCGCGGATGACGCTCTGGTAGTCGGTGGCCTGGATGCCCTTCTCCTTCGCCACCATCGGCGCCAGCGTGTTCATCTCGTTCTGGATCTCACGGAAGGCGGTCTTGGCGCGGCTGATCAATTCCTCGACGGGCATGTCGACGCCCGACTGGCGGAGCTGGAACCGGTAGAGCTCCTCGGGGAGGCGGAAGTCCGACGTCGTGCGCGGCGCGACCTCCGTGCGCAGGAAGTTCTCGTACTCGGCGATCTGCTTTTTGAGCTCGGCGAGCGGCGCGTCGGCGCCGGCGATCTTGTATTCGCGGAAGAGCTGCTCGACGCCGGTCACGTAGCGGGCGCTGTTGCCCATGTCCTTTTCGAGGTTGTCCTTGAACGGGCCCGTCAGCCCCGGGTCGCTCATGTGCGCGCGCGTGAACGCTATGGCCTGCGCCGTGAGCGGTGTGGTGCCGGGCTCCATGCCGGTGTACTTGCGCAGGCGGACCAGCGCCGCGGGGCGGCGCTCGGGCGCGACGCGCTCGTCGAGCAGCGCGCGAATGCCCTGGAAGATGGTCTGCGGAATGTCGAAGTACGGAAGCTGATACTTCGCGCCGAGGCGGATGCTCTCGATGTTTTGATTGGCGGAGTCGATGAGGATGTGCAGGTCCTGGCGCACGGCCGGATCGGTCTCCGTCGCCAGCTTCGCCTGGAGCTGCTTCACGGCATCGCGCAGCGCCGCTTCGGTGCGTTGGTTGACGTCGGGCGGAAGTGCAGTGACCTCGGCGTCGTGCCCTTCCACGCCGAGACGCGAGGCGCCCTCCGGACCGAATCGGGCCAGGACATTGAGAAGAATCTTCGCATCCTCGTTGCTGCGCGCCACCCACTCCGGCGGCTTGGTCTGGCTTGCGGCGGGGAGAGCGGCGGCGAGAAGAAGGACGGCGGCAAGGCTGGCTCTGCGCATGCGCGAGCTCTACGGAGTAAGCCGAGAAATGTTGTGACGAAGCCGTCGTCCGCGTGAAAACATTTCGCGTCGCCCACCTCGGAGACTCAGGTCAGAATCAGACCGGCAATTCTTTCGAAATGATCGCGATTGCGCGTGAGGAGCGGAAACGATCGGGAAACACAGATCGCCGCGATGAGATAGTCGGCCATCCCGATTCCGCGACCACGGACCTCGAGATCCAGTCGCATGGCCGCGGCAAGTCTGGAGGCGCTTTCGTCGAGCGGCAGGATCAGAAGGGGCCGGAGGATCCGCTCGACCTTTTCTTTCTCACGCGCCGTTCGTGCACCGCTCAAAAGCTCGAAGGCGGAAATTACAGTTGTGGCCAGCGACCGTGCGGTGATCTCCTGCGTGACACGCTGCCGGAACGGCTCATGACCGCGTAGCGCATCGATCAGCACGTCGCTGTCGGCGACGATCATCGCCACCGCCGGCGAGCTTCGCGGATCGAAGTGGCCATTCTCTCCGCCGAACGGTCGGAGAGAGAGCCGATGGCGGCGATCGCGTCACGGACCGCTTCATCGGATCGATCCATTCGCTCCAGATAGAGGTCCACGGCCTCCTGGACGATGCGCGAGAAGCCCTTTTCCCCGCGGCGCCCGGCAATCTCCATGAGGCGGGCCCGTTGCTCGTCGGTGATCTCGATGGTTGTCCTCATGCATATGCATGCAACAGTCGAGTCAGGTCTGAATTCCTCCGCGGCTAAGGGCCGACATTGCATGCAGCGATCTCGTAGCCGGAGGAGCCCGCCGAGGACGCGTCCGCATCGCCGCCGCGATCATCTCCTCCTTCGGCACGGGTGGGCGGCGCATCTTGACGGTCGCGAACGAAGGAGTCGTCTTCGGCGAGCCCTGCGCGAACTTCGCACCGCGTGCAATCTGACTCAGACGGAGCTCGCCGATCGCTGCGGCTCCAATCCGCAGTTCATCGGCAATCTCGAACGCGGCATCAAAGTGCCAAGCCTGACGATGGTCTTTCGATTGGCGGACGCGCTCCACTACACGGCGTGCGATTTGGTCGTCGTTTTCGATCGACGGTCGTCTGAGCGTGAAACGAAAGAAACGTTGACGCCGCACGCGAGAAGCCTTTTTCCCCGCGGCGCCCGGCGAGCTCCATGAGGCGGGCCCGTTGCTCGTCGGTGATCTCGATGGTTGTCCTCATGGTCGACACCGCATCCGCGGCCAGAAGAAGCCTTTCTTCGTAATCCCGATCCAGGTCACTCGTCTCGGCGGCGGCGTCGCCATGAATGGCGGTGCGTAGACAAAGTCATGGGCTTTCGGCCGCACGTTGACGTACGTCAGTTTGTAGATCTGCGACAAGTCGAGCGGCTCGCAACGGTCACCGGCCGATAACGACCACTCGTCCCCACTGTGAATGAACTCGTGCGACGGCTCCGGAATGCCGATCCGAATTCCGTCCGCTTCGCGCCGGATCAACAGCACGGCGCTGGGCCGGTCGCTCGTCATGATCAATTCCTGATCGCGCACCACCTGACGATCGCGAACCCGCAAGAGCATCGCATGCAGCGACTCCATGCCGGCGCCGGTCGAAGACCATCCCAGGAGAACGAATCGTCCATCAGGCAGCCGATAGTGCGGACCGGGAATCGGCGTGAGCTCATCGTGAATCGTGAGAGGGCCGGCGTCACCGATCGTGATCTCCAGCCGCTCGGCATAATGCATCGTTCCGGTGTGGCCGTCCGGGAGGATTGCGGTCACGCGCAGGTCCGGCGGGGCCGGCGCCGCAAGCGCACGGCCCCGCCATCCTTCAGTTGGCGACAGCCCTCCCGGACCTCCGCGTCATCCGCCAGATGACGGCCAACAGCAACAGCGCAATGCCAAACGTGCAGACGATCGTCGCCCCTGTCGGCAGGTCGGCCTGGAACGAGATCATGATCCCGATTGCGCTCACGACCGCGCCCATCGTCCAGCCGATGGCCAGGCGCTTCCCGATCGACCGCGCGAAGAGCATCGCCGCCACTGAGGGGACGATGAGGTACGAGAAGACGAGCAGCACCCCCGCGATCGCCACCGACGACGTCACCACGAAGCCGAACGACGTGTAGAAGAGGAAGTCCCACAGCTTGATGCGCGGAATCTGCTCGCCGAGGGAGATGGCCAGGAACTTCTTCCGGAAGATGTAGTGGAAGATGCCGACCGCGGCGTACAGCGCCGCAGTCTCCGCCACCGTGTGCTTCGACACCGTCAGGATGTTCCCGACGAGCATGTCCTTCAGATGCTCCGTCCCCTCGGGCGCCTTGCTCATGGCCAGGATCGCCGCGGCCGCGGAGACGGCGTAGGCGATGCCGATGATGGCCTCCTGCGGGATGCGCGTCTCGCCGTGCACGCGGGTGAAGGCGAAGACCGCCGCGCCGATGATCGTGAACCCGAGGGACCAGAAATAGGTCACGTTCGAGTGGAGATCGTTCCCGGCCAGGTAGGCGATCGTCGTGCCGAGCGCGGCGATCTGCGCCAACGAGAGGTCGACGAAGATGACGCCGCGCTCCACGACGTGCACGCCGAGGTAGGCGTGGATGCCGGTGAGAATCAGGCCGGCGAGCAGCGGAAGGTAGAGAAAGCCGATCAGATCTAGCGTCACTGCAGTGCCTTCACCAGATTCGCGATGTTCGTATCGACGGTTTGGATGTAGTCGTCGGTGCCGCTCTTCGCGCCGCCGACGGAGGGGTATAGCACGACCAGCTTCGCGCCCGTGCGCTCGGCGATCGACTGCGGCGTCTTGGCGTCGAAGTACGGCTCCATGAGGATCGCCTTGACGTGCTGCGCCTTCATCAGGTTGATGAGCTCGAACGTGTGCGACGGCGACGGCGGCACGCCCGGCTTCGGCTCGACGTAGCCGACGACGTCGAGGCCGAAGTGCTTGACGAAGTTCGGCCACGAGGCGTGGTACGTGACGACCTTCGCGCCGCGGTACGGCGCCATCGTGGCCATCCAGCGCTTGTTCGCGTCGTTGATCCTGATTTTGAACGCGTTCAAACGCTGCGCGAAGTACGGCGCGTCGGCGGGGCGGAGCTCGGCGAGCTTCTGCTCGATCTGGATGGCGATGCGCACGGCGTTGGCCGGGTCGAGCCAGTAGTGCGGATTGCCGAGCGGGTGGACGTCGCCCATGGAGCGGTTCACGACCGTGGGCCGGTCGAGGATCTCCACGCCGTGCGAGACGTCGAGGTAGCCCTTCGTGCCGGGGCGGATGTTGGCGTTGCGGCTCTGGTCAAGGAGCGGCGGCAGCCAGCCGATCTCGAGCTCGAGGCCGACGACTTCGAGGAGATCGGCGTTGCGGAGGAGGAGGAGGAAGCTCGGCTTCGGCTCGACGAAGTGCGGGTCCTGATAGCCGCGCGCAATCGACGTGACGTCGACGCGGTCGCCGCCGACTTCCTTCGTCAGCGAGGCGAGGTCTTGGATGGTGGTGACGACTTTGAGCGGTGCGGCCGAAAGGCTCGTCGCCACCATGAACATTGCTGTGAAAATGAGTGTCTTCATTGAGGTCTCCTAAAAAGCGTGCGCGCCGTGCGCGCCGATGGCGAATTCCAGTTGCAGAAGAAGCTCGTTGACGGTCTTCACGTCGCCGTACCGAATGCTCCGGAGCTGCCCGCGGATCTGGCTGAACTCTGACGGCCAGAAGGTGAGGGTGGCGGAGACTCCGCGGTCGCGCGCCGGCCCGAACGGGGCGAGGCGCGGCGGCTCGTCGGCGGAGTCGATGCGCACGCCGGTGAACCAGCGTTGGGCGAGCTGGTAGTCGAGCGACGCATAAAAGCCGCGCAGCGTGCGGTCGGTGTCGTCGCGCTTGTTGGCGATCCCTTCGACGCGGGCGATGAGGCCGCGGTAGAGCCCCTGCTGCAGCGGCTTCCAGCGATAGGTGACGTCGACGCCGCCGAAGGCGCTGTGGCCGTTCGCGATCGTGCCGCGCGCCCAGCTCGTGCCGACTTCGACGTTCGAGCTCTCGGTGATGTCCTTGAATGCCTTGAGGTGCGTGTTCCAGGCGAGGTCGCTGGCGCGCTGGCGCTCGAAGATGCCGTCGACCTCGCCGGAGTAGACCTCGCCGGTCGCTTCGACGAAGGCGAAGGAGTTGGGGAGGGCTTTCGAGACCGAGAGGCCGTCGCCGTGGAACTGTTCGTCGCCGAAGAAGTTGTGGATGACGAGCGGCTGGTCGACCCACGGCCTCGTGTGCGTGTGCCACGTGTTGGCCTTGCCGAACATCGCCTTGAATTTGCCGGCCTTGGCGGTCAGGTCCCACGGCAGGGTGACGAACTGCGCGTAGCCCTCCTCGACGTCGATCCCCTCGGGCGTGACGGAGAGGAAGAAGTTGCCTTTCGCGTACGGGTCGATGAAGGCCTGGAACGAGACTTCGGCTTCGTCGAGCCGGAACGGCTCGCGCGGATCGGCGGGGTTGTACTGTCCGAAATGGCCGAGGAAGTTGCCGATGACCGAAGTGTCGGGGTTGAAGACTTTGGAGGCGGCGGGGTTGACGACGTTGTTGACCGTCTGGACGTCGGCGAGCGACGGCGCGGACGGCTGCGGGGTGGGTTGTGCGGCGGGGGCGACGTCGACCTTGGTGAGGTCTTCGGTGTCCGCCGCTGGTGCGGGTGCGGACGCGGGAGCGCCCTTCAGTTTGTCGATCTCCTGCCGGATCTGCGCGACCTCCTGCGTGAGCGTGTCGAGACGTTTCTCGAGCTGGCTGACGCGATCGTCGGCCGTCTGCGCGGCGAGCGGCAGAGCAGCGAAAAGAATCATGGGAAAAAGCACGCGATGACCACGGTGGGTCATGGGTCTCCTCCTTCGAATCGAACGGCGGCTGGAAAGCGCGAGCTACGCCGCGGGAGGAGCGCGAGAGGCGCGGGGGAGGACGACGGAGGCGGACTGCTGCGAGATCGGCTGCGCGGCGACGACGCTGACGATGACGGCGGGCGCGACGACCGCCGGAACCGTCGTCGGGAGCTGCGTCGGCCCGGCCGCGCAGACGGCGCAGATGCTGCCGTTTCCCGCCGCCGGATGGGAGTGCACGACCGGCTCGAGCGCCACGAGGAAGGCGATCGCAACGATGAGGAACGGCAGCCGGCGGAGCACTTTGAACATCAGAACATTCCCCGTAAGTCGCAGCAAGCAATCGCTATTCCGGGCTGGAATAAGGTATGAAAAAGGCTCCTTTGGAAGCGCGTTAGGAGAAGCAGATGCCAGAGACCACCCACGCAGTACAGCAGATCACCGACGCGGATTTCGAGAAGGTCGTCAACAGCGGCAAGCCGGTGTTCGTCGACTTCTGGGCGCCGTGGTGCGGACCGTGCCGGATCATCGGCCCGATCGTCGAGGAGCTCGCCCCGAGCTACGAAGGGAAAGCGATCATCGCCAAGATGAACGTCGACGAGAACCAGCAGGTGCCGATGAAGTTCGGCGTGACCTCGATCCCGACGCTCATCATGTTCAAGGACGGGAAGCTGGTCGACCGGGCCATCGGGGCGATGCCGAAGTCGAACCTCCAGGCCTTCATCGACAAGAATCTCTAAGCAGTGCTCTCGGACCTTGACAACCTTTTAGGCTCGCGCGGCATCGACACTTTGCTCGTGCCGATGCACGAGGTCCTTCACCCCGCGTTCCGCTGGCTCACCCGCGGCGCGAAAGTGACGAAGGGCTATGCGATCAAGCGGGTAGGGGAGCCGCCGATCCTCGTCACGTATCCGATGGAGCGCGACGAGGCGGCGGCGACCGGCCTGGCCACGCGGCTCGTGCACGACTTCGATCACGACCGCATCTTCAAGTCGGCGCCGAACCCCGTCGCCGCGTACGGCGAGTTCTTCGACGGCGTGCTCCGCGGCCTCGGTTCCGGCCCGAACCTCGCCTTCGCCGGCAACCTCCCGATCCACCTCTACCTCGGCATCGCCGACGCGCTGCAAACGCGCGGCTGGAACGTCGTCCGCGCCGCCGGCGAGGACCTCGTGCAGCTCGCCCGGAAGCGCAAGGAGCCGTGGGAGATCGAGGCGATCGCCTCGGTCGGCGAGCGGACGGAGCAGGTCGTCGACCGCGTGCGCGCGGTGCTGCGCGAGGCGACCGTCGAAGACCACCACGTGGTCCATCGCGGCGACGTGCTCACGCTCGGGCACCTGAAGCGCCTCGTCTCCTCGGAGATCGCGCGCCTCGGCATGGTGGAGGACCACGACACGATTCTCTCGCAGGGCCGCGACGCCGCGGTGCCGCACTCGCGCGGCGACGCGGACGCCGCCGTCCGCCCCTCGCTGCCGATCGTCCTCGACATCTTTCCGCTCGACAAGGAAAGCGGGTACTTTTTCGACATGACGCGCACCTTCTGCGTCGGGCCGATTCCCGACGCGCTCGCAGAGGTGCACGCGCACGTGCTCGAGGCCTTCGAGCTCGCGGAGCAGGCCATGACGGCGGGGACGCCGGCGGCGTCGTACCAGACGCTCGTCTGCGACTTCTTCGAGGCCCGCGGCTACGCCACGACGCGCTCGAACCCGCAGACGCTCGACGGCTACGTCCACTCCCTCGGCCACGGCGTCGGCCTCGACATCCACGAGAAGCCGCTCTTCGGCCTCGCGGCGACGAACAAGGATCTCGTCGAAGTGGGCGACATCGTCACGATCGAGCCGGGGCTCTACTTCCCCGAGCGCGAGATCGGCGTGCGCATCGAGGACACGTTCGTCGTCACCACGGACGGCCGCGTGGCCTCACTTTGCCGCGGGAGCCGCGGGCTCACCCCCTGAGTATTTCTTCAGCGCCTTCGCCAGCGTCGCCCCCTTCATGAACTCGCTCTTGCGATAGCCGTCGCCGTCGAACGAATAGACGGTCACGCCGCCCGGCTCCTCGAAGAAAAAGTTCGTGCCGCGCGCCGTCGCCGCGTACGTGACCTTCGTCTTACCGTCGGCGGAGAGCGTGGCCATGAACATGGCCACGGCGTGCGGGATCGCCGGCGGCGCCACCGGCAGTTTGGGCGCGGCGAATGCAGAGGCAGCGGCGAAAAACACGAGCAGTGCAGTCATGAAGCGGCGCATGGCGGGCATTGTAGAAGGAGAGGCCATGGCCACGACCTGGGAAATCGATCCGAACCACACCACCGTCGAGTTTGCAGTGAAGCACATGATGTTCACGACCGTCCGCGGACGCTTCAAGGACGTGAAGGGGACGATTCTCGCGGACGAGAGCAATCCGTCGAATTCGTCGGTGAACGTCGAGATCGCGGCGGCGAGCATCGACACCGGCGTAGGCGACCGCGACGGGCACCTCAAGTCCGCCGACTTTCTCGACGTCGAGAACCACCCGACCATCACGTTCCGCAGCAAGCGCGTCGAAGGAAGTAGTGCGAAGGAAGGGGACCGCTTCAAGGTCACGGGCGACCTGACGATCCGCGGCACGACGATAGAGGTGACGCTCGACTGCACGTACGAGGGGATGGGCACAGACCCGTGGGGCGGCACGCGCGCCGGCGCGCGCGCGACGGCGGAGATCGACCGCCGCGACTGGGGCCTCCAGTGGAACCAGGCGCTGGAGACGGGCGGGATTCTCGTCGGGAACAACGTGAAGATGGAGATTGAGGTACAAGCAGTGAAAAAATGAGGTCACAGGGCGCAGGGGGCGGGGGACAGGTGGTGGCCCTGCTAGCCGCGCGAGCCCGGACCGAAGGCACAGTAGGCCGATGTTCGCGCGTTTGCGAGAACACCACCTGCGCCCTGCCCCCTGTGACCTGTCCCCTGAAATGCGTACCTTCCTCTTCGCTCACGGCGCCGGCGGCGGCATGAACGCGCCGTTCATGACCGCCGTCGCGCACGGGCTCGAGGCCCACGGCATCCGCGTCGTTCGCTTCGAGTTCCCGTACATGAAGGCGCACCGCCGCGTGCCCGACCGCGAGCCGGTGCTGTTGCAGGCGTGGCGCGACGTCGTCGCGGAACATGGCGGCGGCGCGGCCGTCGCGATCGGCGGCAAGTCGATGGGCGGGCGGATGGCCAGCATGGTCGCGGACGAATTGGGCGTCCGCGCGCTCGTCTGCTTCGGCTACCCCTTCCACCCGCCCGGGCAGCCGGAGAAGCTGCGCACGAAGCATCTCGGTGCGCTGCGGACGCCGGCGCTCATCATCCAGGGCGAGCGCGATCCGTTCGGCACACCTGCCGAAGTCAATGGGTACGAGCTGTCGCCGTCGATCGAGATCGCCTGGATTGCCGGCGGCGATCACTCGCTGAAGCCGCGGGAAAAGGAGAACATCGCGCGCGCCGTCGACCTTGCGTCAGCGTTTGTTTTGCGACACATTTACTAGAGATGCGACCAAAGGCCCTGGTCGTGGAGGATGAAGCGGCCACCCGAAAGCTCCTGCGCAGTTTGCTCGAAGAGCACGGCTGCGACGTCGATGAGGCGGGCGACGGGCAGCAGGCCATCAACCTTCTCGCACAGAAACACTACGCCGTCGTGCTGCTCGACATCGTCCTGCCGCGGATCAGCGGCACGGCGGTGATGGACTACCTGACGCAGCGCGACCCGTCGATGCTCTCGCGCATCATCGTCGTGACGGGGCTCAACGTCGCCGAGATCCGCAAGCTCTTCCCGACCGTCTGCTCCGCGCTCGCCAAGCCGGTGATCCCCGCGCGCCTTCTGCAGGTCGTCAACGCCTGCCTTAGCCGCAGTGACGCGCATTTCACGGGCGCGTGACGCGTCCTTCACGCTAGCGGCGCCTCACGCCAAACGGGTCAATTTTTTTCACGAAGCGGCGAACGGACCGCTGATGACGGCGGCTTATCTTGCTTGCAACTGAGACGGCATACAACGCCGCTACCCTCCTCCGGAAGCGTGTTGTATGAGAGAGAGCTGCAGGCCGGTGGAAGCGAGTCGCTTTCACCGGCCTGAGTTTTTTAGAGATCCATCAGGAAGCGGTCCGCCGCCCCGCTCGCGTCGTATTCGGCTTGCAGATCGGTCTTGTGCTTCCACTCCGTCTCCGCCAGCTCCATGAAGAGGCGCCCGAGCTCCGTGTCCGGAACGCGCTCGGCCATGAACCGAAAGTACGACTCCGAGTCGCGCTCGCGCTCCAGCGCCAGCTTCAGCGCGCGCGGCAGGTCGAGGTTCGTCGTCTCCGCCGGGATCTCCACGGTCGCCGGCTCGGGGTCGGGCGGGGCCTGGCCGATGGTCTCGCGGTACTTCCGCTCCATCCGCGCGCGGTGCACGAGCTCTCCGTCGGCGAGCTGCAGCAGGCGTTTGCGCACCTCGGGAGCGCCCGCGCGCTCCGCCAGCTTCTGGTAGTAGACGCGCGTCTCCACCTCGGACTGGATGGCTTTGCGGAGAACTTCCTCGACCGTCGTCTCGAGCGGTTTCATGGGCGCGGCGCGATTCTACTCGCTGCCGCGAAAGAGGTCGGGGTTCGGCGGGGCGTCGTCCTCAAACGGCGCGCTGCGCAGCGGCTGCCCCAAGCCCGTGCCACCGGCCGTGCCCTTCTTCTCGATCCCGCCGTAGTACGGGCGCCATCCCATCGGGCCGACCGGGAAGTTCGGCGGCACGACGAGGTCGCGCAGCCCCACCACCGAGCGAGCGCGCGTGTCGATGGCCATCTCGTAGTCGCGCGTCATGTAGATCGCGTCCTCGGGACAGGCATCGACGCAGTAGCCGCAGAACACGCAGCGCAGCAGGTCGATGTCGTAGCGCACCGGGAACTTCTCGCGCGTCCGCTCGTCCTCGCCGGCCTGAATCGTGATGCATTCCGCCGGGCACGCCGTCGAGCACATGTAGCAGGCCACGCAGCGCGTCGTGCCGTCCTCGCGCGTCGTCAGGATGTGCCGCCCGCGGAAGCGCTCGGAGTAGACGCGCTTCACCTCGGGATACGAGATCGTCGGCAGCCGCTTCAGGTTGAAGAGGTTCTTCACGAGGTGGCGGATCGTCACCGCCATCCCCATCAGCACCTGCGGGATGACGAGCCGCTCCAGCACGCCCATCCGCGCTGCGGTGACTTTGACGACGCCGGGCTTGACGCGCGTGACTTCCATCAGTGATCCAACTCTCCGGCGATGATGTTGAGCGACCCGAGCGCTGCGATCGCATCCGGGATGGTCTGCCCGATAATCATGTCGGGGAACGCCGAGTAAATCTGGAAGCAGGGGGGCCGGCACCGGACGCGGTACGGATTCTTCGTGCCGTCGGAGACGATGTAGAACCCGAGCTCGCCGTTGCCCCCCTCGACCTGAAAATACGTCTCGCCGACCGGCGGCTGGATGCCGTGCATGATCAGCTTGAAGTGGTAGATCAGCGACTCCATCTCGTTGTAGACCTTCGACTTCGGCGGCAGGGCCACGTAGGGGTTGTCGACGATGACGGCCCCCTCGGGCATGCCGCGGTCGATGGCCTGCTGGAGGATCTTCAGCGACTGGCGCATCTCCTCCATCCGCACGAGGTAGCGCGCGAAGGTGTCGCCCCCCTCGGCAATCGGCACGTCGAAGTCATACGTCTCGTACCCGAGGTACGGGCTCGTCTTGCGGACGTCGAAGGGGACGCCGCAGGCGCGGAGGCAGGGGCCGGTGAAGCCGTAGTCGATGGCCATCTCCGGCGTGATCGGGGCGATGCCGACGACGCGGTCGAGGAAGATCTTGTTCTTGTCGACGAGCTTCTCGACGTCGTTGATGAACCGCGGAAGCATGTCGACGAGGCGCTGTGCGTTCTCGAGAAAGTTCGGCGGCGCGTCGACGGCGAGCCCGCCGATGCGGCAGTAGCTCGGCAGGAGGCGCGCGCCGCAGCACGCCTCGATGAGGCCGTAGATCTCCTCGCGCGGCTGGAAGAGGTACCAGAAGTTCGTGAGCGCCCCCATGTCGACGAGGTTCGTGCCGATGCAGACGAGATGATCGGCGATGCGCATGAACTCCGAAAGAATCAGGCGGATGTGCTGCGCGCGCTTCGGGACTTCGATGCCGAGGAGCTTCTCGACGGCCATGCAGTAGCCGACGTTGTTGATGAACGCGGAGCAGTAGTTGAGGCGGTCCGTGAAGGGAATGGCCTGTTGGTACGTGTGCGTCTCGCACGACTTTTCGAAGCAGCGGTGGAGGTAGCCGATCTCCTGGTCCGCGCCGATGATCGTCTCGCCGTCGAGCGTGACGACGATGCGCAGCGTGCCGTGCGTGGCCGGGTGCGACGGCCCGAGGTTCAGGGTGACGCGCTCGAAGTCGGTGTCGACGTTCTCGAAGCGCGGGTCGATCTTCGGGATGATCTTGGCGACGTCCTTCTCGGTCAGCAGCCAGCGCTGCGCGGGGTCGTAGTCCTTCCGAAGCGCGTGGCCCTGGAAGGCCTCGTGGGTGAGGATGCGCCGGAGGTTCGGGTGGCCGTCGAAGCGGACGCCGTACATGTCGAAGACTTCGCGCTCGAGCCAGTTGAGCCCTTTGAAGACGCCGCTGCCGGTCGGGACGGATTCGTCTTCGCCGGCGCGCACCTTCAGCCGCACGCGCTCGTTCCGATCGAGCGAGTAGAGCTGGTACATGACGTCGAAGCGCTGCTCGCGGCTGGGGTAGTCGACGGCCCAGAGGTCGAGCGGCAGCGTGTAGCCGGCGGATTTGAGCGACTGCAGCGTCTCCACGATCGACTCGCGCGGCACGATCAGCGTCGGGAGGTCTTGTCCGGTCTCCTGCTCGACGTTCGGCAGCGCCGCGGCGAGCTCCGCGCCGCGCGCATCCATCGCCGCGGCGTCGGTCGGAACGTACGGCTCGCGGTTCGTCGGCGCGGGGCCGGTGTAGGGGATGGCGCTGTACTTCGTCAGCGTGCTCATAGGCTGCCGCGCCTCAGTTCCCCGCGCTCGATCTTCTCTTTGAGTTTGAGGATCCCGTACATCAGCCCCTCGGGCGTCGGCGGACAGCCCGGGATCCAGATGTCGACCGGGATGATCTCGTCGATGCCCTGCACGACGTGGTACATGCGGTAGAAGCCGCCCGAGGTGGCGCAGGCGCCCATGGCGATCACGTACTTCGGCTCGGGCATCTGGTCGTAGATCTTCTTGAGGACGGGGCCCATCTTGTCGACGATCGTGCCGGCGACGATGAGGAGGTCGGCCTGCCGCGGCGAGAAGCGCACGACCTCGGCGCCGATGCGCGCCAGGTCGTAGTGCGACGAGACGAGCGACATGAATTCGATCGCGCAGCAGGCCGTGCCGAACGGCAGCGGCCAGAGCGAGTTGCCGCGCGCCCAGTTGACCATCGTGTCGATCTTGGTCGTGAGGTAGGTCGCGCCGGTGAGGTCTTCGAGCTCGCGCTCCGACTCGCCGGGGAGCGTGATCAGCCCTTTTTCGGCCTGCTCGCCCGGCACTTGTCCCGGCTTGCGGGCGACGATGGAGTTGGGATTCTGAATGTCGGTCGGCATACGGCGGGCTCGCGATTCTATGACCTTGAGAAACCTTTCACAAGCTCGTTAACGTGCGTCGGCGCAAGCGCATTGCCCGATGCGAAATCAGCGCCGCCAGCTTACTGCAATCGCTTGAGCGACGCGCTTGCTTCCGCTTCGGTCCGGCTGCCCGCGGCGGCGAGCGTCTGCGCGCGGCGATAGGCATCCAAGGCCTCGCTTTTGTCCGTCGCCGCCTCGTAAGCGCGGCCGAGGGTCAGCCAGATGAGCGCTTCGGCGTCCCGATTCACAGGCGCTTTGCTGAGCGGCTTCAGCAACTCGACGGCGTGCGCGGGGTGCCCTTCGCTGACGTACGTGTACGCCGACTGCACCTCGGCACTCTGCGCCGCGGCGGCATTGCCGGCGCGCTCGGCGATTTTCTTCGCCGCCGCGTACGCGGCGCGCGCATGCTCGGTCATCTTCAAACGCGCGTAGGCGTTGGCGATGAGGAAATTCGCGTCGAGGTTGTGTCCGGCGTCCAGGAGCTCCGACGCTTGCACGAAGGCCGGCGCCGCGGCGTGAACCCGGACGATCGGATCGATCACGCCGGTCTCGTCGACGCTTCCGTGCTGCGGCGCGTGCGGATCGAAGTGCTGAACTTTCGGACGCGACTCGGCGAAATGCCAGTCGTCGGCGCGGAGAACGCCGTGGTCGTCATGGATGCGCAGGCGCTCGCGGCCGCCGGTGTCGAAGACCACGTACGCCGGCGGCTCGTATCGAACCGCCGGTGGTACCGCCGTGCGGGCGAGGTCGACACGCAACAGCACGAAGTCGCCGAGCGCGCGTCCGAGCTCTGGCTCGTCGCGTGCGAGTTGCTCGATGTCGAAGCACGCCGGACACGGCGCCTTGTCGTAGTCGACGAGGACGAGTTTGTGCTGCTGCTTTGCCTGCGCGAACGCGCTGTTCCAGTCCGACTGCCATAGTAGCGCGGCGAGCAGGCAGATCATCCGCGAAGTCTAGATGAGAAAAAGGCCTCCAGCCGATCGGCGACGTGCCGGCTGCGCCACTGCTCGGCAACCTCGCGTCCGCGTTTGCGCAGACGCGCCCGCAGCTCTTCGTCGCTCAGCACCTCGATCAGCTTCTCGCCGAGCTCGACGGCGTTCTGCTCCGGGGCGAAGAGGGCGTAGTCGTGCGCATCGTCGAAGGAGAGGTACGACGGGATCGACGTCATCACCGTCGCCAGCCCCGACGCCAGCGCCTCGGCGGCCGGCAGCCCGAAGCCTTCTTCCTTGTGATTCGGCGCGAGGAGCACGTCGCACGAGTGCATCAGCCGCGTCATCTCGCTCGTCGTCAGGGCGACGTGGAACTCGTCGACGCTGTCGAGCGGCTCCTCGCGCGACGGCGCCCACGGCGAGACGCGCACGAGCTCGAGCTTCTGATGGAACCAGCGCGCGTGCGCCACCGCGCTGTAGCCTTCCTCGATGCCGCGCAGGTCGGCCTGCGACTGCCCGACGAGGAGCACGCGCAGGGGATCGCTCTCCGGGGGGATGCGTTCGCGGAAGAACTCGTCGTCGACAAGCTGGCCGATGAACGTGACGTCGTCGGTGAATTGCTTGCAGATCGGGACCAGCGTCTCCGACACGACGAGCTTCGGGATCGGCAGGCGGTACGCGGCCTCGATCTCGTGCCGGATCGGCTGGTACGCGGTGAACGACCCTTCGTAGCCCTGGCAGAGATGCACGGCTTTGTCGGGCGCGAGCTCGTACGCGCGCGGCACCGTGACCCAGAAGGTGCCGACGATGAAGTCGTCGTCGCGCACGTCGTAGTCGCGGAAGTCATCGACGAAGACGAACTCGGCGTCGGAACGGCGCCAGGTGATCGGCGCGCCTTTCGTGACCATGCGCACGCGGTGACCGCGGGCGATGAGCGCGTCGGCGTGCGCGAGCTGGACGCGGATGCCGCCCGAGAGATCGGTGTCTTCGGCGAGATAGGCGATCTTCATCGGTTCTGGGCGATGACGTAGTAGCCGGACGGCATCAGGTCCTCTTTCGACCAGGGGAGGCGGGTGTTGGCGAGCGCGTTCAACAGCTCGTCGCTGCCGCGCGTCGCGATGGCCGGCTGCGGCGCGATCTCGACGACCGACCAGCCGGCGATGGTGAGCATCTCCTCAATTGTCCGCTTGGTGAAGAAGCGCACGTGGCCCACGCACGTCAGCCCCATGTAGACGTAGTCGAAGCGGCCGCGCAGGAGGTCGTTGACGACGGAGGCGTTGGCGACGTTCGGGATCGATAGCAGCAACTTGCCGCGCGGCGTGGAGACGCGGCGGAGGTCGGCGAGGAACGACCACGGCTCCTCGAGGTGCTCGACGATGTCGCCGCCGATGATCCAGTCGAACTGCTCGCGCATGAGGGCGATGATCTGGCGGGCATCGCCGCAGTAGACGTCGTCGATGCGCTTCCGGGCGATGGCCGCGGCGCGCGGATCGATCTCGATGCCGACGACGCGGCACTTCTGCCGCGCCTTGAGCGCCGCGCCGAGCGGAGCTTCGCCGCAGCCGAACTCGAGGATCGACTTGGCGTCGCCGCCGATGCGCTCCAGGAGGTCGTCGCGCCGCTGGCCTCTTAACGAGCTCCAGCGGTGGACGTAGTCGTTGACCGAGATGACGACCTCACGCCCCGCGAGCGCGCGCCGCGGCGGGTCATCGATCTCGGCGAGCATCGCGGTGCGGCAGAGGTACGCCGCCGGATCGGACTTGTCCCACTTCACCGTCGCGGTCTCGTACGACCCCTGCTGCATCTCGCTCGTCATCTGCTGGAGCTCGCGCAGGGTGAGGTACGCGGCCGGCGCCGCGCGCCGCTGCGCCGCGTTGTCTGCCTCGTTGCTCGACGGCAGCGCCGCCGCGGTGCTGGGGTTCTGCACGAGAACCTCCCGCAGCCGCAGCGCGAGCTTCGGCGGCGGCACGAGGAGCGGATCGGTGACGACGAGGACGTGGTCGGTCTCCAGTTCGCCCGCCGCATACGACGCCGGCTCCTCGGGGTCGTAAAAGCAGAGGTCGAGCTCCGCATCGCGCCGCAGGAGCATCTGACACTGCCAGCTCGCATACCGCTCTTCGATCGCCGGATGATCGAAGCGCGGAAAGAGGAGACCGATCATTGCCGGCGCATGCTACCAGTACGGTGCGATGCCGAAGGTGCGGGCGCGGTTGGCGCGGCAACCACGCAACGCATCGTCATTTCTTTTTCTTGGGTTCGGCGAACAGCGCGTCGGGATCGAAATCCGGGATTCCGCGGAGCCTTACGAGATCTTCCGGTGTGAGCGTTTTCTTGATCTCTTCGATTCTTTCGTCGGAGACTTCGAAATAACCGATCCAGCGGAAAAACGGCGGCTTACCCGGAATCAGCGGCGGCCCGACGAACTCCGGCTCTTCTTTCTTCGGCCTACCCATCGCCATGATTCTACCTCGGCCCCCCTCACGGCACCGGGCAGATCCCATGCACCATCTGCCACGCGAACGACGCCGCGATTGTCAGCGTCACCACGGCGTAGAACACCACCACCACCGTCGCACGTTTCCTAACCCGTCGAGCCATCGTCGCAATTATGGTAGCTTCCCGCCCATGGATTTCAGTTTGACCGACGATCAGAATCAGATCAAAGCGATGGTCCGCGAGTTCGCGGAGAGCGAGATCAAGCCGCACGTCATGGAGTGGGACGAGGCCCAGACCTTCCCGCTCGCCACCGTCAAAAAGCTCGGCGAGCTCGGCATGCTCGGGGCCATCTTCCCCGAGGAGTACGGCGGCGCCGGCCTCTCCTACGTCGACTACGTCAACATCATCGAGGAGCTCGCCGTCGTCGACAGCGGCGTGGCCCTCACCGTCGCCGCGCACAACTCCCTCTGCAGCGGCCACATCTACCTCGCCGGCAACGACGAGCAGAAAAAGAAATGGCTGCCGAAGCTCGCCAGCGGCGAGTGGATCGGCGCGTGGGGCTTGACCGAGCCTGGCTCCGGCAGCGACGCCTCCGGCATGCGCACGACCGGCGTGAAAGACGGCGACGGCTGGGTCCTCAACGGCACCAAGAACTTCATCACCAACGCGAGCTACGCCGACATCTCCGTCGTCCTCGCCGTCACCGACCGCGAAGACAAGAAGCACGGCATCACCGCCTTCGCCGTCGAGATGGACCGCCCCGGCATCCGCGCCGGGAAGAAAGAGAACAAGCTCGGCATGCGCGCCAGCGACACCGCGGAGCTCGTGCTCGAAGACTGCCGCGTGTCGAATGAGAACATCCTCGGCAAGATCGGCTACGGCTTCATCGACGCCATGAAAGTCCTCGACGGCGGGCGCATCTCCATTGGCGCGCTCTCCGTCGGCATCGCCCGCGGCGCGTACGAGGCTGCGCGCGACTACGCCAAGCAGCGCCAGGCCTTCGGCAAGCCGATCGCCGACTTCCAGGCCATCCAGTTCATGCTTGCCGACATGGCCACGGAGATCGACGCCGCGCGGCTCCTCTGCCACCGCGCCGCCGTGATCAAAGACGCCGGCCAGCGCGTCACGCAGGCCTCCGCGATGGCGAAGTTGTATGCGTCCGAGGTCGCGGTGCGCGCGACCGAGCGCGGCGTGCAGATCTTCGGCGGCTACGGCTTCGTCAAGGACTTCCCGGCGGAGAAGTACTACCGCGACGTGAAGCTCTGCACGATCGGCGAAGGGACGAGCGAGATCCAGCGGATGGTCATTGCGAGGCAACTGTTGAGTGAGTGACCTCGCCTCCGACGTCGTCGCCGGCAAGTACCGCGCCCTCGGCCGCGCGATCTCGCTGGCCGAGCGCGAAGACGCCGCCGCGGAGCGCCTCCTCGCCGAGATCTATCCCTCGACCGGCCGCGCGCGCATCGTCGGCATCACCGGCTCGCCCGGCTCCGGCAAATCGACGCTCGTGGCCGCGCTGGCGAAGCATTACCGCAAAGAGGAGAAGCGCGTCGCCATCGTCGCCGTCGACCCGACGTCGCCCTTCAGCGGCGGCGCGATCTTGGGCGATCGCATCCGCATGCACGACCTCTACACCGACCGCGGCGTCTTCATCCGCTCCATGGCCACGCGCGGCTTCCTCGGCGGCCTGGCCAAGGCGACGAACGACGTCGTCGACATCCTCGACGCCTCCGGCTTCGACATCGTCCTCGTCGAGACCGTCGGCGTAGGGCAGGACGAGGTCGAAGTCATCCGCACCGTGCAGACCAACATGGTCGTCCTCGTCCCCGGCATGGGGGACGACATCCAGGCCATCAAGGCCGGGATCATGGAGATCGGCGACATCTTCGTCGTCAACAAAGCCGATCGCCCCGGCGCGGACAAGACCGTGACCGAGGTGACGATGATGATGTCGCTCGTCGACGAGCACGGCGACTGGGTGCCGCCGATCGTCAAGACCGTGGCATCGCTCGGCAAAGGGATCGACGAGCTCGACGCCGCCATCGCGAAGCACTACGACTATCTCGCCGCGTCGGGCGAGCTCGATCGCCGCAACCGAGAGCGCGTGCGCATCCGCATCGAGACGCTGCTGAAGGAGAAGTTCATGGACCGCCTCCTCGGCGTCACGGCGAATTACGAGCAGATCCTCGACGACGTGCTGCGCAAGCGCAACAACCCGCATGACGCAGCCGAGGGCGTGCTGTCGCGCGTCACGTTCTGATGCTGACGTTCCTCAGCGCCGTGGCCGTTCTCGCGATCCTCGTGGTCGCGATCGTTGTCGCGTCGCTGGCGGTGGCTGCCATTCGCAGCCGCAAACGCTAGTGCGCCGCGCTGCGGCGGCGCGGCTGCACCTGCACGTCGACATTCCAGGCCGCGGCGTTGTTGCTCGCGTCGAGCTCGGAGTCAGACGATCCCGCGAAGAGCTTGACCTCCGCGCGGTACGGGAAGATGCCGGTGTGCGTCGGCAGGGTGACGACGTTTCGGACGGTCGCCGACTCGCCCGGCGCCAGCGGTCCGATGCCGCAGAACTCGATACCGTCGAGGTAGCACGCGCCCGACGTCGTCGTTCCGCGGTCGTACAAAGCGCCGGCGACGTGGGGCACCTCCAGTTCAAACTCCACCGCGGCGGGTCCGTGATTGGTGACGACGATTTCGAACGTCACCTGCTCGCCCGGTTTCGCCGTTGCCGGCGCGCTGGTGATTCTCGCCGACACGTCGGCGCGGTGGTCGCGGTTCGCGGCGGCGGCGACCGGCGCGGAGAGCTCCGACGTTGCGAAGGGCTGCGGCCTTGGGACGAGATCAATCCGATAGTCGGTCGCCGTCGCGGCCACGCTGCGCACGTTGTAGCGCGAACCGGCTTTGTAGAACGCGCGGCGGAAACTCGCGAAGCCGTGGCTGTCCGTCTCGACGAAGATCGAGCCGATGTTCGCCGCTCCGTCGTCGCACGAGATCGCCACGACGTCGACGCGATACGGCGTCGCCGGAAGAGCGTCGAGCGTTCCTGCGACCGTCACCGCGGTGAGATCATCGATCGCGCTGTCGATGTGTGGCGCGTTCGCGACGCCATCCGCGTCGGGCGTGTCGTTCGCGGTCGGACCGTCGCCGCGCTCGTCGAGGAACAGCTTGCCGTTGCACGCGCCGATGGTGGTGGCAAAGTCCGCGAGCGGCATTTTGGCGGTGATGCCGTTGCCGACGTTGAAGCTCGCGCCGGAGTCGTGGATCGCCGCGTCGGCGCCGAGGATGAGGATGCCGTCGCCGAGGTTGCGGTCGGCGGCGATGCCGTAGATTCTCGTCCAACGCCCCTCGGTGACGACGCCGTGGCCGCCGTTCTCCGCGACCGTGTCGAAGTACGGGACGTACGGGCACTCGAATGGGCACGGCGTCTCGAGACCTCCGAGCGTCGTGCCGTCTGCGCCGGAGTAGACGTGGATGCCGTCACCGCGATTCCGGCGGATCTTGCTGCCGTAGACGGTGTTCAGTACGCCGCGCACCGAAATGCCGGTGCCGTTCGCGTCGATCTCGCTCGCGGAGACGAGGTTGTTGTCGCCGGCGAGGACGATGCCGGACCCGCCGAAGTTCACGATCTTCCCGCCGCTCAGGTAGGCGTCGTTTGCGGCGATGAACAGGCCGTTGCCGCCCGCCGCCGTGCCGTCGAGCGTCAGGTTCGTGAAGTCGAGAACTGCCGGCTGCGTGAGCGCGGGAAGGGGCTGCGCCGGCGCGACGGTCATCGGCGTCGCGACGCGGATCGTCGCGCGCGTCGCCTTCGTCGCCGGCGTCGCGTTGACCTGCTCGATCGCCCAGCGCAGCGTGCCGGCTCCGGGGTCGTCGCCGGCGCGGGACACGAGGAACGTAGTGGCGAGCAACATGATCAGCGCGTGCATGGTCGCGGGAAGTACGTGGCGCGCCCCGCGAGCGTTGGCAACTGAATTAGAATCCGCGCCCGAATGAAACTCTCCCGCGACTGGCTGGGCGACTACGTCGATCTCTCCGGGCTCTCCGACGACGAGCTCGCGAAGCGCTTCACGGAGATCGGCCACGCCGTCGAGTCGATGGAGCAGCATGGCGACGACACGGTCTTCGACCTCGAGATCACCACGAACCGCGTCGACGCCATGTCGCACCTCGGCATGGCCCGCGAGATCGCCGCGGCCCTCGGGCGGACGCTGTCCGCCCCGACGACGTCTGCGGCCGCTACCGGCACATTCCCGATCCGCATCGACGCGCCGGAGATGTGCCGCCGCTACACGGCCAAAGTGATCCGCAACGTCACGGTCCACGCGAGCGATCCGAAAATCGCGCGAAGGCTGGAAGCCGTCGGCCTCCGCCCCATCAACCACGTCGTCGACGCCACGAACTACGTCATGCTCGCCGCCGGCCATCCGCTGCACGCCTTCGACCTCGACCGCCTGCAGGGCCCGGCCATCGTCGTGCGCCGCGGCAACGCCGGCGAGACGATGCGCAGCCTCGACAACGAGATGCGCAAGCTCGACGAGAACACCTGCGTCATTGCCGACGCGAACCACGCCGTCGGCCTCGGCGGCATCATCGGCGGCGCCGAGAGCGAGATCACGAACGCGACGAAAAACGTCCTTCTCGAATGCGCCTGGTTCGAGCCGTCCGCCATCCGCCGCACCGCCCGCCGCCTCGGCATGAAGACCGACGCGTCGTACCGCTTCGAGCGCGGCGTCGATCCGAACGACACCCTCCTCGCGGTCGAGATGACCGCGCAGATGATCGGCGGCGACGCGGAGGCGCCGACCGACGTCGTCGCGGCGGAGACGCCGGTGAAGACGCTGCGCCTGCGCGAGAGCAAGCTCCACGAGCAGTCCGGCGGCGCCGTCGGCATCGGCTACGCGCTGGAGCTCTTCCGCCGCCTCGGGTTTGCCGTCGAGACGGTGCACGACGGCATCCGCGTCGACGTCCCGTCGTTCCGCGGCGACATCCACGAAGAGATGGACCTGGTCGAGGAAGTGCTGCGCTTCTTCGGCTTGAACAACGTCCCCGCGGCGCTGCCGCGCCTCACGACGGGCGACGTCCGCCGCGAGCGCGCCGAGGTCGCCGGCGACCAGGTGCGCGACATCCTTGCGGGCTGCGGCCTCTCGGAGACCATCAGCTACGCGTTCATCCACCCCGAGCGCAACGCCATGTTCTCGAGCGAGGAGCCGGTGCGCATCACGAACGCGCTCACCGAGAACCTCTCGGTGATGCGCCTCTCGCTGCTGCCCGGGCTGCTGGAGAACGCCGTCTTCAACCGCGCCTACGGCAATCGCGACGGCGCGCTCTTCGAGGTCGGGCGTACGTACCACCGCGCCGGCGACGGCGTGCGCGAGCAGGCCCGCGCGGCGCTCGTCATGTACGGCACGCTCGGCGAGTTCTGGGGCGACGCGAAGCGCGCCGTCGACTTCTTCGACGTCAAGGGCGTCGTCGAGCAGATCGCCGCGCGCATGCACGTGCCGCTCGAGTTTGCGGCGGGCGATCAGTCGTGGCTGCGCAAAGGGAAGCGCGCCGTCGCGCGGCACGGCGAGCGCGAAGTTGCCAGCGTCGGATTTCTGTCCGCCGAGGTGCTGCAGGCGTTCGGGATCAAAGGCGACGTCGCCGCGGCGGAGATCGACATCGAGGCGCTCATCGCCGCCAGCGGCGCCTGGACGATGGCGCCCGTCGCGCGCTACCCCGGCGTGCCGATGATCCTGGCGCTCACGCACGGCCGCGAGCTCGCGTACCAGCGCATCATCGACACCATCCGCTCGTTCAACGTGCCGTTCCTGCACGAGGTCGGTCTGCGCGACCGCTTCGTGCCGGAAGGGGAGGAGACGATCAAGACTACGCTCGGCATGTGGTATCAGGCCTTCGACCGCTCGCTGACGCAGGAGGAAGTGAGCGCCAGCCAGCAGCAGTTGTCGTCGCGCCTGGCCGACATGCTCCCGGTGAAACTGCTATGACGAAAAAGACCAACGAATCCGACGACGAGATCCTGCAGCGCTTGAGCGAGAAGGTCGAGCGCGCCATTGCCACGATCCAGGAACTGCGCCGCGAGCGCGATGAGCTCAAGAAGCGCCTCGACGAGATCGACGACGACAGCGCGCGCTACCGCAAGGAGCGCGGCCAGATCCGCGACCGCATCGAGACGATTCTCTCGAGCTTGGAGTCGCTCGAGGAGTAGGCGCGGTTACCGCCCCTTGGCCTGCTCCCCGCGCAGCGTCATCAGCGTGCTCGTGGCGTACGCGACGAGGTCACCCTTCTCGTCGCGTACGTCGCACTCCGCGAGGCCGATCGTCTTCCCGCGCTTCACCACGCGCGCTTCGGCGCGCAGCTTGGCGTTCCAGACCGGCTTCAGAAAATTGATCTTCAGCTCGAGCGTCGTGAACGTCTCTCCTTCGAGCAGCTCGCTCGCCCACGCCACCCCCATCGCGCCGTCGGTGAGGTCGCAGAGCACGCCGCCATGCATCGTTCCCATCGGGTTGGCGTGGCGGCGCCCGGCCTCCATCTCGAACGCGGCGAAGCCGGGGCGCACCTCCACCGCGCGCATGCCGATCGTCTCGCCGATCGGCGGGCCGGGGATCTCGCCGCGGATCATGCGCGCGACGAGATCCGCGTACGGCCGCGCGTCGTCGCTCACTTCATCTCCGCCGCCGCGGTGTTGATCGAGTCCCACACCTCCGTCCGCTCGGACATGTCGTGCGCGGCGGCCATGGCCTTGTCGAAGTACTCCTTCGCCTTGGCCGCGTCGCCCTTCGCCGCGTAGGCCTCGCCGAGGCCGGCGTAGACGCGCCAGAGCTCGGGGCTGGTGGGGTGGGCGGTTGCGTAGTTGTTGAGATACGCGATGGCCTCGTCGTACTTCTTCGCGCCGATGAGCGAGCCGTATCCGTTGCCGATCGTGTCGGCCTCCGTGTAGAGCGGCTTCGCGCGCTCGCGCAGCTCGGCCGCGCCTTTCGCGTCGCCCTTCTTCTCCAGCACCGCCGCCTTCGTGCGCAGCGTGCCCGCGGTCGTGGCGAGCGACAGCGCGTGATCGGCGTACTGCAGTGCGGTGTCGGCGCTGCCGTTGCGCAGCTCCCACCGCGCCGCGGCGGCCCAGGCGTTCGCGTCCCAATGCTTCCCGCCGCGCAGCGTGTTGGAGATCGACGCGCGCACCGTCGACGGCAGGTCGACCTCGATCTTCATCGGCACGCGCAGCTTCTCCCACCGCAGCGACGCGACGCCGGAGCTGTTCGTCACGTCGTCGAACGTGTAGGCGAGCCGCTCCTGCGACTCCGCCATCGTCTGCGGCGTCACCGTCACGCGCAGCGCGTCCTCGGCGGGGTCGTAGTTGTAGCCGCCCCAGTCCTCCGTGAACTTGCTGAAGACCATCGTCCACTGCGACGGGCCCGGAATGGCGAAGAACCCGTACGTGCCGGCCGGCAGCGGCTGCCCTTCGATCTTCACCGGCGTCGAGAACGAGATCGTCGTGTTCTCGTTCGCGCCGGCGCGCCAGATCGTGCCGAACGGCACGAGGCCGCCCCAGATCTTCCGCTTGTTTACGGCGGGGCGGTGGTAGGTGATGGCGACGTCGGTGATGCCGATGGTCTGCCCGACGGTGGCGGCCGGGCTGGCCTCGGGGAGGCGGATTGCGCCCTGGCCGAAGGCGGAGAGCGCGACGAGGAGGAGGGCGGCGGCGATGGCGAGCTTTTTCATGAGCGCATAGTGCTACAGTTCGCTTGTCCACTCCAACATGCCGAACGCGCGCGTCACCGTGATGGGGAGCTTCGTCGCGGACCTGTCGTTCCGCACGCCGCGGCTGCCGGCGTGGGGCGAGACCGTCATGGGCACGGAGTTCCGCCTCGGCCCCGGCGGCAAAGGCTCGAACCAGGCCGTCGCCGCCGCGCGCCTCGGCGCGCGCGTCAGCTTCATCTGCAAACTCGGGCGTGACGCGTTCGGCGACCTGGCCCGACGCACCTACGCGGACGACGGCGTCGACACGCGCTTCGTCTTCGAGACCGACGATCACGGCACCGGCGGCGCGGCCATCATCCTCGACCAGGTCAGCGGCGAGAACGCCATCGTCGTCGTTCCCGGCTCCTGCTTCACCTTGAATGAAGCGGACATCGACAACGCCCGCGCCGCGATCGACGGCGCCGCGATCTTCATGACGCAGCTCGAAGTGCCGCTCCCGACCGTCGAGCACTCGCTGCGGCTGGCGCGCTCCCTCGGCGTGCGGACGATCCTCAATCCCGCGCCGGCGTTCGCGCTCGCCGACGCGGTGTTCCCGCTCTGCGACTTCATGACGCCGAACGAAGTCGAGGCGGCGATGCTGACGGGGGAGAGCGATCCGGCGCGCGCCGCCGACGCCCTCCTCGCCCGCGGGGCCGGCGCCGCCGTCATCACCCTCGGCGCGCAAGGCGTGTTGGTGAAGACCGCGACGGTCGCGGAGCTCGTCCCCGCCGTCGCCGCCGGACCGGTCGTCGAGACTACCGGCGCGGGCGACGCGTTCAACGCCGGCTTCGCGACGGCACTGGCCGAGGGGAAAGATATCGTCGAGGCGGTCCGCTTCGGCTGCGCCGTCGCCGGCATCTCCGTCACGCGTCCCGGCACCGCGCAGTCGATGCCCGGACGCGGCGAGGTCGAAGCGCTGCTGAGGCGATAAGAAGATGTTCGTTCCGTCGACCTTCGCCGCCGCGCTTGTCATGACCATCGTCAGCACGATCTGCTGGGGCTCGTGGGCGAACACGTACAAACTGACGAAGTCTTATCGCTTCGAGCTCTTTTACTGGGACTACGCGGTCGGCATCGTGCTGACGGCGATCGTCCTCGCGCTGACTCTGGGAGGCGGAATCCAGCACGACGCCGCGCCAATGAATCTCCTCTTCGCGCTCATCGCCGGATTCATCTTCAACATCGCCAACGTGCTCCTCGTCGCCGGGATCGAGATCGTCGGCCTCGCCGTCGCCTTCCCGATCGCCATCGGCATCGCCCTCGTCGAAGGGGTCGTCTTGAGCTACGCGGTCCAGCCGAAAGGCAGCGGCGCGATGCTGGCCGCCGGCGTCGTCATGGCGCTCCTCGCCGTCATCCTCATCGGCAAGGCCTACGGCTCCCTCGGCGGCGAGCGCGTGGTGTCGCGCAAAGGCATCGTCGTCTGCATCGTCTCGGGTCTCTTGATGGGATCGTTCGCGCCGTTCGTCACGCGCGCCATGACGGCGGCGCGTCCGCTGACGCCGTACAGCGTCGGCGTGCTCTTCACGATCGGCGCGCTTCTCTGCTGCTTCGTCTTCAACACGGCGCTGATGCGCAAGCCGATCGTCGGCGCGCCGGTGACGTTCGCGGGCTACCGCACCGCGCCGGCGTCGTATCACTTCCTCGGACTCCTCGGCGGCGCGATCTGGGGCGTCGGCACGGTCTTCAACTTCGTCGCCGCGAGCCTCGTCGGCGTGGCCATCTCCTACGCCATCGGCCAGTCGGCGCCGATGATCGCGGCGCTGTGGGGCGTCTTCGTCTGGCGGGAGTTCCGCGGCTCCGGCGCCCGCGCCCGGCTCTACCTCGGCGCGATGTTCGCCGCCTACGTCGTGGCCGTGGTCCTCATCGCCCGGGCGTATCAGGCGTGAAGCGGCTCGCCGTCGCGTTGCTCTTCGTTGCCGCGGCGGCGCACGCGCAGTCGCGGCCGGGGCTCATCAACTTTCGGCGCATTGCCATCCCCGAAGACGTGCCGGCGCATCTTTGCTCCGCGCTCGCGCAGGATGCGCAGGGCTACCTTTGGATCGGCACGCAGGGCGGCCTGGTGCGCTACGACGGCTACCGCTTCCGTACCTGGACGAGCGATCCGGCCAACGCGGCGACGATCGGCGGCTCGTACGTGCGCGCGCTCCTGGCCGCGCGCGACGGCACGATCTGGATCGGTTTCTTCAGCGGCGGCGTGTCGTCACTCGATCCGGTCACGGGACGGATCACGCGCTACGCCGCGGATCGCGTCGAAGGACTCGCCGAGGATGCGAAGGGGAGGATTTGGATCGCGGCGAACGATGGCTTGCTGCGGCTCGATCACGGACGACTCGAACGTGTCACCAACGAACAGACGCGCGGCCTCCTCATCGACCGCCGCGGCAACGTCTGGACCGGCACGCGCGCCGGCCTGCAGCGCAACTTCCGGCAGGTTGCGCTCGACGGCGAGTACGTCACGAAGATCTACGAAGACGCGCGCGGCCGCATCTGGATCGGCACCGCGGAGCACGGCGCGGCGGTGCTCGATCCCGCGACCGGCGCGTTGCGACTGTTTCCGCCCGGCGAGCTGAGTCACTTCTGGGTCTACGGCTTCGCGGAGACGGATGGTGAGATCTGGATCGCCACGTTCGGCGGCGGCATCGACGTCGTCGACGCCGAGTCGCTGCAGATCGTCGACCGTCTTCGCCACGACGCCACGCTCGACAGCACGATTCCGGCGGACCGCATCGGCGCGATCCTCCGCGACCGCTCCGGCGTCGTCTGGGCCGGCACGTGGGGCGAAGGGATCGCGCGCCACGACCCATCGACGCGCGCGTTTCGCGCGCTGCGCTACTCGCCGGCCATCCGCGACGGCCTGACGCACCCCTCGGCGGTCCGCGCGCTGGAGACGAGCGACGGCCGCATCTGGGTAGGCACGAACGGCAACGGCGTCGACATCCTCGACGATGAGCTGCACCGCGTCGATCACATCGGCAACCTCGCCGACGGCGCCGTCACGTGCATCGCCCAGGCGAGCAACCACGATGTTTGGGTAGCGACGCTCGACGGCACGCTGCAGCGGATGTCGACCGGCACGCGCTTCACGAAGGACGACGGCCTGCCCGGCGGTCCGATCCGCACGATCGCCTTCACGAGCGACGGCGCGGTGTGGGTGGGCTCGGCGTTCGGCATGGCCCGCATCGATCCCGACACGAAGCAGGTCACGGCGTTCGACCGCGGGCCCTTCTCCGCGACCGCGGTGGAGGCGATCGCCGTCGCGCCTGACGGCACGCTCTGGATCGGCACCGAGCGCGGACTCGATCACCTCGATCCGGCGAGCGGACGCGTGGAGCACATCGAGCGCGGGCTGCCCGACAAGTGGGTGCCGGACCTCGCCTTCGACCGCAAGGGGCGGCTATGGGTCGGCACGCACGGCGGCGCCGTGGTGCTGATCGACGGGAGCTTCGTCAACGTCGCGGCGAAGATTCATCAGAAGCCGTTCCCGGCCGAGGAGCTGGTCGAGGACGCGAGCGGGAAGATGTGGATCGGGCCGCACCTGCGCGTCGACGCCGACGCGTGGACGGCGGAGACGTTCGGCCCCGCCGACGGCTCCGTCTTCGTCAACATCTTCATCGCCAGCCGCGACCGCATGCGCGACGGACGGCTGCTCTTCGGATCGCCGCAGGGATTGCTCGTCGTCGATCCGGCCAAAATCCGCCCGTGGACGTTCGCGCCGGAGGTCGTGTCAAGCGTGAGATCGCTGCGCCTCCTGCCCGGCCATCGCACGTTCCGCCTCGAGTTCGCCGCGCTCGACCTCACGGCGCCGGAGCGGCTCGCCTATCGATACAAACTCGAAGGCCACGACGAGGATTGGACAGCGGCCGACGCCAGCCAGCGCTCGCTCGTCTACGCGTCGCTGCCGAACGGCAACTACACGCTGCGCGTCGCGGCGACGAATCGCGCCGGAGTCTGGAGTCCGCACGAGCTGCGCATCCCCGTCGTCGTGCCGCCGGCGTTTTACGAGACGCTGCCGTTTCGCATCGCGCTCGTTCTCGGCGCCGCCGCGCTCATCTACCTCGTCTACCGGTTGCGCGTGCGGCAGCTCCGCGCCCGCAGCGCGGCGCTCGAGCGCGTCGTCGCGGAGCGCACCGAGGAGCTGCGCGTGGCGTACGCGCGGATCGAGGAGGCCAGCCTCACCGACGCACTCACCGGCCTGCGCAACCGGCGCTACCTCGAGCAGACCATCGGCGCCGACCTCGCCATCGCATCGCGCACGGAAGGGGAGGACTTGATCTTCCTCCTCGTCGACCTCGATCACTTCAAGAGCGTGAACGACGCGTACGGCCACGAAGCGGGCGACGCGGTGCTCGTGCAGATCGCCGAGATCCTGCGCGCGAACTTCCGCACGTCGGACGCGATCGTCCGCTGGGGCGGCGAGGAGTTCCTCGTCATCGTCCGCTTCGTCGATCGTGCGCGCGGCGGCGAGCTCGCCGAAAAACTCCGCGCCGCCGTCGAGGCGCACTGCTTCACGCTCCCCGACGGCCGCACCATCACGCGCACCTGCTCGATCGGCGTCGCCGTGTGGCCGTTCTCGCGAAACGAACCCGAGGCAATGACGTGGCATGAGGTCGTCGGTGTGGCGGACGCTGCGCTTTACGCCGTCAAGGAGAGCGGACGCAACGGCTGGAAAGCGCTCGCGGATGGCGATGTTCTTGCTCCCTCTCATTGACGAAGGGAGAACCACGAATGAACAAACCGACATGGTTCAACGAAGAGCACGACAACGGCTGGAACCGCGTGAAGGCCGCGTTCGCCAATGACTGGGAACAGACCAAGCGCGACTTCGGCTCCAAGGACGCGCGCGAGCTCAACCAGGACGTCGACGACACGATCAAGCAGGCCACCGGCGCGCCCGACGCGTTCGAGAATCACGAGCAGGCCTTCCGCTTCGGCTACGCCGCGCAGCGGCAGTACAAGACGCAGTTCCCGAAGTGGAACAACGACCTCGAGACGAAGCTGCGCACGGATTACGGTACCGAGTTCGACCGCGACCGCTCGTACATCCGCCACGCGTACGAGTACCGTGGAGCGGGCTCGGAGAAGGCGCCGGATCTTCGGGACGAGCGGCGGATGTAGCGCTCGCTACGTCTTCTCGTCGCGCAGCACTGCCCGCGCGAACTTGAGGAAGTAGTCGACGCCCGACACCAGCGAGAACAGCACCACCACCCACAAGGCGAGCTCGGAGGTGAATCGAAACTCTCCGAGCTCGTAATTCACGATCAGGAGCGAGATCGCGACCACCTGCGAGATCGTCTTCGTCTTGCCGAGCGGCGAGGCGGCGATCGTCACGCCCTGCTGCGCCGCGATCGCGCGCAGGCCGGAGACTGCGAACTCGCGGCCGATGATGATCACCACCATCCAGGCCTTGGCCATCCCGAGCTCGACGAGCGAGATGAACGCCGCCGACATCAGGAGCTTGTCGGCGATCGGGTCGAGCAGCGCGCCCAATCGCGTGATCTTCTTCATCCGCCGGGCGAAGTAGCCGTCGAAGAAATCGGTGATCGCGGCCACGAGGAAGATCGCCAGGCCGAGGCGGTTCGAGTACTTCGTCAGCAGCACCACCACGAGGAACGGCACGAGGAAAATCCGGAACAGCGTCAGCGAGTTCGGGAGGTTCCAGATCTCGGTGCTGACCTTTTCACGCGGCGGGGGAACTGCCTTCGGCCGCTCCAGAACCGCCGGAGGAGCGGTGTCGCTCGTCACAGACATCGGTGAGGTTTCTCGCGTCGTTGCCACGTCAGAATAGATTAGGAATTTCGGCGACGCAATTGACATTCCCCCCCGCGCCACCGAGAATCTCGGTCCCGCAGTTGCGAAAGTGGCGGAATTGGTAGACGCGCAGGTCTCAGAAGCCTGTGATCATTAGATCATGGGGGTTCGATTCCCCCCTTTCGCACCAATCCATCGAGCAACGTGACCGACACTGACGTTCTCGCTCTCCTCTACCGCTCCCCCGATACGTTCTGGACTCCCCAAGCGATCTCCCAGCGCCTCGGCATCGACGTCGATACGGTCAAGCGCTCGATCGAGCGGCTGCTCAGCGAAGGGCTGATCGTCGCCGCCACGCGCACCGTTGCCTACCGATTCGCGCCGCAGCAGAGCAGCGACCTGCGCGCCTTTGCCGACGCCTTCAAGTTGAAAAAGGAATGACGATGGCCACCGCGGTCTACGCTCTCTGCATCCTCACGAGTCTCGTCTGCGCCGTGCTGCTCGTGCGCGGCTGGCTGGCCACGCGCGTCCGCCTGCTGCTCTGGAGCGCGCTCTGCTTCATCGGCCTGGCGCTCAACAACATCCTTCTCTTCGTCGACGTCCGCGTCCTCCCCGAGACCGATCTCTCCGTCGTCCGCACGCTGCCGGCGCTCGCCGGCGTCCTCGTCCTGCTCTTCGGCCTGATCTGGGAGACGCGCTCATGAGCATGTTTCTCTCCGGCGCGTTAACCATGGGCTACGCCGTCGCGGGACTCTTCTTCCTCCGCTTCTGGCGCGACAGCCACGACCGTCTCTTCGCCTTCTTCTCCGCCGCCTTCTGGATCCTGGCGGTGCAACGCACGGTCGTGACGCTCTGGCATGTCGGCGAGGCGATCTATCTCTTCCGCGCGCTCGCGTTCATCCTCATCATCATCGCCATCGTGGACAAGAATCGGCGTTGATCAGAGCAGCATCTTGTAGACGTCGTTCTTGCGCAGGCCGAATTTCTCCGCGACGACTTTGATGGCGTCGTTGCGGCGCATCCCTCCGGCGCGCAGCTTCTCGAACTCCGCCGCGATCTCCGCGGGACTCGCCCCCGACGCGATCGCCGGCGCGGCGGCGAAGACGATCGTCACCTCGCCGTAGATCGTCGGCCGCTGTTCAAGGCTCGCGATGACCTCGTCGAGCGTGCCGTGGAGCAACTCCTCATGCAGCTTCGTCATCTCGCGCGCGACGGTGATCTCGACGTTGCCGCCGGCGACCTCGCGCGCGTCGCGCAGCGACTCCAGCAACCGCTCCGGCGACTCGTAGACGATCGCGGTGTGCCCGAGCGCGGCGAGGTCGCGGTAGAAGTCGAGGCGCTCGCCGTGGCGGTGCGGCGTGAAGCCGAGAAAGGTGAAGGGGAGGGGAGCGATGCCGCTGGCGGCGAGGGCGAGGACGCCGGCGAACGGGCCGGGGATCGGCTCGACGGCGACGCCGCGCTCGCGCGCCAGGCGGACGATGCGATAGCCGGGATCGCTGACGACCGGCATGCCGGCGTCGCTGACGACGGCGATGGTCTCGCCGCCCTCCACACGCTCGATGAACTGCGCCGACCGCGCATCCTCGGTGTGCTCATCGAGGCGGTCGGTCGGCGTGTCGATGCCGAAGTGTCCGAGAAGCTTGCGCGTGTGGCGCGTGTCTTCGCAGAGGATGAGCGATGCGGACTTCAGCGCCTCGACGGCGCGCGGTGGAAAATCGCCGAGATTGCCGAGGGGCGTACCTACGACGAGGAGCTTGCCGGGCATGCCGCGGAGTGTACTTCGCGGGCCAGCTCGTCCGTCAGCGCCACGATTTTGCGCGACAGCTCTTCCTTCGTCGGCCGCTCGATGAGGTAGGCGTTCAGCTCCTGCGTCATCGCGCCGGCGACGGCGCTGATGCGCGGGAAGCCGAGCGAGCCGCCGGAGCCCTTCAGTTGGTGCGCGTGAAACAGGAGCGCGGGGAACGCGGTCTTGAAATCGCCGTGCATGGCCAGCGCGTGGGCCTGCTCGCGCATCGTGACGATGACGGTCTCGACGTCGGCGAGGTATTCGCGTTGGACGTCGACGAGCTCCATACCGACGAGCTCAGCGAAAAGCCTGCCACAGCAGGATGGCCGCCGCCGCCGCGACGTTCAACGATTCGACGCGCCCCGAGGTCGTGATGCCGACCGGCGTGCCGCGCTCGCGGATGGCCTCCGACACGCCCTGCCCTTCGCTGCCGAGGACCACAATTGCATTCTTCGGCGGGGCGAACGCCTCGCCGCGCGCGTCGGCGTAGAGCAGCGGCCGCCCCGTGTCGATCAGCGCCTGCGCCGTCACCGCGGCGATCGGTACGCTGAGAATCGCGCCGGCCGAGGCGCGGATCGCCTTGGGTGAGAACGGATCGGCGCAGCCGGGGAGGAGCGCTACGCCGGCGTCGAACGCCGCCGCCAGGCGCACGATTGTGCCCACGTTGCCGGGGTCCTGCACGCCGTCGAGCGCGGCGACGATGCGGTCTTGCGCGAAGCGGGAGGGAGGGCGGTGGAACAACCCGAAGACGCCTTGCGAAGTCTTCGTGTCGCCGACGGCGCGGCGCAGTTCCTCGGAGAACTCCACCACGATGATCGGCTGCCAGCCCGCGGCAATCGCATCCTCGACCGCCTTCGGCCCCTCGATGGCGATCTCCTCGGCGTGCTCGCGCACGGCGTCGCGGACGCGCTTGAACCAGGGGTTCTGCCGGCTGGAGATGCTCTTCATTTATGATGCGGCGGCGGGGCGATGATACTGAAAACATCAGCGTGGTCGGCGATCTGGACGTTTCCGAGCATCCTCGTCTCCGCCTTCGTCATTGCCTGGGGCGCCGAGGCGGCGCAGTTCCTGATCTCGCAAGGCCTGGCGCTTGCCATCCTCGCTTGGCTGCAAACCCTGCCGGAGTTCGCCGTGGAAGCGGTCATTGCCTGGAACGCCGGCAAAGACCCGTCGCAGACGCACCTCGCCATCGCCAACTTCACCGGCAGCCTGCGCCTCCTCGTCGGCCTCGGGTGGCCGATGATCTACTTCGTCGCCGCGGCGTTCGGCTGGAAGCGCAACCGCGGCTTCATCGCCGTGACGCTCGAGCACGAGCACGCCGTCGAAGTCTTCGGCCTCCTCCTGCCGATCGTCTACTTCACGTTCATCTGGTGGAAAGGGACGCTCGCGCTGTGGGACGCGTTCCCGCTCGCGGCGTGCTACTTCCTCTATCTCTTCATCCTCTGGAAAATCCCGCCGCGCGAGCAGGAGGAAGAAGCGCTCGAGGACCTCGGCGTGGTTCCGCGGAAAGTGCTGGCCATGCAGCCGAAGCCGCGCGGTACCTCCATCCTGCTGCTCTTCGTCGTCGGCGGCGTGATCCTCTATTTCTCCGCGCATCCGTTCCTCGACTCCATGCTCGCCATCGCCGCATCGCTCGGCGTCTCCACCTTCGTCTTCGTCCAGTGGGTCGCGCCGTTCCTCTCCGAGTTCCCCGAGAAACTGAGCGCGTTCTACTGGGCGCGCAAGGTGTCGTCGGCGAACGTGGCGCTGATGAACATGGTCTCGTCGAACATCAACCAGTGGTCGATCCTCTCGGCCATGATCCCGATCCTCTTTGTCATCAGCGCGGGGGAGCTGCGGCCGCTGGTGTTCGATCACCTGCAGCGCCAGGAGATCCTCCTGACGATCCTGCAGAGCTTCCTCGGTTTTCTCCTGCTGCTGAATCTGGAGCTGCGCTTCCACGAGGCGCTGATCCTCTTCGTCTTCTGGCTCGCCCAGTTCGTCATGCCGTCGTGGCGCGACGCGATGGTTTACGTGTATCTTGCCTGGTGCATCGTCGAGCTCGTGCGGCTGATCCTCAGCCGTGAGGTCCCGCCGGCGTGGCGAGGTCTCCGCATCACCCTGGCTCAACGATTCGCGTGAGGAACCGTGACGACGACCACGACCACTGAGCGCATTCGCCTGACGCGGCGCGTGACCGGGATCCAGATCTCGCCGACGCTGGCGGTGTTGAACCGCGCTCAGGACCTCATGGCCCGGGGCTACGACGTCGTCGACCTCGGGCCGGGCGAGCCCGACTTCCGCACGCCGTCGAACGTCGTCGATGCCGCCAAGCGTGCGCTCGACGCCGGGCAGACGAAGTACACGAACGTCGTCGGCACGACGCCGCTGCGCGAGGCCATCGCCGCCCGCTACAACCGCCGCCTCGGCACGAACGTGCAGGCGAAGAACATCATCTGCGGCACCGGCGGCAAGCAGGAGCTCTTCAACGTCGTCCTCGCGCTCGTCGAAGAAGGCGACGAAGTCATCATCCCGTCGCCGTACTGGGTCAGCTTCCCCGATCAGGTCTCCTTCGCCGGCGGGCGGCCGGTGTTCGCGCCGACCGACGCGGAGAATCACTTCCGTCCGACGCTGCAGTCGATCGAGTCGGTGGCGAGCGAGCGGACGCGCGGCGTGATCATCAACTCGCCGTGCAATCCGACGGGCGCAGTCATCGAGGAAGGGGAGCTCGAGCGCATCGTGGAGTGGTGCGCGTCGCGCGGCATCTTCCTCATGTTCGACGAGACGTACGAGCTCTTCGTCTATGACGGCAACCGCCACGTCTCCGCGGTGAGGTGGTTCGACGAGTTCCCGGAGACGGTGATCACGGTGAACTCGATGTCGAAGACGTTCGCCATGACGGGCTGGCGCCTCGGGTACGCGGTCGCGCATCCGGAGATCGTCGCCGCGGCGGGGAAGATCCAGAGTCACTCGACGTCGAATCCGAGCTCGATCTCGCAGGCCGCCGCGGTGGCCGCGCTGAGCGGCGCGGAGGACGAAGCGCAGCGGATGCACGATGCCTATCGCGAGCGGCGCGCCTATCTGGTGCCGGCGCTCAACGCCATCGACGGCTTCTGCTGCACCGATCCGGACGGGGCGTTTTATCTCTTTCCGTCGGTGCGCGCGTTCTATGGCCGCAGCGGCATCCACGACTCGAATTCGTTCGCCACGTACCTCTTGGACGAGGCCCGCGTCGCGGTCGTGCCCGGCAGCGCGTTCGGCGCCGACGACTACGTCCGCATCAGCTACGCGACGTCGATGGAGCGCATCCGCGAAGGGGTGCAGCGCCTCACCGCCGCGCTCGGGAAGTTGTAGCCCGCCGTCCCCGTTTCACCCTCGTCTCTCACGAAAAAAGGAGAATTTGTGAAAAAAGCATCGATCATCTGCACGCTTGCGCTCGCGGCCTCGGTCGCGCTGGCGCAGGACAAGCCGGCCCCGGCGCCGGCCACCGACGCGGATCCGGTCATCATCACGGCGAACGGGTTCACGGTCCACAAATCGGAGTTCGAGGGAGCGGTGAAGACGCTTCCGCCCGAGTACCAGCAGTTCGCCATGGGCCCCGGCAAGAAGCAGTTCGCCGAGGATTACCTGCGCATGAAGCTGCTCGCGGCGCAGGGCATGAAGGAGAACCTGCAGAACGATCCCGACGTGCAGCGCCAGCTCGACCTGATGCGCGCGAATCTGATCGCCACGGCCGAGCTCAAGAAGATCGAGAAGACGATCACGATCAGCGACGCCGACGTGAAGGCGTACTACGACGCGAACAAGAAGGAGTACGAGCAGGTCCACGCGCGCCATATCCTGATCGCGCCGAAGGGCAGCCCGGCCGCGCCTCCCGCGAAGGAAGGGCAGAAGGAGCTGACGGACGCGGAAGCGAAGGCGAAAGCCGAGGAGCTGCGCAATAAGCTCGTGGCCGGCGGCGACTTCGCGCTTCTGGCCAAGTCGGAGTCGGCCGACACCGGCAGCGGCGCCCAGGGCGGCGACCTCGGGTCGTTCGGCCACGGCCAGATGGTTCCGGAGTTCGAGCAGGCCGCCTTCGCCGCGAAGCCGGGCGAGATCCCGCCGGTGGTGAAGACGCAGTTCGGCTACCACATCATCAAGGTGGAGTCGCACGACTTCACGCCGATCGAGAGCGTCCGCTCGGCGATCGAGGCGCAGGTCCGCAAAACGAAGATCCAGCAAACGCTCGACGCGATGAAGAGCACCGCCGACGCGAAGTTCGACGAGACGTACTTTGCCGTGCCGAAGGCCACGCCGAGCTCCGCGATCACGAACGACAGCGAGAAGGCCCCGGCCCCCGCGCCCGCCCCCAAGCCCGTCAAGAAGCCGTAAGCGATTTCCGAGGAGGACAGGCACTCTTGCCTGTCCTCCTCCCGTGTTACCCTCCACGCCGCATGGAAATCCCGGCGAAAGTCTCGATCTTCAACCGCATCCTGGAGATGAAGGGGAAGCAGGCGACGCTGATCGCGATCAACGAAGGCGCCGGCTACTTCGAGGTGGTGATGGAGGTTCAGCAGCGCAACCACACCGTGCTGCTGCCGATCACCGAGACGGTGGTGATCTTCAACGAGGCGCTGCCGGCGATTTCAGCGGACTTCGAAGTGGAGCGGTAACGTTCTGGCTCGTACGGCCGGTGTGACCGCCGCGCTTGCTGCGCAAGCGCTCGCTCAGCTCAGCGCCGAAGTCGTTCCCGCCAGTAGCCGGGCCTGCGCTTCCCGTGCGCGACGGCAACCACGTTGATCGTGTCCTTCTCGACGAAGTAAATGATCGAGTACGGAAATCGCGGAAAGACGTAGCGGCGCGTGCCGCCAGTGTACTTGGGCCATCGATCCGGAGCTTCCTCGATCAGCCCGATTGCGTGGTCAAGCTCCCGAAGGAAAGCTGCTTCCGCGGATTCGCTGCGGCTCCGGTACCATTTGCGGCTCTCCTCGACTTCGTCGCTCGCTTCCTCGAAGAACTGCAGATGCATCAACGATCCCGTCGATGGAGCCGCGCACGCACCTCGGCCCACGGAATCGTCTTTACGCGGCCTGCTCGGTAATCAGCCAGTCTTTTTTCGATCTCCGCGGCCCAGGCGTCCTCGACCTGTTCATCCGGCTCGTCTTCGATGCTTTCGAGCAGTAGGCCGGCAAGTTCGGCGCGGTCGTCGACCGGAAGTCGCGACGCCTTCGCGAAAAGCTCTTCGATGGACCGACTCACGTGACGAATCTTAATCCAGCGGCGCCTCGTACGGCCGGTGCGACCGCCGGGCCTGCTGCACGATCCGCTCTGCGCGCTCCAGCAGCGCCGACGCCACGGAGAGCCGCGCCTGCCAGTGGTGGGGGACCTTCTCGTCGCGGCCGTCGAGCAGCGCCAGCGCGGTGCCGGCCTCGATCGTGTACGGCACCTCCGCCTTCTCCAGCCGGTCGACGATCTCGCCGAGCTCCTCGGCGTTGATCGTCTCCAGGATCGGCGTCAGGCCGGCGGTCGCCTCGTTCCGTTTCGGATGGAGTGCCCAGACCAGCTCCACGCCGCAGTCGCTGCACTCCGTGAAGCCTTCGCGGTACTCCGTCTCGCACGACGGGCAGAACATCAGGGCACCTTTTTCCCGAACAGGTACGCCACGGCCACGCCGATGAGATAGAGCCCGATCATCGGCAGGGCCAGCGTCGTCTGCGTCATCATGTCGGGCGTCGGCGTCACGATCGCGGAGATGATGAACGCCAGCACCACTGCGTACTTGAACTTCTGCAGCAGGAACGCCGGCGTGACGATACCGAGGCGGGCCAGGAAGAAGATCAGAATCGGCGTTTCGAACACCGCGCCCGTAGCGAGGATGATCGTGCTCGAGAATGAGTAGTAGTCGTCGATCGTGATCATCTGCTTGAACTGCTTGCCGGTCTCGACGAAGAAGCCGCACATGCCGGGCAGCAGCACGCGGTAGCCGAAGTAGCCGCCCACGACGAAGAAAATCGTCGCGCCGATGATGAACGGCGCGGCCAGCGTGCGCTCGCGCTTGTACAGCCCCGGCGCGATAAACAGCCACAGTTGCAGCAGGATCACCGGCGCGGCGAGGAAGATCCCGGCCAGAAACGCCACCTTCATGTAGAGGATGAACGGTGCCGTGAGGCGCGTGTAGGCGAGCTTGTCGCCCGGCGGCAGCACCTTGAGCAGTGGCGCCTGGAGATAGCCGTAGATCTTGTCGGCGTAGCCCCAGCAGACCAGGAACCCGGCCAGGAGGGCGACGATCGAGACGAGCAGCCGCTTGCGCAGTTCCTCGAGGTGATCGAGGAACGACATCTTCGGCAGCTCGCGCTCCTTGTCGTCGTCGGCTGCGAGCGCGGTGGTGTCGACAGTGTCGTCCATCGGCTACTCGGCGTGCTCCGCGGTGGCGGGGGTAGCGGGGACCGGCGCCGGGGTCGTGTCGGCCGCTGGCTCAGCTCTTGATACCGTCGTGTCCGGAGGAGGCATCAGAGTCACGTTCTTCAGCTCCTTGAGCTCCTCGGCGTGCACTTCGCGCTCGATCGTGTTCTTCAGTTCATCGCTCGCCTTTTTGAACTCGCCGAGGGCTTTGCCGAGCGTTTTGCCGATCTCGGGTAGCTTGCGCGGGCCGAATACGATCAGCGCCACGACGAAAATCATCAGCAGCTCGGGAAGTCCCAACGAACCGAACATGAAGAGCCTCTTTTCCGGATGGTGACGTGCGGGTGAACACCCCCCACACGGTGAATACTCCGCCTTTATAATGACGTTACGAGATCGACCATGACGAAACTGAGAAAGACCGAGAAATGGACCTTCTCGCTGACGCTCGCCGCCGCCATCGCCGGCGCGACGCTGTTCGGCGGATTCTACGGCAATCGACTCTTTGGCTCGCCGGTGCAGTCCGAGGTGCAGAAGCGCCTCAAGGAGTACACCGACCTCCTGGGCGCGGTGACGCAGTGGGCGCCGGAAGAGACTGGCTCCGACAAGTTCGTCTACTCGTCCATCGACGGGATGCTGCGCACCCTCGATCCGCACACCTCCTTCCTCGAGCCGAAGGAGTACGCCGACATGCAGGACCGCCAGAAGGGCTCCTTCTACGGCCTCGGCATTCTGGTGACGAAGCGGAACGATCAGGTCACGGTCATCACGCCGCTCGAAGGGACGCCCGCCGCGCGCCTCGGCATCCGCGCCGGCGATGTCATCTCCGAGGTTGAGGGCGTCGCCACCGACGACCTCTCGCTCGACGAAGTCGTCAAGCGCCTCAAAGGGCCGAAGGGGACGACCGTCCACATCAAGATCATGCGCATCGGGATGAAGGAGCCGATCCCGCTCTCCATCGTCCGCGCGGCCATCCCGACCAACTCCATCTCCAACGTGCTGATGCTGAAGCCCGGCGTCGGCTACATCCGCATCAAAGACTTCACCGCCACGACCGTGCGCGAGCTCGACGAAGCGGTCGACAAGCTGAGAGCCGAGGGGATGAAGGACCTCGTCCTCGACCTCCGCCAGAACCCCGGCGGCCTGCTCGACGCTGCAGTCGGCGTCGCCGATCACTTCCTCGACAAGGGGCAGATGATCGTCTACACCAAGGGCCGCACGCCCGACTCGGAGCAGAACTACCTCGCGCCGGGCAAGCATCAGAAGCTCGACGTGCCGCTCGTCGTTCTCGTCAACCGCGGCAGTGCCTCGGCGTCGGAGATCGTCGCCGGAGCGATCCAGGACCACGACCGCGGCCTCGTCGTCGGCGAGACGAGCTGGGGCAAGGGCTTGGTGCAGAGCGTCTACACCCTGCAGTACAGCGCCGGCCTGGCCCTGACGACGTCGAAGTACTACACGCCCTCGGGACGCAACATCCAGCGCGACTACAGCTCGTTCTACGACTACTACGTCGCCGACGACAGCGAAGACGGCAACGCCACCGAGGTGCCGCTGAAGGACCGCAAGGTCTACCACACCGAGACCGGCCGCGTGGTGTACGGCGGCGGCGGCATCACGCCGGACGTCTTCGTCAAGCCGGCGCCGCTGACGCGCACGACGCAGATCCTCGAAGTGCGCAGCGCGATCTTCAACTACGGCGTCGACTACGTCGCCAAGCATCCCGACGTCACGAAGGACGTGTCCGTCACGCCCGCGGTGATCGAGGACTTCACGAACTTCGCCGCGGCGAAGGAAATCGCCCCGATCGCCGACATCCGCGACGCGCTGCAGAAGCCGAACGACCGCCGCTACATCGAGCGGGCGCTGAAGGCCGAGATCATCGCTGCGAAGTACGGCTACGACGCGTCGTATCCGTACCGCCTGCAGGGCGACAACCAGGTCGAGAAGGCGCTGGAGCTCTTCCCCGAGGCGCAGAAGCTGGCCGCGCAGGCGAGCGAGATGCAGAAGCAGGGGCAGCCGGGCGCGAGCAACGCCGGCTCGCGCGCGGCATCGAACAGCGGGGCTCCGAAGACGCAGTAAATCTCACTTCAAATCGAACGTGACCGTCACCCGCGCCCGGACAGTGATCTGTCCGGGCGCAATGCTTTGGTCCGACATCGACGGCGCGCCCGCGCTCTGCACGACGTTCTGGCTCTGCTGCGCGCCCCAGCCCCACCACGAGCCGTACGACGACCACCAGTCGTCCGACGGCGACTCCACGATCGCGCGCGCGTCGCCGAGCGCGCGGCCGAGGCTCTTGGCCATCAGCTCCGCCTTCTCGCGCGCCGCCTTGCACGCCAGCGTTCGCGCGTCGTCGCGGTGGCGGCGCAGCTCGCTCGTCATGAAGCGGACGCGGTGCACGCGATTCGCTCCCGCGTTGAGCAGCGCCGGATACAGCGACTCGAACTTCGCGATGTCGGTCGACGTGATGACGATCGTTCTCCCCACCGTGTGCTTCACCACGCCGTAGGCGGAGTTGTCCCAGATCGTCACGTACTCGGTCTGGATCTTCGCCGGATCGACGCCTCGGCGCTTCGCCTCCGCGACGACGGCCGCGACCGCGGCGCTGTTCTCCTTCTGCGCGGCGGCGAGGTTGGCGTTCTCCGTCTGAACGCCGACGACGATCTCGACCAGGTCGGGGACGACGCGAACCTCGGCCTCGCCGATCGCCGTCACGCCATCCGGCGCCGGGGCATTGCCGCCGCCCACGAGCCACTGCGCATGCGCCGCCGGAAGAATCATCAGAACGAACAGAGCCGCAAGAAGTCTTTTCATTTCAGCCTCCGCAACCACTTGATTATCCTTCGACGGCTTGCCGATGCCTGGCGTTGCTGCTAGCCTGTCGCCGCTTTTTGCACGGAGAACCATCACCGATGCCTGATCTGGGAAAGAAATACACCTGCTACAGCTGCCACACGAAGTTCTACGACCTCGGCAAGGCGGTTCCGCTCTGCCCGAAGTGCGGCGCGGACCAGCGCGATGCCGAGGAGGCGCCGGCGGCGCCGGCCTCGCGCAGCCGCAGCCGTGCGCCCGTCGTCGTCGAAGAGCCGATCGAAGAGCCGGAGTTCTCCGGCGAAGGCGAGAGTGAAAGTGGCGGCGGAGGCGGCGGCGACGAAGACGAAGAGGCGGTCGTCCCCGAGCGCGAAGAGCCCGAGGACGAGGACGAAGAGGAAGAGGAGTACTGATCGTGCGCAGCATCGGTCTCATCGGCTGTCTCATCGCACTCGTCATCGTGCTGCTGATCTTCGGCGGCTGGTACGTCGGAGCGCGCAATCACCTCGTCACGCTCGACGAAGCCGTCAACGCGCAGTGGGGGCAGGTCCAGAACGACTATCAGCGCCGCTACGACCTCATCCCGAACCTCGTCAACACCGTGAAGGGCTACGCCGCGCACGAGCGTGAGACCTTCGAGGCCGTCACGAATGCTCGCGCACGCGTCGGCCAGGTGGCGGTGCAGCCCGGACCGCCGGGCAGCGCCACCGACATCACCACGAACCCGCAGGCCATGGCCCAGTACGATCAGGCGCAGGCCGGCCTGAGCAACGCACTCTCGCGACTGCTCGTCGTCGTGGAGCGCTATCCGGAGCTGAAGGCCAACCAGAACTTCCTCGAGTTGCAGTCGCAGCTCGAAGGGACGGAGAACCGCATCGCCGTCGAGCGCAAGCGCTACAACGACGTCGCGCGCGACTACAACGTGGCCATCCGCAAGTTCCCCGGCAGCCTGGCCGCGTCGATCGGCGGCTTCAAGCCGAAGGCGTACTTCCAGGTCACGAACCCGGCCGCAAACGAGGCGCCGAAGGTCGACTTCGGTACCACGTCGAAGTAGGAGTCGATGCTGCGGGCGCGCTGCCTCGCCGTCCTCGTCTTCCTCGTCGCGGTGCGCCTGGCCGCGCTCGACATCCCGCCGAAGCCGACGCAGTGGGTCAACGACTACGGCGCGAACCTCCTGACCGCCTCGGAGACGCAACAGCTCAACGAGAAGCTCGAGGCGGTCCAACAGCGCACCAACACGCAATTCCTGATCATGATCTGGCCGTCGCTGCAGGGCGACGACGATCTCGAGTTCACCAACCGCGTCGCCAACGTCTGGAAGGTCAAGGACGACAAGGCGTTGATGCTCTTCGTCTTTCTGAAAGAGCGCAAGATCCGGATCCAGGTCGGTTACGGGCTCGAAGCGGTCATCACCGACGCCTACTCGTCGCGCGTCGTCCGGGAGACGATCGCGCCGCAGTTCCGGCAGAACCAGTACGCGGCGGGACTGAGCACCGCGATCGACCAGCTGGCGACGAAGATCGATCCGAGCTGGACGTCGACGACGACGTCGTCGACGACAACGCCGCTCCGCCAGCCGGTGCAGCGCCCCGTCTCGCGCTCGACGCCGGGGCCGTCCGGCTCCGACATCGTCATCCTTATCGTCCTCTTCCTCGTCTTCCTCTTCGTGATCCTGCCGCTGCTGCGCCGCGGCGGCTGCGGCGGGTGCAGCGGCTGCATCTTCCCGATGTTCTGGGGCGGCGGCGGGGGGACGACGTTCGGCG
>DATELQ010000146.1:0-24992 GCA_035276475.1 Thermoanaerobaculia bacterium | reverse complement strand
TGCGCGGCGAGAACGACCGCGGCAGCTCGATGCGCGCGGGGCGCAGCATCGCCCGCGCGGCGGCGTCGGCGGGCGCGGTCGTGGTCAGATCGAGATAGCGCCCGCCGGTCGTCTCGGCGAGCGACCGCAGCAACGTCTCGTTCGCGTGCGGCGCGGCGTTCACGACCGTCAGCGGACGGCGCATCGACGCGAGCGCATTCGCCGCCGCGTTGAGGCTCTCCGTGTCGCCCATGGAGTTCATGCCGTCGGTGACGAGCACGAGCCGCGAGCCCGGCACGTGCGCGGCGATGGACGGCAACTGCTGCAGCACGGCCGCGAGGTCGGTCGCGCCGGCGAGGTCGATGGCGTCGAGCACGCGGTCGAGGCTCTGCGGCGTCGTGCGGCGCGCCTCGTCGACCCAGAGGTGGAACGGGATCACCGTCACCGTCGTCCACGCCGTCTGCCGGCGGAGGAACTGGTCGAGGAACGCGCGGAGGCGCGCGCCGTTCTGCTGCGCGGCGCTGCCGGAGGCGTCCCACAGCAGCGTCACGTGCATGGCCGGCTCGAACGCGCGCTCGGAGCCGGCGGCGTTCAGCGGCGCGGAGACGAGCCAGGCCTTGTCGCGCTCGGACCACGCCGTCAACGCCACGTCGCTCGTTTCGCCCGCACCGTGACGGTGCCGTCGACGACAGCGTTCGTCAACGTCATCGCCGGCAAGCCTTTGGTGACGACCGGCTGCACGTCGCTGTCGATCGTCAGCGAGAAGGCGTCGAGCTTTTGTTTGAAGCGGAGGTCGAGCTCGTAGTCGTTCGTGACGAGCTCCTGATCGCAGGCGATGTAGACGCGCTTCTCGCCGTTCGGCGGAATCGGATAGAGGCGCATGCGAAAGGCGCGGCTGTCGCTCCACTCCGCGAGCGCAGGATCGACGCGGCGGTGCACCGTTTCCTCGTACGCCTGCTTGGCCAACACGCGCTCGACGGCGACGGCGTGGCGCAGCTTTGTCGTCGAAGTAGAGCCCGAGGTCGCTGACCTCGGCGTCGGGCGGCAGCGGAAAGACGAAGTCGCCGCCGTCGTCGCCCGGCATGACCAGCCGCGGCACTGCAGCTGGTGATGTCACGGCCAGGAAAACGACCAGGAGCGCGAATGCAACGGATCGCATCGGAGCACCTCCTGGTCGATGTCATTGCTTCAGTGCCGGTGCCATGCGCGCGCAGAGAGCGGTGCGCGCGGCGCGTCCATCGATGTGGCGATTCGATTCGGAAATCTATAATCGCCGTTATCCAAAACGTTACGCGCCTCGGTCCCTACGACATCGTCGCGCCGCTCGGCGCCGGCGGCATGGGCGAGGTGTACCGCGCCCGCGACACGCGGCTCGACCGCGAGGTCGCCATCAAGGTCCTGCCCGTGGAGCTCTCGTCGAGCGCGAAGCTGCGCGAGCGCTTCGACCGCGAGGCGCGCGCCATCTCGCGCCTCAACCACCCGCATGTCTGCACGCTTTACGACGTCGGCCATCAGGACGGCGTCGACTACCTCGTCATGGAGTACCTGGAGGGGGAGACGCTCGCCGCCGCGATCGCGCGCGGGCCGCTGCCGCTCGAACAGGCGCGGACGATCGCGATCGAGGTCGCGGAGGCGCTCGACGCCGCGCATCGCGCCGGCATCGTCCACCGCGATCTCAAGCCCGGCAACATCATGCTCACGGCGTCGGGCGCGAAGGTGCTCGACTTCGGCCTGGCGAAGTACGAGCCGTCGGCCGGCCCCGACGATCCGACGCAGCAGCAGTCGCCGCCGCTGACGGAGGACGGCGTGGTGATGGGGACGCCGCCGTACATGGCGCCCGAGCAGCTCGACGCGCTCCCCGCCGACGCCCGCACCGACATCTTCGCCCTCGGCTCGATCCTCTACGAGATGCTGACCGGCCGCCGCGCGTTCAACCGTTTAGATCGCACCGAGCCGCCGCCCATCAAGCCTCTTGCGGTGGACAAGATCGTCCGCCGCTGCCTCGCCAAAGACCCGAACGCACGCTACCAAACCGCCGCCGAAGTCGCCGAGGCGCTGCGTCCCAGTCGCGCCGGCGTCCTCGCCGGCCGCCGTCGCGGCGTCCTCGCCGCGACCGTCGCTGCGGCATTGATCGTCGTTGTGGTCGTTCTCTTCCTCACGCGAAGACCCCAATCCAAAACCGTAGCCGTCCTCCCCTTCGCGAACCTCGGCGCCGATCACGCGCGCGACTACCTCGGTCTGGCCATCCCCGACGAGATCACGACGATCTTGAGCTACAGCCACGACCTGGCCGTCCGCCCGTTCTCCGTGTCACGCAGACTCGGCGACGTCGACCCCCGCGACGCCGCGAAGAAGCTCAACGCCTCCAACATCGTCAGCGGTCATCTCCTCGACGCCGGCGGCCACCTTGCCGTCTCGCTCGAAGCGATCGACGTCACAGCCGACGACGTCGTCTGGCGCGACAACTTCGAAGTCCCCTCGGCCGATCTGATCACGATGCGCAAGGAGCTCTCCGCGCGCATCGCCAACGGCCTGCTGCCGCGCCTCTCCACGCGCAGCGCGCGCGAGGCCAGCCGCCCCGCGAACGCCGAGGCGTACTCGCTCTACATGCAGTCGCTGGCGGCGTCGAGCGATCCCGTGCCGAACGCCGAGGCGCTCGGAAAGCTCGAGCGCGCTGTGGAGCTCGACCCGAATTACGCGCCGGCGTGGGCGAACATCGCCAAACGCAGCTACTACAGCTACGCGTTCGGGTCGGGTGGGCGCGGCGAGCTTGGACGCGCGCAGCAGGCAGCGGCGCGGGCCCTGCAGATCGATCCCGACCTCGTCGAGGCGGCTACGCGCCTCATCGTCTTCCGCACCGAGGATGGGCAGACCGCGGAGGCGTACCGCGACGCGAAGCAGCTCGTGGCGCGGCGTCCCGAAAGCTCCGAGTCGCACTTCGCGCTGTCGTACGTGCTGCGCTACGGCGGCGCGATCGACGACGCCGTGCGCGAATGCGACACCGCGCGCAGGCTCGATCCCGGCAATCGCAATCTCCGCTCGTGCGCGGCGGTGTTCATGTCCAAGGGGGACTACCAGCGCGCGCTCGACTTCGTCAGCCTCGACGCCGGAAGCGACTGGGGGAACATCTGGATGTCGCAGATCTACTTGCGGCAGGGAAGAGCGAACGACGCGCTGCAGCTGCGCGTGCAGCCGGCCCGCCGCGCCTTCCTCACCGCGTGCCTCGCACACGACATGGCGGCCATGGACCGCCTCACCGCCAAGTTCCGCGAGCAACTCGTGCAATCGGGACAGCATGACGGCGAGACGCTGTACTACGTTGCCTCGGAGAACGCGTACTGCGGGCACGCACCCGACGCGATCGCCTTCCTGCGCGACGCCGTGCACCTCGGCTACTGCGCCGGCGGCATCGACACCGATCCTCTGTGGACGCCGCTGCACTCGTCGCCGGAATTCCTCGCCGCGCGCGACGAAGCGGTGCAGTGTCAGGCGCGCTTCAAGAACGCCATGATGCGCTGACGCGCCTCGTCGGACTCGAACGCGCGGAGCTGGTGCTCGCTCTCCAGCTCGATCTGCGCGCCGAGGGTGTTGGTGCGGGAGGCGGCGAGGGCGCTCTTCATGTCGGCGATGAGTTGCGGCGGCGCGGCCGCGATGGCGTTTGCCAGCGTCTCCGTCTCGCCCGCGAGATCGTCGGACGGAACGACGCGGTCGACGAGGCCCATCGACAGCGCCTCCGCCGCCGCGACCATGCGACCCGTCGCCATCATCTCGAACGCGCGGCTCGTTCCCGCGAGGCGGGGCAGAAGCCACGAGCCGCCCCAGTCGGGATGCAATCCGATGCGCACGAACGACTCGCTGAACTTTGCCGCGTCCGAGGCGATGCGGTAGTCGCAGGCGAGGGCGAGATTGCAGCCGGCGCCGGCGGCGACGCCGTTCACCGACGCGATCACCGGCTTCGGCATCGTGGCGATCTGCAGCACCACGTCGCGGCCGGCGTCGAGCAGCGCGCGGAAGCGCTCCGTGTCGCCGACCTTCTGCAAGAGCGACATGAACTCCACGTCGCCGCCGGCGCAGAACGCGCGGCCCGCTCCGGTGATCACGACGACGTGCCCCTCGGCCTCGCGCAGTGCGGCGAGGAGGTCCTCGCGCATCGTGCCGGCGAAGGCGTTCAGTTTCTCGGGCCGGTCGAGCGTGATCGTCGTGACGTTGCCGGCGGTGCTGGTGCGAATCATGGACGGAGTCTATACACTCCACGCCGCATGCTGCGGCGCGCCGTCAAATATCTCTTCTACGCCACCATCCCGGTCGCGCTCTACCTGCAATTCACGCACGGCCCGGTCGTCTGGGAGTTCATCTTCGCCTGCGCCGCCGTCATCCCCATCGCGGCGTGGATCGGCATCTCCACCGAGCAGCTCGCGCACCGCATGGGCCCGACCTACGGCGCGCTCTTCAACGCCACGTTCGGCAACTTCGCGGAGCTCGTTATCGCCATCTTCGCCATCCGCGCGGCGTTGCCCGACGTCGTGCGCGCCTCGTTCGCCGGCTCCATCCTCGGCAACCTGCTCTTCGTCGCCGGCGTCTCGATGATCGCCGGCGGCTACAACCGCCGCACGCTGAAGTTCAACGCCCTCGCGGCGGAGTCGCAGGCGGGGCAGATGATCCTCGCCACCAGCGCGTTCCTGGTGCCGGCGCTCTTCTTCCGGATGACGTCGCACAACCAGGCGTTGATCCACCCCGTCTCGATCGGCACCGCGGTGATCCTCATCGTCTCGTACGCCCTCGGCCTCCTCTTCTCGTTCAAGACGCACGCGGAGCAGCTGAGCGCCGTCGCCGCCGTGCCCGAGGTCGAGCGCGAAGAGGTCTGGCCGCGGCGCCGCGCGCTGACGCTGCTGATCTTCGCCAGCGCGCTCATGAGCGTCGTGGCCGAGGGGCTCGTGGAGGCGGTGCGGCAGGCGGGGCACGCCTGGGGCATGAACGACGTATTCATGGGCTTCATCGTCATCGCCATCGTCGGCAACGCCGCCGAGCATTCCACCGCGGTCGTCCTGGCGATGCGCAATCAGATGGACACGGCGCTCAACATCGCCATGCAGTCGAGCGTGCAGATCGCCCTCTTCGTCACGCCCGTCATGGTCTTCCTCTCGTACCCCCTCGGCCACCCGCTCGACCTGCTCTTCACCCCGTTCGAGATCCTCGCCTGTGTCCTCGGCATCGCCATCTTCGCGTACCTCGTGATGGACGGCGAGACGAACTGGTACGAGGGGGTGCAGCTGCTCGCGGTCTACGCGATCATCGCCGTGGCGCTGTACTTCCTGCCGCGGTGACGCGGTACCACCGGTACCCATACCCCTCGATCGCCACCCTCCCGCCGTCGCTGTGGTCGTCCGACAGGAGGTTCACGAGCTTGCCGGCGGCGGCGATGCGCGCGGTGTGCGGCTTGGCGTCGACGTTGTGGACGGCGATGATGGCGTTGTCGCGCCAGTCGTAGCGGATGGCCAGCACGTGCGGGGTGCCGGTCGGGAGCACCTGCCAGTCGCCCCAGCCGATCTCCGGCAGTTCCTTGCGCAGGCGGATGATACGCTCCGTCCAGTTGAGAAATGAATTCGGGTCGCGGCGCTGGCCGGCGGCGTTGATGCGGCGGTAGCCGAAGACGTCGTCGTCCATCACCGGGAGCACCGTCCGCTTCGCCTCCGAGAATCCGCCGTGCCGCTCGTTCGACCACTGCATCGGCGTGCGGACGGCCTGGCGCTCGGGCAGTGACTGGTCGTCGCCCATCCCCAGCTCGTCGCCGTAGCGGATCACCGGCGTGCCGGGCAGCGTGAACATCAGCGAGTAGGCGAGCTCCATCCGCTTACGGTCGCCGTCGAGCATCGCCGCGAGGCGCCGGCGGATGCCGCGGCGGTAGAGGTGTTCCTTCGGCTCGGGCGCGAACTTCTCGAACACCAGCTCGCGCTGCGCCTCGGTCAGGCGGCCGAGATCGAGCTCGTCGTTGTTGCGCAGGAAATGTCCCCACTGCGCCGTCACCGGACGCTGGCGAGTCCGCTCCAGCGCGCGCACGAGCGGCCGTGCGTCGGCTGAAGCCAACGCGTAGAAGAGGTTCTGATTGACGAGGAAGTTGAACATCATGTGCATGCGGTCGTCGTCGTCGCCGAGGTAGTCGAGGTCCGCGTTCGGCAGCACGTTCGCCTCGGCCAGGAGCACCGCGTCGCCGCGGCGCCACTGCACGAACTCGCGCATCTCGCGCAGGAACTCGAAGTCGTGCCGCGGGCGGATGTCCGGCCCCTTCGTCGAGATCACGAACGGCAGCGCATCGACGCGGAAGCCCGACACGCCGAGCTCCAGCCAGTAGCCCATGATCCGCTGGATCTCCGCGCGCACCTCGGGGAGCGATGTGTTGAGGTCGGGCTGAAAATCGTAGAAGCGGTGGAAGTACCACTGGCGCGCCTCTGCGTCGTACGTCCACGTCGACTTCTGCTCCGGCGGAAAGACCATCCCTTTGTTCCAGTTGCGCGGGCGCCGCTTCGACCAGACGTACCAGTGGGGACGCTCGCGGAACCATGGATGCTTGATCGACGTGTGGTTGATGACGAGGTCGACCACGACGCGGATCCCGCGGCTCTCCGCCTGGCGCAGGAACTCGACGAAGTCGCCGGACGTGCCGTAGCGCGGATCGACGCCGTAGTAGTCGGTGACGTCGTAGCCGTCGTCGCGCCGTGGCGATGGGTAGAACGGCAGGAGCCAAAGGCAGGTCACGCCGAGGCCGGAGAGATAGTCGAGGCGGCGCATCAGCCCCTCGAAGTCGCCGACGCCGTCGCCGTTGGCGTCGAGGAACGTCTCGACGTTGACGCAGTAGACGACGGCGTTTTTGTACCAGAGATCGTGGATGAGCACGGCGCCGAAGAGCGGCATTTCGCATGCCACCGCCCTGTTTGTCTGGCTCGTGACCCTCGGAGAAATTCTCGCCCAGCGCACCGCCGACGCGGCGCCGGAGCTCGTCGATCAACTCGACAAGAACGCCGTGCGCTGCTACTCGTGCGGCCACCGCTGCAAAGTCCTCGACGGCCTCAAAGGCATCTGCAAAGTGCGCTACAACGAAGGCGGCGTGCTCAAGGTCCCGCGCGGCTACGTCGCCGCGCTGCAAGTCGATCCGATCGAGAAGAAGCCGTTCTTCCACGCCTATCCGGGCGCGCTGGCGCTGTCGTTCGGCATGCTCGGCTGCGACTACCACTGCGGCTACTGCCAGAACTGGGTGACGTCGCAGGCGCTGCGCGATCCGGTCGCGGGCGCACCGCCGCAAGACGTCGAGCCCGCCGACCTCGTCCGCCTCGCCAAGAAGCACGGCGCGAAAGTCCTCACCTCGACCTACAACGAGCCGCTCATTACCTCGGAGTGGGCCGTGGAGATTTTCAAGGAGGCGAAGAAGGCCGGCCTCGTCTGCTCGTACGTCTCCAACGGCAACGGCACGGAGCGAGTGCTCGACTACATCGCGCCGTATGTCGACCTCTACAAAGTCGACCTCAAGGGCTTCTCCGACGCCCACTACCGCGATCTCGGCGGCACGCTCCAGCCGGTGCTCGATACCATCCGCGGCTTGAAGCAGCGCGGGATCTGGGTCGAGATCGTCACGCTCATCGTCCCGCAGTTCAACGACAGCGATGAAGAGCTGACGAAGATCGCCGAGTTCCTCGCCGGCGTCGACCGCGACATCCCGTGGCACATCACGGCGTTCCACGAGGACTACAAGATGACCGGCAACGGCAACACGCCGGCGTCGACGCTGCTGCGCGCGTACGAGATCGGCCGCCGCGCCGGCCTCCGCTTTGTCTATCCGGGCAACATTCCCGGCGCGGTCGGCGACCGCGAGGGGACGCACTGCCCGACGTGCGACAAGCTCGTCATCGGCCGCACCGGCTTCCGCGTGACGTCATACAAGCTCGTCGACGGCAAGTGCCCCGGCTGCGGCACCGAGATCCCCGGCGTGTGGGGCGACGGCGCCGCCGCGGTCGGCCGCAGCGGGATTCCGCGGCCGCTGTGGGCATAATGTGGCACACGTCTGCGGTTTGGACATGCATACACTCGCATCGTCGCGGAACCCTCCGCGACAACCAGCACGGTCGAACTAAGTCCTCCGCGCTGGGTCCACCCTTCTTAGCCTGCAACGTTCGACCGGGGACCACCTCGCCGGACGAAGGAGTCCGAATGATCATTCAGACGAAAACCCCCGGCGCGAAGCCGAAAGCGAAGGCGCGAATCTCGGTCTCGGAGCTGAACCTGCGCAAGTCCGCCAAGCGCCTGCTCGGCGTAACGCTCGTGAGCACCGAGGTGTCGTACATCCAGCGCGAGCTCGGCGCGAGCGCGACGCAGGAAGAGGTCGACGCGAAGGTCGTGGCCGTACGCAAGATGCCGTGGGCCAGCATCGTCGCGCCCGACTAACCGTCAGTTGCGTCGTTGCCGTACGACTCCTGATCTCCCGTCTCTTCCGGCTGCCCGGCTTCGCGATTGGCGCGGCGCTCCGCCTTCCGTTGCTGGCGGTCGCGTTTCGCTTGTTCGCGTAGGCGTTTGGTCGCTGTGACTCGTCGTTTCGGCATGCTGAGGCGGCGACACCATACGCGCTTCGGCCGGCGATGTCACCCAGGAATTCGCGCCCTCCGCTTCAGGTTGGGCTACGTACATCAGTGATTTGCCGCGTCGAGGATGAACTCAGTTGATCTCCGAAGGCAGCACGGAAAGGAGATTCACATGAGGACATCTGGAAACGTCAAGTGGTTCAACGACGCGAAGGGCTTCGGCTTCATCACCACCGATCAGGGCGACGTGTTCGTTCACTTTTCGGCGATTCAGGGCGGCGGCTTCCGCTCCCTGTCGGAAGGCGCCGCAGTCGAGCTCGACGTCACGCAGGGCCCCAAGGGCCTGCAGGCGGCGAACGTCATCGCGGTGTAATTCGCATGAAGGGCGGGCCGCAAGCCCGCCCTTCGACCATGCTACGCTTCGCGCCCGCTCATGCCGGACTTCTTTGACGTGGCGCGTGTGTCCGAGCTGCCCGTCGGACGCGCAAAGGCGGTCGCCGTCGGCGATCGCACCGTCGCCCTCTACCACACCGAGCGCGGCTTCTTCGCCACCGACAACGTCTGCCCTCATCGCGGCGGACCGCTGGGCGAGGGCGATCTGATCGGCGACGAGATCACCTGCCCGTGGCACGCATGGAGCTTCGACGTCGCCACTGGCGTCTGCCCCGGCAACGACGAGTTCCGCGTGACCACGCACGAAGTTCGCACAGAGGGCGACCGGATCTTGGTGAGGCTCTCGTGAACGGCAAGCCGCTGCGCCACGTCGATCTTTTTTCCAGCGCCGGACGTCTGGAGGCGCTCTACCGCGAGCTGCAGGACCCCGCCGGCGTGGCGGTGATCTGCCATCCGCACCCGCTCGGCGGCGGCACGCTGCACAACAAGGTCGTGTTCCGCGCCGCGCGCGGGCTGGAGAACGCGAACGTGGCCACGCTGCGCTTCAACTTCCGCGGCGCCGGCGCCAGCGCGGGCGTGCACGACGAAGGGGAGGGAGAGCAGCAGGACGTCGTCGCCGCGATCGACTGGATCGTGAAGTACCACCCCGGCAAGAAGCTCATCGTCGGCGGCTTCTCTTTCGGCGCGTGGGTGGCGAGCCGCGTCGCCTGCGAGATGCCGAACGTCGACGCGCTGTTCCTCATCGGCACGCCCGTGAACAAGTACGACTTCGGCTACCTGAGACACTGCGAGAAGCCGATGCTCTTCCTCCACGGCACGCAGGACGAATACGGCGACGTCGGCAAGCTCGAGAAGCTCATCCCCACCGTGCGCAACGCCGAGTCGGTCGTCGTCACCGGCGCGGATCACTTCTTCACCAAGCAGCTCGACGCGGTGGAGGAGACGCTGCGCGGGTGGGCGGTGGAGATGCTCGAGTCGTAGCTGATGCGAACGAGACCGCTGTACCGAAAAGTCAACACCACCGCGCACGGCGTTCATCACCGGCACGGCGGCGATTTCAGCGACGTCCGCAACACCAAGACCCAGAAGAGCTTTGACGGCAGCCGGCAGTCGATGCACGGGAAGCAGCTTCGCGGCCTCGACTACACGCCATTGTTCCGCTTCCTGTTGTCGAAGGTCGGAGCGGAGTGGGACGCCGTCTTCTCCGAGGCCGTATCGAGGCTCGACCGGGCCGAGCCGATCTTCTGGCTCGTGGCGCGGTCGGAGCTCGAGCGCGAGGACTATGTGCGAGTCGGTGAATCGACCTACTTCAGCGGCCTGTACGTCGACGAGAACGGACTCCTGCAAAAGGTCAATCCGGACCTCGGCGCCGGCGACCTCGATCCATCCTGCCGTTGCTGCACGCACACCTTCAACGGCATCCCCTTCACTCGCGTGGCGAGGTGAGCCTAACCTGGGGCGCAACCGATCGTCTTTACCTGCGTATCCAGTCCCTTGAGGAGAGCGTCGATGCGCAGGCTCGGGATCACTCTGTTGACGTTAGTCATTTTGGCCGGTGCGGCTGTGGTCGTGTACGCCATGTCGCGCGGCAAGCGGGCGGACGGCTTGAAAGAAGTCGAAGTGACGACCGGGTCAATCGTCGAGAAGGCCGTCGCGGTCGGGCAGATCCAGCCGCGCCAGAAATTCTCGGTCAAGTCGAAGATCTCCGGCATCGTGGCCAAGGCCCTCGTGCAGGTCGGCGACACCGTGCGCACCGGCGACCCCCTCTTCGAGATCGCGCCCGACCCGACCCCGATGGAAGTCACCGAAGTCGACCGCCAGGTCGACGCTGCCGCGGCGTCGTACAAGAGAGCGGAAATCGACTACCAGCGGTCCCAGCAACTCTCCACGTCGGGCGTCATGCCGAAGTCCGATCTCGATCAGAAGCGCGAGGCCTTCGAGCTCGCCAAAGTGGCCATGACCAAGGCCCAGCAGAACCGCGACCTCACGCGCAAAGGGCGGCTGACCGTTTCGGGCACCGAGTCGATCATCCGCGCGCCCGCCGCGGGCACGATCCTCACCCGCATCGTGAACCCCGGCGATCCCATCGTGCCGCTGACCTCGTACCAGCCCGGCACCGAGATGGCCACCGTCGCCGACATGAGTGACCTCATCTTCAAAGGGACCGTCGACGAGATCGACGTCGGCAAGCTGCGCGTGGGAATGCCGACGCGGATCAAAGTCGGCGCGATGCCGACCGACGTCGTCACCGGACGCGTCTCGCGCATCGCCCCGCAGGCGCAGCAGAAAGACGGCGCGACGCTCTTCGACGTCGAGGTCGAGCTCGACCCGGGCCAGAAGATCAACCTGCGTGCCGGCTACTCCGCGAACGCCGACGTCATCATCCGCGAGAAGAAAGACGTCATTACCATCCCGGAGCGGCTCGTCACGTTCGAGGACGGCGGGAAGAAGGCCACCGTCGAAGTCCCCGCCGCCGATCCGAAGGCGCCGCCGAAAAAGCTCGTCATCAAGCCCGGCATCTCCGACGGCATGAACGTCGAAGTCCTCTCCGGCTTGAAGAAGGGCGACAAAATCGTGGAGCGTCCGCCGAAGGAGATCTCGTAGCGGCCGGATCATGAAGATCAACCTCAAAGACGTCCTGCGCCAGCTCATCCGCGACATCCGCAGCGAAAAACTGCGCACCTTCCTCACCGTCTTCGGGATCGTGTGGGGGACGGTGGCGATCAGTCTGATGCTGGCGTTCGGCACGGGGCTGCACAAGCAGCTCGTCAAGAGCACGGCGGGGCTCGGCGACCGCATCGTGATCGCCTGGCCGGGGCTGACGTCGATTCCGTACGAAGGCCTCGGTAAGGGACGCCGCATCCGCCTGCGCGAGGAAGACATCGAGGGCGTGCGCACGCAAGTGCCGAGGCTCAAGGCCATCTCCGCCGAGTACTCGGGCAACTTCAAAGTCGAGTACGGGACCAAGACCATCCCGGCCGACATCTCCGGCATCAACGCGGAGTTCGGATCGATGCGCAACCTCATCGCCGAGGCGGGGGGCCGTGGCATCGACCCGATCGACGTCGCCGAGATCCGCCGCGTGGCGTTCCTCGGCGACAAGCTCGCCCAGGATCTTTTCGGCGGCGCGCCTGCGGTCGGCAAGACCCTGCTCGTTAACCAGTCGCCGTTCCTCGTCATCGGAGTGCTGGGGAAAAAATCGCAGGATTCGAACTACAGCGGTCCCGACAACCAGAAAATGTTCATCCCCTCCTCGACGTACCGGTCCCTGACCGGAGACAAGTACGTCGGCAACTTCGTCTATCAAGCTGTCACGGCCGGCGAGACGAAGCAGGTGACGCAGGCGTTGCGCGCGGCCCTGTCGCACACACTGCGCTTCGATCCGAAGGACAAAGAAGCGCTGCAGATGTGGGACACGACGGAGCAGTTCGTGTTCTTCGACACGTTCATGCTCGCCTTCAACGGATTCCTCGGCATCGTCGGCGTGCTGACGCTCGTCGTAGGCGGCATCGGCGTGTCGAACATCATGAACGTCGTCGTCGAGGAGCGGACGCGCGAGATCGGCATCAAGATGGCCCTCGGCGCGAGGCAGCGCTGGATCCTGTCGCAGTTCCTCATCGAGACCATGCTCGTCACGCTCATCGGCGGCGCCATCGGCTTCGCCATCTCGCTCGGCGTCTGCGCGGTCTTTCCGGCGTCGCTCGTCGAGTACGTCGGGCGCCCCGAGGTCTCGCCGCTCGTGGCCTTGCTGACGGCGGCGGCCCTCGGCCTGGTCGGCCTCATCGCCGGCTACTTTCCCGCGCGCGACGCAGCGCGCCTCGACCCTGTCGTGGCCATGAAACTATGAAGAACGATCTCAAAGTCATCTTCAACCTCTTCGCCACGTCGTCGCGGCTGCAGAAGAAGCGCGCCTACCTGACGATCGCGGCCATCGCCTGGGGCACGGTGGCGATCCTGCTGCTCCTGGCCTTCGGCGAAGGACTGAAGCGTCAGCTCGACAAGAACCGCCGCTCGACCGGCGAGAACCTCGCCGTGATGTGGCCGGGGGAGACGACGAAGCCGTGGAAGGGCATCCCGCCCGGGCGGCGTATCCGGCCGCGCATCGACGACCTCTCGTTCATCCGCGAGCGCATGCCGGAGCTGCGCGCGGTCGTCGGCGAGGTCGTGTCGTGGCGCACGAACATGACCAACGGCAACAAGACGCGCGCGGGCCGCGTCATCGGCGTGAGCTGGCAGTACGGCGAGGCCCGCAAGCACTACGCGCAGGCCGGGGGGAGATTCCTCACGCCGGAGGACGACATCCAGCGGCGCCGCGTCATCTTCCTCGGCGACGAGCTGGCCAAGGATCTCTTCGGGGACGAGAACCCGGTCGGGAAGACCCTGCTCGTCAACAACTCTCCGTACACCGTCATCGGGGTAATGCAGCACAAGACGCAGATGGGGATGTACGGCGGACCGGACTCGAATCACGGCACGATTCCGATCTCTACGTTCCGCGCCCAGTTCGGCCGCGAGAAGCTGAACAACCTCGTCATCGAGACGGAGAGGCCGGAGGAGATGGCCGGCGAGCTCAAAAAACTGAACCGGATCATGGGGCCGAAGTTCGGCTACGACCCGACCGACGACCGCGCCCTCGGCGCGTGGGACATGGTGAAGTCGGCCGAGGTGGGGCGGAAGATCACCCTCGGCATCGAGCTGTTCCTCGGCATCGTCGGCGCGCTGACGCTGATCATCGGCGGCGTCGGCGTGGCCAACATCATGTACGCCGTGGTCAAGGAGCGCACGCGCGAGATTGGCGTGAAGATGGCTCTCGGCGCCAAGCGCCGCTGGATCATCATGCCGTTCGTGCTCGAGGGGGTGCTGTACACGCTCATCGGCGGCGCGCTCGGAATCATCATCGCCACGATGCTCGTCTCGCTGGCCGGCCTCATCCCCGTCGAGCACAACAAAGTGCTGGCATTCCTCGGGCGCCCGACGCTGTCGCCGCAGATCGGCGTGGCCACGTCGCTGATTCTCGGTTTGATCGGCCTCCTGGCCGGCTACTTCCCGGCGCGGCGGGCCGCGTCGATCGATCCGGCGGCCACGCTGCGGTACGAATAGGAAACCCTGTCTATGACCATCATTTCCATGGAGAACATTCGGAAGGTTTACGACACCGGCAAGGTGACGGTAGAGGCGCTGAAGGGCATCGATCTCCACATCGGCAAAGGGGAGATGGTGGCGATCGTGGGGCCGTCAGGATCGGGAAAGTCGACGCTGATGAATCTCGTCGGCTGCCTCGACACCCCGACGTCAGGCAAGTACGAGCTGGCCGGCGAGAACGTGGCCGGCGTGACGCGCGACCAGCTCGCCGACATCCGCAACCGCCGCGTCGGCTTCGTCTTCCAGAATTTCAATCTTCTTCCGCACATCACGGCGCAGGAGAATGTGGAGCTGCCGATGCTGTTCGGCGGCATTGCTTCCGGTGAGCGCCGCGAGCGCGCCGCCGAGCTCCTCACGCGCGTCGGCTTAGGCGAACGGCTCGATCACAAGCCGACCGAGCTCTCCGGCGGACAGATGCAGCGCGTCGCCATCGCCCGCGCCCTGGCCATGGATCCCGACATCGTCCTCGCCGACGAGCCGACCGGCAACCTCGACTCCAGCGCCGGCACCGACATCATGTCGCTGTTCGAAGACCTCTGGAAGGCGGGACGGACGCTGGTGGTCATCACGCACGACCCGGCGCTGGCGAAGCGCGCCAGCCGCATGGTGGAGATCCGCGACGGCCGCATCACGGCGGACCACACGGCCGCTGCTTGAGCGGCTAGCTTCGCCGCCGGAGTAGCCGGTCGCAACTGGCGATCAGCTTCGCGGGGATCGGTGACGCGGCGTTCGCGCTCGCCAGCAGCGCAAACTCGCGGCGGGCGTCGGCGAGGGCGCCCGTCGGCAAGCTCGAGAAGCTCATCCCCAGCGTGCGCAATGCCGAGTCGGTCGTCGTCACCGGCGCCGATCATTTCTTCACGAAGCAGCTCGATGCGGTGGAGGAGACGCTGCGCGGGTGGGCGGTGGAGATTTTGGAGGGATAGCAGCCATACCGTACTAAAATAAAAACATGCGCACCGTCACGGTGTTCTCATTCCTGCTCGCTTCGGTCGCCGCTGCGCAATCCACTCCCCCACCGGCCAGTCCGTTCGCACCTCCGCTGGCGGGGTATGTTGGACGTTACTTGGACTCGGCACAGACACCAGAACCTCCCAATGATTACCGCCTGAATGCCGGGACAATCCGGATTGTGCCGGATTGGGATTTGATTCTCATGAATTTGGGCGGCAAGCGATTGGGCGCGTACCGATTGAGACATTTCGCAGATCTCGTAGCCGCTGGCTCCTTCGCAACCGGTCCAAATGGCGAGAAATATCTGCTCCCCGACCGCTTCATTGTCGATCCACAAGCCGCTGGGTCCGGGTGGATCGCCCCTCCAGCCGGATCTCACGAAGTACTGAGCGACTTCGACGTCGACGATCGAGGTAACACCTATCTCGCACTGTCGGTTGGGGGATTCGGAATTGTCGACCGGAATGGTGTGAAGCAATCGCAGGTCTTTCCGCCAGGACTCAATCCACATCGCATCGTTGCATTGCGCGATGGTGCCAAAGTGTTCGTCGTCGTATCAGATATGAGCAAGACGGCCGTGTACGACGTTACGAATCCATCTGTTCCGGCCTTCGTGCGATTCCTTCCATTTGGTGTCGCCGCGCACGCCAAACTCATGTCGGGCGGTGTCGCCATCATCGAAGTGTTCCTCGAGGAACTTCGAATTTACCCGACAGCTGTAGACCTTCTTACGGGGAGCAGCCCGGCCCAGACCTTCAGGCCGCCGCCTGGTTTGAGTTATCCGGTATTCATGGCAACCGACGGCACGGCTATTTTTACTCTTCCTTCAACTCCCCCCGGGCCGTCTTACCTTTCCGTAATGACGCCGTCCGGCGGCGGACAGTATCAGGAAACGCTCTACCCCACGATTCCGGGATTGCTTCCGTTTGATATGACCTACGGTGCTGGATTCGTTACCGTTACGGGCATTGCATTCCGAGCGACGTTTCCGTCCGCTGGCGTTTTGTACCGTCTCGATCCGTTCGCGCAATTCGATCTATCGGAGTACTTCAGTACGGCGTACCAAGCTCCGCCTGGATCGGGGATTGGTCCAGCCTCGCTTGCACCTTTTTCCGACGGCACACAGGTTTATCTCATCGCTGGGCTGAGTTTTATCGGCGATCTGTTTACTCTCCCACAGCCGCCTCCGATTCCAGCAACGTCATCGATTTCCTTGTTCGGTCTCGGGATGGCGATCGCCTTGATCGCATTGATCTCACTCATCGGGGCACGCGCCGGGCGGAGGCCATCGATCCCTCACCGCAGCCCGATCTCGTCGACTTGAAACGCGAATGGCCCCGGATGAGGGCCGCCGGCGAAGAGGATGCCGGTGACGTCGGAGCCGTCGACGCCGAACTTCGTCCAGGGGATGGTGAATTCGCCCCACTCCGCGGCGGGAGTGACGGTCTGGATCATTGGCATCATGCCTAGGCTCTGCGCGAAGACCATCACCCGCAGCGGCTTGCCGTCGCCTTTGGCGTAGAAGTGCAGCTCCTTCTTTGAGGAGAGATTGGCGGGCTGCGCCGGCGCCGCGCCGGGCGCCCACCTCGCGCCGAACCAGCCGTAGGGAGGAGCCGCGTCGATCGTGCCGGAGACGCGCAGCGACTTTGCGGTGCCGGCCGCGCCGCCGTCGACGACGCTCACCGTTCCGCTCGACTTGCCGCCGACCATGACGTCGGCCGACATAGTCCAAGTCGAGCCGAACGCGGCTCCCGCGGTTCCGTTCTCGAAGTCGCTCAGAACCTTGGCGTCGATACCCGGCGGCGCCTTGGCGGCCGCCGCTCTCGCGTCCGCGACGCTCTTCGCGTACTTGGCGCGGTCGACGCGCACGCCACCCTTCCACACCCCGGCGATGTCTCGCGTAGCGGTGATGTTCTTCGTCGGATCGCCGTTCACGAGCACGAGGTCGGCGCGAAGATCTTTGGCGATCCGGCCGCGGTCATCGATGCGAAACGCCTTGGCCGGAACGCTCGTCGCCGCGGCCAGGGCCTGTGGCGGCGTGAGGCCGGCGGCGACGAGGAGCTCGAGCTCGCGGTGCAGCGCCGCGCCGTGCGCAGTCCCCGGATTGGGAGCGTCGCTGCCGGCCAGGACCGGCACATGCGCGCCGAGAAGCTGGCGCACCGTCTTCTCCGCGGCCGAGTAACTGACCGCCGGCGCGCCGGGGCGCCGCGGAAAGGCCGTCTTCAAGGTGGCGCGCGCCTGACGATCGAGATAGGGATCGAGACGGGCATCGTCGACGAGCGGCGCGCCGCCGCTCGTGCCGGTGACGCTCTTGAGCACGACCAGTGTCGGAATGACGAAGGCTTTGTGTTGGGCGAGGAACGCGCCGAGCTCCGGATCGGGATCGCGGTCGACGAAGAGATGCACGAGGCCGTCCGCGCCCGCGTCGATGGCGTCGCGCGCGCCGGCCAGTGCGCCGATGTGCACCACGGCCAGCTTGCCCCGCTTGTGCGCAGAGGCGATCACGGCACGCATCGTCTCCTTGTCGATCGTCGGGATCTGCACGCCGTAAGGCTTGAAATCGTCGTAGACGATCTTGATCCAGTCCGAGCCCTCGGCGACGCGGGCGTCGACGAAGCTCTGCGCCTCCGCCGGTGAAGTGATGGTCGGAATCGGAACTCCGTACTCCGTTCCGTGTCCGCGCGGCGCGGTGACCAGCGTGCCGGCGGAGAAAAGATCGGCCCGCGCCGGCACATTGCCGGCCTTCTGTTCGGCGCGCATGGCTGCGGCGAAAGCGGTGGGGGTGAATTGATCGAGCTCTGTGGTCACGCCGAAGATCAGGGCCTGCTCGAGCCCGCCCAAGGCATGGCTGTGCGCATCGATGAGTCCCGGCAGGAGGGTCTTGCCCGCGGCGTCGACGACCTCGGTGCCCGGCGGCGCGGCGATTCCGTCGCCGATGCGGGCGATCTTCCCGTCGTGCACGAGAACGTCGTGCTGTTCGAGGACGCGCGTGCCGTTGAAAACGCGCGCGTTGCGAAAGAGCAGATCGCCGGCGGCGGCGGAAACGGTGAACGTGAAGAGAAACAGCGCGAGCAGAATTCTGGGCATCGAGGACCTCCCTCACGAGCGTAGTGATGGAGCCTCCCGTTTCGTTGCACCGCGGCAGGGCTTGGCGGGCCACCCGAAGGTGGCCGCGCCGAAATCAGAACGAGAATGTCAGCCGTGCTCCGGCGGTCGTGGTGCGGTTCGGCGGCTCGAAGAGCTCCAGCATTTCGCCCGATCCTTCCGGATCCTTGATCAGGACCGAACCCGACTCGCCGATGTGCCATCCGCTGACGAACGGGCCGACGCTCAGCGTCTTGCCTCCGATCGGAATGTTCACCATCGCCGAGACCTCGTAGCCCGAGCCGTTCCGGAGGCGCACGCTCACGTCCGGAAGGGCGGGATCGATCGCGGAGAGTTTGGACTCGACGTGGCCGCCGATGAGGTGGTGGTATTGCGCGGAGAGCGTGAGCGTTGCCGGGCCGTGGAGAGGGACAGTGGTGGCCGCGCCCACCGGAACGTACCGGTAGGCGACCACGCGATCGTAGCCTGCGGCGCCGCCGGCGGTCTCCTCGCCGCCGCTGTCGTCGAGCAGGACGCGGCTGGCGATGCCGATGAACGGCGAGATCGTCATCCGGTCGCTCACCGCGAAGTCGCGGCCGAGGTGCAGCTCGAGGCGGCCGAAGGTCTGGCTGACGCCGTTCAAACGATCGTCGCCGGAGCGGTAGTCGGCCGAGCCGAAGTCGAGACTCAGGCGTCCGCGAAAAAAGTTCTTGTTGCCGAATCCCTTCGTGTAGCCGGCGCTGAACCCGTAGAAGCGGCCATTGTCGCGCGCCAGCTCCTCTCCTTCGAAGTGCTCGCGGTACCCGTAATCGACGACCTCGACGCCGGCTTCGAAGCCCGGCCGCGTCTGCGCGTGCGCGGCCGTTGCCGTCAACGAGACCGCAGCCATCAACATCCAAATCATTTTCTTCATCGCTTCCTCCTTGGGATTGCGGGAGGAAGTCTCGGGGCGGGCCGTTACGCGAACATGACCGGCATGCGGCGATGTGCGTAAGCTTCGCGTAATGGTCGTCGGCCAGGCTGTCGCTGCATGAGGATCCTGCTGATCGAGGATGAGCCGGAGCTGGCCGCCGCCACGGCGGCGCGCCTGACCGGCGAAGGCTTCGTCGTCGACCATCTCGCCACCTTGGGAGAGGCGATCGAGGCAGTCATGACCACGCCATACCGTGCCGTGCTCCTCGACCGGCGCCTGCCCGACGGCGACGGCCTGTCGCTCTTGCCGGTGCTGCGCACGCGGCCGGCACCGCCGCCCGTCATCATCCTGACCGCGCTCGACGACGTTCCCGAGCGCGTGGCCGGCCTCGATGCGGGCGCCGAGGACTACCTCGTCAAGCCGTTCGCATTCGAGGAGCTTCTGGCGCGGCTGCGCGTCCTCTTCCGCCGCGGTTCCGCGTCCGCCTCGCAGGCGCCGCGGATCGTGGTGGGGCGGCTCGTGTACGACGCCGCGGCGCGCGAGGCGAGCGTGGCCGGAACGCCGCTGGTGCTGCCGCGGCGCGAGTTGGCCATTCTCGACGTCCTCGTGCGCCGCGCCGGGCGCGTGGTCATGCGCGAGCAGCTCGAGTCGCAGGTCTACGGATTCGACGACGACATCCAGTCAAACGCGCTGGAGGCGCAGATCTCGCGGCTGCGCAAGCGGCGGCAACGCGCGCGTGGTCAGTTCCCCCCGCGGCGCGGTCTTCCGGCTGGAGTTCGCGGCGCCATCTTGTTGATTCGTGTGAAGCGCCGCGAAGGAGCCCGGGCGCGCCCTCTGCGCGCCCGGGCTCACAACTTCCCTCTGCCACTACGGTTTCGGTGCGGTGGACGGGTCGTGCGGCGTCCCCGGCTTTTGAGGCCCTTTCGCCGTCTTCTTGCGGCGCGTGGCGACTTTCAGCCGTTTGACTTCCTCGACCTGCGGCACGAGGACCGCCTTGGCCGGGTCCTTGGCGAGCTGCGCGCCGATCGAGTACGCCTGCGTGGCGATGAACGTGATGCGCTGGCGGCGAACGAGGTTTGCCCCCTCGATGCCTTTCAGGAACGTGCGCGCCTCGTCGGCCGCGGCCTCCCAGCGGAGCGCGTCGGCCTGCAACTCGCGGACGTCGTCGAGCGGCTGGCCGACCGCCTGCGACACGTCGTTCGCGCCGAGAACGTTGATCGATGCCTCGACCACGGTCTTGTCGTGTTGCCGGATACGATTTTTGACCAGCCTGCGCTGTTCCTTCGTCAACGGCGTGACCTCTTCGATCTGCGAGCTCATGGTGCGCAACTGCTCGATGACCACTTCGGGGGTGAGTTTGATGGGTTCCGGTACGGTGTTACTCATGACATTGCTCTCCTTATGCGAGCGGTCAGGCCGGAGGGGACGTCACGACTCGTCGACAAGTGCGAGGCGGCCACCGGCTGGAAGTCCCGGCCACGCGCCGGTACCTCCGGTTGATGTTTTCCCGAGGTGTTCAAACACACCCCGAGTGCCCGCGGCAGGAGGAGCAAGCTCAACTCCCGCAACAGTACGGATCTGATGTGCTATCCAGCACGTCCGCACCGCCGACAGCCGCCGAAGCCGGAAGTCTCGCGACCTTCGACTTCGTATCAATGGTACGAATGAGCCCGCCGGGAGGTTCCGTTGCACGTGCACGCACGATGTGTAACGGTGCTACGCACCCTCGTAGCACGTTCACGCACGATGCGTGACGGTGCTACGCACCCTCGGTGCACGTATACGCACGGTGCGGGACAGTGCTACACACCCTCGTAGCACGTGTACGCACGATGTGTAACGGTGCTACACACCCTCGTAGCACGTGCACGCACGATGTGTAACGGTGCTACACACCCTCGTAGCACGTGTACGCACGATGCGTAACGGTGCTACGCCCCCTCGTAGCACGTGCGCGCAAGGCATGGAGTCGCGCTAATCAAAGCCGGCGAGCTGCACGGCATCGCGCCGGAGCGTGCCGCGGGCGATGACGAGCGCGCCGTCCGGTGCGGTGTCGAAGCGGAAGACGTTGGTCTGATCGAAGCTCACCACCGTTTCGACTGCGCCGCCAGCCGCCGGCACGCGCACGATCTCGGAGAGACGGTAGAAAAGCACGTCGCGGCCGTCGCTCGACCAGTGAACCTCCGGAAACGTAGTCATGCGCAGCGCCGATGCCAGGCGGCGCACCAGCATCCCGCTATTCGCATCGACGATGGCGATCGTCGGTTGTTCATTGGGCGTCGTGCGCACGACCCCGGCGATGCTGCGCCCGTCGGGCGAGATCGCGGGGCGGGCCACGGTGAATCGCGCCACGGCTACCGGGTTCCCGCCGTCGATGCCGACGCGATAGAGCGTCGGGCCGGTGCCGAGATCGGCGTTGAAGTAGACGCTCCGCCCGTCCGGCGACACGGTGGGCGTACTGTCCGCCGATGCGGGAGCCAGGCGAACGGGATTTGTCCCGTCGATATCGACGCGGGCGATCGACACGCCGCGGGGCCCGTCGTCCAGGTAGATGACGCGCCGGCCGTCGCGCGTCAGTCTCGGAAAGACTCGGTTGCCCGCGCCCGTGACGAGCGGCTGTCGCCCGCTGCCGTCGCGCATGACCGTCCAGAGCTCCACGTTCCGGTCGTTCGACGCGGTGTAGACGATCCGATCGACGCCGGCCGTCACGCCAAAAAATCCGTCACGGCGCTCCGCGGCGATCTTTACCGGGGCTCGCCCCGGGATGTGGAGCCAGACATTGCACCAGACGTCGATCGCCACCGCCACCGCGACCGCGGCGCGTCCGTCCGAGGTGACGTTGATCGTTCGGTAGCTGCTCAAATCGTGCGTGATGCGGCGCGCCGTTCCGGCCGGGACTTCGATCTCCCAGATTTGCGCATCGAGGGGGAGGCCTTCGCCGGCAACGAGCAGGAGACTTCGCCCGTCTGGGAGCCATGCCGGCGGCCCGGCGAACGCCCACGCCGGACCGACCGGCGTAGCCGCGCCGCTGCGCGAATCGAAGAGCGTGAGCCGGCTGCTGTTGCCGTTGCTGATCGGCGTGGCGATCGCGCTGCCGTCGGGCGACCACGCCGGCATGGCCCAGAAAATCGGCGCGAAAATCTCCGGCGCCTTGCGAACGGCCAGCGCACGCGCGCCGCTGCCGTCGGCGTTCGCGATCATGAGCGCGCTCTCGCCGGCGTGCGGATAGCCGGCGCGGAGCCAGGCCATCCGTTTTCCGTCGCGCGAGAAGGCGATGCCGCTGTCGGCGCCGGTCAGGATCACGCGCGACGGGCCACCGAGCGTGTGGATGCGATTGACGGTCCCCGACCAATCCCCCTTTGCATTTTTCACGACGTAGTCGATCGTCGTCCCGTCCGGCGCGAACGACACGCCCCAGAAGGAGACGAGCGCGGGCGGCACGAGCGCAATGCTCTGCGTCGTCCCGCTTTGCCGCAGCCACAGCGACTGCATGCCCCCTTCGGAGACGATCGTGGCCACGTACTTCCCATCGGGCGACACCGCCGCGCCGATGACATTGCCGCTCGACGTGATCTGCTCAATGCGGAGCGGCGCGCCGCCGCCGCGCGTCCGCGTCGCCACGATCCACGCCGCCAGGCCCACCACGAGCGCGATCGCCGCGGCGATCAGGAGCCACCGGCGCCGTGGGCGAGACGCCTCGATTGAGGCCGAGCCTCGAGCCACGGCCCGGAGGTCGGTCGCCAGTTGCTTCGCCGATTGATACCGGTCGTTCGGGTCTTTCGCCAGGCACTTGCCGACGATGCGCTGCAGCTCCGCCGGAACGTCATTGCGGTACGCCGAGAGCGGCGGAGGCTCATCGCGGACGATGCGATGCAGCGTGTCGACGATCGTTTCTCCGGTGAACGGCACTTCGCCGGTCAGCGCCTCGAACAGAATGGAGCCGAGCGCAAAAATGTCCGAGCGAGCGTCGAGCCGCCGTCCCGTGGCCTGCTCGGGCGACATGTAGTCGATCGTGCCGACGATCATCCCCGGCTCCGTCATCATCATGGCCGTGGCGCCGGCCGGCGCGACGTTCTCCGCGGCGGCCAGCTTGGCCAGGCCGAAGTCGAGCACCTTCGCGTAGCCGGATCTCGTGACGATGATGTTTTCCGGCTTCAGATCGCGGTGGATGACACCCGCTGCGTGCGCCGCCGCCACGCCGTCGCAGACCTCGGCGAGCCGCAGCAATACGTTCTCGAGCTCGCGCCCGGTTGCCGGAAGACGCTCGCGTAGCGTCTCGCCGTCGAGCAACTCCATGACGATGAACGGCGCGCCCCTCTCGTCGCCGATGTCGTAGATCGTGATGAGATTCGGATGATTGAGCGTGCCGGCCGTACGCGCTTCCTGTTCGAAGCGGCGGAGCCGCTCGGCGTCGCCGGCCAGCTCCTTCGGCAGCACCTTGATGGCGACGTCGCGGCCGATGCGCGGATCGCGGGCACGAAAGACTTCGCCCATGCCGCCGGCACCAATCCGGCCGGTGATTTCATACGGTCCGAGGCGCGTACCAGGAGTCAGGGTAATGGAATGAGATTACAACATCAGGATGGAAGGGCGCTCTTGGCGTCGAGCGCGCGGCGCGCCCGCGCCAGCCGCCGAACCCCCTCGACCAGTTCCTCCTGATTGAGCGCCGCGAAGCCGAGGCGGGCGAACGGCAATGCGCCGCTCCTGACGCTGAACGCGCGCGCGGTTACGAACACGGCGCCGTGCTCCCGCGCCTTGCGCGACCAGGCGTCGATGTCGATCCCCTCCGCCGCGCGCGTCCAGATGCCGATGCCGCCCGACGGCACCTCGAACGTCAGCTCGCGCGGGAGCTGGCGGCGCAGCGCGGCCGTGAGCACGTCGCGGCGCCGCGCGTACTCGCGGCGCATGCGGCGGATGTGCCGCTGCACCTCGCCGCGCTCCATGAGGTCGGCCAGCGCGGACTCCATCACACGGTCGCCCTGCACGTCGAGGTAGAGCCGGTGCGCGGCCACGGCCTCGAGCAGCGGCGGCGGCGCCACGAGATAGCCGATGCGCAGCCCGGGCGCCAGCACTTTCGAGAACGTGCCGACGTAGACGACCACGCCCCAGCGGTCCGCGCTGGCCAGCGGCAGCACCGGCGCGGCGTCGTAGTGGAACTCGTGGTCGTAGTCCTCCTCGATGACCGCGAAGCGATGCTTCCGGGCCAGCTCCAGGAGGCGTATCCGGCGCGCCGTCGACAGCGTCACTGTCGTCGGGCATTGGTGATGCGGCGTGAGGTAGACGGCTCGCATCGGCGCGGACGCCAGCACCTGCTCCAGCGCGTCGATGCGCACGCCCTCGCCGTCGAGCGCGAGCGGCACGATGCGCGCGCCGGCGAGGCGGAACGTCTCCACGGCCTGCGTGTACGTCAGCTCCTCCACGCCGACGACGTCGCCCGGGCGGATGAGCGCGCGGGCCAGCAGGGCCACGGCCATCTGGCTGCCGCGCGTGACGCAGACGTCGTCCGCCGTCACGGCCATGCCGCGCGTCGAAGCGAGCATCGCCGCGATCGCCGCGCGCAGCCGCTCGTGGCCCTGCGGGCGGCCATAACCGAGAAGGACGTCGCCGCCGCTGCGGAGCGCGCGACGGTAGGCGCGGGCGATCATCTCCGTCGGCACGAGGCGGACGTCCGGACGGTTCGGCGCGAAGAGCAGCCCGCCGCGCGGCACGTCGTACGGCATCTCGCCGGGCGGCGCGGCGGCCAGATCGAAGAGCGCCCGGCGCGGAATGCCTCGTGCTGTTCCGCGGGCGGGCGACGGCTCCGGGATGTCGGGCGACACGATGGCCCCCCGCGCCGGCTGCGTGACGATCCACCCCTCGGCCACGAGCTCGTCGAAGGCCGCCACGACCGTCAGCCGCTGCACGCGCAGCAGCGCCGCCAGCGCGCGCGTGCCGGGAAGGCGATGGCCGGCGCGCAGACGGCC
>DATELQ010000145.1:0-30701 GCA_035276475.1 Thermoanaerobaculia bacterium | reverse complement strand
TAGGGGCGCACAGCGTGCGCCCTCGGACATCTATTGTCTGCTCTATACGAGCGGCACCACCGGCAAGCCGAAAGGCGTGATGATCCCGCGCCGGCAGCTTTACTGGAACGGCTACAACACCGCGATCAACTGGGACCTCCGCGCCGACGACGTCAGCCCGATCTTCACGCCGCTCTACCACGCCGGCGGCATCGCCGCGTTCACGATCCCGATCTTCACCGCCGGCGGGACGATGGTGCTGCACAAGTCGTTCGACGCCGCGCAGGTCTGGCAGACGATCGAGCGCGAGCGGTGCACCGTGGTCCTCGGCGTCCCGACGATCTGGAAGATGCTCCTGGACGCGCCGGAGTTCGCGGCCGCGAGACTCGACCACGTCCGCTGGTTCATCAGCGGCGGCGCGCCGCTGCCGGCCTACGTCGCCGAGGCGTACGCGGCGCGCGGCGTGCCGATGAAGCAGGGCTACGGCATGACCGAGGTGGGCGTCAACTGCTTCACCATGACCGTCGAGGAGTCGGTGGCGAAGCGCGGCTCGATCGGCAAGCCGCTGCTCTTCACCGAGGTGCGCATCGTCGACGCTGACGGCCGCGACGTGAAGAACGGCGAGGTCGGCGAGATGTGGATCCGCGGACCGCACGTGGCCAACGGCTACTGGAACAACGAGGCCGCGACGCGCGAAGCCTTCCGCGACGACGGCTTCCTACGCACCGGCGACCTGGCGCGCCGCGACGACGACGGCTTCTTCTATATTGCCGGGCGCGCCAAGGACATGTTCATCAGCGGCGGCGTGAACGTCTATCCGGCGGAGATCGAGGCCGAGTTGGTCGCGCACCCGCGCGTCGCCGACGCCGCCGTCGTGGCCGTGCCGGACGAGCGCTGGGGCGAGGCCGGCGTCGCCTTTGTCGTCGCCGAGGCGACGGAGGAGGAGCTGTCGTCGTATCTTTCCGTCAGAATCGCAAAGTTCAAGCTTCCGAGACAATTCGTGTTCGTCGACGCGCTGCCGCGCACGCCGTACGGAAAAGTCGAGAAGGGGAAGCTGCGCGAGCGACTGCCATGAACCAGAACGACCGCTCCGAGCGCTCCCGCGCGCTCATCCTCGACACGGCGCTGAAGCTCTTTGCCCACCGCGGCTACGGCGCCACGAGCGTGCGCGACATCGCCGAGGAGGCGCGGCTGTCGAAGGGGAACGTCTACCACCACTTCGAAGACAAGGAGTCGATCTTCCGCGCGCTGCTCGACCGCTACTTCGACGCCATGTCCCAGCCCGACTTCCCGTTCCTCCGCGCCCTCGCCAGCGGCACGTTCCCGGAGAACCTCGAGGAGATCGGCCGCGCCGCGCGGGAGACGGTGAAGGACTACCGCGACTACGTGGCTTTGATCTACGTCGACGTCGTGGAGTTCGACGGCAGCCACATTCGCAAGTTCTACGCGGAGATGGCCAAGCGCTTCGACGCCTTCATCAAGAAGCAGGGGATGGAAGAGCGCCTGCGCACGAAGCTGCAGGACGGCCTCTCGCCCGTGGCCGCGGTCATGCTGGCCACGCGCATCTTCTACAACTACTACTCCATCGAGATCCTCTTCGGCGTGAAGGACCACTTCGGGAAGGGGACGGACGAGGCGGTGGCGGAGATCGCGCGGATCCTGCGGCACGGGATGTTGAAGTCCTGAGTGCTGAGGACGCCACCCAGCACTCAGCACTGAAACAGAGAATTCACGGAATCGCCTGATCTTCTGGCGCATTCTTCTGCCCACAGGAGAAATCTACCCGGATGCGCCCCTTCAGCCGCATCGCCCTTGTTCTCGCCTCGGTGTGTGCGGCGGCGATCGCTGCGGAACCGCAGAAATTCAGCGAGAGCGTCAACGTCCACCTCGTCGAGGTGCCGGTGACCGTCGTCGACCGCGACGGCAATCCCGTTCGCGGCCTGACCAAGGCGAACTTCGAGATCTTCGATCAGGGGAAGGCGCGTGAGATCGCCACTTTCGACACCGTCGACTTCACCTCCAGCGACATGAAAGCGACTTCGCCGCTCAACCCGGCGGCGCGGCGCAGCTTCCTCCTTCTCATCGACATGAGCTACTCCTCGCCGAACGGCCGGGCCAAGGCGCAGGAGGCGGCGCGCTCCTTCATCGCCAAGAGCATGACCCGGCGCGACCTCGCTGCCGTCGGCACCATCGACATCGACCACGGCTTTCGTCTCCTCACCTCCTTCACCACCGACCGCACCGCCCTCGTGCAGGCCGTCAGCAATCCGAAGAGCTTCGTCTCCGGCGATCCGCTGCAGCTCGGCGGTCTCGACGTCTTCTCCACCACGGCGCCGCAGCTCAACACCGTCACGCGCAACTCCGACCGCGACGCCGACGCGCTCGAGAACGTCAAAGACATCGCCCGCCTGGAGAAGCGCCTCAACGACAGCTACAACCGCACGCGCGTGGAGAAGGAGCTGATCATGCTCGGCGGGCTCGCGCGCACGCTGCGCGCGCTCCCGGGGCAGAAGCAGGTCATCTTCATGTCCGAGGGCTTCGACGCGCGGCTCGTGCAGGGGCGCGATCCGCGGGCGACCGACGAGGTGGCGGAGGAGACCGAAGCCTCGACTGCGGGCCAGTTCTGGAAAGTCGACTTCGACGCGCGCTTCGGCAGCACCCCCACGCTCACCATCCTCGACCGCATGGCCCGCTTCTTCCGCGGCTCCGACGTCGTGCTCCACGCCATCGACATCCAGGGACTGCGCGTGCAGAACGACCTGCAGGAAGGGTCGAAGATCAACTCCAACGACGGCCTTTTCCTCATCTCCCGCTCCACCGGCGGGACGCTTTTCCAGAACTCGAACGATCTCTCCCGCGACTTCGACAAGTTGATGCGCCAGCAGGAAGTCGTCTACGTCCTCGGCTTCCATGCTCCGTCGACCGCTTCGGGCAAGTTCCACGACCTCAAGGTGCGCGTCAAAGGGGTGCAGGCGGGATCGAACGTCTCCCACCGCGCCGGCTACTACGAGAGCGGCGGCGAGAACGCCCTGGAGCGGACGCTGACGAACGCCGAAGTGATCATGAACGACATCCCCGAGACCGACGTGCGCATCGCCACGCTCGTGGCGCCGATGCCCGGCAAGTCGAAAGGGGAGGTGCCGGTGCTCGTCGAGATCAACGGCGCCGATCTCGTGCACGGCGCGAAGGCGCAGACCGTTATCGCGGACCTTTACATCTACGCCTTCGACGACGAGGGCATCGTGCGCGACCGCGTCTACCAGCGGCTCACCATCGACACCGTCAAGGCGGGCGAGCAGCTCAAGCACGGCGGCGTAAAGTACTACGGCACGCTCTCGCTGCCGGCCGGCAAGTACGCCATCAAGTCGCTCGTGCGCGTCCCCGAGTCGGAGAGGAAAGGCTTCTCGCGCACCGACGTGAGCGTCCCCTCGACCGACGACATCGCCGTGCTGCCGCCGCTCTTCGGCGATCTTCCCGGGCAGTGGCTCATGGTCAAGGGCGCGCAGCACATCGATCGCGACACGTATCCGTTCCACCTCGACGGCGAGCCGTTCATGCCGAGCGCCGTGGCCCGGATCCGCAACGGCCAGACGCGGCACTTCATGCTCTTCGTCTACAACGCCACGGCCGACGAGCTGGCTTGGGAGGCGACGCTGACGACGGCGGCGGGGACGCGCGCGGCGGAGCCGAAGCTCGTGCGCGAGCTGCAGGGCGACTTCGTCACGAAGCTCGTGTTCCAGTACGACGCCGCCGGTGCCGGTCCGGGCGACGCCAAGCTCGACATCGTCGTTCACAAGAAGGGCTCGTCGGACGCTCGGCGGGCCAGCGTTCCGCTGCTCGTCAGCAACTAAACATCCAGATCCAGGGAGGCTCGATTTGAGGATCCTTCGTCTCGCCGCGCTGCTCTCGCTCGCGGCGCTGCCGCTGGCCGCACAGGTTTCCGTCGAAGTCCGCGTGATCGAAGTGCCGGTCACGGTCACGGACCGCCAGGGCAATCCGATCCGCGGTCTCACCGCGGCGAACTTCCAGCTCTTCGACGACGGCAAGCCGCAGGCGATCACGTCGTTCGACAACATCGACTTCGCCATGCGCCAGGAGGTGACGGCGATCTCGCCGCTGAATCCGAACGCGCGCCGCTCGTTCCTCCTGCTCTTCGACCTCGGGTACTCCGACGTCAAGGCCATCACCCGCGCCCGCGAGGCCGCGGAGAGCTTCATCAAGACGAGCGTGCAGCCGCGCGACCTCGTCGCCGTCGGCAGCGTCGATCCCGAGAAGGGCTTCCTCCTCCACACCGCCTTCACCACCGACCGCAAAGTGCTCGCCGCGGCCATCGCGCAGCCGGGCAAGTATCAGGGCAACGATCCGCTGCAGCTCTCCGACGTCGACTCGCTGAGCGACGTCAGCGGCAGCACCGCCAGCGGCGCGATGGGGGCCGGCGGCAACGCCGCCGCGGCCGACGAGCACATGCAGGCCATCAAGCAAATGACGGCGCGCGACAACCGCGACTTCGTGGCCGGGCGGGTCATGAAGCAGATCCACGCCTTAGGCCTCCTCGCCAACGTCCTCGGGTCCGTGCCGGGCCGCAAGCAGGTCGTGCTCCTCTCGGGCGGCTTCGATCCGTCGATCGTGCGCGGCCGGAGCCCCAAGATGGCGTCGGAGCTCGCCGACCTGCAGAAGGCCACCTCGGGGCAGGCCTACCTCATCGACAACGACGCGCGCTTCGGCAACACCGCCAGCCAGAACGTGCTCGAGGACATGGTCAAGATGTTCAAGCAGTCGGACGTGGTCATGAACGCCATCGACATCGGCGGCGTCCGGCTGGCCGAGGAGGCGGCGGCCAAGGGCGTGACGGGGAACGACGGGCTGCATCTCCTCGCCGATCCGACCGGCGGCAAAGTCTTCGAGAACGCGAATTCGCTCTCGCAGAACCTCGACCGGATGCTGCACCAGCAGGAAGTCGTCTACGTCCTCGGGTTTCACGCCCAGCCGTCCCAACCCGGGAAGCTGCACAACCTCTCCGTCAAGCTCGTGAACGGGCCGCCGGGGGCGAACGTGAGCAGCCGCATCGCCTACTCCGAGGGGAGCGCATCGACGGCGGCGGAGCGGACGCTGACGAACGCCGAGATCATCGTCAACGACATCCCGCAAAACGGCATCCCGATCGCGGCGCTGGCGACGGCGCTGCCGGGCAGAGCGCAGCGCGCCGCCGTGCCGCTCTTTCTCGAGATCGACGGCGAGAGTCTGCTGCGCGGCGCCACCAAGCCGGTGCCAGCCGACATCTTCGTCTACGCTTTCGACGAGGGCGGCATCGTGCGCGACCGCATCTACCAGCGCATCACCGTCGATCCGGCGCGCGCCAGCGAGAAGGTGAAAGAAGGGGGCATCAAGTACTTCACGACGCTGGCGCTGCCGCCTGGCAAATACGCGCTGAAGTCGCTCGTGTCGCTTCCGGACGGCGACCGTCGCGGCTTCGTCCGGACGGATCTCGTCGTCCCCGCCGGAGGGGACATGGCCGTGATGGCGCCGCTGTTTCGCGACAAAGCGGGGCGGTGGGCGCTCATCAAAGGGATGCAGCACGACGCTGCCGCGTATCCGTTCGTCCTCGACGGCGAGCCGTTCCTGCCGAGCGCCGCGCCGCGTTTGCGCAAGAGCGAGCCGGGTGAGTTCGCGCTCTTCCTCTACAACGCGGACCCCGAGGAGCTGATGATGCAGGCCACGGTGACCGACGCGGCGGGCGTGACCCGCCCGGCGCAGCCGTCGCTCGTGCGCCGGATCAAAGGCGAGGGGGTGACGAAGCTCGTCTTCCACGTCGACCCGAGCGGCATCGCCGCCGGGCCGGCGCGCTTCGATTTGCAGCTGCACAAGAAAGGCTCGCCCGACGTGCGCAAGTCGAGTTTGCCTGTGGTGGTGGTGAACTGATGCGAAAGCTGCTGATTGCGTTTCTCTTCCCGCTGGCCGCCCAAGCCTCGGAGACGATTACCGTCCAATACATTGAAGTGCCGGTCAGCGTCGTCGGGCGCGACGGCAATCCCGTGCGTGGGCTGACGCGGGAGAACTTCCGCCTCTTCGACAACCGCCGCCCCGTCGCCGTCACCGCGTTCGACACCATCGACTTCGGCTCGCCGGCCTCGCTCAAGGCCAACGCCAAGAACCCGGCGGCGCACCGCGCGTTCCTGCTGCTCTTCGATCTCATCAACTCCCAGCCGTCGTCGCTGGGGCGCGCGCAGGCGGCGGCGCGGACGTTCGTCCAGAAAACGGTCCTTCCGGGCGATCTCGTCGGCGTCGGCACGCTCGACCTCCAGCGCGGCTACCGGCTGCTGGTGAACTTCACCTCCGACCGCACCGCCGTCGCGCAGGCCATCGACCATCCGGGGGCGCTGCGCTCGAGCGATCCGCTGCAGCTCTCCGCGATCCCGGGGCTCGACAAGCAGGAGATCGACAGGGACCAAGGGCTGACCGAGTCGGCGAAAACGGCGGCGTATTACCAGTGGATCCGCAGCGATGCCGAGCGTCTGCGCATGGAGGAGGACCAGCGGGCCCGCCAGAAGGTGCACCAGCAGATCGACTGGCTGGCGCAGCTCGCGGCGTCGCTGCGCAACCTTCGCGGCCGGCCGCAGATCGTCTTCCTCTCCGACGGCTTCGACTCGCACATCATGGTCGGCCGCAGCGCCAAGGAAAAAAACGAAGAGTACGAAGACGCCGAGAGCATCATCAGCGGCACCTGGTGGAACCCGGGACGAACCAACTTTCCCACGGTCGACCTCGACCGTCACTTCGGCAGCACCGCCTCGCTCACCTCGCTCCAGGCCATGACGCAGGCGTTCCGCGGCTCCGGCGTGATCCTGCACGCCATCGACATCCAGGGGCTGCGCATCCAGAGCGACGTCGAGCACGGCGCCCCCGACAACAACGACGAGGCGCTGGCGCTGCTGGCCCGGCCAACGGGCGGGGAAGTCTTCCGCAATTCGAACGATCTCGCCGGCAATTTCGCCCGCATGCTGCACCAACAGGAAGTCGTCTACGTCCTCGGGTTTCAGGCTCCCGTAACCGATCCCGGCAAGCTGCACGACCTCCGCGTCGAGCTCGCCGGCGGCCCGCGCGGCGCGACGGTCTACTCGCGCCAGGGCTACTTCGAAGGGGGCACGCGCACGACGCAGTTCGAGGACGCCGTGAACGCCGCCGACGTCGTGCTGCGCGACATCCCGCAGAGCGGCGTCCGCGTCGCCGCGCTCGCGGCGGCGTTCCCGACGACGAAGGAGCTCGCCGACGTCCCGGTCGTCATCGACATCGACGGCTCCGATCTCCTGAAGGGCGCGAAGGACAACAACGTCACCGCGGAGCTCTTCGTCTACGCGTTCGACGACGAGGGCGCGGTGCGTTACCGCGTGTACGAGCGGCTGGCGCTCGACCTGGCGAAGGTCGGCGACAAGCTGCGCAAGACCGGCGTGAAGTACATCGCCACTCTCGGCCTTCCCCCCGGCAAGTTCGCGGTGAAGACGCTCGTGCAGTTGCCGGCCACCGGCGAGCGCGGCTTCGCCCGCAGCGACGTCGTCGTGCCGAAGAGCGGCGAGACGGTGCTCCTGCCGCCGTTCGTGCTCGACGACCCGCAGGCCTGGGTGCTCGTGCGCGGCGCGGAGCACGACCGCGGCGCGTACCCGTTCCAGGTCAACGGCGAGCCGTTCGTCCCGAGCGCGGCAGCGCATCCGCCGCCCGGCGCCGTGCGCAAGGTAGCGGTGTTCGTCTGCAACGCGCACCCCCAGGACCTGATCTGGGAGACGACGCCGCCGGCGACACTCCTCGCGCAGGTCGAAGGGGCCGCGGCGACGAAGCTGGTCTGGCAACTCGACGACAAGAGCGTGGCGCGCTTCGGCGTCACGGTCCGCAAGAACGGTGCGGCGGTGCTGACCGCCAGCACGCCGCTCCACTGAATCCGAGAGAGGGAGGCCGTATGCGATTCCGCACCGCCGCCGTGACGTTCGCCGCCGCGCTCGTGAGCGCCGCCGCGTTCGCGCAGATGAAGGAGAGCATCAACGTCAACATCGTGGAGGTGCCGGTCACTGTCGTCGACGGGAGCGGCAACGCCATGCGCGGCCTGACCAAGGCGAACTTCAAGCTCTTCGATCAGGGGAAGGAGCGCGCCATCACGGCGTTCGACGCCATCGACCTGACCGTGAAGCAGACCACCCTCACGCCCATCCCGCCGGCGGCGCGGCGCAACTTCATGCTCCTGTTTGACCTCTCCTACTCGGCGCCGCGGTCGCTCGCGCGCGCGCAGGAAGCGGCGCGCAACTTCGTCAAGACCGCCGTGCAGCCGCGCGACCTCGTCGGCGTCGGCACGATCGACGTCGAGCACGGCTTCCGCCTCCTCTCCGCGTTCACCACGGACCGCGAGATCGTCGCCGCGGCGATCAGCAATCCGTCCGGCTTCCGCTCCGCCGACCCGCTGCAGCTTGCCAACGAGACGAACATCGCTTCGATGCTCGACACCAGCACAGGGCCCGAGCCGCCGGCAAATGCTTCCAACCCCGCCCGGCAAGCGGCTGAGAACAGAGCCGCCGCCGCCGAGGCGGCCGCGGACATGAAATTGCAGGTCCAGCAGGCGAACGTCGCCTACGTCCGCGCCCGCGTGGAGAAGCAGGTAGACTACCTCGGCGCGCTGGCGAAGACGCTGCGCGCGGTGCCGGGGCGCAAGCAGATCGTGTTTCTCTCCGAGGGCTTCGATCCGACCGTCGTGACCGGGCGCGACGCGCGCGATTCGCAAAGCACGGCGCGGGATAACGAAGCGATCCTGCACGGCAACTTCGAAACCTCGGATTCCGACACCCGCTTCGGCAGCTCCACCAGCCAGTCCTTCGTCAGCCGCATGGCCCAGTTCTTCCGCGGCTCCGACGTCGTGCTCAACGCCATCGACATCCAGGGCGTGCGCGTGCAGAACGACATGAGCGGCGCAAAGATCAACTCCAACGCCGGCCTGTCGCTCCTCGCCGATCCGACCGGCGGCATGGTCTTCCAGAACGTCAACAACATGAGCGCGAACTTCGACCGCATGCTCAAGGCGCAGGAGTTCGTCTACGTGCTCTCGTTCCAGGCGCCGGCGTCGAAGCCCGGCACGTTCCACGATCTCAAGGTCAAGCTCGTCGACGTCCCCGGCCGCGCCAACGTCTTCGCCCGCGCCGGCTACTACGAAGGCGGCGCGCTGGCGCCGCAGGAGCGGACGCTGTCGAACGCCGAGATCGTCCTCAACGACATCGCCCAGACCGACATCCGCGTGGCCGGCCTCGCCGCGGCGTTCCCGACCGCGGGGGCGAACGCGCAGGTGCCGGTGGTGCTGGAGCTCGACGGCAACGATCTGCTCAAGGACGTTCGCGGCGAGAAGTTCGGCGTCGAGTTCTACATCTACGCCTTCGACAGCGACGGCCTGGTGCGCGACCGGCTGTACCAGTCGATCGGCCTCGACGTCGCGAAAGTCGGCCAGCGCCTCCGGAGCGGCGGCTTGAAGTACTACGCCACGCTGACGCTGCCGCCGGGCAAGTACGCGGTGAAGTCGCTCGTGCGCGTGCCCGACACCGACCGCCGCGGCTTCATCCGCTCCGACATGACCGTGGCCGCCGCCGGCGAGACGACGGTGCTGCCGGCCATCTTCGTCGACGAGCATCCGAGCGCGGTGCTGGTGCGCGGCGTCTCGCACGCCGCCACGGCCGCCGATCCGTTCAATCTGAGCGGCGAGCGCTTCATCCCCGCCGCCGCGCCGCGCACGAAGCTCGCCGTGTTCGTGACGAACGCGCAGGCGAGCGAGGTGACGGTCGATCCGACGCCGAAGGTGAAGTTCCTCGGCGCCGCCCCGAGCGGCGCAGCGACGGCGCTGGTGATGGAGATCGACGACGCGTCGCTGCCCGCAGTCGACGTGACGGTGCACGCGAAGGGAGCGACGCAGACGCAGAAGATCGCGCTGAAATGAGATGAGACTACACGTTGCCGCCGCCCTCCTCCTCGTGGCCTTCGCCGCCGCGGCGCAGGTCGGGGAGAAGATCACCGTCAACGTCATCGAAGTGCCGGTGACGGTGGTCGACGGCAGCGGCAACTCCGTGCGCGGCCTCACCGCCGAGAACTTCGAGCTCTTCGACGACGGCACCCGCCGCGCCATCACCGCCATCGAAGCCGTCGACTTTGCCGCCGCGCAGGAGGACACGAGCGCCTTCTCCCCCGTGAACCCCGCCGCGCGGCGCTCCTTCATGCTCCTCTTCGACCTCGGCTTTTCCTCGCCGACGGCGCTGGCGCGCGCGCAGGAGGCGGCGCGGCGCTTCGTCCGCGACACCGTCAAGCCGCGCGACCTCATCGCCGTCGGCTCGATCAGCCCAGAGCGCGGCTTCCGCCTCCTCACCGCGTTCACCACCGACCGCGATCTCATCGCCGCCGCCCTCGCGGAGCCGGCGTCGTTCCGTCCGAGCGATCCCCTGCAGCTCGCCGCCGCCGACCCGCCCTCGTCCGGAGGGCGCGTTGTCAGCCGTCCATTCAGCGTCCGCGAGGAAGCGCGCCAGCAGTCGCGCACACCGTCGATGTCGCCGAGGGACGCGTTCGCGGGCATGCGCATCGAGAAAGAGATCGACGGGCTCTCCGCGCTGGCGACGATGATGCGCGCCGTGCCGGGGCGGAAGCAGATCGTGCTCTTGTCCGAGGGTTTCGATCCCGAGTACGTGCGCGGGCGGACGGCGGATCCCGAGCTCCGCTACGGCAACAGCGCCAGCATGCGCATGCTGCGCGAGATGGCCAAGTCCTTCCGCGCCTCGGACAGTGTGCTCCACGCCATCGACATCCACGGCGTGCGCGCGCCGAACAGCGCCAGCGACGCGCTCTTCCTCCTGGCCCGCCCGACCGGCGGTGAAGTCTTCGCCAACACGAACGACCTCGGACGCGACTTCTCGACGATGCTGCGCCGGCAGGAGGTCGTGTACGTCCTGGCGTTCCAGGCCCCGGCCATGCGACGCGGGCAGTTTCACAACCTCGAGATCCGCCTCGCCGGCGTCCCCGGCGCGCGCGCGTCGTACCGCAGCGGCTACTACGAGAGCGGCGGCGAGACGCCGATCCAGAAGACGCTCTCGAACGCCGACATCATCATCAACGACATCCCCCAGGACGGCGTGCGCATCAGCGCCGTCTCCGCGGCCTTCCCGAGCGCCGGCGAGCGCGCGCAGGTGCCGATCATCGTCGAGATCGACGGCGCCGCGCTGCTGAAGACGCCCGCCGCCGACGTCTACATCTACGCGTTCGACGACGAAGGACTGGTGCGCGACCGGCTGTACCAGAAGATGACGTTCGATCTGACGAAGGTCGGCGAGCGCCTCGGCGCCGGCGGCGTGAAGTACTACGGCACTCTGGCCCTGCCGCCGGGGCGCTACGCGGTCAAGACGCTCGTGCGCGTCGGCGACAACGAGCGCCGCGGCTTTGCGCGCACCGAGGTCGTCGTGCCGCGGGGGGACGAGATGTCGCTGGCGTCGTTCTTCATCGACGAGCGCCCCGGCGACTGGATCATGGTCAAGGGCACCTCGCACGATCCCGCCGCCGCGTATCCGTTCTCGATCAGCGGCGAGGCCTTCGTCCCCTCCGCCACCGCCCGCCCGCGCTGCGGCGGGATGCGCAAGCTGGCCGTGATCGTCTACAACGCGCAGCCCGACGACCTGACGCTGCAGATGACAGCGGCGTCGAAGGTGCTGCGCAAAGTGGCCTCCGGCGCGGCCACGCAGCTCGTCATCGAGCTCGACGCGCCGCCGGCGCAGGCGTCATTCGAAGTCTCGGTGCACAAAAAGGACGGCGTGGCCTCGGCACGCCTGGCGTTGCAGTGAACCTTGAAAGGAGGAAGTGCGATGAAAGGCATGGCTTTCGTTTTTCTCATGGCCTCGACGGCCGTCGCGCAGGTGAATGACCGCGTGAGCGTGACGCTCGTGGAAGTGCCGGTGACCGTCGCCGACAGCAGCGGCAATCCGGTGCGCGGTCTCAAGGCGGAGAACTTCGTCGTTTCCGATGACCGCGGCGCGCGCGCCGTCGCGTCGTTCGACGTGGTCGACTTCGCGGCGCCGGCGCGCACCGCCTCGGCGATTCCGCCGCCCGCGCGGCGCAGCTTCCTCCTTCTCTTCGACCTCTCCAACTCGACGCCGAACGCGATGGCCCGCGCCCGCCGCGCCGCGGAGGAGTTCGTGAAGAGCGCCGTTCATCCGAGCGACCTCGCCGCCGTCGGCACGATCAGCGTCGAGCGCGGCTTCCGCATGGTCACGGCGTTCACGAGCGACCGCGTGCTGCTGGCCTCCGCGGTCGCCGATCCGGCGAACTTCATCGTCAACGATCCCCTCGGCCTCGCCAACGGCCCGGCCTGGACGGGGACGGCGTCCGGCATCCTCGTGTCCACGCAGGGCGCGTTGCCCTGTTTCTGGTGAGCGCCGCCCGGATCCCCGGTGGGGATGCTGGCGCAGACGATGGATCGCACGTACGAGAAGGACAACAGAAGGGGCAACCAGGGCGGCGGCGGCACCACGGACTCGCACGTCGGCCAACGGTACGACTACGACCGCGGCCGCGTGCAGAAGCAGATCGACTGGCTCGGCGAGCTCGCCACAATGATGCGCGGGCTCCCCGGCCGCAAGCAGGTCGTCTTCCTCTCCGAAGGTTTCGACGGGAAGCTGATCGAGGGGCGCGACGGCGCGCAGGCGAAGACCGATAACGAGGCCGTCATCCGCGGCGACTTCTCCCAGATCGACACCGACGCGGTGTTCGGCAGCTCCACGCAGCTTACGAACCTCAGCCGCCTCGAGCACGCCTTCCGCGGCTCCGACGTGGTGCTGAACGCGATCGACATCGGCGGCGTGCGCGGAGGCACGGGACAGGAAGGCGTCGCCGCGCAGTCGAACGATGGCCTCTTTCTCCTGGCCCGCCCGACCGGCGGCGTGGTGATTCACAACTCGAACGATTTGAGCGACAACTTCCAGCGCTATCTCCGCCGCCAGGAAGTGGTCTACGTGCTCGGCTTCTACGCGCCGGCAGCGACGAAGCCGGGAGCGTTCCATCCGATCAAGGTGAAGGTGACGGGAGCGCAGGCGCGCGTGACGGTGGCGAATCGCAGCGGCTACTACGACAGCGGCACCGCCGACTTCAACGAGCGCCTGCTGGCAGCGTCGGAGATCGTGATGAACGACGTCGCTCAGAACGGCGTGCGCATCTCCGCGCTCGCGGCGGCGTTCCCCGTCGCCGGCGGTAAGTCCGCGGTACCGGTGATCGTCGACGTCGACGGCGGCGCGCTGCTGCAGACGGCGAACGACGGCCGCGCCTCGGCGCAACTCTACGTCTACGCGTTCGGCGACGACGGCAGCGTGAAGGACCATCTCTTTCAGCCGGTGTCGATCGACATGAAGAAGCTCGGCGAGCGCCTGCGCGCCGGCGGCGTTCGCTACTACGGAACGCTGTCGCTGCCGCCGGGCCGCTACGCGATCAAGACGCTCGTGCGCGGCGGCGACGGCCGCAACGGCTTCGCCCGCACGGAGCTCACGGTGCCGAAGGAGGGCGACGTCGCCGTGCTGACGCCGATCCCGATCGATGAAGCGCCGAAGGCGGTGCTGGTGAAGGCCGCCGCGCGCGACGCCGACGAGCCCTACCCGTTCCTCCTCGGCGCGCAGAAGTTCGTCCCCTGCACGACCGCCGCGGGAAAGGTGGCGCTCTACGTCCTCGGCGCGAAGCCGGAGGAGATCGCCGTCGAAGGGGCGACGGTCCTCGGCAAGACGAGCTCCGGCGGCGCGACGACCGTGATCCTGCAGGTCGAGAAACCGACCGAGGTGACGGTGAAGCGGAACGGAGCAGTGCTGCAGCGAGCGAGCATTCAATAGGAGGATGCGATGAAGAGCATGGCGTTCGTTTTTCTCATGGCCACGGCTGCCGTCGCGCAAGTGAGCGACCGCGTGAACGTGACCCTCATCGAAGTGCCGGTCACTGTCGCCGACAACAGCGGCAATCCGGTTCGCGGCCTCAAGGCGGAGAACTTCGTTCTCTCCGACGACCGCGGCAAGCACCCGATCGCGACGTTCGACGCCGTCGACTTCTCCGCCGCTGCGGCCACTGCCGACGCGATCCCGGCGCCGGCGCGGCGCAGCTTCCTGCTCCTGTTTGACCTCTCCAACACCACGCCGAACATGATGGCCCGCGCCCGCCGTGCCGCGCAGGAGTTCGTGGGCAGCGCCGTGCATCCGAGCGACCTCGCTGCCGTCGGCACGCTCAGTGTCGAGCACGGCTTCCGCCTCGTCACCGCGTTCACGACCGACCGCGCGTTGCTCAACGCCGCCATCGAGAATCCGCTCCACTTCGTCGTCGCCGATCCGCTCGGCATCGCCAACGGGCCGTCGTGGGCCAAGCCCACAGGCCTCCTCTCGACGGTGGATGTCGACCCCCAACGCTGCTTCTCGTGAGGGACGAACATGCTATCCCCGGGCGGGGTAGACATTGCCGAAGTCACTGAGAATCAGGCCCGCGCGTACGACCGCAACCGCGTCGACAAACAGATCAAATGGCTCGCGGACCTCGGCACGACGCTGCGCAGCGTCGGCGGCCGCAAGCAGGTCGTGCTGCTGTCCGAGGGGTTCGACGCCAGCCTCGTGCAAGGGCGCGACATGCGCGATCAGGCCGGGCAGCAGAAGGACCTCGACGACATCACGCGCGGCAATCTCTCCCAGGTCGACTCCGACCGTATCTTCGGCAGCGCGACGCAGCTCACGAACTTGGCGAAGCTCGAGCGCGCCTTCCGCGGCTCCGACGTCGTGCTGAGCGCGATCGACCTGCGCGGCGTCCGCGGCATGTCCGAGGCGCCGGGCACCGTCGCGCAGTCTGCTGATGGGTTGTTCCTGCTCGCACGTCCGACCGGCGGGATGGTGATCCACAACTCCAACGAGCTCGCCGACAGCTTCCGCCGCTTCCTCAAACCGCAGGAAGTGGTCTACGTGCTCGGCTTCTACGCGCCCCCGCCCGCGAAGGCGAGCGCGTTCCATCCGCTGCAGGTGAAGGTGACGGGGACGCAGGGGCGCGTGGCGGTGGCGCACCGCAGCGGCTACTACGACGCCGGCGGCGCCGACTTCAACGAGCGCCTGCTCACGACGTCGGAGATCGTGATGAATGACGTGCCGCAGACGGGCGTGCGGATCTCGACACTCGCCGCGGCGTTCCCCGCCGCCGACGGCAAGGCCGCGGTGCCTGTGCTCGTCGACATCGACGCGGCCGCGCTGCTCGAAGCGGCGAAGGACGATCGCGCGTACGCGGAGGTCTACGTCTACGCGTTCGGCGACGACGGCGGCATCCGCGACCGCCTCTTCCAGCCGCTGACGTTCGACCTCAAGAAGTTGAAGGAGCGCCTGCGCACCGGCGGCGTCCGCTACTACGGGATGCTGTCGCTGCCCCCCGGCCGCTACACGATCAAGACGCTGGTGCACAACCGCGACGAGCGCAACGGCTTCTCGCGAACGTCCCTCCTCGTGCCGAAGGCCGGAGAGGCCGCAGTGCTGACGCCGATCCCGATCGACGAGACGCCGAAGGCGGTGCTGGTGAAAGCGCCGCGCACCGACAGCGAGACCTACCCATTCACAGTCGGCAGCCAGAAGTTCATCCCCTGCACCGCCGCGAGCGGCAAGGTGGCGCTCTACGTAGTCGGCGCCCAGCCCGACGAGATCGCCGTGGAGGGCGCGACGGTCCTCGGCAAGACGGCCACCGGCGGCGGCGTGACGGTGGTGGTGCAGGTGGACAAGCCGACGGAGGTGACGGTGAAGCGGAACGGGGCGGTGCTGCAGCGGGCGAGCATTCAGTAGACGCAGCCGGCGTCCCGCCGGCCGGCCCGCAGGCGTCCGCGCCTGCGGGCCGTGGTATCGCCCGTGCTACCATGACTCAGCGTGCGGGTCGTATTGGATACGAGCGTCCTCGTCGCAGCGATTCGCTCGCGGCGAGGCGCATCGTTCCAACTGCTCACACGACTCGGCAGTGATGATTTCGACGTGGCTGTGTCAGTTCCGCTCGTGCTTGAGTACGAAGATGCGCTGATGCGACACTTATCGTCGACGACGCTGGACGAATCCGACATCGCCGCGATTCTGGACTACATGTGCAGCGTGGCCGACCATCAGGAGATCTTCTTCCTCTGGCGGCCGATTCTTCGCGATCCTGGTGATGACATGCTCTTGGAAGTGGCGGTTGCAGCCGACTGCCAAGCGATCGTCACGCACAACGTCCGCGATTTCGCGGGCGCGGAGAAATTCGGGTTGAGAGTGCTCACCCCAAGCGCATTCCTGCAGGAGATCCAATGACCGCCCTCAGCCTTCGTTTGCCGGAGTCGCTCCACCGCAAGCTCAGCGAGCTGGCCGAGCGCGAGGGAGTCTCGATCAATCAGCTGATCAACTCCGCCGTCGCGGAGAAGATGTCGGCGCTGATGACCGAGGAGTACCTCGCCGCGCGCGCCGCACGCGGCAGCCGCCGCAAGTTCGCGGCGGTCCTCGCGAAGGTTCCGGACATCGAGCCTGAGGAGAACGACCGGATTCAGAAGCGCCGGAAGAGGTGAGTCCTCACCACCCCAACACGTATGCAAACACCAGCGGCGCCACGATCGACGCGTCCGACTCGATGATGTGCTTCGGCGTATCGATCCCCAGCTTCCCCCACGTGATCTTCTCGTTCGGCACGGCGCCCGAGTACGACCCGTACGACGTCGTCGAGTCGGAGATCTGGCAGAAGTAGCCCCACAGCGGGACGTTGGTGCGCTGCAGGTCCTGGTGCAGCATCGGCACGACGCAGATCGGGAAGTCGCCGGCGATGCCGCCGCCGATCTGGAAAAAGCCGATCGTCTGGCCGTCCACCGACGTCTTCGTGTAGTAGTCCGCCAGCTCGATCATGTACTCGATTCCGGTGCGCACGGTGTGGACATTGCGAACGTCGCCGCTGATGCAGTGCCCCGTGTACATGTTCCCGAGCGTCGAGTCCTCCCACCCCGGCACGAACATCGGCAGGTTTTTCTCCGCCGCGGCGATCATCCACGAATTCTTCGGATCGATCTGGTAGGACTCCGCGATCGAGCCGTCGCGCAGAATCTCGTACATGAATTCGTGCGGGAAGAGGCGCTTGCCGGCCTGGTCCTTCTCCACCCAATGCCGCAGCACCGCCGACTCGATGCGCCGCATCGCCTCGCCTTCGGGGATGCACGTGTCGGTCACGCGGTTCATGTGCCGCTCCAGCAGCGCCTGCTCGTCCGCGGCGCTCAGCTCGCGGTAGTGCGGCACACGCTCATAGTGATCGTGCGCGACGAGGTTGAAGATGTCCTCCTCGAGGTTCGCGCCGGTGCAGACGATGGCGTGCACCTTGTCGCGGCGGATCATCTCCGCCAGCGACAGGCCGATCTCCGCCGTCGACATCGCGCCGGCCATGGTCAACAGCATCTTGTTGCCGCCGCCCAGGTGCTTGACGTAATCCTCGGCTGCCGCCACCAACGATGCGGCGTTGAAGTGACGGTAGTGGTGCTTGATGAAATCGGTGATTGGTGATGGCATGGCGGCGCGAATGATAGCCTAGGCGGATGATCGTCCAACTCCTCCTCGCGCTGGCCCTCGGCACGCCCGCCGATCTCGCCAAACAGTTCGAGCACGACATCAAGATCGTCGCCGCCGACGACATGGAAGGCCGTGGCCTCGGCACGAAAGGCATCGACCGCGCTGCGGCGTTCCTAGAAGGCCGCCTGCGTGATCTGAAGCTCCAGCCGGCATTCGGCAAGTCGTATCGCCAGCCCTTCGACGTCAAGACCGGCGTGGAGATGGGGGAGGGGAACCGCCTCGGCAACGTGGCCGACGACGCCTGGACCCCGCTCGGCTTCTCCAGCTCCGGCAAGTTCCACGCGCCGGTCGTCTTCGTCGGCTACGGCATCGCCGCGCCGCCCCTCGGCTACGACGACTACGCCGGCGTCGACCTCAAAGGCAAAGTCGCGCTCATGCTCCGCTACGAGCCGCAGGAGAAGGACGACAAATCCGTCTTCGACGGCCGCCGCCCGAGCCGCTGGTCGGCCATGCGCTACAAAGTCCTGCAGGCGCGCGAGCGCGGCGCCGTCGCCGTCGTCTTCACCACCGGCCCGCAGCAGGACGAAGGCAAAGACCGCATCCCCGCGCTGGCGAACGACGGGCCGCAGAGCGCGGCCGGCATCCCGGTCGTCCAGGTCAAGCCGAGCGTCGCGGAAACGTGGGGCATCAATCTGAAGGAGTTCCAGGACTCGGTCGACAAAGATCTCAAGCCGCGCTCGCGCGTGCTCCCGCTCACGCTCGACGGCCACGTCAACGTGAAGGCGACGAACGCGACGACGTCGAACGTCGCGGCGATTCTGCCGGGCCGCGGCAAGCTTGCCAGCGACGTCGTCGTCATCGGCGCGCACTACGACCACCTCGGCTACGGCGGCGAGCACTCCATGAAGCCGAACGTCCACGCCATCCACAACGGCGCCGACGACAACGGCTCCGGCACCGTGGCCGTGCTCCTCATCGCCCAGCGCATGAGCGAGCTGCTCAAGGACGCGCCGGAGCGGCGCACCGTCCTCTTCGCCCTCTTCTCCGGCGAGGAGATGGGCCTGGCCGGCTCGGGATGGATGGTCGATCACATGCCCGTGCCGATGAAAAGCGTCGTGGCCATGATCAACCTCGACATGGTCGGCATGCTGCGCAACGACGAGTTGATCGCCTTCGGCGCCGACTCCGCGCCGCAGTGGCGCGCGCTGCTCGAAAAACAGGCCGAGCCGCTCAAGCTCAAGCTCACCGAGCGCGGCGACGGCTACGGCCCCTCCGACCAGACCAGCTTCTACGCCAAGCAGGTGCCGGTCATCCACTTCTTCACCGGCACGCACGAGCGCTATCACGCGCCCGAGGACGATGCGGAGTTTCTGAACTACGCCGGCGCGGCGAAGGTCGTCGAGCTCACGACCGCCGTCGCCGACGAGCTAGCCCTCGGCCGCGTCACCCCTGCGTACGCGCGCACCACCGCGAGCGCCCCGGCGATGGAAGGCGATTCCCGCGGCTACGGCGCCTACCTCGGCACCGTCCCCGACTACCGCGCCATGGAGGCGGAGAAGGGGGGCGTGCTCCTCGCCGACGTCCGCGCCGGCGGCCCGGCCGACAAGGCCGGCATCCGCGGCGGCGACCGCCTCGTCGAGATGGCCGGGACGAAGATCGAGAACCTCTACGACATGACCTACGCGCTGCAGGACCACCGTCCCGGCGAGACGATCGACGTCGTGGTCATCCGCAGCGAGCAGCCGGTCAAGCTGCGCGCGACGCTCGGCACGCGCGGCGCGCCGCCGCCCGAGGCGAAGGCGTTCGAGATCAAAGCCGGCAAGCCGGTCGAGAAATCATTCGACGGCGAGAAGCACCTCAAAGACATCCGCCAGCTCACGTTCGGCGGCGAGAACGCCGAGGCGTATTTCTCGCCCGACGGGACGAAGATCATCTATCAGGCCACCGTCCCCGGCGCCGGCTGCGACCAGCAGTACGTCATGGACCTCGGCACGGGCGAGAACAAGCTCCTCTCGGACGGCAAGGGGCGCACGACGTGCGGCTACTTCACCTATCCGAAGGGCGACCGCATCGTCTACGCGTCGACCGAGAGCGGCGGCGCGGAGTGCCCGCCGAAGCCCGACTACTCGAAGGGCTACGTCTGGCCCGTCTACTCGTCATTCGAGATCTACGAGGCCAAGCCCGACGGCAGCGACGCCAAGCGCATCACCAACACGCCCGGATACGACGCGGAGATGACGTGGTGCCACAAGGGCGGGAAGGCGATCTTCACGTCGATGCGCGACGGCGATCTCGATCTCTACGAGTGGGACGCCGCGACGGGAAAGACGAAGCGTCTGACCAACACGCCCGGCTACGACGGCGGCGCGTTCTACAACGCCGACTGCTCGGAGATCGTCTGGCGCGCGCTCCATCCGACGGGCGAGGCGCTCGCGGAGTACAAGGCCCTCCTGGCGAAGGACCTCGTGCGCCCGCTGCACATGGAGCTGTTTCTGATGAACGCCGACGGCACGAACCAGCGCCAGGTCACGTCGAACGGCGCCGCGAATTTCTGCCCGTACTTCGTGCCCGACGGGAAGCGCATCCTCTTCGCCTCGAACGTGAACGCGAAGGGCTTCGACTTCGACCTCTGGCTCGTCGGCAAGGACGGCCAGAACCTCGAGCGCGTCACGACGGCGCCCGGCTTCGACGGCTTCTGCGTCTTCAGCCCCGACGGCAAGTACCTGGTGTGGGCCAGCAGCCGCGCCAAGCCGGACAGCCATGAGATGAACCTCTTCATCGCGAAGTGGGTCGAGTGACGATGTATCATCCTGAAATCCGGCAAGCCCATGGCCGACCTTTTCCTCAGTTATGCGCGGGAGGATCGCGAAGCCGCAGAGGCGTTGGCGCGAGCGCTGTACGAGCGCGGCTGGACGGTCTGGTGGGACCGGCGCATTCCGCCCGGGCAATCGTTCTCCGAGGTCATCGAGCGTGAGCTGACGGCGGCCAAATGCGTCATCGTCCTCTGGTCGCGCTCCGCCCTCTCCTCGTCGTGGGTGCAGAACGAAGCGATGGACGCGGCGGAGCGGCGGGCGCTGGTGCCGGTGCGTATCGAGGATGTCCGGCCGCCGCTCGGGTTCCGCGGCTTGCAGACGGCAGATCTCTTCAACTGGCGCAGCGGCTTTGGCGGCCCGGAGTTTCAGGCCTGCATCGACTCGATTGCGGCGCTCGTGCACCGGACGATTCCCGAGGCCATTCCTCGCAAGCCGACGCAGCCCGGCAGCTCTCCGGTGCCGCCGGCTTCTTCCCCGCCGCCGCGCCCGCCGGTGTCGCCCGCAACCGCGGCCGTAGCGAGCTTCATGATTCCCGCGGTGCTGGTGACGATCGGCTGCTGTCCGATCTTCGGCATCGTCGCCATCGTCTACGCCTCGCAGGTGAACACGAAGCTCGCCGCCGGCGACACCGCCGGCGCCCTGCTCGCGTCGAAGCAGGCCAAGACCTGGAGCGTGATCGGCTTCGTGGCCGGGCTGGTCGTCTGCGCGATCTACCTGATCATCCTCGCGTCACAGTGAGAGCTGCACCCAGTGCGCGTTTGACGGCACGCCGTTCTCGTCGATGATGAAGAGGAGATACCACCCCGGCGGCGCGAGGTTCGCGGTCGCCGGCGCCTTCGCCTGCAGCACGCCGCTGCCGCGCGTGAACTCCAGCTCGATCAGGCGCTGGTCCATGTCAAAGGAGTGCGTCACGGCGCCGGCGCGGATCAGGTCGACGCGGCGGATGGATCCCGCGTTGCTCGTGCGGATGTCGAACGACGCGTCGTACGTGATCTTGCTTGTCGTCGCGGGATCGATCGCAGGCCGCGCAGCGCGCTTGCCGTCGGACTTGAAGAGATACGGCGGCGAGTAGATCTCGATGTGCGGCTCGTACTCGCCGCGCACCGGGTTGCCGCCGACCGCCAGGACCGTGGCGTCGGGGAGCAGCAGCGTATTCGAGTGATAGAGGCGCGGGAACTCCATCGTCTCCGCGGGGCTGAAGGCGTTCTTCTCCGGGTCGTACAGCTCCGCAGCCTTCACGGCCGTCGAGTCGCATTCATCGATGCGGGAGCCGCCGGAGACGAGCACGCGGCCGCCGGGCAGCAGCGTGGCGTTGAGCTGGATGCGCGGCGCGGTCATCTTCGGCCCGGCGGTCCACTTCGGCGTGTCCGCGGTGAGGTCGATGATCTCCGTCGTGTCGGTCGCTTTGATCTTCATCTCCGGACGGGCCGGAGGCGGAGGGCAGGCGACCTTCGAGGAGTCGTCGGGCCCGCCGCCGAGGATCATGACCCGTTCGGCGAACTTGCGCGACGGCGTCAGTGGAAGGAGCACCGACGAGCCGTATTCGCGGTTTTTGCCGAAGAGCGTCGGGGCGACGACTGGCCACACGCCCTTCACCGGCGGGTACATCCTCGTTCTCCAATTCGAGCCCGAATCGAAGACCTTGCCGTTGCGCAGCAGCGTCATGCGCGGATAGAGCGGTGTCTCGTCCCCGAAGTCGCTGCCGGCGCTGGTCCACTGATTCAACGACGGGTCGTAGATGTCGACACTCGGGTTGCGCCCGCCGTTGCCGAGGCCGGAGATCACCAGCACTTTGCCGTCGGCGAGCACCGTGCCGGTCGGATACCATCGGCCCAGACTCATCGGCGCTGTGTCCGTGAATGTCTCCGTCGACGGATCGAACACCGCGGTTTTGTTCTCGCCGATCCACGGTTCCCACGGATTGTTGCTGTACTTGCTCGTGCCGCCGAAGACGAACGGCCGGCCATCGGCGAGCACGACCATGCCGTTGCAGAACATGTCGAACCTGTCGATCGAGATCTTGAACGTCCGTTGGGTGGCCGTGACCGGATCGTACACGGCGGCTTGCCAGTAGTCTTTGTTCTTTTCGTCGTTCCCCGAGCCGGCGATCACCAGCACCTTTCCGTTGTGCATCAGGGCGACGTGGACGGGGTTGATGCCCATCACCACCGGCAGCGTCGTCCATTCTCCGGTGACGTTCGGCTTCCGCGCCGCTGCCCGCATCAGCGCGCGGGCGTGTCGGTGCTCCGCCGGCTCGATGAACGGTGGCTTGGGCGTTGGTTTCTTCTGGGCGTGAAGCGCGGGCACGAAGAGGGAGACGACAACTGCAACGACGCCGAGGCGCATAGGCGTTCCTCCGTCGTGAAGACGGGCGGCGGAGTCAGCGTGTGACCGTCACGCGCACCGCGGCACTCGTCCCCGTCCCCGTCTCGTCCGTCGCGTCGACGCGCACGTCGCCGTAGACGCCGCCGAAGAGCCGCTCGTCCTGCACCGTCTTGCGCGGAGCGAAGTGGTAGCGCAGCTCGCCGTTTGCCGGGATGCTCGTCGAGTAGCCGAGCGATGAGATCTTCGCGGCGTCGTAGCTCTCGCTGCCGACCTTGATCCCGCCGATCGGCGCGTACATGTCGGCGCTGACGCGGCTGATCGTCACCGGATGCCCGCCGGTCTCGCGCACGATCACGTCGAACGGGAAGTCATACGTGTCCCCGCTGACCTTCTGCGCGACGATCGGATTCGGCGCGACCGTCAGCGAGATCGCGCCGTGGCCGGGAACGGCGCTCGTCTGCGTCGGGCCGGGTTTTCCCGACGAGCAGGCGCAGACGAGAAGGGCGGTTGCGGCGAATGCAAAAGCTGCGTGCTTCATGCACCTCAATGGTGCATCTCGCCTGCCATGCCCTCGACGATCCCGCAGGCGATGCGCGGGCCGGCGTTGCCCGACGGCTGCGTCGTCAGGTCGTCCGGATTCGCGTGCAGGATCACGGCGTGGCCGACGACCGAGTTCGCGCCGGCGGCAACGGTGATCGAGTGCGTCGTGAACTTCGTGCTCACATGGCCGGAGGCGTCGGCGGTGACGTTGCCGAAGTCGCCGGCGTGGTGCGACACCGCGTCGGGCGCGCCGTGCGGCATCGACATCGGGTTGAAGTGCCCGCCGGCGGCGTTGCCGTTGTCGCCGCAGTCGCCCTTGTCGTGGATGTGGAAGCCGTGCACGCCCGCCGGCACGTTGGCGAGGTCGACGCTGACCTCCACGCCGCCGTCGGCCATCTGCTGGAAGTGCACCATGCCGACGGCCTGGCTGCCGCTGATCGGATGGAGCGTGGCCATCGCCATCGGCCCGGGCGCCGCGGAACGGCACGCGAACGACACGAGGAGCAGGATCGAGACGAGTGCAAGTTTCTTCATGAGCGCGAACGATATCACTGAGACCAATTGGCCACGCGCCGCGCCAGCGACCCCAGCCATCCGCCGGCCACGCCCTGGTAGTAGAGCGCGGCGGACTTCTGCACGGCGTCGGCGAGGGACGGGTACGACGACACGAGCGACGCCAGCTGGCCGATCTTCATCCCGTTCTTGCGGGCCACGACGATCTCCTCGATGAGCGTCGACGCGTGCGTCGCCATGGCGTGCGCGCCGAGGATGCGGCCGCGCTTGTCGCAGACGAACTTGACGAAGCCGCGCGCCGCGCGGTCGACGACGGCGCGGTCGACGTCGTCGAGGTCGACTTTGTAAACGCGCACGTCGCCGTGCTTTTCGCGCGCCTCCGCCTCCGTCATCCCGATGTGCCCGACCTCCGGATCGGTATAGAGCGCCCACGGCACGTGCTCGTAGCTCACGGCCGACCTGCCGGGAAAGAGCATGTTGCGCACGAGCTTCACCGCCTCGTACGCGGCGACGTGTGTGAACTGCAGGCCGCCGTGCACGTCGCCGCAGGCCCAGACGCGCGGCTGCGAGGTCTCTAGGTATTTGTCGACGGCGACGTACGACTTGTTCATCCTCAACCCGGCCTTCTCGAACCCCTCGGTGTTCCCACGCCGGCCCGATGCGACGAAGATCTCGTCGGCGCGGAGCTCTGCTGACTCGCCGTTCTTCGTCTCGATGCGCACGACTTTCTTGCCGCCGTCGACGCGCACCGACTTCGCGCCCCAGCCGGTGCGGATCTCCACGCCTTCCTCGCGCAGGATCGCGCGCACGGCGGCGATGACATCGGCGTCTTCCTTGGCGACGATCTCGTCCGCCATCTCCACGACGACGACGTCGCAGCCGAAGCGGCGAAAGAGCTGCGCGAACTCGATGCCGATCGCGCCGCCGCCGAGGATGAGGAGCGAGCGCGGGAAGTCGTCCTGGTCGAGGAAGGTGGCGTGGTCGAGATAGCCGTGCTCCTCGAGGCCGTCGACCGGCGGCACCGCGGTGCGCGAGCCGGTGGCGAGGACGATGTCCTTCGCCCTGAGCGCGCGCCCGTCGACGTCGACGCTGTTCGCCGAGGTGAGCGTGGCGTTGCCCTCGATGACGTCGATGCCGAGCTTGCGGAACTTCTCCGGATCGTCGTGGCGGCTGATGAGGCGGCGCCGCTCGCGCATCGACTCCATGATGGCGCGCGGCGTGACGCGCGTGTGCGGCTCGAGCCCGAAGGCCTCTGCGTGGCGGATCTGATGGAGCAGCTTCGCCGAGGCCACGAGAGACTTCGTCGGGACGCAGCCGGTCCAGAGACAGTCGCCGCCGAGCGCCGCGCGCTCGATCAGTGCGACGCGCCGCCCGAGGCGCGCGCAGCCCGACGCTGTGACGAGGCCGGCGGTGCCGCCGCCGAGGACGAGGACGTCGTAATTCGAGGTCACAGGGGACAGGGAACGGGGCACAGGTGGTTGTCGTGGCGAGAGCACCACCTGTCCCCTGTCCCCTGTGCCCTGTCCCCTAGACATAGACAGTCACCTTCCGCCTCCGCGGCCCATCCAGCTCGATGAAGTAAATCCCCTGCCACGTGCCGAGGACGAGTCGACCTTCGCGGTACGGCCACGTCAGCGACGTGCCGATGAGCGTGGAGAGAAAGTGCGCGTCGGAGTTGCCTTCGCCGTGGTGGAAATTGACGTTCGGTACGAGCGCGCGCAGCGCCTTCGTCAGATCCGCGGGGACGTCGGGATCGGCATTCTCGTTCACGGAGATCGCGCACGTCGTGTGCGGGACGATGATGGTGCAGAGGCCGTCGCCCGTCGTCATCGAGTCGATCGCGCGGTTGACCTCGTCCGTGACGATCACGATTTGCTCGCGCGCGGACGTACGCACGGTGAAAGTGGTCTCGACCACGCCGGTATAATCGCAGAAACTCAGGACTATGCTCCATTGCATCCACTGCCGGTCGGAGATCGATCCGAAGTACAAGGCGTGCCCCTTCTGCGGTGAACCGATCACCGACTTCATGCGGCGCTACGCCGACGCGCCGCTCGACGGGAAGTACCAGATCCTGTCGCGCCTCGGCGTCGGCGGCATGGGCGAGGTCTACAAGGCGCTGCACATCCACCTCAACGCTCTGCGCGTCATCAAGCTGATGCGCTCCGCGGTCAAGAACGACCACGGCGCGCACGAGCGCTTCCTTCGCGAGGCCCGCCTGGCTACGCGCATCCATCACCCCAACGTCGCCGCGATCTACGACTTCGCCACGCTCGACGACGGCTCGCGCTACATGGTCTCGGAGTACATCGAGGGCATCAACCTGCACGAGCTGATCAACGAGCGCGGACCGCTGTCGCCGCGCTACGCCGCGACGCTGGCCATTCAGGCGCTGATGGGGCTCGAGGCCATTCATCGAGCGGGCATCGTGCACCGCGACGTCAGCCCCGAGAATCTGATGGTCACGCGCGACGACGAGGGGAACGAGGTCGTCAAGATCATCGACCTCGGCATCGCCAAGCAGTGGGGCGACACGACGGAGAACAAGACCAAGACCGGGATGTTCGTCGGCAAGTGGAAGTACTGCTCGCCCGAGCACCTCGGCATCATGAACGAAGGGGAGCGCATCGACGGCCGCGCCGACGTCTACTCGTTCGGCATCGTGCTGTACGAGATGCTCACGGGCGTGCCGCCGTTCCAGGCCGACACGCCGCACCGGTATCTGATGATGCACGCGTCGCAGCCGCCGAAGCCGCTGCGCGACACGAACGCCACGACGACGGCGTCGCCGGAGCTGGAAGCGCTGATTTTCCGCGCGCTGGAGAAGGACCGCAACAAGCGCTTCCCCTCGGCGCGCGATTTCGCAAAGGCCATCGAGGCGCTGCTGCCGACGCTGAGCGACACCGCCGGCGCGCTGCCGGTGCTGCCGAGGGCGAACGAGCTGACGATCGAGCCGACCCGGCCCGGAGTGGACGTGCACGCCGACACGCAGCCGGAGCTGAAGTCGACGGTGCGCTCGATGGACCGGCAGATCGTGCACATGCCTGAGGAGCACCCGCAGCAGCGCGCGGCGTCGCGCTGGCCGTGGCTCGCGCTCGCGGCGGCGGTCGTCGTGATTGCTGCCGGCGCGTTGTACTTCTGGCCGAAACAGACGACACCCCTTCCCACGCCCGCGCCGAAACCGCCGGTCGCCGCAGTCCGCGCCCATCTCGCCGTCAACGCCTTCCCGTGGGGCGAGGCGACGATCCGCAACGTGGCGAACAGCGAGACGGTGTCGGTCGTGACGCCGGCGCCGGTCGACCTCGCGCCGGGCACGTACGAGATCACGCTCAAGAATCCGAAGTTCCCGCAGCCGATGCGCAAGACCGTGTCGCTCCGCCCGGGGGAGGAGCAGGCCGTCAACGTCTCCTTCGTCGACCCGGCGTCGGTCTCGCTGCCGCGCTTCGACGGAGGAGCGGCGCAGTGAAGCGCGCGGCGCTGCTGCTCTTTTTCCTCGCGGCGCCGGCGTTCGCGCAGTCGTGGTACGACGCGTATAACCGCGGCGTGGCCGCAGTGCGCTCGAAGAATTACGCGGCCGGCGCGGAAGCGCTGCAGGCGGCCATCCGCGAAGTGCCGCAGGAGAACGCGAAGCTGCGCGCGACGCGCGAGTTCATCACGTATCTGCCGCACATGTGGCTCGGCATTGCCAAGGTGGGATTGAACGATCCCGACGCCGCGCTCGCCGAGTTCCACACATCCGAGGAGCAGGGCGTGGTGCAGACGACGCCGTTCTACGCGCAGATGCGGGAGTGGATCGCCCAGGCGCAGCAGCAGAAAAAGAAGACGGCGGAGAACGCCGCGGCGGGGAGCAAGCGCGAGGCGAATACCTCGATCGGCCGCGCCGTCGCCGCGCAGAGCGAGGCGCTGACCGCGGGCGCCGACCGCGGCGAGGGCTACCGCGCCGCGCAGCGGAAGCTGCAGGAAGCGCTCGACACGTTTACGCACGCCGGCACCGACGTCGCCGCGTACAACCGCGCCGGCGCGCTGGCCGTGCAGGCGCGGGAGCTCTTCACCGCCGCGGCCGCCGAGGCGAAGAAGAACAAAGCCGCGCGGCCGCCCGCGCCCGTGCCGCAACCACCGCCGCAGCCGGTGCCGCAGCCGAAGCCGAAGGACGTCGTCGTTCCGTTCGAGGAGCCGCCCAAACCCGCTCCGCAACCGCAACCGCCGCCTGTCACGCCGCCGCCTCCCGTCGTGAGCGAGTCGCTCGCAGCGGCGCGCATCGCCGTGCAGAACTATCGTCGCAAGTTGATCGAGGCGAAGCAGCCCGTCATCGACGCCGCGCACTTCGAGCGTGACCTCGCCGGCACGCCGGACGAGAAGACGATCGCGCGCGTCGTGGCGCAGCTGGCAGAGCACGAGCGTCGTTTGGACGAGAAGCTCAAGCCGAAGCCCGCCCCGCCGCCCACCCTCGCGCCAGCGCAGGCGCCCGTCGTCGTCGACACGCATGCGGATCTCGAAGCCGCCTACCGCGCCTTCGCCGGCGGCGACCTCTCGGGCTCCGAGACGCTGCTGACGAACGCGATCGCAAAGTCCGCGACGGCCGAGGCCTACGTCTTGCGCGGCTGCGCGCGCTACACGCGGGCCATGCTCTCGCGCGCGCCCGAGGCCCTCCTCGCCTCCGCCGCCGACGACTTCCGCACCGCGCTGCGCATGAACGCCGCGCTGCGGCTCAGCGACGGCGCCTTCTCACCGAAACTCGTGGCGTTCTTCGAGAACGTACGAAAGGGGATGTAGCCATGCGTCGAATCATCGTTGCCCTCGTCGCCCTCCTCGCGGCCGGATGCCTCAAAGTCGAGAACTGCCCGTCGCTCCTGCCGGTCGCCGGCCAGCAGGTCGCCCTCGTCACCACGCCCGCCGGCAAGACCGGCTGCAAGTGCGTCAGCGACGACGTCACCGTCGTCGTCCAGCCGGAGCGGGACGGCCTCTTCGGCTGGAAGCGCGGCCAGATCTGGGTCGACGGCGCGCCGGTCAGCGAAGCCGAGTTCCAGGACAAGCTGGCCGAGGCGAAGACCAAGCACGCCGTGAACGGCGTGATCGACAAGGCGCGGGCGGTGGGGAAGGGACTGCTCGACGCGATCAGGAAATGACGCGCGTCACGCCGCTTCCACGGCCGGAATCAGCACGTGCACCGTCGTCCCCATCCCCACGATGCTCTCGATGTAGATCTCGCCGTCGTGCTGGTGGACGATCTGCTGCGCGGCCGTGAGGCCGAGGCCCGCGTTGTTCGGGCGGGTGGTGAAGAGCGGCTCGAAGACGAGCGGCAGATGCTCGATCGGGATGCCCGTGCCGGTGTCGCGCAGCGCGAAGTGCACGAACGTCAGCGGCTTGTCGGGCGCGTGGCGCGCGCGTGACTCGCGCCAGGCCGAGATCGTGAGCGCGCCGCCGTACGGCATGGCGTCGCGGGCGTTGTTGGCGACGTTCGCGAAGGCCTGCCGCAGATGCCGCGGGTCGGCGATCATCTTCAGCTCCGCCGTCGTCTCCACGCGCACGATCACGCGCGAGCCGGCCTGGTGGAGGAGCTCGCTCTCCGTGGCGCGCAGCCACTCCGCGACGTTGACCACCGTCAGCGTCGGCGCCGGAAGGCGCGTGAACTTGCCGATCTCCTGGGCGATCTTGCGGCCGCGGGCCACGGCGTCGGTGATCTGCGCGGCGGCGGTGCGGATCTTCGGATCGTTGGCGGCGCGGCCGATGATGTCGGCGTACGGCTGCACGCCGGTGAGCAGATTGTTGAATTCGTGCGCGGCCGCGGCGGCGAGGCGCTCCAGGCTCGACACCGTCTCCTGAGCGTGTTGGAGCTGCGACTCGCGGTAGTGAAGCTGCTCTTCGACCGAGCGGCGCGCCGTCACGTCGACCACCGAGGCGCGCATGCCGCGGTATTCGCCTTCGCGGTTGAGGATGCGCCGCGTGTCGACCACGGCCCAGAAGGAGCTGCCGTCCTTGCGCAGCAGGCGCCGCTCGCCGTGCTCGCCGCTCTCCGCGTTGCTCACGAAGAACATCGACATCGGCTGCCCGATCATCTCCTCGATCGTGTAGCCGAGCATGGCCGCCAGGCGCTGGTTGGCGAACGTCGTCTCCTCGCGGTCGTTGACCACCCAGACGCCTTCCTGGGCCGTCTCGACGATCTCGCGGTAGAACTGCTCGTAGTCGCTGGTCCGGCGCCCCGGCTCAGCGGTCCGGCGTTCCTCCTGGAGGGACTCCTCCTCCCCATCGTGCGCATGCTTCATCGGTATTGCCGACACTCTCACGAAGCATATGCGGATGGCCGTTTGTGCGCAATAGTGAACAGGTGGAGGGAGGGTCAGGTTTCAGTAAACCCGACCCTCGGGGAAGTCTTTTAGGCCGAGGCGCTTTGGATGCGCATGCCGTAGAACGACCGGTAAACGAACACCACCGCGATCAGGAAAAAGACGATCGAAAGTCCTCGGGTGATCGCTTCCTGCCCATTCCGGGTCATCTCCACAGCCAGCTCGACCGCCAGCAGGCCGAACAGCGTGGTGAACTTGATGATCGGGTTCATCGCCACCGAGGACGTGTCCTTGAACGGATCGCCGACAGTGTCGCCGACGACCGACGCATCGTGCAGCGGCGTGCCCTTCATCTTCAGCTCCGTCTCGACAATCTTCTTGGCGTTGTCCCACGCGCCGCCCGCATTCGCCATGAAGATGGCCTGGAACAAACCGAAGAGCGCGATCGAGATCAGGTAGCCGATGAAGAAGAACGGCTCGAAGCAGGCAAACGCAAGCGTCGAGAAGAAGACGGTTAGGAAGACGTTGAACATCCCCTTCTGCGCGTACTGCGTACAGATCGCGACGACCCGTTTGCTGTCGCTCACCGAAGCTTTCTCCACGCCATCCAGTTTGATGTTGGCCTTGATGAACTCCACCGCGCGGTACGCCCCCGTCGTCACGGCCTGCGTCGACGCGCCGGTGAACCAGTA
>DATELQ010000144.1:0-7861 GCA_035276475.1 Thermoanaerobaculia bacterium | reverse complement strand
AGGCGACGATCAACGGCAAGGGGCCGTTCCACCTCGCCGTCGACACCGGCTTCGGCGGCCTCTTGCAGGTCAACGCCAAGGTGGCCGAGCAACTGAAGATGCCGGTGGTCGGCGAAGCGACGATGGGCGATCCGAGCGGCCGCAATCCGAGGCGCGTGCCGGTGCACCGCGTGGAGTCGCTCGACATCGGCACGCTGCACTTCGGCGGCCTCGACGCCGGCGAGCACACGGTGCTGGACGACGTCGACGGCGTCGTCGGCCTCAATCTCTTCCGCGGCTTCCTCGTGACATTCGACTATCCGAACAGCCGCTTCTCCGTTCGCGGCGGCACGCTGACGGACGGCGTCGCGTACGCGATCGACCACGGCATCCCCGCGATCGACATCGCCATCAACGGACAGCCGGCGCGCGTGCACATCGACAGCGGCAGCCCGGCGCAGGTGTCGCTGCCGCTGCAGAACGCGAAGTCGCTGTCGCTGGCGGAGGAGCCGCGCGTCGTCGGCCACGGCCGCACCGCGGACGGCGAGTTCGACGTCTACGCCGCGCCGCTCAACGGCGAGGTGCGCGTCGGCGCGATCGCCCTCAAGAACCCGCGCCTCGACTTCGTCGACGTCTTCCCGATCGGCAACGTCGGCTACCGGTTCCTGAAGGACCTCGTCGTCACATTCGACCCGGCGTCGCGGAAGGTGCAGTTCGTGAAGCCGCCGTCCGCTTAGCCATCCGGCGCGACGCTGGCGTTACGAATCAGCGAGTTCTCCGAGGATCGCACCTCGGAGAACCCGCACCCCAACGCCGGCAAAGTGCACTGGGGCTTCGACGAGACGACGCAGAAGTTCACCGGCTCCGCGGTCGACAACAACGGCGGCCTCAATACGCCGCTGGAGTCGGACGGCATGCAGGGCGATGCCATCGTCTGGCGCGGCACGGCCCCCACCGCCGCCGGCGGCGGCAGAATCCTCAGCCGGTCGCGCCTAGCGCATCGGCCACCGCGTTCGCCCACGTGGACAGCGGGACTGTGATGTTCTCGCGGTTGTAGGTGAATGCGCCGCCAAGGGTCGGACTGTCTTGCACGACCTGCCGGATCAGACCGGCGAACGCGTCTACGCTGACCTTCTTGTTCTCGAACCCGGCGTTCAAGAACGATGCGGCGTCGGCCTGCGACAGATGGAAGGTGGCCATCAGCGGTTGGACGAAGGCACCTGTGAATGAGGACGGTGGATTGTTACCAGGGTTGTAATTCTGGCAGTTCGCCCAGGCGATCCCCGAGGGGCCGAGGCCGACGTTCGTCCAGACGTTGAACAACTCGCCGACGGGGCCGCCGATGAACGGGCAGACCGAGACCGTCACACCGGGCATCTTCTCCTGCAACTGCTGTGTGAACTCCGTCATTGTCGCGACGGAGGTGGCGCCGGTCGATTGCTCGAAGTCATAGTCGACGCCGGAGAGGCTGAACGTCTGCAGAATCTCCGCGATCGTGATCAACGTCTCCGGCATGCTGTTTCCCATGATGACCCAGGTGTTCCAGTCTCTCGCGCCGCCGAGCGACATGTAGACCGGCTTGCCCGCGCTCGTAACCGGATCGAGCGAAGCGAGGAACTGGGCGATGTTCTCGGTCAGGAACGCGTGAGAGGCGCGCACGGCGAAGGCTTCCGGCGTGGACTGAATGCCGATTCCGACCAGCCAGATGAAGCCGTTCGTCGTATCGGTGAGGAGCCACTGCTGGAGTCCCTTCATCGGCCCCATCGTCTGCGGAGGCTCCTGCGTGATCGTGTAATTGGAGGTCGGTCCGGTCAGTCCCGCGGCGGCGAGCATCCCCGCCGGGACCACGCCGTTGTCGAGATCGGGGACGTACTGCGTGTGCGACGGGCCGGTGATGGTGAGGAGCGGCGAGCCGTTGAAGCTGACGAACGTCCCCTGCACGTCGACCTGCATCGGAAAAACGTTGTCGTTGGCGTTGTCGGTGAGGATCCAGTCAAAGCCCGACGACCCGGTCGGCGCCACCGTCACGTTGTCCGAGAGCGGTTTCCCCGCGTTCTCGAATCCGGCGGCGCTGGCCTGACGAAGGCTTGGCGGAAACGTCCCATCCTGCAGCGCGCCGATCCACTGCGAGAAATCGAACGAGCCGAAGACCGTGCCGATGCTGGCGGGACCATCGAGGATGCGGAACCGCTGCATGGCCGGGTTCTGTTCGACGTGGCACGATCCGAGGACGAAGTGCGTGAACGCGGAGTCGGCGGCCGTCATGCCGAGCGGCTTGAACGGCTTGGTGACGTAGAGCATGTTGCGCTTCGTCATCGATGCGCTCCAGTGTCTCCGGCATTACCAGGAAGCGATCGGCCCGGAGAACGTAAATACGGCTGTCGCCCCGACGAATTGTGTTCCGGTCATACTCGCGTTCAGAACGTTTGCGTCGGGACCGAGCTGAAAGAAAATGTCCCAATTGATGGGTGCGGGAAGAGTCTCGGTGGAGGGATTGATCGTCGCCGTCAATACTCCGGGAGAGCTCAGTGTCGCTGTCGGATCACCGGTCAGCCCCGGAACGGTCGCGAAGGTGACTTGAACTTGCGATCCCCCCTCTTGGATGACGGTCGTAAAGCCGATGTCGCTGATGAGGGATGCGGGAGCCAGATTGGTGGAGACGGAAGCGATTTGAAGCGGAATCCCCTGTGGTCCCGGCGGTGTGGCCATCTCTCTGTCCTCCTGAATGAATCCGTAAAGTTTCCCGCCGCTTGCTGAAGGACATCAGCATACCGGGAAATCGGGAATTCGTCACACGTCCGCCGACGCCGCCGTAACCTCCTCCAGGACGTCGCGCAGCCGCACAGCCGCCGCGTCCCAGCGATGGACGCGGCGGATGCGCGCGGCGGGCGATGCCTTCGGTGCCGCGCGGCCGTCGACGATGCGGCGAATGACGCCGGCCGCGGCCTCCTCATCCGGGCGCCACCAGCAGGCGCCGTCGAACCATCGCCGGTCCTCGGCGCCGGTGAGGCCCTCGACGACGGCGGGGACGAGCGCGGCGGGGAGGAGCTCCGCGTCGTCGTCGCCGAGGTATTCGCAGTACGCGGAGTGCCGCGGGGCGATGAGCTGCAGCCCCGCCACCGCCGCCTCCATCATCGGGAAGTCCCACCCTTCGCCGCACGACATCGAGATGTAGTGCGTGGCAGCGCGGTAGAGCGCGCGGAGCTGTTCGTCGAGGAGCATGGCGTTGAGGAAGAGCACCGGCGCGGCGTCGCCGAGGGGCCGGCCGCTGCGCTGCTCCATCTCGGCAACGTCGCGCTGGAAGAGCGCCAGCGATTGCCGATGCGGCGCCGTGCATTTGACGATGAGGATGGCGTCGTCGCCGCGGCGCGTCGCGGCGGTCCAGGCGCGGAGAAGTCCGAGGTGGTTCTTGCGCGGACGGAAGTCGGCGATGTTGAGGAAGCGGTGGCGGAACGATGCCAGTGGCCGTCCGTCCGCGAGCATGACGGGCAGCGGCGCCGCCTCGGCGGCAAAGTAGTCGCCGTCGACCGCCAGCGGCGCGATGTGCAGCTTCTCCTCGGCCACGCCGCCGGCGATCCAGGCGCGCCGCGACGACTCGGTCGGCACGACGATGGCCGCGTGCTCGGCGGCGCGCGCGGCCCACTCCCTCGGGATGCGGTCCGCTTCGAACATCGTGTAGTTCACGTTCACCTTGCCGGGGCGCGGACGACACAGCGTGGGCATGGCGAAGTGCAGCACCGTGTCGGCGTCGACGGCTGCGCCGAGCGCGTCGAAGCGCGGGTCGCGCGCCTCGGCGGGGAACGGGAGCGACCATCCCTCCAACGGCGTGAGCTGCACGGGCAGGCCCTGCGCGGCGAGGTGGCGCACGAACTCGCGCGTGTGACGGTCGTGCCCCGTCGCGCCGCGGAACGGACCGACGACCTCGAGCCCGCGGATCACGCCCTCCCGGCCGGGCGCAGCGACACCCGATTGCGGTGGTAGACGAGCCAGCGTCCGCGCCAGACGCCGCCGTCGCGGCGGAGAAAGCAGGTCGGCGCGTTGGCGTTGCGGATCGAGAGCAGCGGCTGGCCGTCCTTGTCGTCCTCGATCATCCAGGCCGCTTCCATCGTCGCCGCGCCGTCGCCGATGCGAAAGTCGGGGCAGAGCTCGATCGTCTTCGCCCCGCCGCCGTCGATCGCGTACTCGAAGTGCCGCGCGGCGCAGAGCTCTTCGTAGCAGCGCGACTCGGTCGGCGTGAAGTCGGCCGGGAAGACGCGCGCCGGCGGCGTCCAGCGGTCGCGCAACTCGTCGAGGAGCTGCAGGCAGACGTCTTCGAGCTCGAAGCCGGGAACGCGGCGGTTCGGATGGACGAGCGACCACTTGCCGCCGTTGCGGTGCTGGAAGAGCGGCGCCCCCGCCGCGTCGTGTTGCACGATGACCTCGGATTGCCCGAGCGTGCGCGGGCGCCACGGCATCAGCGCGTAGGGAGTGGCGGTGCGGAGCCAGGAGAGATGGAACGTGTCTTTGTCGCCGAGGAAGAACGCGTAGTAGTAATCGGAATGCTCGTTGAGGTGCTGCGTCATCGACAGCCCGCGCCACGACTTCTGCTTGTCGATCACCAGCTGTCCGGCCTCGATCTCCGGCGCGACGCGGTACGGCAGCCCGCAGGCGTCCCAGGCCTCGCGCTTCAGCCACTCGATACCTGTGCCGGGGCCGGCGTAACGGTCGGGCCAGAAGAGCGCGCCGCGCTCGCGATACGCCGGCAAATCAAAGAGCGGTGCGGGGTCGCGCAGCGGAACGTTGTCGGCGTCGAGGTAGAGCACTTCCGCAAAGCGGCTCCAGGCGATGGCGAACGGCTTGATCTCCCACGAGTCGAGACGGCGGTACGGCTGGCGCCGCGCGACGTCGTAGGCGTCGACGCAGGTGACGCCGAGCGGCTCGAGCAGCGCGATCATCGCCGGCGTCATCTCCCGCGGCCCGCGATACCAGAGCTCGACCGGCAGCGTGCAGCCGAGGCGGCGCAGCATGCCGATGCAGACCCAGGCGCAGGGGAAGTAGACGTCGCCGCCGGCGCAGAGCACGATGCCGCGGCCGGCAAAGCGCTCGGCCGGATACGGCGGCGCATCGCCGAGCGCCGCTTCGAGCATGGCTCGATGGCTCTCGCGCTCGTTCATGCGTGGACGATCCTGTCGCACAGCAGCGCGTACGCCGTCTCCGCGGCGCGCGCCCACGTCCAATCGCGTCGCACCGTCTCCGCCGCGCGCGCCCCCTTGGCGCGGGCTTCTTCGCGGTTCTCGAATACGTGGCGCATCAGAGCCCGCAGATGGGCGAAGTCGGGCAGGGCCCACTGTCCCGCGCCTCGGTCATAAGCAGGAGCATTGACGTCTTCCAGCTTCGCCACGCGCAGCGGATAGGCGATGGCCTCGTCGAGATAATCGGCCGGCGCGCTGTAGCCGGTCGTGATCACCGGCAGTCCGCACGCCATGGCCTCCACGATCGGCAGACCCCATCCCTCCCCCCGCGTGGGAAGCACGAAGGCGTCGCAGCTCTGATAGAGAGCGGCCATTTCCGGTTGCGCCCGCGGCCCGCTCGGAACGATCGGCGCGTGCGCGGCGGGGGCGGCCTTCGCGATCCGCGCCGGCAGATCGGCGCCGGTATCGCCGGCAAAGGCGCAGTGCAGCACGAGCTCGACGTCTTCGTGCGGCGCGAATTCTTCCGAGAACGCGCGCACGAGCTCGTCGACGCCTTTGCGAATGCTCCAGCGGCCCACGCAGAGAAACCGAAATGGGCCATTGCTGCCACGCCTCCCGGAGCACGGCCGAAAGACGTCGGGATCGACTCCCTCCGGCACGACGCGCACGCGCTCCTCGGCAAGGCCGCTGTCGATCAACACGCGGCGCCCCCACGACGACGGCGTCCATACTTCGTCGAGCTCGCGAAGCGCTGCCATGTGCGCAGGCGGGAGCCGCGTCGTCTCCCAAACCGTGAACCCGATGCGCCAGGCACCCGCCGCACGCGGCAGATCGTAAATTGCGCCGATGCTCAGGCCCGGCTGGCGCAGGTCGGGTGTTCGCCCGCGCGCAAGCATCTCCCGCACTTCGTCATCGACGGCGCCCTTCGCCGCTCGGAACGGAATGAGCCCGACGGCGGTGATGCGATTCAGCGCCCGGATGAATCCGCGCGCATGCTGGGCGAAGCTCAATCGGCCGAAGAAGGGACAGTAGGCGTTGATCACGTCACCTCGGATGGTGCTTGATCTCCAGATGGGGCATGCCCCAGCACTGCACGCCGGCGTCGGCGGCCATGATGCCGAGGCCCTCCGTCTCGAGCTCGCCGCGCCAGTAGTTGTTGGTGCGGATGCGCGGATTGGCCAGGCCGTACGGGTAGTGCGGAAAGATCAGGCCATCGCGGTGAACGTCGGCGCGCACCAGCAGCATCGTCCCTCCGACAGCATCGAGCGGCACGAGCTCTCCCTCGGCGCGCAGGTCGTGCAGATGAAGCTTGCCGTGGTCGCGCCAGGCGTTGAGGTCGAAGCTCGGCCCGCCGTAGTCGTAGACGCAGTTCGGCGTGACGATGTCCTTTCCGGCCGCGAGCAGGCGCTCGATCACGTCGGGCGGGTACTCGATGACGTCGACGTCCAGCCACAGCACCCAGGCCTCGTCGTCGAGCGCGCGGAAGAGGAGCTGGTTGCGCGACCGGGCCAGGATGCTGCGCCGGACCGGCTGCAGCGGCGCGGCCCAGCGCGGAATGCCCGGCGGCAGGCGAAAGCCGAAGTCGCGCTTGAACAGCGAGGCCGCGCGCAGCCGCGGCCGGATGCGCGCGATCTCCTGCTGCAGCAGCGCGAACGTGCCGTCCGTGCTGTCGCTCTCCAGAATGCCGAGGGAGATCGACGGGTACGCCAGCCTTTCGATCGCGGCGAAATACGTCTCCAGATGTGCGGCCGCGTCTTTGACGGGAGTGAGGATCAGAACGGTCTCGGCGGGCATGGGCGTTCAGCTTAGGGCAAAGACCGGCCCTTCCTTTCCGACGATGACGAGCGGCCGCTCGACGGGATAGTACGCGACGGCCTGCCGCAGCGCGTCGCCGTTCGCCTGCAAGGCCGACGAGGCCATGCGGAACGACGCGAGGTGCAGATGGTGCTGCTCCGAGAAGGTGTTCCGGCCGTGGTACTCGTACAGGTAGAGATACCCGACGCCGCTCAGCTCCGCGACCGGAACGGCGGCGAGAATCTGGGTCAGCAGCACGGAGTCTTCGCCCTGCCGCGCGTAGGGTCCGGATTCCGGGTAGCGGAAGCGCGCGTCGTTGAACATCATGAGCGTGCCGGGGAAGAGGCGCGCCGCGGCCTCGGAGCCGCCGAGGCTCCAGTCGACCCAGCAGAGCATGCGCCGCCCGGACAGCAGATGGAGGTGGTCGGACATGAACGACGCGCGTGCGCCGCGGCGCAGCATGTCGTCGCACTGCACGCGCAGGCGGTCGGGATGGCTGCAGTCGTCGTCGTCCCACTGGCAGACGATCTCGCCGCGCGCCTCGGCCAGGGAAATGTTGCGCAGCGCGCCGAGGGTCCGGCGTCCTTCCGGGTAGACGAAGCGGACGCCGTCGATGCCGGCAGCGTCGACGTGGCGCTCCAACGCCTCGCGGAAGCGCGGCGCGCCGTCCGTGACGATGACGAGCTCGCGGTTCGGATAGCTCTGATCGGCGTACGACTGGATGGCGCGCTTGGCCAGCGACAGGCGGTCGAGCGTGACCATGAGGCAACTGATCTTCGGCGCTGCCGGCGGGGAGACGGCGGCGTCGGCCACGCGGATGCGCGGCGCGGCCACGCCGCGGACCGTGATGACGGCGTCGAGAAACCGCGTGCCGCCGAAGCCGGCCTGCGCCCACGCGGAGTCGCACGAGCCGCCCC
>DATELQ010000143.1:0-19127 GCA_035276475.1 Thermoanaerobaculia bacterium | reverse complement strand
CGGGCTTCGCCTTCGATTTCGGCTTGGCCTTTGGCTGCGGCTTAGGCTTCGGCGCGGGTTTGGCGGGTGCCTTCTTCTTCGGAGCGGGCTTCTTCGGGGCCGGCTTTTTCTTTGCCGGCCGGGATTTCTTCCCCTCCACCTTTGCCATTTTCATCTCTCCCGGAAAATGAATCGGCGCAGGTTACTTGATCTCGTCTTTGAGCACAATGCGTAAGTGCTCGGCAATCCTGCGAGTTGCCGCTTCGTCGGGGCCTTCGACCATCACCCTCACCTTATTCTCTGTCCCCGAGTAGCGGACCAGCACGCGCCCTTCCCCGCCGAGCTCCCGCTCCGCCTCGGCGAGCGCAGCCTGATAGCCGGGCAGAGACTCCAGCGGCGGCTTTGATGCAACCTCTTGATTCAGAAGCACCTGCGGCATCGGTGCGAACGTCTTGAGCTGCGAGAACGGCCTCCCGGCGCGCGCCAGCAGCTCGCCGAACACCAGCGCCGTGTGGATCCCGTCGCCCGTCGTGTGCACCGTCAGGTCGATGATGTGCCCCGATTGCTCGCCGCCGAGGGTGGAACGGCGCTCCAACATCTTCTCCAGCACGTACTTGTCGCCGACCTGGGCGCGGACCAGCTCGATCCCGTCGGCGCGGAGCTGCCGCTCGAAGCCGTAGTTCGACATCACCGTCGTCACGACGCAGGCCGGCTCCAGCTTCTCCTCGGCGCGTAACTTCTGCGCCCAGAGATAGATGATCTCGTCGCCGTCGCGGACGTTGCCCCAGTCGTCGACGAAGATGGCGCGGTCGGCGTCGCCGTCAAAGGCTACGCCGAACTCCGCCTTCTCCTTCATCACCACCTTGGCGAGGCGCTCCGGGTGCAGCGCGCCTGCGTTCTCGTTGATGTTCAGCCCGTTCGGCTTGTCGTTGATGACCTGCACCTTCGCGCCGGCGCGGCGGAAAACCTCGGGCGCGATCTCGTACGCGGCGCCGTTGCCGGTGTCGAGCACGACGCGCACGCCGGCGAGCGCGTTCGGAGCGACGCCGCCGGCGAGAAAGTCCTCGTACTTGCGGATCAGGTCGACGCTCGGCGAGAGCTCGACGAACGGAATCGTCACGCCGTCCCGGCGCAGCGCGCGCAGCTCGTCCTCGATCTCCTCCTCGACCGCGTCGGGGAGCTTCATCCCGTCGTGGCCGAAGATCTTCACGCCGTTGTCGTCGAATGGATTGTGCGACGCGGAGATCGAGATTCCGGCCGCGGCGTCCGAGGTGCGGCAGAGGTATGCGACCGCGGGCGTCGGCACGATGCCGATGAACGTCGCCTTTCCGCCCCCCTCGGCGATGCCGGCCGCGAGCGCATTGGCGATCTCCGGCCCCGACTCGCGCGTGTCCATGCCGAGAAGGATCTTGGGTTGCGGGCGGAGGCGGTGGGCGAGCGCTTCGCCGAGCGCGAACACCGTCGCCGGGTCGAGCGGGTAGCGGTGCGCTTTGCCGCGGATGCCGTCAGTGCCGAACAGGGTTCTCATTTTTCGTATCCGTCGCCGGAGGAGTCGGGCCGATCTCCGGCGTCACCGGCACCGTCACTTGCACGCTCAGCGGCTCGACCACGTGGACCAGCGACGAGTCGGAAACGGGCGCCACGTTCTGCACGAACGTGTCGGTGCGGCCGGTCATGATAATGCGTTCGGTGGCCACTTCGGTGATCTTCTGAATCAGCGACGCCGGGCCCGAAATCAACACGTGATCGGGGACGAGCACCGGCTCGCCGGCCTGGAATCCGGCTGCCGGATTGCCGACGAGGAATGGGCGGACGGCCACGACGCGCTGGCGCACCTGCTCGACGCGGAAGCGCACCTTGGCCGGATCGATCGAGACGACCTCGACGTCGGGCGGCACGTTGATCGCCTGCGGCCGCAGCGTGATCGTGGCGTCGCCCGCGTTCTGCACCCAGCGCAGGTCGACCGTGACCTCGAGGTTCTGCGACGACAGCGAGCGCAGCTCCGAGGCGCGGCCGCGCAATCGAACGCTCACCGTGTCGGGGACGGTCGTGGTGATCATGAGGTCGCGGCGCATGCCGACGAGCGAGAGCGGCGCGGCGAAGGCGCGCTCGGAGACGACTTCGCGCCGCGGTGCGGAGACGACGAACCAGACCACGAAGGCGAGGAACAGCGCCAGCACCTTCAAGAGAAGGCTGGAGAGAAAGCTGTTGCCGGTGCGGTCGCTCACGGCGCGACGCGCTCCTTCAACATTGCCGTGAGCGCCGCGGTGTCGAGGTTCTCGTGCAGCACGCCCTCGGCGGCCACAGCGACGGAGCCGTTCTCCTCGGAGACGACGACGACGAGCGCGTCGCTCTCTTCGCTGAGTCCAAGCGCGGCGCGATGCCGCGTGCCGTGGGCGAGCTTCGGGTCGGGCGTGGCGGTGAGGGGCAGGAGCGCGCCGGCGGCGACGATGCGGTTGCCGCGCACGATCACGGCGCCGTCGTGCAGCGGCCCACCGGGATTGAAGATCGAGACGAGGAGCTCGCGGCTGACGAGCGCGTCGATCGGCTTGGCCGTCTCGGCGTACATGCGCAGGCTCTGCGTCCGCTCGATGGCCACGAGCGCGCCGAAGCGGTTCGTGGAGAGGGCCGTCGTCGCGCCGACGACCGCGTCGACGGCGACGGGGTTGCCGCCGCGCCGGAAGAGCCGCAGCAGCGGGTTCGTGCCGACGCGGGCCAGCGCGCGGCGGATCTCGTGCTGGAACAGTACGATGACGGCGAACGGCAGATAGAAAAGGATCTCGCGCGAGATCACTTCGAGCGCCGGCAGGTCGAAGGCGCGGGCGATGAAAAACGTGCTGCCGAGGACGAGGAGGCCGATGGAGACCTGCATCGCGCGCGTGCCGCGGATCAGCGCGAGGATGTTGTAGATGATGACGGCGACGATGAGGACGTCGACGAGGTCGCGCCAGGTGAACTGCAGCGAGACGAGCCGGTCCCAGTAGTTCATCGGATCGCGTCCAGCACTTTGAGGAAGTCCGCCGTCTCGCGCACGTCGTGCACGCGCACGATCGCCGCGCCGGCGCGTGCGGCCGCGCAGACCGTGGCGAGCGAGGCGGCCGTCCGGTCCGGGCCGGCGTCGCGCCCGGTCAGCAGTCCGATGAACGCCTTGCGCGACGCGCCGATCATCAGCGGCGCGATCGTTGTGAGCTCGTGCGCGCGAGCGAGGAGCTGCAGGTTGTGCTCCGCGGTCTTGCCGAAGCCGATGCCGGGGTCGACGACGATCTGCTCGACGCCGGCGGCGAGCGCCGCGTCGCGAAATTCGGTTAACTCGCGCGCCACGTCGCAGACGACGTCGTCGAAGTGGATGTCCTGCTGCATCGTCTTCGGCGCGCCGCGCATGTGCATCAGGACGGCCGGAACCTTGCGCTGCGCGACGAGCGCGCGCATCGCCGGATCGCCGCGCAACGCGGTCACATCGTTGACGATGTCGGCGCCGGCGTCGAGCGCCGCCTCCGCGACGCGCGCCTTCGTCGTGTCGATCGAGATCGCCACGTCGCTGCGCTTGCGAATCGCTTCGATCACCGGCACGACGCGCTCCAGTTCGACGTCGACAGTGACCGCCTCCGATCCTGGCCGCGTCGACTCGCCGCCAACGTCGACGATCGCCGCGCCGTCCGCCTCCATCCGCAGCGCCGCCGCGACCGCGGTGTCGCGGTCAAAGTTCACGCCGCCGTCGGAGAACGAATCCGGGGTCACGTTCACGATGCCCATGATCCGCGGCACGCGGCCGAAGTCCAGCGAACGGCCCCGCGGCAGGCGCAGCGTCATACGTCGGGCTCGCGCACGATGCGCGCGCCGAGCGGGTTCAGACGCTCCTCGATCCGCTCGTAGCCGCGGTCGATCTGATGAATGTTGTGGATGATGCTCTCGCCCTTGGCGCAGAGCGCGGCGAGCAGCAGGGCCATGCCGGCGCGGATGTCGGGGCTGGAGATCTCCGCGCCGGTCAAGCGATTGCCGCCGACGATGATGGCGCGGTGCGGGTCGCACAGCACGATGCGCGCGCCCATCTGAATGAGCTTGTCGGTGAAGAAGAGGCGCGACTCGAACATCTTCTCGAAGATCATCACCGTCCCCTCGGACTGCGTGCCGACGACGACCATGATCGACAAGAGGTCGGCGGGGAAGAGCGGCCAGGGGCCGTCGTCGATCTTCGGCACGGCTGCGCCGATGTCGTAGCGGACGCGCAGCTCCTGGTCCTTCGGGACGCGGATGTTCTCGCCTTCGACGGCGATGTCGACGCCGAGCTTCTCCAGCATCAGGCGCACGGCGTACATGTGCTGCGGCACGGCGTCTTCGATCAGGAGCTCGCTGCGCGTGACGGCGGCGAGACCGATGTACGACCCGACCTCGATGTGGTCGCTGGGGATGGTGAAGTCGCCGCCGTGCAGCGACTCGACGCCGCGGATGGTGAGCGAGTTCGTGGAGATGCCGTCGATCTGCGCGCCGAGGGTGTTGAGGAAGCGGCAGAGGTCCTGGACGTGCGGCTCCGCGGCGGCGTTGTAGATCAGCGTGTCGCCGTCGGCGAGGACTGCGGCCATGATGGCGTTCTCCGTCGCGGTGACGGAGGCCTCGTCGAGGAACATCTTCCGCCCGACGAGCGCGCGCGAGCTCATGCGGTACTCGTGCGCGGAGACTTCGATCTGCGCGCCGAGGGACTCGAGGGCCAGGAGGTGCGTGTCGACGCGGCGGCGTCCGATGGCGTCGCCGCCGGGCTTGACGATGCGCGCCGTGCCGCAACGCGCCAGGAGCGGGCCGGCCAGGAGGATGGACGCGCGGATCTTGCGCGACAGGTCGGCGTCGGGATCGCTGCAGACGTCGCCCTCGGCGTGGATGCGCACGACGTTCTGCTCGACGCGCTCGACCTTCGCGCCGAGGCGCTCGATGATCTGCAGCATCACGCGCACGTCCTGGATGTCCGGAAGGTTGCGCAGCGTCACCGGCGCGTCGGTGAGGAGACAAGCGGCGAGGATCGGAAGGGCGGCGTTTTTGTTGCCGCCGGGACGGATCGTGCCTTCCAGCCGGCGGCCGCCCTCGACGACAAATCGTTCCAAAGCCATTGGGGGCGGATTGTACTGGTAACATCTTCCCCATGCTCGTCGCCCCCCTCGGCTCCGGCTCGGCCGGCAATTCCTTCTACTTCGAGAGCGACGGCACCGCGATCCTGGTCGATGCCGGCTTCGGCCCGCGCGAGATGCGCAAGCGGCTCGAGCAGGTGGGGCGGCAGATCGAGCACGTGCGCGCGCTCGTCATCACGCACGAGCACTACGATCACATCCGCGGCGCGGAGTCGATCGCTCGCAAATTCGAGATCCCGATCTACCTGACGCAGGGGACGCTCGACGCCAGCACGATCGACCGCGCGGAGACGAAGGTCGTGATCTTCCCGAACAACTCCACGTTCGCGATCGGGGAGCTGAACGTTCACGCGCGGCGCACGCTGCACGACGCCGTCGATCCGGCCTGCTTCGTGATTGAGGCGCGCGACGGCACGCGCGTCGGCATCGCCTCGGATCTCGGCTGGGTCGACGAGTACGTCCTCCGGCACCTGCAGGACTGCGACGGCCTTTTCTTCGAGTCGAACCACGACCTCGACATGCTCCGCCTCGGCAGCTATCCGTGGCCGTTGAAGCGCCGGATCATGTCGCGTTTCGGACACCTGTCGAACGACGACTCGATGAGCGCGGTGGAAAAGATGATGGGCGCCGACCTGAAGACGCTCTGCATGATCCACCTCTCGCAGAAGAACAATCACGAGTCGATCGTGCGCGACATGGCCACACGCCTCGTCGCGCGCACCGGCGCGCAGCTCGAGCTTTCGATCGCGCGGCAGTTCGAGGCGACGGGGACGTTCGAGATCGTCCGCCGCCGTCCCGCCCGCCCGCCCGTTCCGCCGAAGCACGTGCAGATCCCGCTGTTCGCGTGATGTACGAGGAGCGTCTCGGCAGGCACCGCGCGGAGATCGAGCGCCTGACGCAGCGCGAGCGCGCCATCGGCTTCGGCCGCCTCGGGGCGTTCGTGCTGATCGTCGTATTCGTGCTGCTGCGGTGGAACTGGGCGGCGGCCGTTGCGGCGATCGCGTTCGTCGCGCTCGTCGTCGGCAGCGAGCCGGTGAAGACGGCGAAGCGCCGCGCCGCCGCGGCGGCGGCGTTTTGCGAGCGCGGGCTGGCGCGGCTGCGCCACGAGTGGCAAGGGAAGGGCGACGCCGGCAGCGACTTCGCCGAGGAGCATCATCCGTTTGCGGCCGACCTCGACCTCTTCGGCAGCGGGTCGCTGTTTGAGCTGATGTCGATCGCCGCGACGGCCTCGGGGCGCGCGACGCTGGCGTCGTGGCTGAAGCATCCGGAGCGCATGACGGCGGCGGACGTGCGCGCGCGCCAGGCCTCGGTGGCCGCGCTGCGCGAGAAAGTCGAGCTGCGCGAAGACCTTTTCGTCGAAGCCTCCGAGGTGAGCGGCGAGATCGAAGCGGCGCACCTGGAGGAGTGGGCGAGCGAGCCCGCCTTGCTCCTTCATGGACGGTTTCTGGTCCTCGTCCTCGGCGTGTTCGGTGCCGTGGCGCTCGTCCTCGCCGTCCTTGCGCTCTTCACGCTGCTGCCCAAGATCTGGGCACTACCGTTCCTCTTCGCGCTCGTCTTCCGTGCGCTGCTCCAGCGCCGCCTCCTTGAGCCCGTGCAGCGCGTCATCGGCGCCGTCGAGCGCCGCGAGCCGGCGCTGGCGCTGCTCGCGCGTCTCCTCGCGCGGCTGGAGCGCGAAGACTTCTGGCACGCGCCGCCCGGCTCCGCGCGCATCGAGAAGCTCCGCCGCCTCGTCGCGCTCCTCGACGCGCGGCGCAACCAGTTCTTCGCGCCGGTCGCGGCGATCGTCCTCTGGAGCGAGCTCCTCGCCTTCGCGATCGAGCGCTGGCGGCGCGAGTCCGGCCGCGACATCGTCGCCTGGATCGACGCCGTCGGCGAGACCGAGGCGCTGCTGTCGCTGGCGTCGTTCGCGTACGAGAACCCGTCGTACGCGACGCCGGAGATCGTGGAGGGCGACGCGCTCTTCGACGCCGTCGCCGCCGCGCACCCGCTCATCCCCGCCGACCGCCGCGTCCCCAACGATGTCCGCCTCGGCGTGCTGATCGTCAGCGGCTCGAACATGTCGGGGAAGTCGACGCTGATGCGCACGGTCGGCATCAACGCCGTTCTCGCGCTCGCCGGCGCGCCGGTCTGCGCGCGCTCGCTGCGTGTGACGCCGATGTCGATCGGCGCGTCGATCCGCATCCACGATTCTCTGGCCGAGGGGGCGTCGCGGTTCTATGCGGAGATCCTGCGCATCCGCCAGATCGTGGAGATGCAGCCGCCGCTGCTGTTTCTCCTCGACGAGCTGCTGCACGGCACGAACTCGCACGACCGCGCCATCGGCGCCGAGGCCATCGTGCGCGGCCTCGTCGAGCGCGGCGCCATCGGCCTGGCCACGACCCACGACCTCGCGTTGGCGCAGGTCGCCGAGGCGCTCGCGCCGCGCGCAGCGAACGTGCACTTCGAGGATCACATGGAGGGCGACGCGATCGTGTTCGACTACAAGATGCGGCCGGGCGTGGTGACGAAGAGCAATGCACTGGCGTTGATGAAGGCCGTGGGGATCATCGATTGACCAGCGCCATATTCGGATACCGATCCCCCGCCGCCACGCCGAGCGGGGCCACCTCATCGATCCTTTGCAGCTCCTCGCGCGTCAGCGAAATCTCCGCCGCCGCTGCGTTCTCCTCGAGATGCTTGCGCGACTTGCTGCCGGGGATCGGCACGATGTCGTCGCCCTGCGCCATGACCCAGGCGATGGCGAGCTGCGCGGGCGTCACGCCTTTCTCGCGTGCGAGCTCCTCGATCTTCTTCACGACGTCGAGGTTGCGCCCGAAGTTCTCGCCCTGGAAGCGCGGGTTGTTGCGGCGCCAGTCGTCGGGCGCGAGGTCGTCGATCGAGCGCCACTTTCCCGACAGGAATCCGCGGCCGATCGGCGAGTAGGCGACGAAGCCGATGCCGAGCTCGCGCACGGTCGGCAGGATCTCGTCCTCGGGGTCGCGGCTCCAGAGGGAGTACTCTGTCTGAAGCGCCGCGATCGGATGCACTTTGTGCGCGCGGCGGATCGTCTGCGGCGCCGCCTCGGACAATCCGAGGTGCCGCACCTTGCCGGCGGCGACCAGCTCGGCCATCGCGCCGACTGTCTCCTCGATCGGCACGCTCGCGTCGACGCGGTGCTGGTAGTAGAGGTCGATGTGGTCGACGCCGAGGCGCTGCAGCGACGCGTCGCAGGCCTTGCGGAGGTACTCGGGGCGGCCGTTGATGCCGAGGAACGCACCGTCGTCGCCGCGCATGTTGCCGAACTTCGTGGCCACTACGACCTCGTCGCGCCGGTCGTGGATGGCGCGGCCGACGAGCATCTCGTTCGTGAAGGGGCCGTACATGTCGGCCGTGTCGAGGAAATTGACGCCGAGGTCGAGCGCGCGGTGGATCGTGTCGATCGACTGCGCGTCGTCGTGGGCGCCGTAGAACTCCGACATCCCCATGCATCCGAGGCCGATGGCGGAGACGCGGAGTTGGCCGAGACTGCGCTGCTTCACTTCCGTTCCTGACGCAGCGCCTGGTCCGCCGTGCGCTCCTCTCCCTCGGCTTTGCCGGGCGTGGGGGCGGGTGGACGGCGGGCGGGCTTGGCCTCGCGCGAGGCGGGCTGGGGGCGATCTTTCGGTTCGACGCGGGACATGCCAGAGAGCGCAGCAAGCAAGATGCCCACTTGACATCCGGTTCTGAATGAATAAAAATTCGACTCGATGAATATTCATGCACATGGCGACGTTCTCCGGCGGCGGGAGGAGATTGTGACCATCGTCCGTGAGCAGGCCATTCATTCGCAGGACGAGCTGCTGCAGGCGCTGCGGCGGCGCGGCTACCGCGTCACCCAGCCGACGCTCTCGCGCGACATCGCCGCCCTCGGCCTGATCAAGACGCCGTCCGGCTACGTTGCGCCGGGCGACCTCGCGCCGGTCACGCCGATCGCCTCCTGGCCCGACCGCTTCGAGTCGACCGTCGGCGAGTTCGTGAAGTCGGCTGTGGCCGCACAGAACCTCCTGGTCATCAAAACCATCGTCGCCGGCGCGCAGCCGGTGGCAAGCGCCATCGACGGCGCCGGTCTCGACGGCGTCCTCGGCACGATCGGCGGCGACGACACGATCTTCGTGGCCATGAGCGACGACGGCGCCGCCCGCGCGCTGGAGCGACGCATCAACGCCCTCATCGGCCGTTCCGCCCGACGTGCCGCGCGGTGAGCGCGGCGGTCCTATCTGGAGACAACGCCATGGTCAACCAACTGCTGATCGCTGATTGTGTAGTCGACATCGCCACCGAGGTTTCGCCGCGGCGGCGGATGTTCGTCTCGCCTTTCCTCGTCGTCGAGTTCCAGACCGAGCTCGAGGAGCCGTTCGTCTTCGCCACGATGGAGGTGGCGTCCGAATGAAGCGCGTCGCCATCGTCGGCGCGACCGGGTACGCGGGGGCGGAGCTCACCGCGATCCTGGCGCGCCATGCCGAAGTGGAGATCGTCGGTCTCTTTTCGTCCGGTAAGGCGGGTGGAGAGATCGTGCCCGCGCCGGGTGGACAGGCAAGAGTGCCGGTCGTCCAGAAAGCGGAGCCGTTCGACATCGAGAAGATGCTCGCGGCGAAGCCGGACGTCGTGTTTCTCGCCACGCCGAACGAAGTCTCGGCCGAGCTCGCGCCGAAGCTCGTCGACGCCGGCGTCAAGGTCATCGACCTCTCCGGCGCGTTCCGGCTCGACGAGCCGTCGCTGTACCCGTCCTGGTACGGCTTCGCGCACGAGCGGCCGGAGCTCCTCAACGAAGCGGTCTACGGGCTGCCGGAGTGGTGCAACGGCGAGTTGAAGAAAGCTCGGCTCGTGGCGAATCCGGGCTGCTATCCGACGTCGATCCTTCTCGCGCTGCGGCCGCTCACGTATGTGCTCGACCGCGAGCAGCCGGTGATCTGCGACGCCAAGAGCGGCGTCTCCGGCGCCGGCAAGAAAGCCGACGTGGCGTGGTCGTTCGCGGAGCTGTACGGCAACTTCAAGGCGTACGGCGTCGGCAGCCACCGGCACGAGCCGGAGATCCGCCAGGGCCTGCACCTCGGCGACAAGGCCACGCTCGTCTTCGTCCCGCATCTCCTGCCGACGGTGCGCGGGATTCTCTCGACGATGCACGTCGCCTTCACGGCGGCGCTGACGAGCGAGCAGATCTCGGAGATCTACGCGAAGGCGTACGCGAACGCGCCGTTCGTGAACGTGCTGCCGGCCGGACAACTGCCGGAGCTGAAGAACGTCGTCGGCACGCCGAAGGCGGAGATCGGCTTCACGCTGCTCAATGGCGGCAAGCGCGCCGTCATCGTCTCGGTCATCGACAACCTGCAGAAAGGGGCCGCCTCGCAGGCGGTGCAGAACTTCAACCGCATGTGCGGCTTTGCGGAGACGGAGGCGCTCCAGTGAAAGTGATGAAGCTGGGCGGAAGCCTCCTCGACGACGCGGCGCGCCGCGCGGAGATCCTGCAGGCCGTTGCTGCGCAGTGGAACCGCGGCGAAGAGATCGTGCTCGTGCACGGCGGCGGGAAGCACGTCGACGCGCACCTCGCGAAGCTCGGCATCGCCAAGAAAACGCACGCCGGGCTGCGCATCACTGACGACGAGACGCTGCCGGTCGTCGTGGCCATCCTCGCCGGCCTGGTGAACAAGTCGCTCGTCGCCGAGCTGGCGGGGCTCGGCATCCGCGCGGCCGGCATCTCCGGCGCCGACGCCTCGACGCTCGTCGCCGAGCCGCATCCGCCGATCGGCGGCGTGGAGCTCGGCCACGTCGGCCGCGTCGTCGACTCGAACCGCGCGCTCATCCGCTCGATGCTTACGGCCGGGATCATGCCGGTCGTCTCCTCGGTCGCGGAGGGGCCCAACGGCACATTGCTCAACGTCAACGCCGACACCGCCGCGAGCGCGATCGCCATCGCGCATGGTGCCGAGGCGCTCGTGTTCATCACCGACGTGGCGGGTGTGATGGATGCGAAGGGCGACGTTTTTCCGAAGCTGCACGCCGCCGACGCGCACGCGCTGCTCGACACCGACGTGATCAGCGGCGGCATGCGCCCGAAGCTGCAGGCCGCCCTGCACGCTCTGGGATCCGGTGTCAGCCGCATCGAAATCGGACAGGGAGGAACGCACCTTGTTGCTGCATGACGAATCGCCCGACGCCGTCGAGGCGCGGGAAAAGGCCTTCATCCTCGGCACCTACAACCGCACGCCGTTCCATCCGCGGAGCGGCAGGGGCGCGCGCATCGTCGACGCTGACGGCAAGGCCTACTGGGACCTCCTCGGCGGCATCGCCGTCAACGTCCTCGGCCACCGGCATCCGCGCCTCGTCAAGGCGCTGCGCGACGAGTCGAACGCGCTGCTGCACGTCTCCAACCTTTATTACCATCCGGCGCAGGGGCTCCTCGGCGAGAAGCTCGTGCGCGCCTCTGGCCTCCGCCGCGCGTTTTTCTGCAACAGCGGAACCGAGGCGAACGAGGCGGCGCTGAAATTCGCGCGGCTCGCAAACCCCGGAAAGAGCGGGCTCGTCGCGCTCAAGGAGTCGTTCCACGGGCGCACGTTCGGCGCCCTCTCGCTGACCGGGCACGACGCCTACCGCACGCCGTTCGAGCCGCTCGTCCCCGGCGTCACCTTCGTCGAGCCGAACGACGTCGCCGCGCTGGAAGCATCCGTCACCGGCGCGACGAACGCCATCGTCCTCGAGCCGGTCATGGGCGAGGGGGGCATCGTCCCGCTCACGCACGACTTCCTCGCTGCGGCGCGGAAGCTCGCCGACCGGCACGGCGCGATCCTGATCTTCGACGAGATCCAGTGCGGCCTCGGCCGCACCGGGACGCTCTTCGCGTTCCAGAAGAGCGGCGTCGTTCCCGACATCGTCACGCTGGCGAAGCCGCTCGGCGGCGGGCTGCCGCTCGGCGCGGTGCTGACCGGCGACGCCATCGAAGGCGTGGTCAAGCCCGGCCATCACGGCACGACGTTCGGCGGCAACCCCGTTGCCTGCCGTCTCGGCCTGGCCGTTCTCGAAGAGATCGAAGATGCGGCGCTGCTGCCGCGCGTCAAGGCGTATGGGGACTGGCTCGGCCGCGAGCTACAGGCACTGCAGTCGCGCACATCGATCGTCGACGTCCGGGGATCGGGCTTCATGTGGGGCATCGAGCTCGATCGCCCGGCGTCGCCGGTTGCGCGGGAGCTGCTGGAGAAAGGCTTCGTCGTCGGCACCGCGCGCGAGACCGTCCTCCGCCTCTTGCCGCCGTACGTCACCCCGAAGAAGGCATTCGTCGAATTCATCAACGCGCTCGAGCAGGTGCTCGGCGCGGCTCAGGAGAAAGCAGCGTGAAGAAGATCAAGAAAGCGGCTCTCGCCTACAGCGGCGGCCTCGACACCTCAGTGATCATCCCGTGGTTGAAGGAAAACTACGGCTGCGAAGTCGTCGCCATCGCCGTCGACGTCGGGCAGGCCGAGGAGACCTCGGGGCTCGAAGAGAAAGCGTACAAGACCGGCGCGTGCGACTTTTATCTCATCGACGCGAAAGAGGAGTTCGCGAAGGAGTACCTCTTCCCCGTGCTGAAGGCCGGCGCGATTTACGAGAAGGACTACCTCCTCGGCACGTCGACGGCGCGGCCGCTCATCGCCCGGAAGCAGGTCGAGATCGCCCTCGCCACCGGCTGCGACGCGCTCGCGCACGGCTGCACCGGCAAAGGCAACGACCAGGTGCGCTTCGAGCTCGCGTACCAAGCGCTCGCGCCGGAGCTGGCCATCATCGCGCCGTGGCGCGAGTGGGAGATCGTCTCGCGCGAGGACGCCATCGACTTCGCCACCACGCGCGGCATCCCGGTGGCGGCGACGAAGAAGGACCCGTACTCGCGCGACCGCAACCTTTGGCACCTCTCGCACGAGGGCGGTCCGCTCGAGGACCCGGCCTTCGAGCCGGAGTTCTCGATGTTCAAGCTCACGGTCGACCCGACGTGCGCGCCGAACGTGCCCGAGAAGGTGACGATCGACTTCGTGGAGGGCGAGCCCGTCGCGGTGAACGGCGAGAAGCTCTCGCCTGCGGAGCTGATCCAGACGCTCAACGAGATCGGCGGCCGGCACGGCGTCGGCCGCGCCGACATCGTGGAGAACCGCCTCATCGGCATCAAGTCGCGCGGCGTGTACGAGACGCCGGGCGGCACGCTGCTCGTGAACGCGCTGAAGGCGCTGGAGTCGATCACGCTCGACAAGGAGAGCGCGCACGAGAAGGAGCGCATCGCCACGCGCTACGCGGAGCTCGTCTACAACGGCCAGTGGTTCTCGCCGCTGAAGGAAGCGTTCGACGCGTTTGTCGACACGCTCGCCGCGAACGTGACGGGCTCAGTGACGCTGAAGCTCTACAAGGGCAACGCCACGGTGGTGTCGCGGCAGTCGCCGCACTCGCTCTACTCGCAGAACCTCGCCTCGTTCGACATGACCGGCTACGACGTCACCGACTCGGCCGGATTCATCAAGCTCTTCGGGCTGCAGACGCGCGGGCGCAAGCGGATCACGCCGTTCGTTTTACCGAAGGTGGCGCAGCAGTGACCCATTCGTTGTGGGGCGGCCGGTTCACGGCTGCCCCCTCGGCGCTGCTGCGCGCGCTCAACGACTCCTTCGCGTTCGACCGCGAGTTGTTCGTCGACGACGTCGAAGGCTCGGTCGCCTGGGCGCACGCAACGATGCCTCCTTCCGAGGCCGAGGCCATCGTGGCCGCGTTACGCGAGATTCCTTCACCTGAGGGTGACTACGAGGACGTCCATTCGTACGTCGAAGGAAAGCTCTACGAGGCCGTCGGCCCGCTCGCCGGAAAGCTGCACACGGGACGTTCGCGCAACGACCAAGTGGCCACGGACCTCAAGCTCTGGCTGAAGCGCGCCTGCGCCGAGGCCGACGAGGTCATTGCCGCGCTGGCAGACGCGCTGCGCAAGCGCGCGTCCGAAGAGGCCGCGACGCCGATGCCCGGCTACACCCACTCAAAACAGGCGGAGCCGATCACGTTCGGACACTGGTGCAATGCGTACGTCGAGATGCTGACGCGCGACCGCTCGCGCTTGCGCGACGCTACGGCGCGCGGTGACGAATGCCCCCTCGGCTCCGGCGCCCTCGCCGGCACGCCTCTGCCGATCGACCGCGACGCGCTCGCGCAGTCGCTCGGCTTCGCCCGCGCCACGCGCAACTCCATCGATGCCGTCTCCGACCGCGACTTCGCCGCCGAGTACCTCTTCGCCGCGGCGCTCCTGCTGTCGCACCTGTCGCGCATGGCCGAAGACCTCATCTTCTTCAGCAGCGACGAGGCCGGGTACGTCGAGCTGCCGGACGAGATGGCCACCGGCTCCTCGCGCATGCCGCAGAAGAAGAACCCCGACGTGCTGGAGTTGACGCGCGGCCACGCCGCGCGCGCCATCGGCGAGCTGACCGGACTCCTGGCGCTGCTCAAAGGACTTCCGCTCGCGTACGACAAAGATCTTCAACTCGACAAGGAGCCGCTCTTCCGCGTCCGCCTCGTCCTCGGAACTGTCGTTCCTGCTCTCACCGCGATCGTCGCCGGCCTGAAGCTCGACCGCGCGCGCATGCGCGCCGCCGCGGAGACGTTGGTGGCGACCGCAGTGGCCGACGCGATGGCCGCGAAAGGAACGCCGTTCCGCGAGGCGCACGAGATCGTCGGACGCGAGCTCGGACGGATTCGCGAGCTGGCGAAAGAGCACGGCATCACCTTGGAGGACATTCTGGCGGCGAAGGCGGTGAAGGGTGGCACCGCGCCGGCGCGCGTCCAGGAGGCGGCGAAGGCATGAAGCTGCCGAAGGGATTCCTCGCCTCCGGCGTCCGCGCCGGCATCCGCAAGAAGCGGCCGGACCTCGGCCTCATCGTCGCGCCCGACGGCGCGAGCGCCGCCGCCGTCTTCACGAAGAACAAGTTCCAGGCCGCGCCGGTCGTGCTGTCAAAGTCCGCACTGAAAAAGAGCGGCGGCAAAGTCAAAGCCGTCGTCGTCAACGCCGGCTGCGCGAACGCCGTCACCGGCAAGGCCGGCATGGACGCGGCCAAGCGCTCCCGTGCCCGCGCCGCCGAGCTGCTGCGCTGCTCCGTCGAGGAAGTCTTCGTCGCCTCCACCGGCGTCATCGGCGTCGTCCTTCCCGACAAGAAGCTCCGCGACGCGCTCCCCGACGCCATCACCCGCCTCTCCGCCGGCGGCGTCGACGCCTTCTCGCACGCCATCGTCACCACGGACGTCGGCCCGAAGGTCGCGCAAGCGACCTACACCCTCGGCGGCAAGCGCGGACAGATCGTCGGCGTGGCCAAGGGCGCGGGGATGATCCACCCGAACATGGCCACGATGCTCGGCTTCTTGATGACCGACGCCGCCATCGATCCGTCGACGCTGCGCCGCTGCCTGAAAACCGCCGTCGATCAAAGCTTCAACGCCATCAGCGTCGACGGCGACACGTCAACCAATGACACCGTGCTGCTGCTCGCGAGCGGGAAGGGACCGCAAGGCAAAGACCTCGACGACTTCCAGCGCCGCCTCAACGACGTCTGCCGTGAGCTGGCCTGGATGATCGTCCGCGACGGCGAGGGGGCCACGCGCGTCATGGAGCTCGTCGTGCGCGGCGCGCGTTCCGAGCGCGACGCCAAGCTCGCCGCGCACGCCATCGCCACCTCGCCGCTCGTCAAGACCGCGCTGCACGGCGGCGATCCGAACTGGGGCCGCATCCTGGCCGCCGTCGGCCGCAGCGGCGCGCGCTTCTCCGTCAAGCGCGTCTCGCTCTCCGCCGGCCCGGTCACGCTCGTCCGCGACGGCGAGCCGACCGACTACCGCGAAAAGGACGCCGCGAAGGTCTTCGCCCGCGAGCGCGTCCCCATCACCGTCGACCTCGGCGGCGGAAGCGCAACTGCAGTTTTGTTGTCCTCGGACCTCGGTCACGACTATGTTTCGCTGAATGCGGATTACCGTTCGTAGCGCCGCCCTCCTTCTTCTCGTCGCCGTACCCCTCGCCGCGCAATCGCGCCTCCCCGTGCGCGGCAAGCACGCCATGGTGGCGTCGGTCGACGTCATCGCTTCGCGCATCGGCGCCGACGTCATGAAGCGCGGCGGCAACGCCGTCGACGCGGCCGTCGCCGTCGCCTTCTCGCTCGCCGTCACGTGGCCCGAGGCCGGCAACCTCGGCGGGGGCGGCTTCATGCTCGTGCGGACGGCGGATGGGAAGAGCGTCGCGATCGACTACCGCGAAGTCGCGCCCGCGGCGGCGACGCGGAACATGTACCTCGACGCGGAGGGGAAGGTCACGAAGGACTCGACCCTCGGATACCGCGCGAGCGGAGTTCCGGGCACCGTCGCCGGCCTCGCGCTCGTGCACAAGCGCTACGGCAAGCTGCCGTGGCGCACCCTCGTCGAGCCGGCGCGGAAGCTCGCCGCGGACGGCTTCGTCGTCAGCGAATACCTCGCGCGCAGCTTCAAGGCCACCGAGGCGCAGCGGATGAAGCAGTTTCCGGAGAGCTGGCGGATCTACGGCGACAGGAAAATGGGCGACCGGCTCGTGCAGCCGGAGCTCGCCGCGGTGCTCGCGCGCATCGCGAACGATCCGAGCGACTTCTACCGCGGCGTCACGGCGAAGCGCATCGTGCAGGCGATGAAAGAGCACGGCGGGATCATCACCGCCGAGGACCTGGCGAGCTACAAGCCGGCCGTGCGCACGCCGCTGCACGGCACCTACCGCGGCTACGAGATCGTCAGCATGCCGCCGCCGTCGTCCGGCGGCATTGCGCTCATCGAGATGCTGAACATGCTCGAGCCGTACGACCTCAAGTCGATGGGCTGGCACTCCTCGGAGCACGTCCACACCATGGTCGAAGTCATGCGCCGCGCCTACGCCGACCGCGCGCAATTCCTCGGCGACCCCGACTTCGCGCGCGTGCCGGTGACGGCGCTCATTTCGAAACCGTACGCGGCGAAGCGGCGCGCGGACATCGATCCGGCCAAGGCGACGAAAGTCGAGGCGGGCGATCCGACGCCGTACGAGTCGCCGTCGACGACGCACTTCTCCGTCGCCGACAAAGACGGAATGCTCGTCAGCAATACCTACACGCTCAACGACAGCTTCGGCTCCGCCGTCACGATCTCCGGGTTCCTGATGAACGATGAGATGGACGACTTCGCGAGCCGCCCCGGCACACCGAACCTCTACGGCCTCGTGCAGGGCGAAGCGAACGCCATCCAGCCGCGCAAGCGGCCGCTGTCGTCGATGACGCCGACGTTCGTGCTTAAGGACGGGAAGCCCTTCCTCGTCGCCGGCAGCCCCGGCGGCGGCACGATCATCAACACCGTGCTGCAGGTCATCGTCAACATCGTCGACTTCGGCATGAACGCGCAGCAGGCCGTCGACGCGCCGCGCTTCCACCATCAATGGTTGCCCGACGAGATCGGGTGGGAGGCGTTCGAGTTCCCGCGCGACACGTGGGATGCGCTGGTGAAAATGGGCCACACGTTTCACGCGATCCCGGGCCTCGTCAGCTCGAAGATCCCGGGCTCGATCGGCGACGCGGAGTGCATCGCATTCGACGCGAACGGCGACAGGCTCGGCGCTTCGGACGGACGTAGGGGTGGAACCGCCGTCGGGTGGTAGCATGCGCGCCGCAATGAAGCTGGACAAAAAATCGCTCTCCGATTTCGCCAAAGATCAGCGCACGGAATTCGAGTCGACGCTGAAGGATTTCGTCGAGATCCCCTCCGTCTCTTCCGAGCCCGAGCGCCTCCCCGACATCAAGCGGATGGCGGAGCTGGCGGCGAAGACGATCGCCGACTTCGGCGGTGAGGCCTCGATCCTCGAGACGGCCGGCAATCCGCTCGTGCACGGCCGCTTCGACGTCGGCGCCGGCGCGCCCACCGTCACGATCTACAACCACCTCGACGTGCAGCCGGCCTCGCGCGAGACCGAGCCGTGGAACAGCGATCCGTTCACGTTCACGAAGGAAGGCGACCGCTACTTCGGCCGCGGCACGACCGACGACAAGGGCCCGGCGCTCACGGCGCTGTGGGGCATCCGCGCCGCGCGCGAGGCGGGCGTGCGCGCGAACCTGCGGGTGCTGTGGGAGCTCGAGGAGGAGATCGGCTCGCCGAGCTTCGACGACGGCGTGAAGCGCTACATCAAACAGCTCGCCACCGACTCCGTCCTCGTCAGCGACACCATCTGGGTCTCGCGCCAGCGTCCCGCCTGCCCGGCCGGGCTGCGCGGCCTGCAGGGCTTCGAGCTGACGCTGGAGACCGCCGAGACCGACCAGCACTCCGGCACGACCGGCGGCGCGGCGCGCAATCCGATCGGCGAGTTGATGAAGCTCGTCAGCGAGATGTACGACGCCACGACCGGCAAGGTGAAGATCAAGGGCTTCTACGACGACGTCGAGCCGCCGACGCGCGCGGAGCTCGAAGACTTCCGCACGTCGGGCTTCTCGATGCGCGCGTTCAAGAAAGACCATCAGTTCAAATCGGTGCGCAGCGAAGATCCGCTCGACGTGATGAAGCGGATCTGGGCCATGCCGACGATGGAGATCCACGGCGTCGTCGGCGGCTACACCGGCCCGGGGATCAAGACCATCATCCCGCCGCGCGCGACGGTGAAGGTCTCCTGCCGCCTCGTGGCGAACCAGAATCCGAAGAAGATCATGAAGCTGATCCGCGACTTCGTGCGCGAGCGCAACCGCGACGTGAAGATCGAATCCGAGGCGGCCATGCAGCCGTACAAGGCGCCGGTCAGCGGTCCGCTCGCCGACGCCGTGCGCCACGCCATGAAGTTCGCCTTCGGCCGCGAGCCGGTGTTCGTGCGCGAAGGCGGCTCGATCGGCGCCGTCGTGTCGATGGAAAAGGTCTTCAAGTGCCCCGTCCTCTTCCTCGGCCTCTCGCTTCCGGAGCACGGCTATCACGCCCCGAACGAGAATTACGACTGGCAGCAGGCCTGCGGCGGCATGATCGCGTTCGCGAAGTACTTCGAAGAGCTTTCCGGGCTATGAGAAAGCCCCG
>DATELQ010000142.1:0-71448 GCA_035276475.1 Thermoanaerobaculia bacterium | reverse complement strand
CCCCCCTCCGCCACGCCTCCGCCCCCGCCCCCTCCGCCCTCCGGCGGCATGGGCGGTGGTGAAGTCATCCCCCCGCCGCCCGACGCCAAGGACCCGATTCTCATCCTCGTTCTCAACCTGATCGTGGCCGGTTGCCTCGGCTACTTCCTGATCGGGCAGAAGATGAAGGGCATCGTGACCGTGATCGTCTGGGTCGTCGGCCTCTTCATCACCTGCGGCATCCTCTCGGGTCTTCTCTCGGTCGTGACCGCGATCGACGGCTACCTGCAGGCGCAGCACCACAAGGCCGGCTACTCGCTCGGGCCTTGGACGTTCTTCAACCAGCACCTCTGATCCAATCCGCTCCGCCCTCCGCGCCGTAACTCGACGCGGAGGGCATCCATGAGCGAACAAGCCAACATCAGCAAGCTGCAGCAGATGTACGCCGCCTTCAGCCGCGGCGACATCCAGACGATCGCCGGCGAGTGCACGGACGACGTGAGCTGGGGAACCGACACGGTCGCGCAGTCCGAGGTGCCGTGGTATCGCATCCGCAGCGGCCGCGACGGCGTGATCGACTTCTTCACCACGCTGGCGAGCGAAGTCGACTTCGAGAAGTTCGAGCCGAATCTCTGGGCCGCGTCGGGCGATCAGGTGCTCGTCCGCCTCGACTACACCTATCGCTTCAAGAAGAACGGCAAATCCGCGTCGACGAGCGGCATCCACACGTTCTCGATGCGCGATGGGAAGGTGTCGCAGTTCCGCGCCTACGAAGACACCGCGAAAGTGCGGGACGTCTACCAGTAAAGCCCAAGCTGCAACTTCGCCGCCTCGGACATCATGCTTCGATCCCAAACCGGATCGAACACGACCTCGACGTCGGCGGTCTTCACGCCCGGAAGGGTCTCGATCTTCGTCTTCACGTCGTGCGCGAGGACGGGACCCATCCCGCAGCCGGGCGCGGTCAGGGTCATCTTGACCTTCACCTTCGTCATCCCCTCTTCGTCTTCGAGCTCGCAGAGATACACGAGTCCCAAGTCGACGATGTTGACAGGGATCTCGGGGTCGTAGCAGGTCTTGAGCTGGTCCCAGACGAGCGTTTCGAGCTCGTCCTTCGTCTTCGGCGCCGCTTCCTCGGCCTGCGGGACGTTCTCCGGCGTCTTGCCGATGGCTTCGACTTCGCGGCCGGAGATGCGGACCATCAGCCCGCGGTCGGTGATGAGCGTGTACGACCCGCCCAAGGACTGCGTGATCGTGGCGCGGGCGCCTTCGGGCACCAGCACGCGCTCGCCGCTGGGGATCATGATCGCCTCGCAGTTGCGGGAGACGATGATTTCTTCGCGTAGGTTCATTCCGTCGTCACCACTCCATCATCCGTCTGTAGTGCCGTATGCAGCGTATGCCACGCGAGCGTCGCGCATTTTACGCGGGCCGGGAACTCCGACACTCCGGAGAACGCTGCCAGGCGGCCCAATGCCTCCTCGTCGAGGCTGCTGCCTTCGCCGGTGACGAGCTTGTGGAACGTGTCGAAGAGCTTCTCGGCGTCCTCGCTCCTCTTTCCCTTCACCGTCGAGCTCATCACCGACGCCGAGGCTTTCGAGATCGCGCAGCCGTTGCCGGTGAAGCCGATGTCGCGGATCGTGTCGCCGTCGAGCTCCACGTAGATCGTGTAGTGATCGCCGCAGAGCGGGTTGTAGCCCTCCACCTTGCGCGTGGCGTTCGGCAGCTCTTTGTAATTCCGAGGATTGCGGTTGTGGTCGAGGATGACCTGCTGGTAGAGCTCGCGGAGATTGTCGGACATCAGCCAAAGACCTCGATGACCTTGCGCAGGCCGGCCACGAGCGCGTCGGCCTCTTCCTTCGTGTTGTACATGCCGAACGAGGCCCGCCCGGTCGCCGGAACGTTGAAGCGCATCATGAGCGGCTGTGCGCAGTGGTGTCCAGTGCGGATGGCGATCCCTTCCTGATCGAGGATCGTGCCGATGTCGTGCGGGTGCACCCCTTCGAGTGTGAAGGAGATGACCGACGCCTTCTCGCGGGCGGTGCCGATGAGGCGGATGCCGTCGAGCTCCTGCAGCCGCTCCGTCGCGTAGTGCAAGAGCTCCTGCTCGTGCGCGGCGATGGCCTCGATGCCGACGCCACCGACGTAGTCGAGCGCCGCGGCCAGGCCGACGACGCCTTCGATGTTCGGCGTTCCCGCCTCGAACTTGTAGGGGAGCGCGTTGTACGTCGTCTTCTCGAACGAGACGGAGAGGATCATGTCGCCGCCACCCTGGTACGGCGGCATCGCTTCGAGCAGCGCCTCGCGACCGTAGAGCGCGCCGATGCCGGTCGGACCGTAGACCTTGTGCCCGGAGAAGGCGTAGAAGTCGCAGCCGATGTCCTGCACGTCGACGATGGAGTGCGGCACGCCCTGCGCGCCGTCGATGATCACGACCGCGCCGGCGTCGTGTGCGGCCTGCGTCATGGCCTTGACCGGGTTGATCGTGCCGAGGGCGTTGGAGGCGTGGCCGAAGGCGACGATCTTCGGGTGGTGCTCGAGGAGCTTCAGGTACTCGTCGAAAATCAGCTCCCCGTTGTCCGCCACCGGCGCGACGAGGAGCTTCGCGCCCTTCGCCTCGCAGAGGAGTTGCCACGGCACGATGTTCGAGTGGTGCTCGATGGCGGTGATGAGCACACAGTCGCCGGCGCCGACGTTGCGCCCGCCCCACGACGACGTGACGAGGTTGATGGCCTCGGTCGTCCCGCGCGTGAAGACGATCTCTTTTTCGCTGCGGGCGTTGATGAAGCGCTTCACCGTCGTACGCGCCGCTTCGTACGCCGCGGTGGCGATCTCGCTGAGAAAATGCACGCCGCGGTGGACGTTCGAGTTCTCTTCCGTGTAGTAGCGGACGATGCGGTCGATGACCGCCTGCGGCTTCTGCGTCGTGGCGGCGTTGTCGAGGTAGACGAGCGGCTTGCCGCGCACGGTGCGCTTCAGGATGGGAAAGTCACGCCGCACGGCGTAGGGGACAGGGGACAGGGAACGGGGAACGGCACTCGTCATTGCGCCCGCCTCTCCGGCATCCGCTCCGGCATGCGCCGGAACATCTCCCGCCGCACCAGCTCGCGCACCGGCTCGGCCTTGATGCGGTCGACGATCTCGCTGGCGAAGGCGTAGATCAGGAGGCCGCGCGCCTCGGCCTCGCCGATGCCGCGCGAGCGAAGGTAGAAGAGCGCCTCCTCGTCGAGCTGGCCGATGGTCGAGCCGTGGTTGCACTTCACGTCGTCGTTGTGGATCTCCAGGGTCGGCTTGGAGTCGACGATGGCGGTCTCGCTGAGGAGCAGGTTGTGGTTCGTCTGCCGCGAATTCGTCTTCTGCGCGTCGGGGCGGACGATGATCCGCCCGTCGAAGATCCCGCGCGCGCTCTGGTCGAGGATCCCTTTGTAGAGCTCCAGCGAGTCGCAGTGCGGGTAGAGGTGATCGACGACGGTGTGGTTGTCGCAGTGCTGGTTGCCGGTAAGAGTGAAGAGGCCGTCGAGGGCGATGCTCGCTCCCTCGCCCGCGAGGGCGACGTTGATCTCGTTCCGCACCAGCGCGCCGCCGAGCGCGATGCAGCGCGACGTCACGGATGCGGCGCGCTCCTCATGGATCTGCAGCGTGCCGACGTGGAAGGCGTCGAGCGACTCGCACTCGACTTTGATGTGCTCGACGACGGCGCCTTCTTTGGCGACGAGCTCCGTGACGGCGTTGGTGAAGTACTTGCCGCGGCCGACGTAGGTCTCGACGATGGTGACCTGGGCGTTCTTGCCGATGACGATGAGGTTGCGCGGATGCGACCAGACCTCGTCGCCGTCGCCGACGAAGAGGAGATGAATGAAGCCGTCGACGATCGTGCCGTCGGGGATCTCGATGTGCGCGCCGTCCTGGGCGTTGGCGGTGTTGAGCGCGGTGAAGGGGTGGCGCATGTAGTCGGCGTAGCGGGCGTAACGGTCGTTTTCGACGGGCGCACGCTGTGCGCCCCTACCGTTCACGAACACGTGCTCCGCCACGGCGCGCTCGAAGAAACGGAAGTCGTTGGGCACCGGCGCGTTGGGATCGCCGGTTTTCCAATTCACCCGCGCGATCGGCGCGACGTTCGTGTACTTCCACTCCTCCTGGCGCGACGTCGGCCAGCCGAGCTGTGCGAAGCGCTGCGCGGCCTGCTCGCGAATGTCGTGGGCCGTGGCAATCATTGCGCGGCCGCCATCTCCGCCTCGATCCACTCGTAGCCCTTCGCCTCGAGCTCCTCGGCCAGCTCTTTGCCGCCCGACTTCACGATCTGCCCGTTCGCGAGCACGTGCACGACGTCGGGGACGAGGTAGCGCAGGAGGCGCTGGTAGTGCGTGATCACGAGCACGGAGTGCTTCTCGCTCCGCAGCGCATTCACGCCCTCGGCCACGATGCGCAGCGCGTCGATGTCGAGGCCGGAGTCGGTCTCGTCGAGGATGGCCAGCTTCGGATCGAGCACGGCCATCTGGAAGATCTCGTTCCGCTTCTTCTCGCCGCCGGAGAACCCTTCATTCACGCCGCGGTTCAAGAACGACTCGTCGAGGTCGACGAGCTTCATCTTCTTCCGCACGAGTTGCAGGAACTCGACGGCGTCGAGCTCCTCCTCTCCGCGGTACTTGCGCATGGCGTTGTACGCGGCCTTGAGGAAGTAGATGTTGTTCACGCCGGGGATCTCGACCGGGTACTGCATCGCCAGGAACACTCCCTCGCGCGCCCGCTCCTCGGTCGGCAGCGCGAGTAGGTCTTTCCCCTCGTACGTGACGCTGCCGGACGTCACCTCGTACCGCGGCCGCCCCGCCAGCACGTTCGCCAGCGTCGACTTGCCGGAGCCGTTCGGGCCCATGATGGCGTGGACTTCACCCTCGCCGATGGAGAGGTTCAGTCCTTTGAGGATCTCTTTGCCGTCGATACCGGCCTTTAAGTTCTGAATTTCGAGCATCAACCAACGCTTCCTTCCAAACTGACTCCCAGCAGCTTCTGCGCTTCGACGGCGAACTCCATCGGCAGCTCGCGGAACACCTCTCTACAGAAGCCGTTCACGATCATCGACACCGCATCCTCGGCCGAGATCCCGCGCTGCTGGCAGTAGAAGAGCTGGTCCTCGCCGATCTTCGACGTCGAGGCCTCATGCTCCATCTTCGCCGTGGCGTTGCGCACTTCGATGTAGGGGAACGTGTGCGCGCCGCACTTGTCGCCGAGGAGCAGCGAGTCGCACTGCGAGTAATTGCGGGCGTTCTGGGCGTTCTTCATGATCAGCACCTGCCCGCGGTAGGTCTGCTGGCCGTGCCCCGCCGAGATCCCCTTCGAGACGATCGTCGACGTCGTGTTGCGGCCGATGTGGATCATCTTCGTCCCGGTGTCGGCCTGCTGGTAGTTGTTCGTCAGCGCCACCGAGTAGAACTCGCCCGTGGAGTTGTCGCCCTGCAGGATGCAGCTCGGGTACTTCCAGGTGATGGCCGAGCCGGTCTCCACCTGCGTCCACGACAGCTTGGCGTTCGCGAAGGCCTTGCCGCGCTTCGTCACGAAGTTGTAGATCCCGCCCTTCCCTTGCTTGTCGCCCGGATACCAGTTCTGCACCGTCGAGTACTTGATCGAGGCGTTGTCGAGGGCCACCAGCTCGACGACGGCGGCGTGGAGCTGGTTCTCGTCGCGCATCGGCGCGGTGCAGCCTTCGAGATAGCTGACGTACGCCCCTTCGTCGGCGACGATGAGCGTCCGCTCGAACTGCCCCGTGCCGGCGCTGTTGATGCGGAAGTAGGTCGAGAGCTCCATCGGGCAGCGCACGCCCTTCGGGATGTAGCAGAACGAGCCGTCGGTGAAGACGGCGGAGTTGAGCGTGGCGAAGAAGTTGTCGGTGTACGGGACGACGCTGCCGAGGTATTTGCGGACGAGATCGGGGTGGTTCTTCACCGCCTCGGAGAACGAACAGAAGATGATGCCGAGCTTCGCCAGCTCGCCCTGGAACGTCGTCGCCACCGAGACCGAGTCGAACACCGCGTCGACGGCAACGCCGGTGAGGCGCTTCTGCTCCTCGAGCGAGATGCCGAGCTTCTCGAACGTGCGCCGGAGCTCGGGGTCGACTTCGTTGAGCGACTCCAGCTTCTTTTTCGTCTTCGGCGCCGAGTAGTAGCGGATGCCCTGGTAGTCGATCGGGCCGTACTTCACGTTGGCCCACTCCGGCTCCTTCATCGTCAGCCAATGGCGGAACGACTTGAGCCGCCACTCCAACAGCCACTCCGGCTCCTCTTTCTTCTCCGAGATGAGCCGGATGATGTCTTCGCTCAAGCCGGGCGGGGCCTGGTCGGCTTCGATGTCGGTGACGAAGCCGTATTTGTAGTCCTGGTTGGCGATCTGTTCGATCGTCTGGTTGCTCATTGAATCTCCGCGCGCGCCGTGAGCGCGCCCTTGTCGAGGACCGGCATCGGCAGCGCGCCGCGCGCGAGGTCGCCCAGGGTTACCTGCTCAAAGGCGCCTTTGATCGCACGGTTGATGCCGAACATGAAGCGGCGCGACGGGCAGGCCACGCGGATCGAGCAGAGGGCGTGGCCGCTGTCGTCCGTGGTCTCGCACTCGACGAGGTCCCACGGCCCCTCCAGGACGTCGATGAGTTGTCCTAGCGTGACAGCCTCGGCGTCGCCATCAAACGAGTAGCCGCCACCGACCCCGCGGTGAGACTGCACGAGGCCGCCGTGCTGCAGGGTCTTCAAGACCTTCGTGATCATGGGGATGGGGAGGTGGTAGAACTCGGCGATCTCGCGCGCCGACACGACCGCGCCGTGCCGCCGCGAAAGGTAGACGGCAGCGAGGAGTCCGTAGTCGGTGAGCTTTGAGATCTTCAGCATGGGCGCGAAACTGTACTAAATCGGTCCGCTTTGAGCAACAGGCACGATTTGGACGCTATTTCTTTTTCGCTGAACCGCTTCGGATGGCATCGATCATGCGACTTGATAGTCATCATGAAGAGCGCATTCGCGGTTCTGCTCGTTACCGCAGCAGCCGCGCTTGGCTGCCATGGGCGGTCCGGCCCGGCACAGCGAAACCAGCCCCAATACGACGTGGTTCAGGAAGGTCAAAGCGGCAGCGCAACGTCGACGATCAGCGCGCCCGGCGAGGTGCAGCCGCCCGCGACGGCGACGAACACCGACACGACCGGCTCGTTCGCCCTCGGCACGGTGGCGCCGCCAGCGAATATGCCGGGCGGCCCGGCGACGGGTGGCGTGATGACGCCGCAGCAGCCGGGCTCGATGGCGAGTGGGATGCCTCCGGCCGCGCCGGCGCAACCGTCACGACCGTCGGTCTACGTTCCCCCGCCGCCGCAGTCGGTTCCGACGACCGTTGTGACGACGACGCCACCGCCGCCTCGGACGCGCGAGCGCACGGCGCCGCCGACGGACACGACGGCAACAACGACGAGCACCGATACGGCGACCACCGCCACGACGGACACGTCGTCGACGCAGGAGCCCCCGCCGCAGACCGACACGACGTCGACGGAGAAGCCGAAGAAGGATCAGAACAAGGGGCAGGAAAAGACCGACACGTCGCCGCCGCCTCCCCCGCCGACGGCAACGGATACGATCGGCGGGCAGTAGCGCCCGCTGCTACAATCCCGCCCCCGATGTCGCGTCTCACCTTCCAGGATCTCATCCTGAAACTGCAGAACTTCTGGGCCGAGCGCGGCTGCATGATCGAGACGCCGCTCGACCTGGAGGTCGGCGCCGGCACGATGCATCCGGCCACGTTCCTCCGCGTCCTCGGGCCGGAGCCGTGGAACGTCGGCTACGTCCAGCCCTCCCGCCGCCCCGCCGACGGTCGCTACGGCGACAACCCGTTTCGGCTCGGCAAGCACTATCAGTTTCAAGTCATCCTCAAGCCGTCGCCGCTCGACGTCCAGGACCTCTACCTCGACTCGCTGCGGGCCATCGGCCTCGACCTCGCCAAGCACGACATCCGCTTCGAGGAGGACAACTGGGAGTCGCCGACGCTCGGCGCGTGGGGGATGGGGTGGCAGATCCTCCTCGACGGGATGGAGATCACGCAGTTCACCTACTTCCAGCAAGCCGGCGGCATCGACCTCGCGCCGATCTCCGCGGAGATCACCTACGGGCTGGAGCGGCTGACGATGTTCCTGTCGCGCAAAAGCTCCGTCTTCGACATCGAGTGGGGCGGCGGCTTCGGCTACGGCCCGGTGCGGAAGCAGGACGAGTTCGAGTTCAGCAAGTACTACTTCGAGGTCGCCGACATCGACACGCAGTGGACGCTCCTCGACATTTACGAGAAAGAGGCCAAGCACTGCCTCGAGGAGCAGCTCGTCCTCCCGGCGTACGACTGGACGCTGAAGTGCTCGCACACGTTCAACACCCTCGATGCGCGCGGCGCCGTCTCCGTGACCGAGCGCGTGGCCGTGATCAAGCGGGTGCGCGACCTCGCCGTCGCCTGCGCCCATCAATATCTGGAGTCGCGGGAGAAGCTCGGCTTCCCGCTGATGCAGCATGGCTGAGTACTTCTGCGAGATCCTGCTCGAAGAGATCCCGGCGTGGATGATCGACGCCGCGCGCGCGTCGATGACCGCCGCGGTGGAGAAGCTCTTTGCCGAGCTCGGGCAGTTCAGCGTGACGACGAACGCCACGCCGCGGCGGCTCGTGCTCTTCCTCGAGAACGTTCCGGACAAACAGGCGGACCGCGACGAAGAAGTCAAAGGCCCGCCGCGCAAGGCCGCATACGACGCTGAGGGCAATCCGACGCCGGCGCTGCACGGCTTCCTCAAGAAGAACAACGCCACCGCCGCCGACCTTTTGGACGGCGGCGACTACGTGCGCATCCGCCGCACCGTATCCGGGCGGGCGGCGGGGGAGATCCTGCAGCAGCGCATCCCGCAGATCGTGGAGTCGCTGCGCTGGCCGAAGATGATGCGCTGGGGAGCGGGCGCGCACTCGTACATCCGCCCGCTGCACGGCATCGTCTCGTCGCTCGACGGCGAGCACCTGCCGATCGAGATCTTCGGCGTGAAGTCGGGCCTCACCACCGTCGGCCACCGCATCCTCGCCAACGATCCGGTGCGGGTGACGACGTACAACGACTACGTGACGAAACTGGAGCTCGCCTCCGTCGTCGTCGACGCCACGCGCCGCCGCCACGTCATGGCCGAGCGCGCCCGCGTGCTGGCCGCCGAGGCGAACGGCACGCCGAGCGTCGACGCGTCGATCTGGTCGCAGTGGCAGTACCTCACCGAGTACCCCGGCGTCGTGCGCGGCGAGTTCCGCGCCGAGTACCTGACGATCCCCGAGGAAGTGCTGGTGATGGTCATGCGCGTCCATCAGAAGCAGTTGCCGGTGCGCGACGCCGGCGGCAGGCTGACCAATTCCTTCCTGGCGGTGCTCGACAACGACGGCGACGAGGAGGGGAACGCCCGCTACGGCAACTCCTTCGTCACGAACGCGCGCTTCGCCGACGCGAAGTTTTTCTACGAGACCGACCGCAAGCGTCCGCTCGCCGAGCGCCGCGAGCAACTCTCCCACCTCGAGTTCCACGCGAAGCTCGGCAACTACCTGGAGAAGACGCAGCGGATCACGCGCATCGCCCGGGAGCTGAGCGGCAACGATCCCGCCACGGTGGAAGCGGCGGAGCTCTGCAAGTGCGACCTCGTCACCGAGATGGTGAAGGAGTTCACCGAGCTGCAGGGACAGGTCGGCGGCATCTACGCGCGCGAGGAAGCGCTGCCCGACGGCGTCTGGCAGGCGATTTACGACCACTACCTGCCGATCAACGTCGACGATGCGCTGCCGCGCACGCTCAGCGGCGCGTACGTGTCGCTGGCCGACAAGATCGACACGCTGGTGGGTTTTTTCAAGATCGGCGTGCGCCCCACCGGCTCGAAGGATCCATTCGCGCTGCGGCGCGCGGCGCAGGGCGTCGTTCAGCTCCTGCTGAACCGCGACAAGCGCCAATTGAAGGTCAGGACGAACGATCTCTTTGATCTGGCCATTCGCGTGAACGACGCGGATCCGGCGATCAAGCAGGATCTCGTCGCCTTCTTCTCCGAGCGGATCGAGACGGTGCTGGAGACCTCCGCCTACGGCTTTGCGTACGACGAGATTCAGGCCGCGATGACGGCGGGCTGGGAAGGCACGCTCACAGACTTGGTCGACCGGGTCAGCGCGCTGAATACGATCCGCACCGACCCGAACTTCCTCAACATCCTCGACTCGGCGAAGCGCATCGCCAACATCACCGCCGGGCACGACTCGACGCACGTCGACTCGGCGAAGCTCGAGAACGAGACCGAGCGGCGCCTCAACGAGCTCGCCACCCTCGTCGGCGCGCAGATCGACGAGATGATCGGCGAGCGCGAGTACCGCCGGGCGCTGGAGTCGTTCGCGGCCCTGGCGCCGGAGCTCGAGAAGTTCTTCGACGACGTCATGGTCATGGTCGATGACGAAGGGGTGCGCCGCAACCGCATGTCGCTGCTGCGCAAGGTCGGCAACGCCGTGACGAAGATCGCCGACGTGACGAAGATCGTCGTCGACCGTAGCACCTTCCGATGAAGCGCGCGCTCGCCGCGGCCGTCCTCCTCCTCTTCGCCTGCCGCGGGCGCGAATCCGCACCCCCACCTCCCCCACCCGCCGCACTGCCCTCCGACGCCGCGGAGCGCTCCAGCCTCACCGATCTCACCCGCGGTGCGGTCGTGGTCTGGCGCAGCGGCGAGGCGCTGCTCGAGAACTCCGCCATCGCCGCAATCGACGGTGAGCTAGGCAGCTACTGGGCGAACATGCCGAACGACTACCCGCAGTCGCTCGTCGTCGCCCTCGGCGCCCCCGCGCGCATCGAACGTGTCGGCATCCGCTCGTTCGGCAAGCCGTTCTTCGTTCCGAAAGAGACGACGTTCGAGTCGTCGAAGGACGGCGTCGCCTTTCAGCCGCTGGCGACGCTGCACCCAACCCCGTCCCCCGATCCGCAGTGGGTCGACGTCCGGCCGACCGACGCGGCGTTTCTGCGCGTCACGCTGGTCGCACCCACCGTCGACCACGGCCAGGTCTGCATGGCCTCGCTCCTCGTGCAGGGGCGCGAGCTCGCGCCCGCGCGGCCCGGCTCGATCGCCGGCACCTGGCGCATCAACGGCCGCGACGCCGAGTTCTCCTCCGACGCGCGCGGCGCGATGCAGTATGCGCACTCGACCCTCTTTTTCGAGGGCGGCAGCAACGGGCGCTTCTATCGTTACGAGTGGATTCGCGACGCCGAATTCGGCTACGCCGCGTTGACCGTCACGCCGGACGGCAAGCACCTCAACGGCATCCAGTGGCATGAGGAGATCGCGGGGTTGTACTTCGGCGATGCCTGGTTCGGCGAGCGCGCCGATGGGCATGTCGCCGCGCCGGCGGCCGACGTCGCGCACGAGTTTCTGCGCCGGAGCGGCCATCATTCGCTCTACAACCTTCGCTTCGGCGCGGACGACACGCTCGACACCGCGGCGAGCGCGGAGGGCTTGAAATGGCTCGTCGACGAGCTGCGGCGGCAACCGCATCCGCGCCTCGTGGCGCACGAGTTCCGCGAGAAAACGCCCGAGGCGAATCGGGCCCGGGCCCAGCGCGCGCTCGACTCCCTCGCCAAGGCGCTTCAGAATGCGGGGGTCGAACTGCGCCGCGTGGCGCTGGTCGCCGCAGGATCGGACAACCCACGACAGATTCCCGGGTCGGAGGCCGCTCGTGAGCTCTACAGCACCATCGATCTCGAAGTCGGAAGATAAGACGGCGAAGAAGTACGTCTACTACTTCGGCGAAGGTCACGCCGAGGGGAACGCCAAGATGAAGAACGTCCTCGGCGGCAAAGGCGCAGGCCTCGCCGAGATGACGAACATCGGCGTTCCTGTCCCTCCCGGCTTCACGATCTCCACGGAGGTCTGCACGTACTTTTACGAGAACGGCAAGCAGTACCCGCCCGACCTGCGCGACGCCGTCGCCGAGAATCTGGCGCGCGTCGAGAAGGTCGTCGACCGCAAGTTCGGCGACCGCGACAAGCCGCTCCTCGTCTCCGTCCGCTCCGGCGCGCGCGCGTCGATGCCCGGGATGATGGACACGATCCTCAACCTCGGGCTGAACGACGAGACGGTGCAGGGGCTGGCGAAACACGACGAGCGCTTCGCCCTCGACTCCTACCGGCGCTTCATCCAAATGTTCTCTGACGTCGTCCTCGAGGTCGACAAGGAGCACTTCGAGCATGAGCTCTTCGCGCTGCGCGACCGCGTCGGCGCGCAGACGGACGCGCAGATCCCCGCGAATGCGCTGCGCGAGCTCGTGGCGACGTACAAGAAAATCGTCCGCGAGAAGTCCGGCAACGACTTCCCGCAGAACGTGAACGATCAGCTGTGGGGCGCGATCGGCGCGGTGTTCGGCTCGTGGAACAACCAGCGAGCTATCACCTACCGGAAGTTGAACGGCATTCCCGACGACTGGGGCACCGCGGTCAACGTGCAGTCGATGGTCTTCGGCAACATGGGCGACGACTGCGCGACCGGCGTGGCTTTCACGCGCAATCCGTCGACCGGCGAGCGGAAGTTCTTCGGCGAGTACCTGGCGAACGCGCAGGGCGAGGACGTCGTCGCCGGCATCCGCACGCCACTGCCGATCTCGAAGGCGCAGGTGGTCGACGCCGGCCAGGCGTCCGACAATGTCGAGAAGTCGCTCGAAGAGACGATGCCTGCGGTGTACGCGCAGCTCGAGGACGTCTACAAAAAGCTCGAGGCGCACTACCGCGACATGCAGGACATCGAGTTCACGATCCAGTCAGGCAAGCTCTACCTGCTGCAAACGCGCACCGGCAAGCGCACCGGCTTCGCCGCGGTGAAGATCGCCTGCGACATGACCGACGAAGGTCTGATCGACCACCGCGAGGCGGTCGAGCGCGTCGAGGCTGGGCAGATCGTGCAGCTCCTCGCGCCCGTCTTCGATCACGCCGAAAAAGAAAAAGCGCTCAACGGCGGCCGGCTGCTCGGCCGCGGACTTCCCGCCGGCCCCGGCGCGGCAGCCGGACGCATCGCCTTCAACGCCGAGCACGCCGTGCAGATGGCGAAGGATGATCCGGTCGTGCTCGTGCGCATCGAGACATCGCCCGAGGATATCGCCGGCATGCACAGCGCGGCCGGCATCCTCACCACACGCGGCGGACTGACGTCGCACGCCGCGGTCGTGGCCCGCGGCATGGGACGGCCGTGCGTCGTCGGCGCGGGGTCGATCAAAGTCGACTACGGCCGCGGCGAATTGAGGAGCGAAGGACATGAGCCGCTCGAAGAAGGCGACTGGATCTCCATCGACGGCACGACGGGCGAGATCCTCGGCGGAAAGCTGCCGACGAAGCCGTCCGAAGTCATCCAGGTGCTGGTCGAGAACACGATGAAGCCGGAGGCGTCGGAGGTCTACCGCAACTTCGATCGGCTCCTGAAATGGGCTGACGAGATCCGCACGCTCGGCATCCGCACGAACGCCGACACGCCGAACGACGCGCGCGTGGCGCGGCTCTTCGGCGCGGCCGGCATCGGCCTTTGCCGCACGGAGCACATGTTCTTCGCCGAGGAGCGGATCGTGCGCGTGCGGGAGATGATCCTGGCGCGCAACGAGGCAGGGCGGCGGCGCGCGCTCGACCAGCTCCTGCCGTTCCAGAAGGCCGACTTCGAAGGGATCTTCCGCGAGCTCGCCGGGATGCCGGTGACGATCCGACTGCTCGATCCGCCCCTGCACGAGTTCCTGCCGCACACGGAGGCGCAGATGTCGGCGCTGGCGCGCGACATGGGCTGGGGCTACGTCGAGCTGCGCGCGAAGGTGAATCAGCTCCACGAGGTGAATCCGATGCTCGGCCACCGCGGCTGCCGCCTCGGCATCACCTATCCGGAGATTTACGAGATGCAGGTGCGGGCCATCTTCCAGGCCGCGTGCGACGTGCGCAAGGACGGGATCGATGTGCGTCCCGAGGTGATGATCCCGCTCGTCGGCACGGTGAAGGAGCTACAGATCACGAGCGAGATGACGCGCCGCGTGGCCGCGGACGTGATCAAGGAGTGCGGCGTGGACGTGCCGGTCATCGTCGGGACGATGATCGAGATCCCCCGCGCGGCGCTCATCGCCGACCAGCTCGGCGAGATCGCCGAGTTCTTCTCATTCGGCACGAACGACCTGACGCAGATGACCTTCGGCTATTCGCGCGACGACGCCGGCACGTTCCTGCCCGAGTACGTCGACAAGAAGATCCTGCCGAAGGATCCGTTCGAGTCGATCGACACGACGGGCGTCGGCCAGCTCGTGCGCCTCGGCACGGAGCGCGGACGGTCCTCGAACGCGAAGCTGAAGGTCGGCGTCTGCGGCGAGCACGGCGGCGATCCCGACTCGATCCGCTTCTTCCGCACGTGCAATCTCAATTACGTTTCGTGCTCGCCGTACCGCGTGCCGGTGGCGCGCCTCGCGGCGGCGCAGGCGGAGCTGGAGCAGAAGGCTTACGAGGGTTGACGGAGGGCGGCCAGCGCCTGCCGCATGGCCGCCTCATTAGTCGCTTCGCGGGCGGCGGTCCTTCCACTGGTGCCAGACAAAGAGACCGATGCCGACGACGACGAGGATGATCAATCCGTATTTTTCGATGTGCGCCGCGCGGCCGAGGACCGACTCGACAGCGCGGCCGAAGTAGTAGCCGGCGCTGGCGATGATGATCGCCCAGATCATGCAGGTGACGGCTTCGTAGAGGATGAACTTCAGCGTCGAGATGCGCGAGATGCCGATGATCACGGCGCAGGTGACGCGCAACCCGTAGAGCCACTGCGTGATGAAGATGGCCGGCGCGCCGTAGCGCTCGAAAATGCGGATGCCGCGGCCGAAGTGTTTTTTCATGCGCGGCATGCGGTCGAGGAGCTTGACGCCCTGCGTTCTGCCGAGCCAGAACCAGAAGACGTGGCCGACAAACGCACCGGCGAAGGCGGTGAGGATGACGCCGGGAAGATGGAGGTGTCCGCGCTCCGCGAAGAACCCGGCCATGACCAGAATGGTCTCGCCCTCGAGGAATGTCCCGACGAAAACGGCCAGATAGCCGAATTTGTGCAGCAGCAGCTCGGGCGTCATTCAGCCGCCAATTTGCAAGATTCGGGGCGGGTTCGGGAAATTCGAGGGGAAAGCGTAACATTGAACGCACCATGAAACCGCTTCTGTTTGCATCGCTTGCGCTCGCGGCCCTGCCTCTCCTGGCCGGCGAGACGCCGCAGACTCCCCCCGCTACGACGACGGATTCGCCCCTCGTCGCCGCGGCGAAGAAGTCGTCCGCGAAGAAACGGAAGGCGACGATTGTGATCACGAACGACAACCTCATCAAGAGCGGCGGCCATATCACCACCGCCGCCGCGCAGCAGCCGCTCCCGCCCCTCCCGCCCGCCCCGACGGCCGCACAGCTCAAGGCCGAGCAGGACCGCCGCGAGCAGGAGGCGAAGGCGAAGAAGGACGCCGAGCAGAAAGCGAAGGACGAGCGCGAGGCGGCGCAGCGGACGCTCGCCGCGACCGACGGCGGCGCGCAAACGATGTTCGACGACCCCGCGGTCGCGGAACACGTGGCAGAGGAGCAGGCGAAGAAGGCGAAGGAGAAAGAAGCGAAGAAGCCGCCGATGTAGGCGGCTCCTCCGAGCTACGAGTGGCGTCGCATGTACTTCACGCCGCCGATCAGGCCGACGACCCCTGCGAGAGCATCGAGTCCGATCGAGCGGGCAAAGCCGCGCGAAGCTTTCTGTCCGATTCGAAACATCAGCAACTTCTTCAGGAAGTGCGACATGCGTCCTCCTTCGCTGATGATCTAGTGCAATTGAAAGGCCGCTTGCAGGGGCGTCGATCAGGCGGTTATCGTGCGGCGGGCTCTGCCAATCTACGCTGCCGGCCGTGCCGGCTATCGGGCGAATTCGGGCTTCAGCGAGCGCGTCATTAGGCGCTGAATTCCGGTCCGCGGCGACTCCCCTTCATAAAGCACACGGTACATCTCAGTCGTGATCGGCATCTCGATCTGATGCCGCTCCGCCAGCGCCTGCGCCGCCTTCGCCGTCTTCACCCCCTCGGCGACCTCACGCGTTTCGCCGAGGATCTGTTCGAGCGTCTTGCCACGGCCGAGCTCGACGCCGACGCGGCGGTTGCGCGACAACGCGCCGGTGCAGGTAAGGACGAGGTCGCCCATACCGGCCAAACCGGCGAACGTTTCGAGCCTGCCGCCGAGGGCGATGCCGAGCTTCGTCATCTCGTGCAGCCCGCGCGTGATCAGCGCCGCGTTCGTATTCGACCCGAGGCCGAGCCCTTCTACGACGCCGGCAGCGATAGCGATGACGTTCTTGAGCGACCCGGCGAGCTCGACGCCGGCAACGTCGTTCGTCCGGTAGAGCCGGAACGTGCCGCCGCTGAGCATCCCCTGCGCGGCGTGCGCGAAGTCGTCGTCCTCCGAGGCCACGACGGCGACGGTGGGATCGCCGCGGGCGGCTTCGAGCGCGAAGGTCGGGCCGGAGAGGACGGCGAAGGCGCCGAGCTTCTCGCCGAGAACCTGCGCCGTGACCTGCGACATCGTATCGAGGGACTCGTTCTCGATGCCCTTCGTGCCGGAGATGACATTGGCTTTGTCGACGAACGGGGCGATCTCGGCGAGGACGCGGCGGTAGTGATGGCTCGGCACGACCATGAGGAGCGCGTCGCTGAAGGCCGCCGCCTCTTCGAGCGAGTGCGTGGCGGCGATGCGCCCGTCGAGCTCGATGGCCGGCATGTAGACGGGATTGCGCCGCTCGCGGCGGATGCCGTCGGCGACGTTCGGGTCGTGCGCCCACAGCAGGACGTCGTGCCCGGCGCGCGCCGCGACGATGGCCATCGACGTTCCGAACGAGCCCGAGCCAATGACCGAAAGCCTCACGAGCGCTCCTTCGGATCGCCGATGCGCCGCTCCGTGCCGTGCGCGAGCCGGGCGATATTGGAGTGGTGCTTCACGATGATGAGGATGGAGATGGCGATGGAGACGATGGTCGTCCAGAACGGTCCCTTCGACAGGAACCGCAGGAACAGCGGAAACGAGGCCGCGCTGATCATCGAGGCCAGCGAGACATAGCGCATGGTGAGCAGGACGATGAGAAACACGATGAGCGACGCCGCGACCGCGAGCGGATCGAGCGCGAGAAACGCCCCCGTCGCCGTGGCCACCCCTTTGCCGCCATGGAACCGCAGCCACACCGGGAACATGTGCCCGACGACCGCGACGAGCGCCGCAAACGCAATCCAGAACGCGGTGGAGTGCCACGGCGAGGCGTCCGTTCCCGCCGCCAGCGGCCAGTCGGCGCGCCGCGTCACCCACTCCGCGAGGACCACGACGGCGTAGCCCTTCGCCCCGTCGAGAACGAGCGCGATGATCCCCGGCGCCTTCCCAAAGGAGCGCGCGACGTTGGTCGCGCCGACGTTGCGGCTCCCATGCTCGCGGATATCCTGCCCGACCATCAGGCGGACAACGAGGTAGCTGAACGGAATCGAGCCGATCAGGTACGCCGCGGCGATGAGGAGCAGGGGGAGCATCTGCCGCGCATTCTACTGGCGAGCGATGAAGGCCTCTACAGCCCGACGAAACGTCGGCGGATCAATGGCTGGATATCGCTTCAGTTGCGGCTCGATCTGCTCGTAGAACTCACGAAGCCGCTCCGGCTCGATAAGGCCGGAATCGACCATGTGCTGTACGTCAAGCAGATCCTTGCTGAGTGCGCGCTCCAGCTTCGCGAGGCATTGCGAGTAGAAATCGTAATGATGAAAAGACATTGACCGCTCGCGGACAATAAACGGGCTACGCTCGCGCCATCCAGGAACTTCAGGGATGAAATCGGTAGGCGATGCCAGCTCCACATTCACGCCGAGACGTTCTTTCAGCGACGGAATCACATCGAACACGCGACCGTCGTCCGGAATGATTTTGATATCAATGTCCACCGTGCTGTCGCGCCAGTCGAGCAGCACGGCGGTTGCACCGCCCGTGAGATAAACGCGTCCTTCCGCATGCGACTCTGCCGCAAGAACGCGCATGAACTCACGGACGCGCGACGACGTTACGACTTCACGCATTCCGCTGCCCGCTCGAAGCTGACGAGCCGCCGTATCAGCGCGTTGTAGCGCGAATGCGCCGAGTCGGAGTTCTCAGCCGCCAGAAGCTCATACAGCCGATGCTCAGGTAGATAAGACACGTCGGGCACGTCGAAGCCCAGGTTGCGAAGGCGCGGTGCCCCCGCAAGCACGAGCATCGCCGGAATCGACTCGACCCCATTGGCTAGATCGCGAAGACCGTCGCGAATCAGGTCGGCACCCGGAAGAGAGTCGTCGACTTCCACCCCCCGAGTCTAACTAAATCCCCTCGAACGCGTTCTCCAGATCCGCGATCAAGTCCTCGATATCCTCGATCCCCACGGAGATCCGCACGAGCCCCGGCGTGATGCCCAGCCGCAGCCGGTCGACCTCGGGGACCGAGCCGTGCGTCATCGACACGGGGTGGGAGATCAGCGTCTCCACGCCGCCCAAAGACTCGCCGAGGGAGCAGAGGCGGACGCGGTCGAGGAACTTCTTCGCGTCGTCCACCTCGAACGAGATCAGCGCGCCGAAGCCGCTCATCTGCTTCTTTGCCAGCGCGTGGCCGGGGTGGTCGGGGAGGCCGGGGTAGAAGATCTTCCGGACCTTCGGGTGATTCGAGAGATAGGTCGCCATTGCCATGCCGTTCTCCTCGTGGCGGCGCATGCGCACGGCGAGGGTCTTGATGCCGCGCAGGACGAGCCAGGAGTCGAAGGGCGAGAGAATCGCGCCGGCGGCGTTCTGCAGGAAGCCGATCTTCTCCGCGATGGCGTCGTCGTTCGAGATGACCGCGCCGCCGACGGAGTCGCTGTGGCCGTTGAGGAACTTGGTCGTGGAGTGGACGACGATGTCGGCGCCGAGCTCGATGGGGCGCTGCAGGTAGGGCGAGCAGAAGGTGTTGTCGACGACGACCAGCGCGCCCCGCGCATGCGCCACCTCGGCGCACGCCGCGATGTCGGTAATCGTCATCATCGGATTCGTCGGCGTCTCCAGATAGACGATCTTCGTGTTATCGCGCAGCGCGCCGCGCACGGCGTCGACATCCGATGTGTCGACGTACGTGAACTGCAGCCCGAACTTCTCCAGCACGCGGCTGAAGAGGCGGTACGAGCCGCCGTACATGTTCTCGCCGGCCACGACGTGGTCGCCTGCCTGCAGCATGCGGAAGACCGTGTCGATGGCGGCCATGCCGGAGGCGAAGCAGTGCCCGTGCTTGCCGCGCTCCAGCGCCGCCAGCGCGTGCTCGAGCACGGCGCGTGTGGGGTTCTGCGTGCGCGCGTACTCGAAGCCTTTGTGGCGGCCGAGCTCCGGCTGCACGTAGGTCGAGGTCTGAAAAATCGGATACGTGACCGCGCCGGTCACCGGCTCCGGCTCCTGGCCGGCGTGGATGCAATCAGTGGAGAATCCCATAGCGTCTACCGAGCTTTCGTGAAAATGCCTTTGGACATGTAGCGCTCCGCGGCGTCGGGGATGATGGTGACGACGCGCTTGCCGGCGCCGAGGCGTTTGGCCACCTGCAGTGCGGCGGCGACGTTTGCCCCCGACGACGATCCGCCGAGGATCCCTTCCTCCGCCGCCAAGCGCTTCACCGTGGCGAAGGCTTCCTGATCGTAAATCATGGTCACGTCGTCGGCGAGGCTGAGATCGAGCACCGGCGGGAGGAACGAGGCGCCGATCCCTTCGACGTCGTGCGGTCCGGCCTTGCCGCCCCCGATGACGGAGCCCTGCGGCTCGACGACGACGCAGTAGACGCCGGGGTTGCGCTCGCGGAGGTAGCGCGCCACGCCGGTGAACGTGCCGCCGGTGCCACAGCCGCAGACGAAGCCGTCGACGCGGCCGTCCATCTGCTCCCAGATCTCCGGGCCGGTGGTCTCGTAGTGCGTCTCGCTGTTGTAGATGTTCTGGAACTGCTGCGGGACGTACGAGTTCTCGATGCCGGCGGCGAGCTTCTCGGCCGTCGCAATCGCGCCGCGGATGCCGTCGTCCTTCGGCGTGAGCACGACCTCGCCGCCGAGCGCTTTCATCACCTCGCGCTTCTCGGTGGAGAAGTGCTCGGGGACGCAGAGGATCACGCGGTAGCCCATGCGCGTGCCGGCCAGGGCCAGGCCGATGCCGGTGTTCCCCGCGGTCGGCTCGATGATCGTGCCGCCTTTTTTCAGCAGCCCGTCGCGCTCGGCCTTGACGATCATGCCGATGCCGATGCGGTCCTTCACCGAGCCGCCTGGGTTCAGGAACTCGAGTTTGGCAAAGATGCCCTCGTGAATGCCCGAAAGCTGCACCATCGGCGTGTTGCCGACGAGGTCAAGGACATTGCGGACGGGTTTCGGGAGCGAGCGGGCCGGCAAAGCGGGCGGATTGTACACGCTGGAAAACAAAAACGGCGGGACCGGAAGCCCCGCCGTCACACAAGATCACAGAAGAATTTACGCCCAGCTCGAGGGTCGCGCGTTCGAGCGGCGCTGGTTGTAGCAATCGCGGCAGTAGACCGGCTTGCCGCTGACCGGAGTGAACGGAACCTCGGTGGCCACACCGCAACTGTCGCACGTCACGCTGACCATGGCGCGCTCGCCGCGGCCGCCGCCGTTGCCCTCGCGGGCGTTCTTGCGCTTGTCGCGGCAGTTCTTGCAGCGCTTCGGCTCGTTCGTGAATCCACGCTCTGCGTAAAAGGCCTGTTCGTTCTTGCTGAACACGAACTCCTGTCCGCAGTCAGCACAGTTCAGCATCTTGTCGTTGAAGGTATCCATGAACCTATGATCTCCTAAACGTTAGCTACGAGTTGATTGCCGCAGCGCAGAGCACGCGCGGGGTGCCGCGACCACGCCCCCGCATCAGGTTTCACTACGAACCGATAAAAAGGATCGCCCCCTTTTTCCGACGGATAGAGAACGACCCATTGCGCGTGTCTGCCATCGATCGGAGTTTCACTTGGAATCGTTGGGCTGCCTTTTAGCATAGTTGCGCAACTCACTGCAACGAATTGATTGCACTGCAAATAAGACTGTCAACCTATTGACCAACACTTATGGAACATCCGATCCGCATCGGCCCCGCCGGATGGAGCTACAAAGACTGGGAAGGCACCGTTTACCCGCCTCACGGATCCAAATTCGATCCTCTCGCCTACCTCGCCTCGTTCTTCGACACGATCGAGATCAACTCGCCCTTCTACCGCATCCCGCCGCCGCAGCACGCCAAGAGCTGGGTGCGCCGCGTCGGCAGCAATCGCGACTTCAAGTTCACGACGAAGGTGTTTCGCGGCTTCACGCACGAGGAGTACGCGCAATCCGATATCAAAGCCTTCCGCGACTATCTCGACCCGTTGATGGACTCCGATCGCCTCGGCGCCGTGCTGCTGCAATACCCATGGAGCTTCAAGAACAGCGATGACTCGCGCGAGCAGTTGACAAAGCTCTTTCGCGAATTGGACGGCTATCCGCTCGCGCTCGAAGTCCGCCACGCCACGTTCCAGAACGCCGACTTCTCCCGCTTCCTCGAAGAGCACGGCGTCGCCTGGGTGAACGTCGACCAGCCGCTCTTCCACGACTCCGTGAAGCCGGCCGACACGGTCACGGGCCCGGTCGCCTATGCGCGCCTGCACGGCCGCAATTACGAGAAGTGGTTCGCGCACGGCGAGACGTGGGAGCGCTACAACTACCTCTACTCGAAGGAAGAGCTGGCGCCGTGGGCCGGGCGCGTGCAGTCGATGGCGCGGGAGAAGGACACGTACGTGATCACGAACAACCACTTCCGCGGTCAGGCAATCGTGAACGCGGTGGATTTGCAGGAAGCGTTGGGGCAGGATGCGAAGTTGCCGCCGCAGCTCGCCGGCGTGCACGAACGATGAGAAAGCGACGCGTCGTCGGCACGGCCGGCCACATCGATCACGGCAAGACCTCGCTCGTCAAAGCATTGACCGGCGTCGACACGGACCGGCTCCCCGAGGAGAAGCGGCGCGGGATCACCATCGACCTCGGGTTCGCGAGCTGGTTCACCGACGACTACCAGATCGGCTTCATCGACGTGCCGGGGCACGAGCGCTTCGTCAAGAACATGCTGGCCGGCGTCGGCGGCATCGACAGCGCGCTCCTCGTCGTCGCCGCGGACGAGTCGATCAAGCCGCAGACGCGCGAGCACTTCGCCATCTGCAAGCTCCTCGGCATCCGCACCGGCGTCGTGGCCATCACGAAGAGCGATCTCGTCGATCCCGACATCGTGGAATTGGTCCGTTTGGAGATCGAGGAGCTCGTCGCCGGCAGTTTCCTCGACGGGAAGCCGATCCTTCCCGTCAGCGCCGTCACGCGCGCGGGGCTCGATGAGTTGAAACAAGCGCTGCTCGCGTCCGTCGCCGAGGTCGACGACCGCGATGCCACGACGCGCGTGTTCCGGCTTCCGATCGACCGCGTCTTCACGATGAAAGGCTTCGGCTCGGTGATCACCGGGACGACGTACGCAGGTAAGCTGACGGTGGAGAGCGACATCGAGGTGCTCCCCGGCGGCGACCGCAGCCGCGCGCGCAACATCCAGGTCCACGGCGAGGCGCGCGACGTCGCCTCGGCCGGCGAGCGGACGTCGGTGAACCTCGCTGACATCCCGCTGGAGCGGCTGCACCGAGGGCAGCAGGTCATCACACCCGGAACGCTGCGGACGTCGTCGATCATCACCGCGAAGCTCGCTCTGCTCGAGGACGCGAAGCCGCTCAAAGACCAGACGCGCATCCGCTTTCACCACCTCGCCTCCGAGCTCCTCGGCACGATCCGCTTCGTCGACGAGACCGAAGAGGCGCTGAAGCCCGGGCAGAGCGCGTACGTGCAGGTGCGGCTCGAGCAGCCGGTCATCGCCGTCGCGGGCGACCGCTTCGTCATCCGCCGCTACTCGCCGGCGGTCACGATCGGCGGCGGCGTGATCCTCGACGCGCACCTGCCGAAGCTGAGCCGCGGCACGCGCACCGAACTGCTCGACACGCTCGCCGACGGCACGTTGCAGGAGCGCGTGGAGTTGATGGCGAAGCTCGAAGGGTTGCGAGGACTCACGATCCGCGAGGTGCAGGCGCGGACGGGGATCCGGATCGAGACGCTGGCGAAGGAGCTGAAGTCGGTCCCGCGCGTGGTCGACAGCGGCGACCGGCGCTGGATCCACACCGACGTGATCGCCGAGTTCCGCAAGCGCGCCATGGAGTTCCTGCAGGCGTACTTCAAGGAAACGAAGATGGCGCTGAACGTGCCGAAATCGGAGTTCGTGCAGAAGCTCCTGCCGCACGACGCGCCGGTGAATTTCCTCCTGCAGGATCTGGCGCGCGAAAAGATCGTCGCCGTGCAGGGAGACGCGCTCGACATCCCCGGCCGCTCGAAGGCGCTCGGCGGCGCGGAGGGGGAGCTGGCGCGCCTCATCGAGCAGCGCTACGCCGCCGCGGGGTTGCAGACGTTCGCGGTGTCGGAGCTGATCAACACGATCGCGCAGAAGCCGAAGGTGATCGAAGGCGTGGTCGGGTTTCTCGTGAAGCAGGGGACGCTCGTGCGGCTCGCCGAGGGCGTGTACGTGCACAAGGACGTGCTGGTGTCGGCGCGGGAAAAGATGTCCTCACGCAAAGGCGAGACGATCGACGTCGGGCAGTTCAAGGACTTCTTCGGACTGTCGCGGAAGGTGGCGATCCCGCTGCTCGAGTATTTCGATCGCGAAGGCGTCACGAAGCGGGTCGGGGACTCGCGACAGGTTTTGTGACGTCTTTGTAGTCCGTCCGAATATTCAGCAACCCCGCAGGCACGTCGCGCTGCTCGATCTTCGTCACCTGCTTGTCTACCGTCATCTTCTTGTTGCCATACGTCAGCTCGCTGTGCTCGGCGAGCGGGAAGCCGCTCACCTTCAGCAGCGCCTCGTCGACGTTCTTCATCACCGGCACGAGCGGCGACGACGGCGGCTCGCTGGCGACGATCAACGCATAGAGCTTCGGTGGGATCAGAGGGTGCTGCCCGATCCACAGCTCGTGCGTGTAGCCGCCGAGCCGCACGACCGACTGCTTCGCCGCCACGCCCTGGATCGCCTTCGTCGCGTTCGTGGCGGCGAACTGCGCACGCGGCAGGGAGTCGGGGAGCGGATCGTCGAGGGCGCCGCGGCGGTCCTTCTCGAGCTGCGCGCGCGGCACGGTGCGGAAGGTGCGCTCGACGTCGTTGACGAAGGTGACGCGGTCGTTGGCCAGGTCGAAGAGGCGCCAGGAGTCGAGCTCGTCACCACTGCGCGCGCGGCCGTTGCCGATGACGAGCGTGTGCGAGGTGGTCTTGTTGCCCGGCTGGATGGTCGTCTCGATCGTGACGACGGTAGCGCGCGTCTGCGGTCCCTGCGGCGCTGGCGCCGGTTTCGTGGGCGGCGTTGCCGCCGGCTTGCACGAAATCAGAAAGAGCAGCGCGATCAGTCCTTGGCGTCGTACCAACTTCGTCCCCAATGCGTGTCGACCGCAAGCGGCACTGCAAGCGGGTAGATGTTCTCCATCGTTTCTTTCACGATTCCCGCCACCTTCTCCGCCCGCGCCTCGGCGACCTCGATGACGATCTCGTCATGTACCGTCAGCAGCATGCGCGCGTCGTCGCCGAGCCGCTCGTCCAAAGCGATCATGGCCAGCTTCAGGATGTCGGCCGCCGTGCCCTGGATCGGCGCGTTCGTGGCCATCCGCTCGGCGTTGCCGCGCACGGTGAACGACTTGTTGTGGATCTCGGGGATGTAGCGCACGCGGCCAAAGAGCGTCGTCACCTTTCCCGTTGCGCGCGCCTCCTGCAGCGTGCGGTCGAGGTACTCCTGGATCTTCGGGTAGCGCGCGAAGTAGGCGTCGATGAAGTCTTTCGCTTGCCCTGTCGGGATGTTCAACTCGTTCGACAGGCGGAACGCCGACATGCCGTACAGCACGCCGAAGTTGATGGTCTTGGCGGCGCGGCGCTGGTCGGGGGTGAGCTCACCCTCCGGGATGTTGAACATCTTCGACGCCGTGGCGCGATGAATGTCCGCGCCGCGTTTGAAGGTCTCGATGAGGTCGGGGTCCTGCGAAATGTGCGCGAGGATGCGCAGCTCGACCTGCGAGTAGTCGGCTGCGAGCAGCATGTGCCCCGCCTCGGCGATGAAGGCGCGGCGGATCTCGCGGCCGAGGGGCGTGCGGATGGGGATGTTCTGGAGGTTCGGGTCGGACGATGAGAGGCGCCCCGTCGCCGCGACAGCCTGGTTGAACGACGTGTGCACGCGCCCGTCCTTGGCCACGAGCTGCGGCAACGCGTCGATGTAGGTCGACTTCAGCTTGTGCAGCTCGCGGTGCTGGAGGATGAGCTGCGGGACGGCGTAGCCGACGCCGGCCAGTTCCTGCAGGACGTCCATCGACGTCGACCACGCCTTGGTCCCCTTCGTTTTTTTCACAACGGGGTATTGCAGCTTCTCGAAGAGGATGTGCCCGAGCTGCTGCGGCGAGTTGATGTTGAACTCCGTCCCCGCCTCGGCGTAGATGCGCTTCTCGAGGTCGGCCAGCTGCACCGCCATCGTGTTCGACATCTGCCGCAGCAGGTCGACGTCGATGCGGATGCCGCGATCTTCCATCCGCCCGAGGACCGGGATGAGGGGGAGCTCGATCGTCTCGTAGATCTTTTGTAGCGCGGGATCGCGCTGCAGCTCCGGCTCGAGGACGTTCTTGAGCGCGACGGCGATGTCGGACTTCTCGCCGAGGTAGGTGACGTACGGTGCGAGCTCGGAGGAGCCGAGCTCGTGGTCGATGGCGAAGAGCGGCGCGGTCTTCTGCACGTCCTTGCGCGCAGTGACGTCGAGCTTCAGCCGGTCGCGCGCGACGTTCGCGAAGTCATGGCTCGGCAGGCCGGGGTTGATGACGTAGGACATGATCATCGTGTCGGCCCAGCGCGGCGGGACGGGCCAGCCGAGGGCGGCGAGTCTTCGTTGTTGGAGCTTGGCGTCGTGGGCGATGAAGAGGCGGTCCTCGGAGAGAAGTTGCTTGAGCGTGTCGTCAAATTTGTTAAGGGGGACGAGGAGGGATGCGTTGGGCGTCGTCGAGATCGCGATGCCTAGGTCTGGCTCTACCCAGATCGCGACGTCGCCCTGTAACGACGCGATATCGTCCGAGGAGGCCGCTACGCGGTAGTCGCGCTCGATCGGCGGCGCCTCGGGCAGATACTCCTGCATCAGCGACGCGAACTCGAGTCGGGAGAAGACGTCGTGGAGCTTGGCGCGGTCGGGGTCGCGGCGCTTGTACTTCTCGAACTCGGCGTCCACGTCGAGGTCGCACTTGATCCGGGCCAGCTCGCGCGACATGAAGGCCTTGTCGCGGTGCTCCTCGAGCTTCTTCCGCTGCGCCGGCTTGAGCTTGTCGAGGTTCTCGTAGACGCCTTCGAGCGAGCCGAAGTCCGTGATTAGTGACTTCGCGCCTTTCTCGCCAATGCCGGGAACGCCGGGGATGTTGTCGATGGCGTCGCCCCAGATGGCCATGACGTCGACAACCTTTTCGGGCGGAAGCCCGAACGCTTCCGCGACGCCCTTGGGGTCGTACATCACCTCGCGGCCGGTGTGATAGAGCTTGATGCCGTCGCCGACGAGCTGGAAGAAGTCCTTGTCCGAGGTGGCGATGACGACGTCGTAGCCACGGTCGCGCGCGGTGCAGGCGAGGGAGCCGATGAGATCGTCCGCCTCCCAATCCTCGACGGTGATCTTGGGAATGCCGAGGCCCTCGAGGACCTCGTCGACGAACGGCAACTGCACGGCGAGATCGTCCGGCATCGGCCGGCGGTCTTTTTTGTAGTCGGCAAATGCTTCGTGACGCGTCTTGGCGCCGCTGACGTCGAAGGCGACGGCGACGTAGCCGGGATCGTGATCCTTCAGCATCTTCCGCAGCATAGTGGTGAAGCCGTAGACGGCGTTCGTGGCCAGGCCGGAGGAGTTGGTGAGGCCGCGGATGGCGAAGTAGGAGCGGTAGACGTTGTTGGAGCCGTCGACGATGAAAAAGGTCGGTTTTTTCAAGGCGCTTAGACTATCCGATTGATCAGCGCCGCCGCGCGAATTCGATGCTGCTGTCGTTCGTCCGGTTGTCCGTCGTCGAGGCGTAAAAAACGATCCCGCTTCCGTCGCGGACGAAGATCGTGACCGTGCCGTTTGGCACGATGGTGCCGCCGTCCAGGAATTGGCTGAGAGTCGGCTGCTCGAACGAGTTTGCCTGATAGGTTCTGGTGATCAGCGGGCCGTACCGATTGCCCGCGGCGTCGGTCGTGACGATGTCGACCGTGACGGCGTCGGAGAGCGTGCGGATGCCGACGTTCATCCGGAAGTTCCCCAGATCGGCAGGCATGACGAGGTTGGCCCTGCCGAGGGCGACGAGCGCTTCGTCGGGGGTGATGAAGGGCTCGGAAAAACCCTGGGTACCGGCCGCGCCGTTGTCGTTGAAGACGCGCGTGAGGATCAGCACCGGCGCGCCGGACGTGGAGACGACGTCGATCGTGCCGAGGCCTTGGGCGCCGATGGCCGTGACGAGATCGCTGTACGACGTCGCGCTGAACGGCGCGAGGCTGTACGCAAGGGACGGATCGAACCCAGTGGTCGCGCCGGCGGGATGAAAGATGATCTTGCCCGTCGCCGTGCTGGCATCGCGGTTCACGAGCTGCGCGGCGGTGCGGAAGAAGGCGCCGAACGCCCCCGGTACGGCGCCCGCGCCGGCAATGACTCCCTCGAGGACGTTCGTTTCGGAGCTGGCGCGCGCGTTGAGCACCTCCGCCCGCTCGATCGTTCCGTTCAACGAGCCGCTCGCGGGAATGTCGCCGTTCATGGCCATTACCGACGTCGACCGGTCGCCGAGCGAGTACACCGCTCCGCCGCAGGAAGACGAGCTGGCTTGGAGCTGCGTCACAGCCATCAGGTAACCCGGCAGCACCTCGACACCGGGCGACAGCGCCACGAGATTCACGCCGTTGACGGCGTCGAATGGCCCGCGCTCCGCCATCACGGTGTAGCCGGCCAGGCCCGCCGACGGCCGCAGGAACTTCAGCTTGAACGCGCCCGCGCAGGTGCCGGTCCAGCGGACCGACGCCGCCGTCATCGTGGCCGGGGAAAGCACGGGGTGGCCCAGATCGACGAGCGTGGTGGGGCCGTTGCGGCTGACGGCGAACCCGTCAGTCGGCGGCATCGCACCCATCGTGATCTGCGCGAGTGCAGCGGATGCGGTGAGACTCAACGAGACGACAAAAGCGAAGGCGTAGCGCATGCGTCATCGAGCATGCGATTTCCTCTCCAATCAGAGCTTCACGCAGACGTTTTTCGCCTCGGTGAAGAACTCCAGCGACTCGAAGCCCCCCTCGCGGCCGACGCCGCTCTCCCGCATGCCGCCGAAGGGGACGCGGAGGTCGCGCAGGAGCCAGCAGTTGATCCAGACGGTGCCGCTGTCGATGGCAGCGGCGACGCGGTGGGCGCGCTGCAGGTCGCGCGTCCAGACGCTCGCCGAGAGGCCGTACTTCGTCGAGTTCGCGAACGCCACGGCCTCGTCGTCGCCGTCGAACGGCGTGATCGTGACGACGGGGCCGAAGATCTCCTCCTGCAGGACGCGGCAGTCGCACGAGAGGCCCGTGATCACGGTTGGCTCGACGAAGTAGCCGCGGCGGTCGACGCGGTTGCCGCCGGTCGCGATCGTGCCGCCTTCCTGCTTCGCCAGATCGATGTAGCCGAGGACTTTGCGCAGGTGTGGTTCGCTGATCAGCGCGCCGACGTCGTCGCCGATGCGCAGCTCCTTCGCGCGCTGCACGAAGCCGTCGACGAAGCGCTCGTAGATCGATCGCTCGACGAAGATGCGTGAGCCGCAGAGGCAGATCTCGCCCTGATTCCAGAATGCGGAGCGGATCGACGTCTTGAAGGCCTCGTCGAGATCGGCGTCGGCAAAGACCACGGTCGGATTCTTGCCGCCGAGCTCCAGCGACAGCTTCTTGAACCGCGGCGCGGCGTTGGCAGCGACCGCAGCGCCGGTGACGGTGCCGCCGGTGAAGGAGATCGCGGCGACATCATCGTGGCAGGTGAGCGCGCGCCCGGCTTTGCCGCCGAGGCCGTGGACGATGTTGATCACGCCGGGCGGGATGCCGGCCTCGATCGCAAGCTCGCCGAGGCGGTGCGCCGTCAGCGGCGTGAGCTCGCTCGGCTTGGCCACGCAGGCATTGCCCGCGGCGATGGCCGGCGCGATCTTCCACGACAAGAGGTACAGCGGGAGGTTCCAGGGCGAAATCAGGCCGACGACGCCGAGGGGCTGGCGCAAGGTGTAGTTGATGGCGGTGGTGTCGGTGATGTGCGCGTCGCTCGACTGATGGAGGATGGCCGTGGCGAAGAAGCGGAAGTTGGCGACGGCGCGGGGGATGTCGAGCGTCCGCGCCAGTGTCAGCGGCTTGCCGCTGTCGCGCGCCTCGAGCTCCGCGAGCTCGTCGAAGTTTTGCTCGATGCAGTCGGCGAACTTCAGCAGGAGCCGCGAGCGCTCCGCCGCCGCCGTGCGCGACCACGCCGGAAACGCCCGCGCGGCCGCCTGCACTGCGTCGTCGACGTCGCGCTCGTCGCTGTCCGGAATCTCGGCGATCTTCTCCTCGGTGGAGGGGTTGACGTCGTCGAGGTAATTGCCGGAGCGCGGCGGGACGAATTCGCCGGCGATGAAGTTAGCGACTGGCAACGAATTCCTCCGGGTTGAACTCCCACCGGTCGATGTCCGGATCCCACGAGTCCCACGGCACGATCGCGCTCATGCGATCGCGCAGCTCCGGCGGAATGACCTCGGGGACGATGAACGCTTTCTGCCGCCGCAGCTTGTAGGGATTGCGGAACTCGAAACCGAGGACGCCGAGGATGTAGCGGGCGATGTACCAGGTGGCCTGCGGGTTCCAGCCGTGCGCGATCTTCACCACCACGCCGAGACCGTCGGGGTATTCGGGGTGCTCGATCGAGAGACCAAGGAGGCCGTCGGCGCCTTCTTTGGCGATCACGCGGCCGTGACAAGCCTTGAGGATCGTCGAGTCGAGGCGGTTGAAGCCGCCGATGAGGTCGGGGTGCTGCACCATCGCCTCCCAGATCCAGTCGTCGTGACGCTCGGTGACGAGGTTGGCGAAGAGCTTGGCCAGGTCCGTCACGGTCATCGAGATCGTCGGAAGGCCGCAGCCGTCCTTGGCGATCGTGCCGGGCGTCCACTCGTCGCCGAGGACGCGGCGGACGTAGTCGAGGTGACCTTGGAAGAAGGGATGGTGCGGCCAGACGTAGCCGACGCGCGACCAGCCCTTCAGCTTGCAGCCGCGCAGGATGGCGGCGTGCTCGCCGGAGCAGCAGTGGTACCAGCGGCGCGGGCGGCGCACCTGCCGGCCGAATTGCACGAGCGGGACGTCGAGCGGCGTCTGCATCATCCCCCACTCGGCGGGGAGGAGGAGCGAGCGGGCCACGCGGACGTGCTCCGTGTCGCCGTTGTGCGAGGCGACGGAGATGGCCTGTTGCTCGCCCGTGAGGCCGCGCGCGAATTCGCGGGTGAAGACTTTCATCATCAGCGGCTTGGCCATCGAGCGGCCGTAGACCTCGACGTTGCCACCGAAGGAGTAGAGGAGCCGGCGGCCCGTGACCCAGGAGACGGCGCCGTGGATGGTGTTCTCGGCGACGCCGTTGCGGCGGTACTCGACCAGCGGCTGCCAGTTCGGCATGGCCCGCGCGAAGTTGACGGGGGTGGATTCGTCGAAGATCATCCGCGCTCAATGTACCTCGTCTATGAGGTGGCGTTGTACCTCGTCCTCATCCTAGGGCTGCCGTTTTTTCTGCTGCGCGGGAAATACACGAGCACGTTCGCGGAGCGGATGGGGCATTACCGCACTGCTCCGCGCGCGCACGACGTCTGGATTCACGCGGTATCAGTGGGGGAGACGCTGGCGGCAAAGCCGGTGGTGGACGCGATGCTGCGGCTGCGGCCGTCGACGTCCGTGGTCTTCACGACGACGACGGCGACCGGGCAGGCGCAGGCGAAGAAGCTCTTCCCCTTCGCGACGGTGACGTACTTTCCGCTCGACTTCTCCGTGGCGGTGAAGCGCTTTCTCAATCATCACCGGCCGCGCGTGTTCGTGGCGATGGAGACGGAGATCTGGCCGAACGCGACGCGCCTCTCCGCCGCGCGCGGCGTGCGCCTGGTGCTGGCGAACGGGCGAATCTCGGACCGCTCGTTTCCGCGCTATCGCGCCTTTCGGCCAATCGTGGCGCGCGTGCTGCGGCACTACGACGCGATCCTGGCGCGCGAGGCGCAGGACGCGGAGCGCTTCCGCGCCATCGGCGCGGCGAACGTGGAGGTCGCGGGGAACGTGAAGTTCGATTACGTGCCGGACGAGCGGCCGCTGGAGTTCGATCTGTCGGCGCTCGCGGCCGGGCGGCCGATCGTGGTGCTGGGCTCGACGATGGAAGGCGAGGACGAGGCTCTGCTGCCAGAGGTTCTGCCCCTCGGCGCGTTCGTCGTGGTGGCGCCGCGGAAGCCGGATCGATTCGATGCTGTGGCGAAGCTCGCGCCGATGGCGCGTCGCAGCGCATTACCGGCAACGGCCGACACCCTGCTCCTCGATACGATCGGAGAATTAGCGCGCGTGTACCGGCACGCGACCGTCGCGTTCATCGGCGGAAGTCTCGTGCCGACGGGGGGACACAACCCGATCGAGGCGGCAGCGGTCGGCGTGCCGACGTGCTTTGGCCCGCACATGACGAACTTCCGCGAGATCTCGAACGTCTTCCTGCAGAACGAGGCCGCGCGCGAAGTCGCTGATGCAGCAGCCGTGGCAGAGTTTTTCAAGGAAATGATTCGCGACGCAGCCATGCGCAAGGCGATGGGCGACCGCGCCCGCCGCACCGTCGCCGAAAACCGCGGCGCCGCGGAACGCACGGCCCGGCGCATCGTCGAACTACTGCAGTGACGATCCTCCTCAAACCGGTCGAGCTTCTCTGGCGCGGCGTCAACCGCGTCCGCCGCGCGCTCTACCGGCGAGGAATCCTGAAGGCGAAGCGGCTGCCGAAGCCGGTCATCTCCGTCGGCGCGATCACGGCGGGCGGAGCGGGGAAGACGCCGGCCACGATCGCGATCGGCGAATACCTGCGCGAGCGCGGATATCGCGTGGCCGTGCTGACGCGCGGGTACAAGCGGAGCGGGGCGGGAGGAAGGGTGACGGAGCCGGACGCGGCCAAGTTCGGCGACGAGCCGGTACTGCTCACGAAAATCGGCGACGTCATTGTCGGATCGAATCGTTACGAAAATGGGCTACATATTAATTGTGACGTTTATTTACTCGATGACGGCTTCCAGCACCTGCAGCTCGCGCGCGACGTCGACGTCGTCATCGATGCGCCGGGGAAGTGGCTCCGGGAGGGGCGCTCCGCGCTGAAGCACGCCGACTTCTTGATTCCGCGGCGGCTGGAAGTCGACGTCCCGAAGGGGAAGCTCTTCGCTTTCGCCGGGCTGGCGGACAACGAACAGTTCTTCCGGGCGGTGAGTGCGGCCGGCACGATGGCGTTCCCCGATCACCATGCGTACACGCCACAGGACATCGCGCGCATCAAAGAGGCGGCGAGAGGATTCGACGCCATCGTCACCACGGAAAAAGATGCCGTGAAGATTGGCGACTCTGACATCATCGCCGTCGCCGCGCGCTTCCGGATCGACCCCGCCGTGCTCGAAGCCATCGAGGCGCGCATCCGCCGATGAGCCGCCGCCGCAAGAACCGCCTCCTGCAGCGCCTCGAGTACCTCGCCTACCGTCTCGTGGCGGCACGCGTGCGAAAGGCGTCGCACGAGTCGCTATGGCGGTGGGGGGCGCGCATCGGCTCGCTCGCACGCGTCTTCGCGCGGCGGCGGACGCGCATCGCCGAGGAGAACTTTCGGGCCTCCTTTCCGGAGCGGGCGCACGAGACGAAGCAAATCATCGCCGAGTGCTGGCGGCACATGGGCCGCGAGGCGCTGACCACGATCAAGATGCAGGGGATGACGGCGGAGGAGATCGGGGCGCGCTGCGACGTCACCGGCGTCGAGCACGTGCGCGAGGCGCTCGCGCGCGGGCGCGGCGTCATGTTCATCACGGCGCACTTCGCGAGCTGGGAGATGTCCGGGCTCGCGGCGATGGCCGCCGTCGGCCCGATCACGACCGTCGCGCGCACGCTCGATAACGAGCTCCTCGCCGCCGACCTGGCGCGCATCCGCGTCGGCACCGGGGCGACCGTTGTCGACCGCCGCAGCGCCGCCCGCGCCCTATTCAAGACGCTGTCGCAGAACGGAATGGTGGCCATCCTCCCGGACCAGGCTGTGCTCCCGCGCGAGGGGGTTCTGGTGCCGTTTCTGAACCGCCCGGCGTGGACGACCGACGCTCCGGCGAAGCTCGCCGCGAGACTCGGCTCTACAATTGTGTTCGTTTTTTGCATTGGCGACGCGTCCGGGCGGTATCGCTTCGAATTCGAGGACCCGATTCGCGTCGATCAGCTTCCAGACAACGAGAAAGAAGCCGTGCCACTGACGACGCGGATCAATGACATCCTCTCGCGCCGGATCGCAGCTCGCCCGGAGCTCTGGTTGTGGATGCACGATCGCTGGAAAGGGACTGCGACGGGGACGAGCTGAATGGCGAGTGAGACAGTCGTAATCGGCCTCAATTGGGTGGGCGACAACATTCTGGCGCTCCCCACCTACCGCGCGCTTCACCACCGCTTCCGCCACGAAGGAGGCATCTCCGTCGCCGCGCCGGAGCACATTGCCACGCTCCTGGCGTCGTCCGGGATCTTCCGGAAGGTGATCGCCTGGAACGGCTCGACGCGGGAGCGCATCCGGCTCCTCAAGAACGGCCGCTTCCGCCGCGCCGTCATCCTCCCGAACTCGTTCCGCGCGGCGATGGTGACGTTCGCCGCCGGCATCGGCGAGCGCTGGGGCTACGCGACGGACGCCCGCGGCCTGCTGCTCACGCACCGCGTCCCCCGCAACCCCGACCGCGGCCACCAGCTCGATGACTACACGCCGCTTCTTACCGCGATGAACGCGCCGCGCGTCGTTGACGAGCTCCCGACGCTCCGCCTTCCGCAGACGATGAAAGAGAAGGCCCGCCGCCTCCTCCGCCAGCTCGGCATCCGCATGGAACGGCCGCTCTTCGGCCTTCACGCCGGCGGCCTCTATGGCCGCGCCAAGCATTGGGGCGACGACAAGTACCGCGAGACCGCCGACCGCCTCCGCGCCAGCGGCTACGAGGTCGTGCTGCTGACGAGCCCCGGCGAACGGCAGCAGGCCGAGACGATCGCCGCGATGGGCGATCCGCTGCCGATCATCGGCGAGGACGGCGACGTGCTGCAGCTCGCCGCCGCGATCTCGCACTGCTCGGTGATCGTGACGAACGACAGCGGGCCGCTGCACCTCGCCACCGCGCTGGCGGTGCCGAGCGTCTCGATTTTCGGCCCGACCGATCCCGCGCGCACGGTGATCCCCGGCGCCAGCCGCGTGCTCCAGAGCCCTGTCGGCTGCCAGCCGTGCTACAAGCGCGACTGCCCGCTGCGCCACCACCGCTGCATGACGGAGATCGCCGTCGACGACGTCTTCGCCGCGGCGGTGGGCCTCTTCAACGAGATCGACGGGAAGGTCGTCAGCGACGTTCGGGTGTTGTAGCGCCGAGAGCTCGTCGCTCACTCCAGTCAAAACGAGCGTGCCCGCTCGTACTCGGCGACGTAGCGGCGCGTCATCGTGCGGTAATGAAACTCGCGCATAGCGCGGCTGCGGCACGCCGCTGGGCGAATCTCGCGTACGCGCTCCGTGGCCGCGACGTACTCCTCGATCGTGGAGCAGGTGAAGCCGACGTCCGGTGTGATCAACTCCGGCAGGGAGCCGAGCCGGCTGCCGATGACCGGCGTCCCGGACATCAGCGCTTCGGCGGCCACGAGGCCGAACGGCTCGGCAATCTGCACCGGGAAGAAGAGCGCCCGCGCACCGGCGAGGACCTCCGCTTTCTCCTCGTCCACGAGATAGCCGAGGCAGTTGACGTTCGGCGACGCGGGAACCGGTCCGCTCGCGACCTCCGCGACGACGAGCAGCCGCGCGCCGAGACGCTCGACGGTATCGATGGCGATCGGGAGTCCCTTCGACGCCGCGCGATCGAGACGGCTGACGATGAAGATGAAGTAGTCGTCTTTCCTTTCCGAGTAGATCACCTCCTCGGGATCGATGCCGTTCCAGACGTAGCGCGACGAGCCGAACGACGCCGCCTGCGCGCGCGAGACGAAGATGAAATGCCCGGAGAGGAACGGCGCGACCGACTCGTCGTAGGGCGCGTGATACGTCCGCACCCACGGTTTTCCGGGTTGGGGCGCGGCGTCCATCGGAAGCGCGCCGAAGTGATAGATCTCCGCGTTGCGAACCTTGCGGAGTCTGGCGGCGATCACGCCGGCCGGCAGCGGCGCGCCGTAGCCTTCTCGAATGGAGTAGTAGACGGTGTGCCCCAGCTCAGCGAGCCCTTTGGCGAGATTGTCGTGAACGCGGGACGCGCCGTTGCCGCCCAGCCGCGCAGGGTAGCGGCTGCTCGAGGAGAGGAAAATCCGCACGTATGGCGTGATTTCAAACCGCCCGCCAGAGATCAGCGCCCGCGCGAAGTGGGCGATAATCGAACGCGATGTCGGAGCCGCTCGACGACGACCGGCTGTACAAAATCGGCGAGGTCTGCCGCATCGCCGACGTGCAGCCGTACGTACTGCGCTACTGGGAGACGGAGTTTCCGTCGCTCGCGCCGAACAAGAGCGGCGGCGGGCAGCGGCTCTACACGCGCCGCGAGATCGACATCATCCTGCGGATCAAGCAGCTCTTGTACTCGGAAGGGTTCACGATCGCCGGAGCGAAGAAGAAGCTGGAGACGGAGGCGGAGCCGGCGCCTGTCGCAGCGGCGCCGGCGAAGAACATGAACAAAGCGCTGCGGCAGGTGAAGGAAGAGCTGACCGCGATCCTCAGGATGCTGGACGACTGAAGAGCGAGACGATGCGCTCCAGGCCGGCGCGGTCATCGTCGTCGAAGGCGCTCAAGCGGTCGGAGTCGACGTCGAGCACGGCGATGAGGTTCCGCTCCGCGTCGAACACCGGCACGACGATCTCCGACTTCGAATTCGGATCGCAGGCGATGTGGCCGGGGAACTGGTTGACGTCAGGCACGACGATCGTCTCCCGCCGCTCCGCCGCCGTGCCGCAGACGCCGCGGCCGAACTCGATCTGCAGGCAGCCGACGGTGCCGATGTACGGCCCGACGACGAGGCGGTCGCCGCAGACGCGGTAGAAGCCAGTCCAGAAGTAGGCGTCGAACTTGTTCGCCAGAATCGAGTTGATCGTGGCCATGAGGGCGATCTCGTCGAGCGTGCTGCCCCCTTCGTCGCGCCAGATCGCGGTGATGGCGTCGTAGCACTCCTGGTAGTCGTCGGTTTTCATGCGCTGCGGTAGACGCGATCGTACTGCGCGGCGGAGCGGTCCCACGAGAAGTCCTCGCTCATGCCGTTCTCCTGGAGCTGCTTCCACGTCTTCGCCTCGCGGAAGTTGAGCGCGCCGGTCCACATGGCCAGGTAGAAGTCGGCGTCCCGGCGGCCTTCGAAGCCGAAGCCGTTCGCGCGGTCGAGGTTCGTGCCGTCGAAGGGGATCACGGTGTCGGCGAGGCCGCCGGTGAGGCGCACGACCGGCACGGTGCCGTAGCGCAGCGCATACATCTGATTCAGCCCGCACGGCTCGTAGATCGACGGCATGAGCAGCAGGTCGCAGCCGGCGTAGATGCGGTGCGCCAGCGCGGCGTCGAAGCCGACGACGACGCGGCAGCGCTCGGCGTGCTCGTGGCCGATGCGCCGCAGCGCCTCCTCGTAGTACGGCTCGCCGCTGCCGAGGATGATGGCTTGCGCGCCGGCGTGGAGCATGCGCGGGAGGGCGGCGAGCAGGAGGTCGATGCCTTTCTGATCGACGAGGCGCGAGACGAAGCCGAAGAGCGGCGTCTTCGCGGCGTGGCGGAGCTTCACTTCCTTCAAGAGCGCGCGCTTCGAGAGCGCCTTGCCGTTCAACTTGTCGCGGCTGAAGTTCGAGGCGATGAGCGCGTCGGTCTCGGGGTCCCACTCCTCGACGTCGATGCCGTTCAGGATGCCGGTGAGCTTGAACGAGAGGCTGCGCAGGATCCCGTCGAGCCCTGCGCCGTGCTGCGAGGTCTGGATCTCGCGCGCGTAATTCGGCGAGACGGTGGTGACGTGGTTGGCGTAGATGATGCCGCCCTTCATCAGGTTGACGGCGCCCCAGTGCTCGACGCCGTCGGGGGCCCAGTAGCGGCTGTGCAGGCCGAGCGCGGCGAAGCGATCGGGGCCGCCGATGCCCTGATAGTTGAGGTTGTGGATCGTGTAGACGGAGCGCGCGTTCGCGAAGTTCGCGCTGCCGCGCAATCCCGAGTGCAGATAGAGCGGCAGCAGCGCGGTGTGCCAGTCGTGGGCGTGCACGACGTCGGGGGCGACGCCGAGGAGCTCGCAGCCGCGAATCACGGCGCGGCAGAAGAAGGTGTAGCGCTCGATACCGTCGTCGTAGCCGTCGAGGCGCGGCGCGTAGATCTGATCGCGGTTGAAGAAGTAGTCGTTTTCGACCAGGACGAGCGGGATGTCGGTTCCCGGGATCGAAGCCCGCCGGTACGTCGCCTCGGCTGCCCAATTCGCCCAGAGGATGTGCGTGGTGGGGACGAGGACGTCGGGCGCGCCGCCGTTGCGGGCGAACCACTCGCGCGCCTGCCGGTAGTAGGGCATGAAGACGACGACGTCGTGCCCGAGCTTCCGGAGCGCCTTCGGCAGCGAGCCGCAGACGTCGCCCAGGCCGCCGGTCTTGGCGATCGGAGAGACTTCGGCGGTGGCAAAGAGAATCTTCATGACACAGCGATGGCGGCGTAGCCAACCACGTGCCCGTAATCGCCGTTGACGTCGCCCGACGTTGCATGTTTGAGCAGCCGCGCGCGCGTGGCGCCGAGCTTTTTCGCGGCGACGAGCATGACCGTCGTCGGGATGAAGCCGCACATGGAAACGTCGTGCTCGTCGACGGCGTCCCAGAGGCCGCGAGGGTCGAGCTCGACGACTTCGTCGATCGCGAGCTGGTCCTTGCGCAGCGTCGTCTCCTGGTCTTCGTAGTGATTGAGGTCGGAGCTGGCCAGGATGCCGACATCGCCCTGAGCACGCACGACGTCGGCGATGGCGCTGCCGATCTCTTCGCAGAGCGCGAAGTTGTGCGTAGCCAGGCAGAGCGGAACGAACGTGAAGTCGCCGGCGAGCGCTTGCAGGAAGGGCAACTGGACTTCGAGCGAGTGCTCGCGCGCGTGCGCCTTCCAATCCTCCGCGAGCATCGGCGCGCGCCGCATCAGCTCCTCAGCGAGCGCGGAGTCCACGGATACGTCGCCGAGCGGCGTGCGCCACTCGCCGCCGCGGTTGATCGCGGCGAAGTGGCCGAGGCCGGTGTGGTTCGGGCAGAGGATCACGTAGCGCTTCGCCAGCGCGGCCGATTTGTAGAACGCGCCGGCAACGTGTCCGCTGTACATCAGCCCCGCGTGCGGCACGACTGCGCCGATGAACGGCTCCTTCGCGGCCGGCTCCGGATTCGCGTCGAGGCAGCGCGCGACTTGGGCGCGCAGACGCTCGGGCGTGCCCTCGTAAAACTGGCCGGCGACGGCGGGCGGTCTAATCATGCGGAAACGACGGCGCGTACAGCACCGTGTTCAAAAACAACGGCAATGTCCCGCGCCAGAACAATCTGAAGTGTGGCTCGTCGGCGAACGTGACGACGTAGCCGCGGCCGTAGCGCTCCGCGACCATATACGCCGATCCCTTCAGGCGGTCGAGCGACTCCGGCCAGGCCACGCCGGCAGCGAGGGGGTTGTCCTTGTCGATGGTGATGACATTATCGACGCGGTGGGCGACCGGGATGAGCGCGTCGGAGCCTTCGATCAGCACGAACGGCGCGCGCGGCACGCCGAAGGTGAAGAACGTCCGCTCGTTGAGCTTCGTCCGGAACGCCGCCCCCGGCACGCTGTACTCGTGATACCGCTCCTCGGCTGGCGGCGCGTTTTTATCGTCGTCCTTCCCCTTCTTCGCCGGCGTCTCCCACAGCTTCACTTTGGAGATGTCGACGTCCTTGTCGCGCAGGAAATTCGCCGCGTTCTGGATCGCCACGAGCGTGCCACCGCCGTTGATCCACGCCTTCAGCTTCTCAATGCCGTTCTTGCCGAGGCGGTCGTGGTAGATGCCACCGTTGGGGAGGACGATCACGCGGTAGTGCGAGAAGTCGGTGCCGCGCAGCGCGTCCGTGGAAAGCGTCGTGTGCGGGATCGGCGTGTCGATGTCGAGCGTGTGCCAGAGCATGCCGTACGAGGTCGCGTCGGTGCCGTTGCCGCCGACGAGGGCGATCTTCGGGTCCTTGATGAAGTGGATGCGCTCGGAGCCGAAGGCCGTGCCGCCGAGCCATCCCGTTTCGACCGGAAAAAACTGCACCGTCTCGTCGCGTCCGATGCGCTCGAGCGCCGCGTCGACGCTGTCTTTGTTGTTGCCCTTGAGCACGACGAGCGAGCCGCGCGCGAACGTGCGGTCACCGACGGCGATCGGATCTTCGCTGACGTTGAACTTCACGTCATCGCGTAACAGACGGCCGGCGACGCGGTAGACATTGGGCTCGTTGCCGTCGACGAGGTAGCCGTACGACGCTGCTTTGAACGACGGCTGCTGCGGCGGCGCGAGCGGCTTGACGCCCGCGACCGGCGCCGCGGTCGACCACGCCTCGACGTTCATCGCCAACGGCAGCGACCACGCCGTGAGGTCGTAGAACTGATCGGGCTCGTCCTCCTGCGCGCGCTGGCGCTGCTCTTCGACAAATCCTTTGGTGAAGACCGGCGTTCGCTCAAGGAGCGTCTGCACGAGGCCACCCTGCGCCTGCCGCGTGGAGACGACGGCGGTGCCGGCCGGGAACGTGCGGCTCTCGTCCTTCGCGTTGTCGATGCGCGTCGCCTTCACCGTCACCGGCGCGGAGAGCGCTCCGATCTCGACACCCTGCCGCTGCAGCATGTCGAGGAGCGGCCGGAAGCCCGGCGAGTCGGAACCGAGAAGGAACGTCGTCTCCGGCGCCGTCAGTTGCGTGCGCGCCGCTTCGTACGTGTAGCGCAGCAGCGCCTCGCGGTTCGCCGCGGCGGTGCGTAGCGTGGTCAGGCCGCTCGTGGTGTGGCGGGCGACGCGGTCGGCGAGCGTGTAGACGGCGCCGTCGTCGCGCAGGATCGCGCTGCCGGCGCGGCTGTGCCCTGCGACTTCGTAGGTCATGCCGATGGCGCCGTGCAGCGACGGCCAGGAGTCGCCGTAGCCGGGGTAGAAGAGGTCGAAGGTCTCGCCGACGAAGAACGCCCAATGATTTCGCGTGAAGGCGTCGGCGTTCGCGCGGCCGAAGACTTCGAGCCAGCGGTTGACGTCCTTCGGGAGGTTGACGTTGATCGGCTTCGCGTCGGGCGGGAAGAAGTACGTCGAGTTGTAGAACATCTCGTGGAAGTCGACGAAGACCTGCGGCATCCACTTGCGGTACTCGGCGATGCGCGCTTGCGTTTCGCGCTGCGACGACCACGCCCAGTCGCGGTTCATGTCGATGAGGTAGTGGTTGAAGCGGCCGCCCGGCCACGGCTCGGTGTGCTCGAAGGCGTCGGGATTCGCGTTCGGCTCCGCGCCGCGCGTGCGGATGAACCATTGGACGTAGCGCTCACGCCCGTCGGGGTTCTGCAGCGGATCGATGACGACGACGAGGTTGTCGAGCATCGACGCCGACGCCGGATCATTGACGAGCGTCGACGCCACCGCCATCGCCGCCTCGGCCGACGACGACTCGTTCCCGTGTACGCCGAAGGCGAGCCAGGCGATCGCGGGGGTGTTCTTGGCGACATCGTTGGCGCGGTCGGCACTCGCGGTGCCATTCGCAAGCGAGACAACGTTCGCGCGGATCTGGTCGAGCTTCGCACGGTTCGCCGGCGAGGTGACGATGGCGAGAATGAGCGGGCGGTGCTCGTACGTCTCGCCGAATTGCTCGACGGTGATGAGGTTCGAGCTCTTCGCCAGGGCATTGAAGTAATCGACGATGCGCGGCCACGGCGTGAAGCGCTCGCCGAGCTTGTACCCGAGGAATTGCTCGGGCGTTTGGGCTTGAGCGAAAAGGGAGGTGGCGCAGAGGAAGAGGAGAACGGCAATTCGTCGCGTCATGCGACCGCAGAGTTTACTCGCCGACCGCGACTTCGTCCTCCACCGCCGCGCTGGCCCGCGTGCCGATTCCCAAACGCTTCATCATCTCGTTCAGCGTCGACGGCTTGAGCTGCAGCAGCTCCGCGGCCTTCTTCTGCACGCCGTTGGCGAGCTCCAACGACTGCAGGATCATGGCCCGCTCGTAGCGCGAGACGGAGTCCTTGAGTGAGAGGCCGTCGGTCGGGACGATCATGGCCGGCTGCTCGCTCTGCACCGGGAAGCGGAGATAGTCGGGCAGCAGCTCCGGCCCGATGCGCTCGCTCGTACAGAGGACGACGGCGCGCTCGATGGTGTTCTCCAGCTCGCGCACGTTGCCGGGCCAGGAGTGGTCCATGAGGATTCGCATGGCCTCCAGCGTCAGCTCCTTCACCTTCCGCTTGTTCTCCTCGGCGTATTTCTCGAGGAAGTGCGCGGTGAGGAGCGGGATGTCCTCGCGGCGGCGGCGCAGCGGCGGCAGCGAGACGGTGATGACGTTGAGGCGATAGAACAGATCCTCGCGGAACTTGCCGTCGGCCATCAGTTTGGTGAGGTCGGCGTTCGTCGCGGCGATGATGCGCACGTCGACTTTGATCGTCTCGACGGAACCCAAGCGCATGAACTCCTTTTCCTGGATCACGCGGAGGAGTTTCGCCTGCGTCTCGAGGTTGATGTTGCCGATCTCGTCGAGGAAGATCGAGCCGCCGTCGGCGACTTCGAAGAGGCCGCGCTTCGTGGCGATCGCGCCGGTAAATGCCCCCTTCATATGGCCGAAGAGCGACGACTCCAGGAGCTCCGGCGGGAGCGAGCCGGAGTTCACGGTGACGAAGGCGTTGCGCGCGCGGGGAGAGGCGTGGTGGATTGCCTTCGCCACGAGCTCCTTGCCGGTGCCGGACTCGCCGAAGATCAGGATGTTCGAGCGCGACGGCGCGGCGAGGCGGATCAGCTCGAAGACTTTCCGCATCGTCTCGGACTTGCCGATGATGTTGGAGTAGGCGTACTTCTCGGAGAGCTCCGCCTTGAGCCGCTCGTTCTCGCGCGAGAGGCGCCGCTGCTCGAGCGCCTTGTTGACGGTGAGGATAACTTCCTCGTTCTTGAACGGCTTCGGGATGTAGTGGAAGGCGCCGTGCTTCATCGCCTCGATGGCGCCATCGATCGACGAGAAGGCGGTGATGACGATGACCGGTAGGTGCGGATTGGAGATGCGGACGGCGCGCAGCGTGTCGATGCCGCTGATGCCGGGAAGCATGACGTCGAGGATGGCGAGGTCGACGTCGGGATCGCCGTCGAGGACGCTCAGCGCCTCTTCGCCCGAGGCGGCGAGGAGGACGTCGAAGCCCTCGCGCCGGAGGACGGTCTCCAGGACGTCGCGCAGGACTTCTTCGTCATCGACGATCAATACTTTCATCAGCTCGGCCTCGGCAGGGTGACGACAAACTCCGCGCCGGCGCCCGGCGCACTCTCCACGGCGATGTCTCCGTTCGACGCGTGCAGGATCCGGCGCGTGATGGCGAGCCCCAGCCCCGTCCCCCCCTGCCCGCGCTTCGTCGTCACCAGCGGCTCGAAGATCCGTCCCTGCAGCTCGGCGGGGATTCCCTTGCCGTCGTCTTTGATACGGATCCGGACCTGCCCGTCGTACTGCTCCACGTTGATCCAGATGTTGCCACGTTCGGGCACAGCATCGCGGGCGTTCAGTAAAACGTTCGTCAAAACTTGCTGCAGGTCGTGAAAGTTCCCGTGCACGACGACGTCGGACATCGGCGCGACGTGGACCTGGATTTTTTTCTTCTCCAGGAGGTCCTCGTGCAGCGCCAGCGTGGCGTTGACGAGCTGCGGGACGTTGACGATCTCGCGCGTGCGCGGCCGGTTGGCGATGAGGTCGAGCAGATTGTTGACGAGGCTAGAGGCGCGGAACGACTGCTGCTCCATTTTTTTGAGGAGCCGGTACTTCGGATCTTCAGGCGGCGTCTCGGCAAGGAGGAGTTGCGCGTACGAGGAGATGCCGGTCAGCGGCGTGTTGACTTCGTGCGCGACGCCGGCGGCTAACAAGCCCAGGGAGGCGAGGCGCTCCTTGTCCTGGAGCTCGCGCTCGAGGCGCACGCGCTCCGTGACGTCGCCGATGACGAGGACGCGCGCGCCGTCGGCCACGTCGCCGGCGCTGAGCGGGCTGGAAGTGACGGTCACCTCTTTCTCCACGCCGGCGCGGTTCACGAAGTCGGTCGAGATCGAGCGCGCTCCGCTCTTGCGCAGCATCTCGTACGGTGGGAAAAGCTCTTCGATCGACGCGTCGGCATCGTCGCCCCCGACGAGATCCCAAAACGCCCTGTTCGCAGTGAGGATCGTGCCGTCGTTCGCCACGACGGCGATCGCCGACGATGACGACTCGATAATGTTCTCGTTGTACTCCTTGAGCGAGCGGATCTCCTCGAGCTGGCGGCGCAGGCGGCCGTAGAGGCGCGAGTTCTCGATCGCCAGCGCGACCGGCGCGCAGAGCGAGCCGACGAGGTGGATGTCGTCGCGCGAGAGCGGCTCCTCGCCGCGGCGCGTCCCGAGCAGCAGCAGGCCTTGGAGCTCGCCGCGGTTGCGCAGCGGGAAGACGTAGCGGTAGCCGGCGCGGAGGAGGAGCCACGGCTTCTCCGTGGCGTCGGGGAGGCGCGGCTCGGTCAAGACCATCGGGCCGTCCTCCGGCATCGGCCCGAATTCAGCGGCGGAGGCGCGGCGCGGCACGCCGTCCTCCTCTTGATAGATGAGGAGCGAGCCCCCTTCGAGCGTGTAGAGATTCATCCGCTCCACGCCGAGGGCGGCGCGAAGGCGCTCGCGCATCATGGAGATCAGCTCGTGCACGTCGTGGAACGTGGCCAGCTCCTGCGCGAACTCGCTCATGGCGCGGCGGTGGCGGTAGCTTTCGCGGTAGACGAACATCTCGATGACCGACTCGATGCGCCCCTTGACCGGGATCAGCACGCCGGCGATGACGAGCCCCGAGGTGAAGGCGAGGAAGTTGCGCTCCAGCGCGGAGCGCTCCTCGATCACGTGCGAGAGGATGAGGTTCACCGTCGAGAAGGCGATCATGCCGAAGGCGAAGACGACGGCGTACGCCAGCGCCTCCTTGATCACGACCTCGACGTCCCAAAGCTTGTACTTGAGGATCGACACCGCGAAGGCGAGCGGGATCAGCGCCAGCGGCAGGATGGCGATGGTCGTGTAGATCGGCTGGACCTTACCGATGAGAAGGTACGGCACGAGGTAGACCGCGAGGAACGGAAGGAACCCGGCGATCATGCCGAGGTAGATCCACTTGATCTGCTTGCGCCCGACGGCGGCGGCAGTGCGGTAGGTGTAGGCCAGCGCCACGACCGCGAGGGTGAAGTAGATGGCGAAGTGGGCGAGCTCCCAGCGGTGGATGACGTCGAGCGACTTCAGCGGCGCTGCGATGGCGAGCCGGTTGGAGAAGACGAGGAGGTCGGCGTCCCACAGCGCCAGCAGCGCCGGCGGGAGGTAAAGCGCCGCGAGCAGCAACTTCCGCCGCGTGATCGGCCGCGGGAAGACGAGGAAGAAGTTGAGGGTGATGGGCGGGAGGAGGATGGTGGCCAGCTCCTCGACGATCTCCAAGACTTTGTAGCTGAAGTCGATGTCGCCTGCGGGCGTGTAGACGTAGACGATGAAGGAGAGGAGGGTGACGAGGTAGAAGAGCGTCGACTCGCCCCGGCCGCCGCGGAAGAGGGTGAAGAGGCCGATGGCGAGGTAGAGGAAGCCGATGAAGCTGAGGATGAGGTACGAGTAGTCGATCTTCAGCTCGGGGACGCGGTAGATGAGACTGAAGGCGCGCCCGTCACGGGCGACGATCATCGGGACGCGCTGGCCGATACGGCGGAGGCTCTTCTGCAGCCCTTCGATCTCAGTCGTGGGCTGGTCGCCGATGACCCAGATTTCGTCGCCCGGCTTGATCCCCGCGGCCGCGGCGTTGCTGCCGGGGTCGACGTTCTTGACCGCGATGACGCCGTTGTGGCGGGTGAAGGTGAAGTCGATCCGCTCAAAGGAGGAGCGCTTCCGCTGGAAGGAGGCGAAGGCGCCCGCCACGATCGCCAGCGTGAGCAGGACGATCAGCAGGTTGAGCAGAGCGGAGCGTCGCATGGCCGAGGTGGACGAGGGGCATTCAACGGGGGTGCCGCGCCAGTTGCCGATCTAAATCGTTGAATGCAAACGTCCGGTTGGTTGAATCGCTTCCGGAATGCACAGCGATTTGTTCAATGCGCCGGATTTGAGGAGCGGATTATTGAACGACCGGCGCGGCGACGGGCCCGGACCACGGATAATCGATCGAGCGGGCGACGGCGTCGTAGGCGTTCGAGCCGAAGGCCGAGCCCGGCAGCAGGAGAACGCGGAGCGGCCTCGCGGGGAGGTTGCGCGCGACCCAAAGGCCGTTCGCGGTGGTCATCGGCGTCGACCAAGCGGCAAACGTCAGCGGCGGGCCGGTCAGCTTGACGCCGTCGAGCCAGAGCGCGACGACGACGCCGGGCTTGGAGACGAGGGTCAGGGGCGCAGCCGGAGGGTCGAGTGTCCAGGCCTCGTCGTGCGGCGCGAGGGCGCGGATGGTGCTGGCGGCCATGGGGTGGCGGACGAGGAGCAGCGGATTCGTGAGCTCCGGCAGATCGAGCCGGCCGCCTTCATCCGCTGTTCCGCGCCACAGCGGCGTCATCGCGCGATCGAACGCCCACGCCTCGGCCTGCGCGGCCGGGGCGCCGCTCGACAGCCGCAACTGCAGCGTTGCCGCCGTCGGAACGGGCTTCAAAACGATCTCCAGTTCGTGATGCCGATCGTCGACCGAGGCGCGCAGCGGCTCGGATCTCGCGTAGTGCTCCGCCCACGCGTTGAGGATCAGATCTCCGCCGCGCAGAGGTGGGAGGACGGCGACGCCGGCGGCATCGGTAGTGATGCGCTGCGTGGTGACGCGCGTGTCCGGCGAGTCGTTGCCGACGCTGACCTGCGCGTTGGCGATGCCTTTGCCGGTTGTGGCGTCGCGGACGCGGACGAGGTAATCCGTGCGCGGCACATGAAAGTCGACGACATCGCTGTCGACGATTTCGCGAAACGTGTCGAGGTACGGCGGCAGGTTGGCGATCTTGATCCGAGCTGTGTGTACTTTCGGCCACCAGAACGTCGTCGCAAACTCGCCGCGATCGTTCGTCTTGACGGTGCGCCATTCCTTGTCGTTGAGGAACTCGATTTCGGCAGGAACGCGCTCGTCGCCATGAAAGACGGTGCCGGTGACGGCGATCGGCTTCAGCTCGAAGGTGACGTTCGCATCCTGCCCCGACGAGAGGTCGGCAAGCTCCAAGAGCTTCCACGCGCCGATCGACAGCGTGATCTTCAGTGCCTGCGCCGGCAGATCGTTCAGCACGTGCATGCCGGGGGTGACGGACACATAGCGTCCCCCAGCTTCGAGCGACATCGGTTCCGTGATTGCGGCACCGGGTGGGACAACGATGGAGACGTGCGCCTTCGGCAATCTCTGGATGCTCGAGCGGATCGTCGTCACTTTGCCGCGCGTGAGGTTGATCTCCTGCGGCGGCCAATACGCGGCGTCGGACTGCATCGACAGCGTCGCGTGACGCCCGGCGACGCCGTACCAGATCGCGATGATGCGCTCGAAGGCGTTGAGCAGGACGTCCGGCGGACGCTGATCGAGCACCAGGTGCACCGGAAATGGCTTTGCTGGTACGTCCGGTGGTCTCGCCAGGACGAGAAGCACATCGCTTTCGGCCGGAGGCATTGGCCAAACGACTGCCGTTTTCCCATCCGCAATTTCGAGCGGAGGCGAAAGCGCAATCGCATCGTTCGACTTGTGATCGAAGCGACCGACGACGGCGCGCCCGACCGGCATCTGCACTGGTGCGTGCGACTTCGCGGCGGCGACGCGCCGATCGAAGACGCGCGTTCCCCACCCGTATCGCGACTCGATCGAAACGAACCGCAGGTCCTCGTCGCCGGACATGGTTTTCCCGGGCGGGATCATCACGTGGCCAGCCGCAGCCACCGGGACGACACTGGCCATTCCGGCTCCGCTGAACGGCTTTCGCCCATAAAGCATCAGCCCGATCGTCGGCGTGATGCGGTCCTTGGTCTCGAGCCAATGGCTGTAATAGCCGGCCGAGGGAAGGACGAACCACTTGCCGCACGGATACACCAACTCGCGGTCAGGCTCGGTATACGGAACGAGGTGCGCTTCGCATCCCTCGGCCGTTGCAAGCGGCCGCGGTTCGCCGTCGGACCCGAACATGTCGCCGGGCCAAAACAACACGCCGCCAATGCCGTTGACGTTGCCGTCGCGCGGGCTAGGCAACGCGACGTTCGCCGCGCCGGCAGCGATCGAGACGGCGCCGATCAGGAACGGCAGAAGATGCCGGAGCATCGGATCAGAAAATCATACGACCGGAAACCGGCAGACATCCCTCAACAAACAGACGTCGCAGTTCTCCTTGCGCCGCTTCCGGCTGCAAAGATCCAGAATTCCGAGCCGGCACAACGCGAAGTCGTAGCGGATGGGATCGGCAGCGTCGAACTTCGCCAAGCGCGCGGTGAGGGCGCGGGCGGTCTTCCAGTCGGCGCTCTTGCGGCGGTTCAGGCCGAGGAAGGTGGCGATGCGGTGGATGTGGGTGTCGACCGGCATCAGGAGCTTTGCGGGGTCGACGAAGGTCCAGAGGCCCAGGTCGGGCGGGGTGCGGCGGACCATCCAGCGGAGGTAGAGGAGCATGCGCTTGCAGGCGGAGCCGTCGCGGGGGCTCGTGAGGAGGTATTGCAGCGAGGAGCGGTTGGCGCGTAGCGATTGGCGGTTGCGGGAGCGCAACTCGTCGATGAAGCGGGTCAGCGATGGACCGATGTCCGCGTCACGATCGTCGTAGCACTTTCGGAAAAGCTCGCCGAGGGATCCGTGCTTTGCGATTGCCGCCGAAAGGCATTCGAGAAAGGCGACGAGATCGGCCGTCTTGTGAAAACGGTGCGTGAACTCCCCTAACCGCCAACCGCTAGCCGGGAAGCGCTTCACGTACGCAAACGGAGAGGGTCCCATCTTCGCGAGAACGGAACCGATATTCGCCACAATGATCTCCGCCCGCCCGTACGCGAACGCCGCCGCGATCAGCCCTGCCACCTCCTGATCGAGCGGATCGCTGTAGCGCCGCACGAGCTCCAGCGGGTCGGGGGAGATCGTCGACACGTCGAACGTCGCGACGAGCTCGTCGAGGCGCTCGCGGAGCATCGTCTGGCGCAGCGGGCGCGACTTCACGGCGCCTCCGCCACCAGCTCGCCGTTCTCCTCCATCCAGCGCACCTTCTTCGGCTGCACGCCGACGTCGATCTTCACGTACGGCGACGTCAGCGCCTGCGTCACCATGGCGCCGGTCGCGGGGCGGTTCACCTTCGTCTTCACGATGAGGAGATTCGCGTCCCCCGTGACCTCGAGCGGCTCGATCGACCAGCCGCCGGTCATGTGCCGGCCGAGGTTCAGCGTGACGACCGAGCCCTGCACTGCGATCGACGGCTTCGTCGACTCCTCGGTGCCGTAGCCTCCCTTGTCGATTACGCGAAATTGCATCGGCGTCGTACACGCTGCGACGATCAGAGTGACAATGGCCGTTCTCATGGCCGCGAGCAACAGCAGAACCTCGGTCTTAATTTTCCGTCTAAACGGCAAATCTTGAACCCTTCCGGAGGGACTATGCGCCGCGCTGCGTCCTCGCTATTCGCATTTCTTCTCGCCGTTCCCACCTTCGCCGCCGTCACCGGCACCGTCATGAACGGCGACGGCCAGCCGGTCGTCGGGGCAAAGATCTCCGTCTACGCGCCCGAGACCATCGAGGCGCGGCGCCTGCGCATCGCCTCGGCTACGCCGCAGCGCAACGCGCTCACGACCGCCTCGACCGGCAACGACGGCAGCTTCCGCGCCGAGGTGCCGAAAGAGCAGAGCTTCGTCGAGCTCCGCGTCGACGCCGCCGGCTACGCGCCGGAGTCGAGCTGGAGCGCCGCCAATGACGAGGCCGGCGCCATTGTCCTGACTCGCGCCGTGGCGAAGACCGGAACGATCACCGCGAACGGCAAGCCGGTCGCGCACGCCACCGTCTACTGGACCGGCGGCACGGCCGCCGACGTCGTCGCCGTCACCGACGCCAACGGCAAATACTCCGTCCCCGATCCCTCGAAGTGGGCGAACCGCCTCGTCGTCATCCATCCCGACTACGCGGCGTTCAGCGAGACCATGCTGCGCGACCCGTCGCGCCTGTCGCCCGATCGCGCGCTCAACGCCGGCGTGAAGATCTCCGGCCGCGTCGTCGCCGAGGATGGCACGACGGCGGTCGGCGGCGCTGACGTCTATATCGACCACTGGCCGGCCGGCAAAACCGCTGACGACGGCACCTTCACGATCGCGCACGCCAAGAAAGACTGGCAGGACGTCGAGGCCCGCGCCGGCGCGCGCGCCGCGCACCGCGCCCACACCGACGGGGCCGTGACAATGAAGCTCGCCAAGGCGGCGACGCTCAGCGGCACCGTCGTCGACTCCAAGACCCAGCAGCCGGTCGCCGGCGCCTACGTCACGCTGATGTCCGGCGGCTTCAACATGGGCGGCAGCGAGATCCTGCACTCCGCGATCTCCGACGCGAAGGGCGCGTTCACGATTGCGAACATCCTCCCCGGCACGTTCGGCGTGATGTCCGACCGCCCCGGCTATAACCTCCCGCGGGTCGAGGTCGCTCTCGTCGCCGGCCGCACCGTTCAGAAGCCGCTCTACGCCATGCCCCTCGGCACGATTACCGGCACGGTCGTCGACGAAGACAAGCGCCCGGTCGCAGCCGCGCACGTGACCACGCGCGCCGCGTCGCGCGAGGCGATGAACCTGACGATGATGTTCGGCCGCCCCGGCGCGCGCGGCGTCTACAGCGGTCCCGACGGCCGCTTCGTCGCGCGCGACGTACAGACCGAGCACGACGTCATCGTCGACGCGGCGAAGAAGGGCTACCCGTCAGCGCACACGGCGTCGATGCGCGTCCATCCCGGCGAGAAAAAGAGCGGCATCACCCTGACGATCCCGCGCGGCATCGCCTTCGCCGGGCGCGTGCTCGACAAGAACAACAAGCCGGTGGCGAACGCCGCCGTCGAGCTTAACGAGTCGACGAACGATCCGGGCGGACAGTTCCGCCGCATCATGGCCTTCGCAAACAACCGGCAGAACGATGACCAGGTCCGCTCCGGCGGCGACGGCACGTTCGTCGTGCGCGTCAAGGAAGGGCGCTACGACGTCGTCGTCAAGGCCGAAGGCTTCGCGTCGAAGACGCTGCGCGCGCAGCAGGTCGCGGCGGGGATGAAGCCGGTCGACATCGTCGTCGAGCCGGGCGTCGAGATCACCGGCCGCGTCACGCGCGGCGGCGCCGGCGTGGACGGCGTCAACATCGCCACGATGTCGATGACCGAGGGGATGCAGTCGACGATGACCGGGCCGGACGGCTCGTTTCGCCTCACCGATCTCTCGCCGGGGTCGATGATGCTCATCGCCAACAAGCAGGAGGCGTTCATCCAGGAGATGCGCCAGGTCACGGCGCCGGCGAGGGACGTCAACATCGAGCTGCCGCCGGGCGGGCGCATCACCGGGCACGTCGTTGATAAAGCCACGCACCAGCCGGTGTCGTCGTTCCAAGCGGGAGTGTCGACGTCGCGCGGCGGCGGCGGCATGGTCATCCAGACGCCGCCGATGCTGAAGGCGTTCACGAATGACGACGGCGCGTTCACGCTCGACAACGTGCGGCCCGGGCCGACGCAGGTCGTCGTCAACGCCCCCGGCTACACGGCGGGGCGCGTGCCGAACATCGAAGTCGAGGAAGGGAAGACGGCGCCCGAGGTGACGGTGGAGCTCGAGACGGGCGTGAAGCTGACGGGCAAAGTCACCGGGCAGTCCGGCGAGCCGCTCTCCGGCGTCACCGTCTCGCCCGAGCAGACTTCGCGCGGCGGCCGGGTGATGCGTTTCGACACGATGGGCAGCACCGTCGTCACCGATCCGCAGGGCGAGTACACGATCGAGGCGCTGGAGCCGGGCGAGAAGTCGTTCAGCTATTCGCTCAGCGGCTACGTGACCGAAACGCGGTCCGTCAACCTGACGGGGAAGGAAGTGCGCAGCGACGTGCAGCTCTCGTCGGGCCTGCGCGTCTCCGGCATGGTCGTCACGGACGGCGGCGCACCTGTGGGCGACGCGCTCGTACGGGCGACATCGGCGAGCGACAACATGTTCGGCCGCGAGGCGCACAGCGACGCCGGCGGCAACTTCCTCTTCGAGGGGCTCGCGCCGGGACACTACACGTTCAACGCGGCGAAGAGCGGCTACGCGAACGGCGTGGCGCGCGACGTCGACGTCAGCACCGGCGCGCCGGTGCGCGTGACGATGAAGAGCGGCGGCACGATCACCGGCCACGTCAGCGGACTGACGGCCGAGGAGCTGCAGCAGGCCAACGTGATGGCGTCGGGCGCGGGCACCGGCAGTTCCTCGGCGCCCGTCGACGCAGGCGGCAACTATCGCATCGAAGGAGCGCCCACCGGCACCGTGCGCGTCGTCGCGCGCGTCGGCGGGCCGTTCGGCGGCGGCGGAAAGTCGTCGGAGCCGAAGACCGTGGTGCTCGACGCTGGCGGCAGCGCCACCGCGGACATCGAGTTCCAGTCCGACACCGTCGTGCGCGGCCACATCACCCGCGGCGGCCAGCCGCTGCACAACGCCATGGTCCTGTTCTTCCCGAAAGCGGGGAAAGCGCAGACGAACGCCAGCACGACCGCGGACGGGAGCGGCAACTACCAGATCAGCGGCCTCGCCGACGGCACGTACAACGTGCAGGTCATCGATTTCGAGCGCACGGCGCCGTTCACGACGTCGTACGAGGTGAAGGGCTCGGGGACGTTCGACATCGACATCCGCGTCAGCACGGTGCGCGGGCGGGTGGTCGACGCGACGAACCAGCAGCCGCTCGCCGACGCGCGCGTGGAGATCCGCGCAACCGGCACTGATACGCCGTTCGCCTCGCGGGCGGCGATGACGGACGCCGGCGGCAACTTCATCCTCGACACGGTCGCCCGCGGCTCGTACGAGATCAACGCCAGCAAGGACGGCTTCGGCCACTCCCTGAAGGACATCGACGTGCAGGACGCGCCCGCGGACGTGGAGCTGAAGCTCTCCCCGTCGGCCGGCGTGACGCTGCGCGTGGTCGACGGCCGCGACGGCCGCCTCCTCGCGGCCACGCCGCACGTCATGGACATGCAGGGACGCACGATCGACAGCGGCTTCAGTTTCAATCCGAACCCGCAGGAGCTGACGCTCGACCTGGCGCCGGGCGCGTATCGCGTGACGCTGTACGCGACCGGCTACGCCATCAAGACGGTTACGGTGTCGTCGCCGTCGCCGGCGCAGAACGTGCCGATGACCCCGGGCGGAACGCTCTTCGTCAAGTCGAAGAGCTCGTCGGGCAACCTCCGCATCCGCCTGATCGACGGCAGCGGTCTGCCTTACGCCCGCCTGGGGCTCAACGCGGGGACGTACCCGCTCCTGGCCGCGCCGGGCGTGACGACGCTGCAGAACGTCGCGCCGGGGACGTTCCGCCTGGAGGTGCTGGACCAGACCGATCGGGTGGTGAATTCGACGAGCGTGACGGTCAACGAGGGATTGCCGACGACGATCGAGATCTAGTCTTCCTCGTCCATCGGCGGCGGCTCCGGAATCTCCGCCACCGCCTCGAGCGGCACACGCTCGGGGCGGGGGGCGGCGGCCGCGCCGAAGTTCTTGCGGTACTTCTCCAGCCGCTTGAAGAGGTGGTGCAGGTCGTACGTCAGGCGCATCACCGTCCGGCGCAGCTTGTACTTCACGCGCTTGAACGCCTCGAGGTCGTCGCCGCGCAGCGTCGGCAGGAAGGCCTGGATCTCGGCGATGCGCTTGCGCACCTTCTCGAGGTCCTTGTCCTGGATGTTGAGGAAGACTTCGTGCCCGTCGACGAGCAGCGGCTCGGTGCCGCTCATCTGATCGTCGAACCACTTCCAGAGTTGGATCAGATCGACGCGGCGCCCCTTCGAGAGGAAGCGCGTCTCCAGCAGGTCCTGGCGGAAGTAGCCGTAGAGCCGGCGGTCGTCGGCGCGGTTGAACTCCTCGTCCGTCAGGTTGCGGACGTTCCAGACGCCGTAGCGGATGATGTCGTTGCGCGTGCTGCGGAGCTGGCGGATCGTCTCCTCCAGCAATTTGAAGGGGAGTTGGGCAAGGGTCTGGGACTCGGTTGCGTTCATCGGGCCCGCACGAAATACGCATCCTGCGACGCGTTGTCAACCACCGACGCGTAGGCGACGACGCGCCCGGAGCCCGAAAGCACCTCGAAATGGACGCGCGCGTCGACGACGTCGCGGGGCGTCAGGGCGACGATTCCGAGCTGCACGCGGCCGCGCGGGGCGACGTCCTGCGTCGTCGCGGCGATCTCGTTTCCGCCGGCGTCGACGAGCGAGATCCGCACCGTCGCCGTCCCTCCGGCCACCTCGGTGAAGCCGACGTTCGTCCGGAACGCGGCGTCGTTCTCGATGCGAATCGCGTCGACCGTGTCGCCGGCGCCGATGGCCTCCGACGGCGCCACCGGCAGGATCGTGTCGCCGCGCCGCTGCGGCGCACTGTAGAGAAAGGACGTGGCGAGGACGCCGCGCGGGAGATCGAGCTCGATCTGCCCGGTCGTGCCGGCGAATCCGCCGAGGGTCGAGACAAAGTTCGCCAGGTAACTGCTGCCGATGCCGCTGCGCGTGATCCCCTTGAACTGCGCCGGCGTCGACGCGAAGTACGTGATCGGCACGGGCGGCGTGAAGACCTGCTCCGCCGCCGGCAGCACGTTGTCGATCCAGAGGTCGGTCTGCCACGTCGTACCGGCGCCGCCGGTGAGCGCCGCGGCGGGGATGACTTCACGCCGCGGTGCGCTCGCGCTCCGCGCCGGAACGTACATCGAGTCCTGCCCCGCGGTCACGACGGACGCGTAGGCGATCACGCGCGCGTTCCCGCTGGCCACGCGCACCTCGGCGATCCTCGGCCCGAGGTCGCGCTGCGGGGGGAGCGGAAACTGGAGATGCATGAACGGCAGGAGCTGCAGCGTGCGCGTGTCGATGACGGCGCGGTTCACGGCGTCGTAGAGCGTGACCGTCACGATGCCGCTCTCCCCCGCCGTCTCCACGACGCCGACGTTCGTCCGCGTCGCTGCGCCGTCGCCGGCGGCGAGCGCATCGAGCCAGAGCGACTCGCCGGCGCCCGCGGCGTCGGTCGAGCGCACGGCGTCGACCGACTGCCCGACCGTGCCGTTGCCGCTGGCGTCGTACGTCGCGCTCCACGCCGTGAGCTGCTGCACGTCGCCTTGCAGCTCCAGCGTGCCGCTGCCGCTCGGGCCGTAGAGCTGGCCGACGACGTTGCGGAAGGCGACGAGCTGCTTCGCCGCGATGATCGTCGTCACCGCGCCAAACGTAACCGTACCGTCGGCGCCGCTCGGCGTGTAGACGATCGTCACCTTCGCCTCGCTGCTCCCGCGGTTGTACAGATACAGATCGCTGCGCCAGAGCGAGCCGGAGAGGCCGCCGGTGCGCGCCACGACGGGGATGTTGAGCCGCGGCGCCGTCGAGAACGGCCGCAGCGTGAGCGCGGTGTCGCCGGAGAAATTCGCCACGATCGACCAGGAGACGAGGCGTCCCGCGTCGCCGGCGCGCGTGTCGGCGATGACGAGCTTCCACACGCCAGCGATCGACTTCCCGTTGAACACCGCGAGCGACTGCGCCGGCTCGATGTCGGAGCCGAAGGTGGCGTGCACATCGGCGACGCGGTCGAGCGAGGGCGCCTGCAGCAGGAGCGACGTGCCGTCGGGCGCGACGAGGGTGATCTTCAGATCGCCGCGCGACGGGTGCTCGATGTCGACGCGCACGAGGAGCTTGTCGATCGGGCGCGTGTCGGTGACGACCGCGGTGGCGGTGATCTCGCCGCTGCCGTCGGGGATCGGCACGCCGTGCACGCCGCTCTGGAAAAACGTCAGCTCGCCGCGCGGGAGGACGCCGCAGTCGCTCGCGGCGATGATGCCGCGCGCCGCCATCGAGCCACAGATCATGGCCAGGTGCGCGCCGCCCCACAGCGCGCGGTCGGCGTCGAGGAGCTTGCGGGCCATGACGTTGAACGTCGGGTTCGGCGGCACGCCGAACGTCCCTTCGAGCACGGTGGCGTCGGCGATGCGCCGTCCCTGCTCCGCGCCGTTCTGCTGCACCAGGGCCATGAAGATCTCGCGCAGCGCCGACGACCAGATCTCGCCGTTGCGGTGCTCGGTGCCGGGCGTGTCGGAGACGACGTAGTTGGCCATCGTCTTCGTGGAGTCGACGCGCCGCAGACAATCCGCGCCGTCGGAGTAGCCGCAGTTCTGCGACGCGTCGTCGCCGGCGCAGCGCGCGTCCCAGTCGGCGATGCAATACGGCGTGCGGCCGGTGACGACGGTGTCGAGGTAGTTCTGCGAGAACGCCCAGTAGTCGCCGAAACCCTCACCGATCGCGCGCGCCTGCGCCGAGGGCGGGCCGCCGAACGCGCCGGGCGCGATCCAGTCCTGGATGGCGTGCCCGAACTCGTGCAGCATGATGTCGGAGTCTTCGGCGTCGTCGGTGCCGCCGTCGCCGAACGACAGCGACCCCATGCCGCTGGCAAGCCCGCCGATGTAGTACGAGTTGTCGCCGCCGCTGGCCGCGTGCGGATCGACCGGAATGGCGTAGTCGACGATGCGCCGCGCACCGCGGAAGCCGATCGATTGCATGTAGCGCTGCGATCGATCGATGTGGAAGTAGGCATTGACCTCTTCGAACTGCGGCTGCGAGCGGTCGAAGAGGAGCGACCCAGCGGCGTCGGCGTGGACGGTGAACGGCTGCTCGCTGTCGACAATGGCGACGTTCGGCCCGACCAGCGGCCCGACCAGCGGAAGGTCAGGAAGGTCGACGATGCTGTACGCGCTGTCCGGCACGGCGCTGGCGGCGTTGTTGTGGTCGCGCAGCGACGGATCGTTGAGCTTCGCCACCGGATTGGGGGCGAAGACGCGCGCCTTCGCGGTCCAGAAGAGCGGCTCCGTGCGGATCTCCGCGCCGGTCTCGGCGTCGTAGTAGTGCGCGACCGGCTCGAGCGGGCGCTCGTTGACGACCGTTCGGTAGGCAGGACGCGCTTCGCCGTTGACGTTGACGAAGAAGCGATTAGCGGTTAGCGATTGGCGGTTAGGCGCTAAACGCCAAGCGCTAGTCGCTGCGGCGCGAGCAATGTGACGTTCAACTTCGTGCTCACCGTTGCCGTCCACCCGCTCGATCACCGCGCTCCCCACCACCTCCACGCCGTCAATGAACTGGTGATACGTCCGCCACGTCGCCGTCAGCGAGTGCCGCTCCAGCATGAGCCGCAGCTCCTCGGTTCCGAGCGCCGCGTGAGCGCAGAGGAGCATCGCGAGACCGACCAAGAGGCGCCGCATGTGGGGAAAGAGAACAGCCCGGCAAAATCGCGTCATCCCGCCTGCGACGCGACCGGCTCCTTCTCCTCCTCCGTGGCCACGTTCGCCACCGGCAACGAAAAGTAAAACGTCGTCCCCGCGCGCTCTTTGCTGTCGACCCAGATCGCGCCGCCGTGGCGCTCCACGATCTGCTTGGTGATGTAGAGGCCGAGGCCGAGGCCGCCGTAATTCGTGGACGAGACCTGGCGGCCGCGGTGGAAGCGCTCGAACACCTGCCCCAGCTCGTCGGCGGGGATGCCGATGCCGCGGTCGCACACTGAAGTCACGATCTGATCGCCGCGGTCCTCGACGTGGACGTAGATGTCGCTGCCGTCGGGCGAGTACTTCGCCGCGTTCTCCAGCAGATTGCCGAGCACCTGCTCGAGGCGGTCGCGGTCGCCGGAGATCTCCTTGGTGATGTCGGGGATCGAGAGATGCAGCGTCCGCTCGCTGCCGGCGGGATGGCGGTGCACGACCTCGCGCACGAACGATGCCCACGGGATCGGCTCGCGGCGGATCTCCAACCGCCCGGTCTCGATGCGCGACACGTCGAGGAGCTCGAGGATCAAACGCGACATGCGGTCGATCTGGTCGAGGGCGATGTCGAGGTACTCCTCCGACGTCGCCAGATCGTTTTCGCGAATGAGCGTCTTGGCCAGCTGCGTGTAGCCCTTGATCGACGTCACCGGCGTGCGCAACTCGTGCGAGGCGATGGAGAGGAACTCGTCCTTCAGCCGTGACAGGTCCTCGACCTTGCGCCGCGCGTCGACCTGTTCGGTGTAGAGCTTCGCGTTCTCGATGGCCAGCGACGCGCGCTCCGCCAGCACCTCGGCGAGCGGAAGATTCTCGTCGCTCATGGCCCGGTCGGGATCGTTCGCGGCGATGACGAGCGCGCCGAGCATCTCGCGCCGCGTGCGCAGCGGGAGGATCAAGAGCGAGGCGAGTTTCATGTGCGGAACGTGGTACGACGTGGCGTCGTCGTGCAACGGGCCGCCGCCGACGTTCTGCGTCAGCGACGGGTAGCCGGTAGCGACGACTTGGCCGATGATCCCTTCGGCGACGACGAGCGGCTGGCGGTAGATGTACGACCAGGCCAGGCCGAGCGAGGCCATGTCGCGGTGGTAGATGGCGGCAACGCGGAGCTCGTTCGAGTCCGGCGCCTTGAGGATGACGGCGGCCCAGTCGCCCAGGACCTCGGCCACGCGCTCGGCGATCGCCTGTGTGACCCAGGCCGGATCGATGTTGCTGGCGAAGAACGCGCCGGCGTCGGCGAGGATCTGCGCGCGCTCAGCCTGCACCTGCATCTCTTCCTCGAGCAGGCGGCGCTCGGTGATGTCGCGGAACGTCACGATGACGCCGGTGATGCGCCCCTCTTCGTGCAGCGGCGTGGCGTTGATCGAGACCGCGACCTGGCGGTCGTCCCGGGCGATCAGGATCGTGCGGTCCTGTACGGTCTTGCCGGTCGAGAGTGCCTGCGCGGCCGGGACCTCTTTCGCGTCGAGGGGATTGCCGGTCTCGTCGCGCATCCGGTAGACCTCGGCCTGCCGATAGATCGGGATCCCGACTTCCGAGGTACCGAGGAGCGCCTGGCCGGCGGGGTTGATGAAGACAGTTTTACCTTCGTCGTCGATGAGCGCGACACCGTCCGACATCCCGGCGACCATCGTTTCGGTGCGGCGGATCTGGCGGCTGATCGACTGCGCCAGCCGCTGCTCGATGCGCATCACCGTGAACGCGGCGATGGCGAGGATGACGAGCGTGACGACGACCATGAGGATCGAGAGGCCGAAGCGCATGCTGGTCATGCGATCGAGCTCGGCGGCCTGGCGGCGGCGGTGCTCGTTGAGCATCGTGCCGCTGAAGTCCTGCGCGGAGCGGCGGCGGCGGGCGATCTCGAACATCTTCGCGTCGGCCTCGGCGAACCGGCCGTATTGCGCGTATCCCATCTCGTCGCGCGTGAGCGTCTTGATCTCTTCGAAGTGACGCCGCAGATCGCCCACCAGCTTCACGTCGCGCGGATCGACGGCCAGGCGTCCGGCGGCCTTGACGTTCTTGTCGAATTCGCGGACCGCGTCGTCGTACTCCTGTTGAAACTGCGGGCCGCGCGTGAGGTGGTAGCCGCGCGCGGCGGAGATCAAAACGGCGGTGGCGTCGTCCATGGCGTTCACCGCGTCGTTGAGCGGCTCGGAGCTCTGGATGATCCGGTACTCCTGCTGCTTGCCGGTCTGGAGGACGGTGAGGGTCAGGGCCAGGCCGATGATCGCCAGCAGCGCCAGCGCGGCGAAAGCACCCCACAGCGTTCTGCGGACGGAAGAATCCACGACCGAGCCCGGCCATGCAAAAACCACGCCGCGGAAGCCGCTGAATCTAAATCAGTTGCGGCGGGAACGGCGGATGCAAATACCTCATCGCGGAGGACCTATGGCTCTCAGACCGTTGCGAAATGCCACGATTTCGTTCGGCCTCGTGTCGATCCCAGTGCGCTTCTACACGGCCACGAAATCGGAAGACGTCCACTTCAATCTCCTGCACGCCAGCTGCGGCACACGCGTGAACCGCAAATGGTGGTGCCCCCATCACGAGAAGATCGTCGACGCGGACGAGCTGATCCGCGGCTACGCCATCTCCAAGAACAAATACGTGACGTTCGCGGACGAGGAGATCGAGGCGCTCGAGAGCGACAACAGCCGCGCTCTCGACATCACCGAGTTCGTCGACCTCGCGGAAGTCGACCCGATCTTCTTCGAGAAGTCCTACTTCCTCGGCCCCGCCCCCGGCGGCGGCAAGACGTATAAGCTGCTCGCCTCGGCGATGAAAAAGCAGAACCGCGTCGCGGTGGCGCGCTGGGTCGCGGCCGGCAAGGAGCACCTCGTCGTCATCCGCCCGTTCGACAAGGGCCTCGTGCTGCACACGATGTTCTACGCCGACGAGGTGCGCGACTTCGGCGCCGTCGAGCTCGAGTCCGACGCGCCGGTGCGCGAGAAGGAAGTGCAGCTCGCCGAGACGCTGATCAACGAGCTGACCGAAGACAAGTTCAATCCCATGCAGTTCAAGGATGAGTACCGCGAGCGGCTGCTCGAGCGTATCCGCGAGAAGTCCCGCGGCAAGACGATCGAGATGGAGCCGCGCGAGGAGGAGAAGGGCGGCGGCGAAGTGGTCGACATCATGGAAGCGCTGCGCCGCAGCCTGGGACAGGGCCGCGCCCCCGCGAAGCGCGCGCCGAAACGCGCCGCTGCGTCGCGGAAGCGGGCGCCGTCGCGCAAACGCGCTCCGGCTAAGAGGAGGAAAGCATCGTAGACCTGCTCAAAAAATACCGCGCGATGCGCGACTTCCAGGCGACGCCCGAGCCCTCGGGCGGGAAACCGCGCAAAGCGAAGCTGCCGATCTTCGTCATCCAGAAGCACCACGCCTCGCATCTGCACTACGACTTTCGCCTGGAGATGGAGGGGGTGCTGAAGTCGTGGGCAGTGCCGAAAGGGCCGTCGTACGACCCGACGGTGAAGCGCCTGGCGATGATGACCGAGGACCATCCGTACGACTACGCGTCGTTCGAGGGAGTGATCCCCGAGGGGAACTACGGCGCCGGAAACGTGATCATCTGGGATAACGGCGGGTGGGAGTTCATCGAGCCGGGCGACGATCCGGTGAAGGCGCTGAAGTCGGGGAAACTGACGTTCCGCCTCTACGGGAAAAAGATGTTCGGCGAGTGGGCGCTGGTGAAGATCAAGGGCCGCTACGGCGACAAAGGGAACGAGTGGCTGCTGCTCAAGCATCGTGACGAGTTCGCGAACGACAAGGTCGACGTGACGGAGGTCGCGCCGAACTCGATCATCTCGAACAAAGGGGTCGACGAGATCGGCGGCGAGCGAACGTGGGAGAGCAACCGGAAGGCGTCGTCGCGCCGGGCGCCGACGCTGGCGGACCGGCTGGCTGCTAAGAAGCCATCTCCCGCGCCGCGATCTCGAGCAGCTTCTTCTCGGAGTCGAAGCTCGCCCGCTCGATCGAGTCGGAAAGCGGCACCCACTCGACGTCGTCAACCTCGCTGAGCTGCGGCTGCAGCGTGCCGCCGGTGTGCTGCATGAGGTAGAAGTCGACGCGCTTTCTGATGAGCGTGTCGGCGACGCGGAAGAAGTATTCGATGGTGTCGAGGGGCCGGACGATCTTCGCCTCGAGACCCGTCTCCTCGCGCACTTCCCGCAGCGCGGCTTCCTCCGAGGTCTCACCTTTGGAGACGGCACCTTTCGGCAGTCCCCAGCGCGTGCGGCCGCGCGTGGCGATCATGGCGACGTAGGGCTGGCCGTTGCGCAGCGCGATCACTGCGCCGCCCGAGGAATGCTCGTGGCGTACGTTCCCCCGCTTTCCGGCCGCCATGCGCGCGCGATTCTACGACCGTTTCCGTTCGTGACGTTTCTGTGAAATAGGCGTACGATTTTGTCACGTAGCAGGAGATAAGGAGGCTCGGCCATGCCGTGGCTCGGAACCTTGACGGTCGTCGGAATCGTGCTTCTCGTCGCTCTCATTTGGGTCCTCGTTCGGATGCGCATGAAGGACCAACTCGACGAGTTGATGGCCAAGCGGCGGGGGAGCTGCCGCATCGTCAGCCGGGCCGACTTCCTGGAGGGGATGGAGAAGATTCCGGTCTCCCTCGCCCTCGACGACGACACCCTGCACTACGAGAACGCCGACCTGCAGGCGACGCTGGAGCTGCAGCACGTCGACGAGGTCGAATACGACGACGAGACCGCGACGGGCCACAGCGTGGTCGGGAAAGCGCTGCGCCTCCGCGCGCACGGACACGCCTTCGAGTTCGTGCTCGACCAGGCCACGGCCAGACAGTGGGAACAGCTCCTGCCAGCGCGCCGCGTCGATCAGATGCCGGCGCGCGCCGTCTGAAATGGGCGCCCGGCACCCCCTGTTGAGTGAACGTTCGCGTAGAGTCGGGGTGTAGCGCAGTCTGGTAGCGCACCTGCTTTGGGAGCAGGGGGTCGGAGGTTCGAATCCTCTCGCCCCGACCACGTTTTCCTCCTAACCTCCCCGTAGCTCAGGTGGATAGAGCAACAGCCTTCTAAGCTGTGGGTCGCAGGTTCGAGCCCTGCCGGGGAGGCCAGCGCAACATTTCGCAACTTCCCGCTGAAACGTTTTTGTGCTCTGCGTCACTACTTCCACGAGGTAGCACACGTGAGCACGGTTCCACAGCAAAGGTATGGAATTCCCAGCGGCAGCCACTCCATAATCGGCAACCTCGTTCCGTTCCACCGCTCTGGGAGACCGCACGTGAACCGCTACCCGTTCGACGCGGACTATTTGCGGCGTCTTCGTGAAGGAGACCCGGAGACGGAGAATCACTTCGACAAGTACTTCAGGCCGCGGCTGGCCTTCAAGTGGTTGAACCGCGGCTATTCGAGATCGGCCGTCGAAGACATCATCCAAGAGACGCTCAAACGGGTCTTGATCAATGTGCGGGCCGGCAAGATCAAGTCGCCCGAGAGTTTCGGCGCCTACGTCTTCGGGATCTCGGAAAACGTCGCCAGCGAGAACGGCCGCATCGTCAAGAATCTCGATCAACTCGACCTGAGCTGCCTCGACATCGTCTCAACAGAGCCGGACGGCGAGCAAAAGTTCCTCCGCGCAGAAAGGTGCGAGCTGGTCCGGCGGACTCTGAAGCAGATGAAGCCGCCCCGAGACGCACAGATCCTGATCGCCATCTTCATCGAGGAACGGGACAAGGACGAAGTCTGCGCGGAGTTCAGAATCACCCGCGCGAATCTGCGGCTCGTCCTTTGTCGCGCCCTCAAACGCTTCAAGATCCTCTACAACAACGAGAAAGGGAAGTTGCCGCCTGGATGCGGCATGTGAGCGAGCCATGGAACACGAAGATGCCATTCAAATGAACGCCGTCGAGGGGTACCTCCTCCACGACTTGACCGACCACGAGCGCACCGCCTTCGAAGAGCACTACGCCGATTGCGAGGCGTGTTTCGAAGACGTGCAGGCGGGAACGACATTCACCACCACGATGCGCGGGCTTACCGACCTCGTGCCGGTCCGGGTCTCTGCAACCCCGTACAAAAGGGTTGCGTACGCCGCCGCGGCGAGCCTCGCTCTCTCGATCGGCGGCCTCGCCTACCAGTATGTACAGTTGGCGCAAGATAGCCAGCCGCGGATCATGCCGCTCGTTGATCTGCGCGATACGCGCGCCGAGGAAGAGAGCCTCACCTTCGAGCGCAACGCTCGGCCCGTTGTGGTTCTCACCATCAATGCCGGTATCGATTCGCCTCCGTACTCCTGCAAAATCGTCGATGCGCAGGGAAAGGTGCAGGGGAAGCCGGTGACGATCCCCGGCGAAGTGGCAGTCAATTTCGACGTTGGCCGCCGCGCTCCCGGCAACTACACGCTCATTGTCTCCGGCAGCCATGGGGTGCCGGTGTTGGAGAAGAGGTTCATGGTCCGATGATGTAGGAAGAGAGGACACCATGTCATATCGAGGTCCACAGAATCACATGTTTCTCTACCACGCGTATGCGCTCGCCCTCGGCGGGTGGGTGCAGGACAAGGAGCAGCACATTCTTCCGATCCACGTAGCGCCGTCGGTTTTGCCGTTCACCGGCGGCTACGGCTCGAACTCAGCGGAGAACGTCAACCTCGGCTTTCCGCTGAAGTTCCCCTTCGGCACGCAGGGGCCGGCCGACTTCCACATCTACATCGGCCGCGCCTACACGGAGGTCAGCGGCGTCGACGTGGACGATGAGAACCCCTTCGGCATCTACAAGACGACGGCGCGCTCGATCCTCGACGACGTGCGCATCAACGACGTCTTCAGCGTCCAGCACGCGGAGGCGATCCTGACCTCCACGCACGAGAAGCCGAGTGCCCGCAACCCCAATCCCGAGGGGAGGGTCGTCGTGGGCGACAGCGACATGTTCGGCGTGCGTGTCTCCGGCAAGGATGTCGGCCTGGCGAAGCGCGACTACGTCGACCGCGAACCGACGTTCACGCGCATGCAGCAGTTGATGACGCCGGCGCCGGTCGGTGCGGGCGGTGGCGGCGGCGGCTGGATCGACGAGCTCCTCGACTGGCAGGACCCGGCCGCCGTTCCGCCCGACGCTCCCGATTTCGACTACGCGCGCGACATCGCCACGATGAATCAGAGGACGGACCGAAAGGTACGCTATTCGATCTTCCAGAGGCTCGGCGACGTGCCGGGGCTGAAGACGTTCCGATCGTCGATCTACGTCCCGGACTTCGGGCGCATCTTCCTCGGCGAGGTGATCGCGTCGCATGGAACCAAGCAGGTGACGATGTTCCGCATCGACCTCGGTTGCGACAACTGCGGCGGCGTGGGCGGCAGCGGCGGCTCCACGAACGGCGGTCCGTTGCCATGAGGCGCGGCGCCGCGGTCCTGCTCCTTCTCGCCGTCGTGGCGTGCCACGCGCGGAAGGAGCAACCGCAGGTGCTTTATGACGAAGGATGGGCGGCACTGCTGCGCGGCGACGACAACGCCGCGCAGCAGATCGCGCGCGATGGGCGGATGCGCTTCTGCATGCAGCCTAGATGGCGGGAGCTGTTCGCGGTTCTCGAGGCCGAGGCCTTGGTGCGAAAGAATCAAGCACGGGCTCTGGCCATTCTCGGTCAGGCGCCGCCGACCGGCGACTCGCGGGCCGCCGTGCGGCGGCTAATCGTTCGCTCGTTCACGCAGAACGCGGCACAAGCGAACCAAACGTTGCTGCAGGCTGATGCTCTTGCCGCGCGGGTGAGGCCGGAGTTGCGGCCTGAGATCGGCGCATTACGCGAGCTGCGCCTCGGCGCCGCAGAACAAGATCAGAAGCATCCGCACTGGCCGACGGCGATCGAGCATTACAACGCTGCCGCGAAATACGCACGCAAGGCGCAGGCGCCGCGCATTGAAATGTCGGCGCTGACTAGGGCCGGCTGGGGTCACCTCCAAATCGGCGATCTCGAACGCGCCAAAGCCGATTTCATGATCGTCGCTGGTCAGGACGTATTCCCGAAATCACAGCACACAGCGCTCGTCCAACTCGGCGAGATCTTCGTCCGACGTCTCGAATTCGACCACGCATTGCCCTACGCGCTCAGCGCTCTCGCGGTTGCTAAGAAGCTCGACACAGCCAAGGAGATCGCCAACTCCTACCATCAAATCGGCCAAATCAAATTCGAGCTCGGTCATTACGATGAGGCAAAGTCGTGGAACGATCTTGCCAAGAAGACGCGCCCCAAGGACGACCCTGCGGGTGCGCTCACCGACAACTTCACCGAGGCGCGTATCCTGGCTGCGACGGGCAATCCCGCACATGCCCTGCAGATTCTGGACGAGATCGTCCACTCGCCAGATTCGAATGCGCCGTTGCAATGGTGGGCACAGAGCATCGAGGCGGAGACGTACGCACGGCTCGGACGTTTCGCTGAGGCCGAGCAAAAATTCGAGGCGACGCTTACTACCGCGGCACAGGCACGCGACAAAGTCGAAGGCACGTCCTCGATGGCCTTCGAGCGCAACGTCCTCGGCGTCTACGACGGCTACATCCGCCTTCTCCTGCAGGACGAGCATGACGTCCGCCGCGCCCTGCAGGTCGCCGAGCGCAGCCGCGCGCGCACGCTGCGCGACGCCATCAACCTCGGCGACGCAAACGACGTCGATCCCGTCGCGCTGGCGCGCGCCAAGAACGCCACCATCCTCTTCTACTGGATCGGCGCGAAACGCTCCTTCCTCTGGACCGTGACGCCGCACGGCATCGACGTCGCGGAGCTGCCAGCGGACGACGCGATCGACAGAGCGGTCGACGAATACCGCAAAGAACTGCTGTCGGCGCGGCACAAGCTCAACTTCAGCACGCTCGGCCCCAAGCTCTATCAGATGCTCGTCGCGCCGGCCGGAACGATCGCTACAGGCTCGCGCGTGATCATTCTTCCCGATGCGCATCTCAGCGCCCTCAGCTTCGACGCGCTGATCGTTCCGGCGACGCCTAAGCACTACTGGATCGAAGACGTGACGATCAGTTACTCGCCGTCGCTGAACCTGCTCGCCTCGACACCGGCGTGGAAGAGCCTGCGCGATCCGCGGGCCCTCGTCTTCGGCGACGTGCCCGGCGAAGGGCATGCGTTCCCGAAGCTCAAACGCGCCGGGCAGGAGATCGGCGAGATCGCGAGCCACTTTGGCCCACGCGCGGTGATCCGCTCCGGCGCCGCCGCCACGCCCGCAGCATACGCAGCCGCGGATCCACGGCAATTCCAGTTCATCCACTTCGCCGCGCACGCGACCGCAGGCACCGACAGGCCGATCGAGGAGTCGGCCGTCATCCTCGCGCGCGACACGAACGGCTTCAGCCTCTCCGGCAAGACGATCATGGACGTCCCCCTGAAGGCCGAGCTCGTGACCGTGTCGAGCTGCAACAGCGCCGGCCGCCGCAACTACGCCGGCGAGGGGCTGGTCGGACTGGCCTGGGTGTTCCTGCGCGCCGGCGCGCATCGCGTCGTGGCCGCGCAGTGGGAAGTGGACGACTCCGCGGCGCCGCCGATGATGAACGAGATGTACGCGGCCATCGTCGGCGACGGCCTCGAGCCCGCCGCGGCGCTGCGCCGGGCCAAGCTGGCCCTCCTCCATTCCAAGACGCCGCACCAGCAACCGCTCTACTGGGCGCCGTTCGCGATTTACGGCGCGCTGTGATGAAACGTTTCCGTGTCTTGCGTCACTACTCCAACGTATGGAAACGGAAAACGTCGCCACGTTTCGCTATGTCGGCTACTCGTACATGACGTTCTACGGTCCCAGCGGACGCAAATACCGCTTCCGCAAACACGGGCAGGAGATCCAGGTCGACCCGCGCGACCGCGACTTCGTCCGCGATGTGCCGAACGTCCGCGAGGTCAAACGCGGAGCTTAGCCAGCGCGCGCCGGAGCGCCGCGTGGGCGATGGCGAGATCGACGTCGCGCTGCAGCAGCGGCACGTATCGCTCGTTGAGCGCCGCGTCGAAGAGCTCCGCGACGCGCGCGGCCACGCTGCGGGCCGCGTCGGGCTCGAAGTCGGTGCGCGCCATCTCGTCGATCTCGACGATGACCGACGTCATCGGCTTCAACCACGCGAAGAACGGATCGTCGGTGACGAGCTGCAGCAGCTGCGCCGGCGTGACCGTCTTGCCGTGCGCGAATGCGTAGTCGTCGCGCGCCGCCTGGATGAGCGCGCGGTGCAGCGGCAGCAGCGCCTTCGACAGCTCGCGCAGCGACGCGCGCAGCTCCGCCCGTTCGGGAGTGTCGGGGGTGTGCATGGTGCGAGCGAAGAAGGCGTTGCGGTCGATCGGCATCGGCGAAAAAAATCACGCCTCCACGGTTGGCTGGGGAAGGGTGGGTAGGCAGTAGCCAACCGTAGAGGCCGTGAAACCAACTGCTCGTCTGAGGCCGCCAAGTCTACCGCAATCGCCATGCCTCGGGCGAAACTTGCATGGCCCGAGAGCGGCGGCTAGAATGCGCGGCTCGGAATTCACCCCGGCACCGTCCGGTTAGTTTCCCGTGCTCGCACCCATAGCTTAATTGGATAGAGCATCTGACTACGGATCAGAAGGTTGGAGGTTCGAGTCCTCCTGGGTGCACCAAACGGAATTGATCTGACGGCGGGCACGCGAGCCCGCCGTTGTACTCTTTGAAGATGGATCGAGCGCAGTGGATGGAAGAAGCGCTTGCGCTCGCGGAAGCGGCCGCCGCCGAGGGAGAGATCCCGGTCGGCGCGGTGGTCGTCGATCGGGAGGGAACGATCATCGGGCGCGGGCGCAACCGCCGCGAGTCCGGCGATCCCCTCGGACACGCGGAGCTCATCGCCATCGGCGAAGCGGCCCGCGCGATCGGCGACTGGCGGCTCGAAGGGACGACGATGGTCGTGACCCTCGAGCCGTGCGCGATGTGCGCCGGGGCGCTGGTGAACGCGCGCGTCGAGCAGCTGATCTTCGGCGCCTACGACCCGAAGGCCGGCTTCTGCGGCACGCTCGGGAACCTCGTCCAGGACCCGCGCCTCAATCACCGCCTGGAGGTGACGGGCGGGTTCGAAGAGGAGCGTTCCCGCGAGCTCCTGCAACGCTTTTTTCAGATGCTGCGCCGGCGGCCGGAGAAAACGGAGAGGTGGCAGAGTGGTTGATTGCGGCGGTCTCGAAAACCGTTGTGCCCGAAAGGGTACCGGGGGTTCGAATCCCCCCCTCTCCGCCACCGGGCACGCACGATCCATCGAGACGAATCGACCACGGAGAGATGGCCGAGTGGCTTAAGGCGCACGCTTGGAAAGCGTGTGTACGTTAACCGCGTACCGTGGGTTCGAATCCCACTCTCTCCGCCAGCCGCTACGAGCGGCGGCGTTGGTTGGCAAAGCCTCCTTCAGGATTGTTGCTCGCGCCGTCAGTCCATGCCGGCGTCACCGACTTCATCGATTCCCCCCACCTTGCACGACTCCATCAAAACCACGCCATCAGACGCCGGCGATCCCGGGGTGCAGTTTGGCCAGGGGATGCCGTTCTCGTCGATCGTCGTCGTGCACGACTCTGGAGTCGCGTCGTAGTGAACCGTTTCGTTCGAAAGCTCGCAGCGTAGGAGCAGTTCGTAGATGGCCTCGGGCGGCCGGCCTCTGTGGGACACGCCCGCGACCGTCACCTTGTACGTTCGCTTGACGTCGCCGATGTCGCCGCCGCCGCGGTCTCCCTGCTTCGCCGCGACGAGGAATGCCGGTCCGACCGCGACACGCGAGTAGCGGGCGAGCTTCTGGCGGATTGCGGCCATCTGCTCGCCCGCCCCGAACTTTGCCCGCGCCTCGTCCGTCAGCTCGCTCCGGAACGTTCCGGCGTCGCCTTGTTTCGCGGCGTCGACGAGTCGCGCGGCCGTCGAAGCCGGCGTCGACGCGCACCCTGCCACGAACAGGAAGGACGTCAGGAAGAGCGCGCGGTTCATTCGGCGATCCTTTCCACTCCGCACACGACGATCAGACCGGTCGTGTAGTGCACGGGCGCGCCGGGAGTGCAGGTCCGCTGGGGAACGCCGCTCGCGACGACCCAGGTCGAGCATTCCTCGGGCACGAACGTGTTATCAGTCGGGATGATCCTGGGCCAAGAATGGGCGTAAACCGTGTAGACCTCCTCGGCACGCCGGTCCAGTTGCCCCTTTTGAGCGGCGTCGATGGCCTGCTGCGCCGTCACGTATGATCCCAGCGGCAGGCATCCGGCCATCGTCATCGTCCACGCCGGCAGAAGCCATCGCCATCTCATCGTCAGATGGAGTACGACTGACGGCATGATTTTTTGTCAGCAATCGGTGACTTAGCAGGAATGACCGTTTCCGTCACCTTACAGACCGTTCATCCGCGCAAGCTCGCTGCCGTGCGGCGCGAGGTTGCTCCTGGCGCAGTGGCCTCGGCGTGGCGGCCCGCGCTGGACAAGGTCTGGGAGCTCATTCGCAGCCAGCCGGGGCTGCGGACCGATGGGCACAACGTTTTTCTTTACCACCACCCGACACGACCCGGCGCGCCGATCGTGTGCGACTTCGGCGTCGAGGTCACGCGCACCTTTGAAACTGCGAGCGAGGTCTACGCGACCGCAACGCCGGGAGGGGAGGCCGCGGTCGCCGTCCACCGCGGCCCCTACGATCGCATGAACGACACGCACGACGCGATCAAGAGATGGATCGCCGCGAATCGGAGGGAGCTCGCCGGGCACTCGTGGGAGATCTACGGAGATCCGACGCCCGATCCGGCCGAGACAACAATCGTCTATCTCCTAAAGTAGTCCGTCGACGCCGTCACGGCTCTTGATGCGCGCATCACGGCGTTTGATGAAGGGATCATGATTCGTGATGGACGAAATACGCCGTGGTGTCTCTGGCAAGACCGGAAAATGATGCGCGCGTCCAAAAAGTGGACGATTGCATCAGCGGCGATGATCCATTCGACCGGAAATTCGAAGCTCGCGATGCAGCGTGGTGACGCGCGCAAGGCGGCGCTCATTAACGTCCACACCGAAAGGTGATCCCTTCATCACGAGCGGTGATCCTCGCAACAGGAAGGGTGATCCCTGCAACAGAACGCGGCAAATCGCCCCAGCCCCGCCACACCATCGCCACAATTGAAAAGTACTTTGCGACTCAAAGGAGTCGCACATGCTCGGACGCTACGTTCTCGCCGTCATCGCCATCTTTCTCTGCAGCACCCTCGCCTGGATCGTCCTCGGCGCCTCCATCTTCGCGCGCACGAACGACGCCGGCAGCGGGCTCGGGCCGGCTGTCGAGTCGGCCTGGGGATCGCCTCAGGAGCAGACGCCGCCCGAAGCGTCGACGTCGCAGACCGTGCAGAGGGACGAACACACCTCCGAAGTCGTCACCACCGTGCTGCCGGTCGAGCGCAGCCGCATCCGCGTCGCCTTCGACCTCGACCAGCGGCAGAAGGGACTGCTGTGGTTCGCGACCTACCGCGTCGACTTCCGCGGCGACTACGTCGTCCGCAACACCACCGCCCAGGACGAGGTGACGGTCAAGCTCGTCTTCCCCGCGCCGCAGGCGATCTACGACGACCTCGTGCTGCGCATCGACGGCCAGCCCGTGCCGACGCGCACCGAGAAGGGCAGCGTCACCGCCGTCGTCCGCCGCCCGCCCGGCGCCGCCATCCGCATCGAGACCGGCTACAAGTCGCAAGGCCTCGGCACGTGGAAGTACTCGTTCGGCAAAGACGTGTCGCAAGTGCACGACTTCCTCCTGGAGATGCAGACCAACTTCCGGGCCATCGACTTTCCGCAGGGATCGCTCTCGCCGACGATGAAGAAGCAGACGCCTACGGGCTGGCTCCTCACATGGAAGTACGCCAACGTCGTGAGCGGCTACGGCATCGGCATGGTCATGCCGGAGAAGCTGCAGCCGGGGCCGCTGGCCGGCCGTATCAGCATGTTCGCCCCGGTGTCGCTGCTCTTCTTTTTCTTCTTCATGTTCGTCATCACGACGTTGCGGAAGATCGAGCTCCATCCGATGCACTACTTCTTCCTGGCCACGTCGTTCTTCGCCTTCCACCTGCTGCTGGCCTACCTCGTCGACCACATCTCCATCCACGCCGCGTTTCTGATCTCGTCGGCCGTGTCGATCTTTCTCGTCGTCAGCTATCTGCGCATCGTGGTGAATGCGCGCTTCGCGCTGCGCGAGGCGGCGCTGTCGCAGTTCGTCTACCTCGTGCTCTTTTCGTACGCGTTCTTCTTCAAGGGCTTCACCGGCCTGGCCATCACCATCGGAGCGATCGTCAGCCTCTTCGCGGCCATGCAGATCACCGCGCGCGTGCCGTGGGGGCGCGATAATCGCGCTGCGTGAAACGGCTGCTCATCGCCCTCATCGTCGCGGCGGCCTGCGCGAAGCCCGCGGAGCCGCCGCGGCCGCGCGTCATCTTCGTCGGCCTCGACGGCGCGGACTGGCAGCTTCTCGACACGCTCATGGCCGACGGCACGATGCCGAACCTCGCCGCGCTCGCGCGCGACGGCGCGCGCGGACCGCTCCTCACGCAGCATCCGCCGCTCTCGCCGCTGGTGTGGACGACGATGATGACCGG
>DATELQ010000141.1:0-2209 GCA_035276475.1 Thermoanaerobaculia bacterium | reverse complement strand
CGATCTCGCCGGCGCCGCGAACGCGTTCGACGTTGCGGCGTTCAAGGCCCAGCAGCTCGGCTCGACCGGCGACGCCGTCGACGCCTACAGCTTCGGCGCATATCTCGCGTGGCGCCGCGGCGATCAGGCCGGCGCCGAGCGTCGCCTCCGCCAGGCCGCGTCGCTCGTCGATCCGCACACCGAGGCTGCCGCGGCGCTGCGCCTCCTCGCGCTGCGCTGCCGCGTTGAGATCCCGCCCTCGGCCGGCCCGACGTCAACCGATCCCGCCATCGCGACGCTGATCCACGCCCGCGAAGCATGGACGCGCGGCGACACGGAAACGTCGTCGCGCCTGCTCGACCAGTCGCGCAGCGAAGGGATCGAGACGACGTGGTTCGCCGAGGAGGCCACGCTGCTGGCGAAGGACCTCGGCGGTCCCGCACGGAAGTTCAAGGCCGACCCGCCGTACCCGGTGCGGCTGCGTTTCATTGCGGTGTGGGAGTTGGGACGTTAGCGTCAAGCTCCCGTAACGCCACTTGCCGCGATCGCGCGCGCCCATCCAGATTGCTTGCATGTTTACGCTCCTCTTCCTCCTCTATTCGTTGACGTTCTCAGTTCACGCCGATGGCGGTTCGTTCATCGATCCGATCGGCTACCGGTTGACCGCGCACAGCGACGAAGGTTCGGGGCTCTGCCCGGTTGGCCGGCGCGCAGCCACGAACTCCGATTCCGGTGTGAGGATTGATCCGGAAGGCTAGGAGCGCGCCGCCGGTCCGGCAACGGCGCGCTCCTCGTCTCCTTAGTCGCCGCCGCGGTTGGCGCCGCGGTTCATGTCGATGAGTGCGTGCGTGTGCTCATCGGTCGGCGGCGCCGCGCACGGCTCGCACTTGCCACGCTTCGGTTTGTCGCAGTTGTCGACGATGATCTTCTTCTGCTTCTCGAGATCATCGCGTGACGGAGGCTTCGCCTTCGTGTCGCATTTGCCGTCAGTGACGCAGGGATCCTTCGGCGGCTTTGGCTCGGGCGGGCAGAGGACGAACGGCGCGATGTGGCCGTTCGAAACAGAGCCCATCTCCTGCATCTCTTCGATCACCATGCGCGCCACGGTGCGGCCGAGCTTCATCCCCGCCTCGTGATCGCTCCGCCAGTGGATGCCGGCCCAGAGGCGACCCATGCCGATGTTGTCGGCCATGTTGTCGATCTCTTCCTTCAGCGTCGTTCCGAGCGTCGAGCCGAATCTCTCGTCATGGGGGAGCTCGTCTGGCGTCGGCTGATTTCCGAAGAAGTAATCGAGGATCTCTGATGCCGCGCCGGAGTACGTGCTGTGGCCCGATGGATACGCCGGATGCCGCGGCGTGCCCGAGAGGTTGTCGCCGCACGGATCGTCCTTCTTCTTCGGCCGTCCGTCCGGACATATGTTGTACGCCGGATTCAACTCGTCGGGGCAGTCGAAGAGTACGTTAATGGGCTTGTACTCGATCGGCCGCTGCCGCCGCGACACGTGCGGCCGCGGACTCAGCCACTTGTAGTACCAGGCGGCCTGCAGCGCGCTGGCGATCGCCACATCGAGTGCGGCCCACACCAACGCCTGGCGCGGCGGGGACCAGTGGCGCATGGCTCCTTTTCTCCCTTATTTATTTAGACGAGCACAGCATTGGTTTGAGACGACGTTTATCATTTGCCCTCATGAAACGGCTCGCCATCGCCCTGCTGCTCTTCGCGATCCCTCTCTTCGCCCAATACAAAATGCCGCCGAAGGAGATCGCCGACGTCGTCGACGCGCCGCCGCCGCCGATCACGACGGTGTCGCCCGACGGAAAGTGGGTCCTCCTCCAGCACATCCCCGCTCTCTTGACGATCGAGGACCTCTCGCGCCCGGAGCTCAAGCTCGCCGGCATCCGCTTCGATCCGGAGCGCCACGACCAGAGCCGCGCGCTTTACGCGACGGCCATGACGCTCGTGCGCGTTGCCGACGGCGAGTCGCGCGCCGTGAGCGGCCTGCCGGCGAACGCGCGCATCCGCTATACGTCGTGGTCGCCCGACGTCACGCACCTCGCCGCCGCGCTGTCGACCGCGAACGGTGTCGAGCTGTGGGCCGTTGACATCGCCTCGGCACGCGCGCATCGCCTGTCGTCGCCGCCGCTGAACCTCACGCTGCCGCGCCGCCCGTTCGAATGGACGCCGGACAGCCGCGCGCTCATCGCCCGCACCGTCCCCGCCGCCCGTGCCG
>DATELQ010000140.1:0-16271 GCA_035276475.1 Thermoanaerobaculia bacterium | reverse complement strand
GTCCGCGTCGCCGGCCGCGAGCTGGCCGCGCGCGAGATCGCCGTGCCGGGCCTCGTCGAGCGCGCCTGGGCGCGGGCCCGGCTGCGCGAGATCCAGAAGCCGGAGGAGATCGCGGAGCTCGGGAAAAAGCACACGATGCTCACGCCGCGCACGTCGCTCATCGTGTTGGAAAGCTGGCGCGACTACCAGATGTACGGCATCGACCCGCCGCCGGACCTTCCTCCAATCGAGTCGCAGGTGGCGCGGAAGGCCGTGTGGTTCGTGAAGGGATCGGTGCTCGACAACACGGGCGTTGCGCTGCCCGGCGTGACGGTGACGCTCTTCGCCGACGGCGACGTGGCGGAGCTCGGCGTCACCGACGCGAACGGTCACTTCTGGCTCGGCGCGCCGCGCGCGCCGGCGAAATTCTCGCTGCGCGCGGAGCTCGCCGGCTTCCGCCAGACGGACCGCGCCTTCGCCACCGCGCCGAGCGGCGGCGACGTCGAGCTGGTCCTGTCCCAGGCAGCCGTCTCGGAATCGATCACCGTCACCGCCGAGGCGCCGATGCTCGACGCCGACGGCGTCAACGATAACCCGGCCATCAGCCTGCACCATAACCCCGGCGACAAGCAGCGCTTCCTGCGCGCCGCCGAGGAGCTGCGCTTCCGCGACCCGGTCCTGGCCTTGCGCAAGCTCACCGACCTCGCCGAGGCGTATGCCGACGACGCGCCGGTCGTGCGCATCGTGGCGCGCATCGCCGATGGCTGGGGACGCGCCGACGTCGCCCGCGACCTCCTGCTGCACGCCCTCGAGCTCTCGCCGAAGGAGCCGCAGACGTGGCGGGAGCTGATGTTGCTGGCGCGCCGCTCCGGCCGCAACGGCGACACGCAGGCGCTGCGCACCCGCTTCGAGACCGTGTCGAAATCACGTCACTTGCGCCTGCCGCCCGACGCGCTCGACGTCGACGCGCACGCCGATGCCGATCTGCAGGTCGACGTGATGTGGGAGTGCGACTACTGCGACGTCGACCTCCACGTCACGGAGCCGGGCGGCGAAGAGGTCATGTACAGCCACCGCAAGAGCACGCACGGCGGAGTGCTCAGCGACGACATCACCGGCGGCTTCGGCCCGGAGATCTACGCCATCGCACGGGCGCCGCGCGGCGCGTACAAGATCGCCGTCGAGTACTACGGCGAAGATCGCACGGAGGTGAGCGCGGCGACGCTCGTCCACGTCATCGTCACGACGCGCGGGCGCCGGCAGGATCACACGCTGCTGTTGTCGTCGGCGAAGGAGCGAAACGAAGTGACGACCGTGAATCTGGGGGGCGGGCACTGAGCCCGCCCCCGCGAGAGGCCTACATGTCGTCGCCGCCGTGATCGAAGAAGAGGGCCATGCCGCGGCCTTTCTTCTTCTCCAGCGTCGTGCCGTCGATGGGGCACTTGAAGGTCTGGTCGGCCTTGTCCTCGGGGACGCGCAGCATCGTGTGGTCCTTCGGGCAGACGAACCATGTCTGGGCCTTCGGCAGCAGGTGCTCGAAGTGCTGGTCGAGGAGCACGCGGCCCTCGGGCATCGGGATGGTCTTCCAGGCCGTGCCGTCGGGGATCGTCTTCCAGGCCGTGCCGTCGCGGAAGATGTGGATGTCGCCGCCGGTGTTGTTGAGCGTGATCGTGCGCGTCTTGCCGGCGCCCTCGATCTTGATGTCGAGGTTGTCACCGCTCTTGTGGACGGTGATGGTCTTGTCGCCGTCGACGAGCGTCTTGGTCTCGCCGTCCTTCATCTGGGACGGCTCGATCGTCAACTTTGTCGCGCCGTACGCCGCCAGGGAAACCACGAGCAGAACTGCGATGAGTGCGATGCGCTTCATGCCTTATCCTCCTTGTCGAATGCGACGCGGAGGGTCAGGCGGCGGTTTCAACTTGTAACACGGGCGATCACCAACGTTTCGTCATCCTTCTGCGGCGCCTCCCCCGTGAACGTCTCCACGGCGGCGGCGATGCGGTCGCGCAGCTCGTTCGCGCCGGCGGCGCTGTGCTCGCGCAGGATCGCCTCCAGCCGCTCGTTCTCGAACTCCTCCCCCGCCGCGTTCTCCGCCTCGGTGATGCCGTCGCTGTAGAGGACGACGGCCGATCCGGTGGGGAACGGGCGGGTCTGGGTCATGTACTTCGAGCCGCCGAGGATGCCGACCGGGAGGCCGTGCGACTTCATCTGCTCCATGCGGTCGCCGGTGAGGATGTAGCAGGGGTTGTGGCCGGCGTTGACGAAGCGGAGTCTCTCGTTCTCGAGGTCGATCTCGACCAAGATCATCGTGACGAACTTGTTCTCCGCCGACCACTGGTGGATGTGGCGGTTGAGCTCCGTGGCGATGTCGCCGAGCTCGCGCTCCTCGGCGAAAAGGAGATGCGTCGCGGCGTGCAGCGCCGACACGAGGAGCGCCGCCGGCATCGACTTGCCGGCCACGTCGGCGACGACCATGGTCAGCAAGCCGTCGCGCCGGAAGAAAGCGTGATAGTCGCCGCCGACGAGGCGCGCCGGCTTGGAGAACGTCGCGATCTCGACGCCGGGCACCTGCGGGATCGACTTCGGGAGAATGTCGCGCTGGATCGTCGCGGCCAGCTCCAGCTCGCGCTGCATGGCCTGCCTCTCCAGCGCCTCGCGGTGCAGCCGCGCGTTCTCGAGGGCGATGGCGACCTGGCTGGCGAAGAGCGAGAGGAGCCGGAGCTCGTTGGCCTCGAACGCGCCGATGGAGCCGTCGCGCGACTCCCGATCGGCCGCGACGAGGACGGCGATGATGCCGGCCGCGCCGGCAATCGGCACGGCCACGAAGGCTTCGCCGAACGTCACCGGCGCCGCCTCGCGGAGCAGCTGCTGCGTCACGTCGCCGGTGAGGAAGCCCTCGTCGATGTCGCCGAAGGAGCGATAGACGTGGAAGCGGTCGGCGTCGCGCAGGAAGAGCGCGGCGCGGCGCGCGTTCACGAGCGAGATCATCCGGAAGAGGATCTCGTCCGCGAGCTCGTCGATGTTCAGCGTCGACGCGATGGATAGCCCGATGTCGTACAGCGACTCCAGCTCCCACAGCCGGTACTTGAGCTGGAAGTCGCCCTCGCGCGCTTCCTGGGTCAAGCGCTGGTTGTTCATCAGCGTGCCGAGGAACGCGCCGGCGGCGCGGAGCATCTCCAGGTCTTCGTCCGAGGAGAGATCGCCGGCCAGGCCGACCACGCCGAGGCTCTCCTTGCTCGTGCCGATCGGCACCATGACCATGCCGGGGAGCTCGCGGTCGAGCACATCGTCGACGTTGATGTCGCCGCACTTCGCCGCGAGGCGCATGGCCTCGCCGCGCGGATCGCGCAGCCAGACCGCGCCGGCGTCGAACGGCGAGTGCCGCGTGAACGCCTCGAGGATCAGCGGTCCTTGCGCGCCCGAGGCCGCGCGCTCGAGGCGCTGCAGTTCGTTCAGAAACTCGACCAGTGGCATGGCAGCGACACGGGAGGATATCAGTGCCGCGCGGCGCGGGGATGGGCCATGCCGCCGATGACAAACAGATGCCCGGCGTTCTGCGCGTAAATCCGCCCCTCGGGGCCGATGGAGACCGGGGTGTACGCGGCGCCGAGGGCACGCTGGAGGAAGATCCGCTGCCGGATCGCGCCGCCCTGCGCGATCGCGTAGAGATAGCCGTCCTCGCTGTTCGCGTAGACCGTGCCGCCCGCGTCGATCGCGGGGGCGTTCACGCACCACTCGTCGTCCGCCTCCGCCTGCCACTCCACCGCGAACGACGGCGAGAGCTGCGTCATGAAGTACTCCGGCACGGGGTGCACAGCGCCGCCGTAGTGGTTCTCCTTGATCGCGATCGAGTACGTGCCGTCGTGCTCGTAGATCGCCGGCGTGATGTCCCAGCCGAATTGGTACGCGCCGAGGTACGAGCCGTCGGCCGCAAAGTGCATCAGGTGGCCCTGAATGTCGTTGTAGATCGTGTATGCGCCGTAGAGGACCGAGCCATCGGGCGCGACGACGGGCGACGACGTGGAGATGTCGATGACGCGCCCCGACCCCGGCGCGTTCTCCTCGGGGGCAAAACCGGTCTGCGTGCCGGAGCGGCAGCCGCCGGCCGTGCCGTTCGGCGGAAGTAGGACGTTGCAGCCGTCGTGGAAGCGGTTGCGCAGCGACGCAGCCCACTTCGGCGTGAGGTCGGGATTCACGGCCACGAGGTACGACCAGTAGCTGTTGAAGTGCGCGCGGCTCACGACGTAGATCGTGCCGTCGGCGCCGATCGCCGGCGCGGCGTTGACGCCCGGCCGCTGCGAGCCGCATTGCACGCTCGGCGGCGTCGCGTTCGGCGACGGCGGCAGCGGCGACTGCGAGAGGTCGAAAATGCCGGTGCATTGCGACGTCGCCATCGGCGCCGAGGGCACGAGCGCCGTGAACGAAGCCAGAGTCGTGCTGCCGTCGGGGGCGACGCGCACGAGCCAGGCGCCGCGCACGTCCGCCAGCCACGGCTCCGCGGTGTTGATGCGCATCGCCGTGTAATAGAGGTTGCCGTTCGCGTCGCCCGCAGGCGCGCCGGCGACGTAGATGCTCGTGTCGAGGGCGCCGAACGGATTGATGCGGCGGACGAGCGAGCCGCTATTGCGGTCGAACTGCAGCAACGTGCCGCCGGCGCCCGGCGCGTAAACGAAGCCGTTGGCGAGAATCGCGTGGAAGACCGGCTCCCACTCCGTCGGCAGCGGCTTCCAGTCGCTCGGCGCCGTCCACTTGTCGGCGAGCGTCCCGTTCTCCCAATGCAGGCGGTGGATGCTCCACGTCGGATTGCCGAACGTGCCGCTCTTGAACTCCATGAAGACGTCGTCGCCGTCGATGAGCGGCACTTGGTAGTGGACGAGAAGCTCGCCGTCCGCGCTGGCCTCCTCGATCGGCGCGAAGGGGTCGTAGACGACGTTCGCGAAGATGTGCTGCAGCGGTTGCGCGCCTTGGGCGACGCGGCCGGAGTGCGCGGCGTCGCGGCCAAACTGCGGCCAGCCGTCGGCGTGAAGTGGAAGTGCCAGGAAAAGAAAGAGAAAGGCGCTGCGGATCACTTAGGACGCCAATGCAAGATCGCCGCGCGCTTCCTCTTCACTTGTGTAAATCTTCGCGTACTGCGCCAGGCCCATGATCGCGAACGTTTTGTGAATGACCGGGGTGAGGCAGCAGAAGCCGATCTTGCCGCCCTTGTCCATCATCTTCTCGATGATCTCGATGAGGATGCTGATGCCGATGGAGTTGACGATCTTCGTCTCGCGGAGGTTGAGCAGGAGCCTGGTGACGCCGGAGTCCATCAGCTCGTAGGCGCGATTGGCGATCTCTTCGCCGCCCACGTTGTTGATGTAGCCCTTGGTGAAAAGGACGGCGCCGTCGTTGCCGATGCGCTCCACCGCGACCTTCAATTCCTCAGTCATGATTTCTTCTCGACTTTGGCCATATGGATAGTGGTCCCCCCTCCCTCGGTGGTGGAGATGTCGACTTCGTCCATGTGGGCCTCGATGAGCTGCAGACCGCGCCCGCGCTTGTGGACCTGGCCCGCAGCCGGACGCCGAGCCCGCGCTTCATCGGGATCGAAGCCCTTTCCATGATCCGTGACCCAGACGTCGATTCGACTGCCGTCGCCGGTGGAGGTGCCGGCGAATCTTATGAAGATGCGATTGTCGGCGCAACCGGAGTGCTCGCGCGCGTTGATGCAGGCCTCGATGATGGCGTGGGTCATCTCGTCGATGGAGTCGGAGCTCATTCCGATCTCGCGTCCGAGGTTTCCGGCCGCACGGGCAGCAGCGATCTCGATATCCGCGACCATGGGAAGCGTCAGCTCCATCTGCCGTGCGGCGGTCGAAGTCATCTCGCGGGCGTCCCTCGCGATCCTAAAAGGAGAGGAAGAGCGCCACCGCGGACTTGATCCAGTCGGGGATACCGCCGAGGCGCTCCAGGGCGAGCAGCGCGGTGGTGTTGACGGCCAGAATCATCGGCAGCATTGCCGACATCGACATGGCCTGGCTGCGGGTCTGTGCGTAGCTTTTCATGGTGTTCCCCTCCGTTCGACGGCGGGGGACTAAAGCAACGCCACTGCCACGAAGGCCAAGTCTCTCTCACCTTGCGTAAGCCTCTGACGCGACGAAGTTTACACGGGAACGGCCGGAAATGTGAACGGATGTGCAGCTGTGGCATTTTGCCACACTACAAAGTTTCAATCCGTCACACGATGCGTAACACATGTTGATTCAGCACTTTCTCAGTGAATGTCCCACTTCGCCCCATCTGTGGCGATTTGGGACAGCACGTCGCGCATGCGGTAGAGCGTCTTGCGATCGACGCCGAGGACCTTCGCCGCCTTCGAGACATTTCCCTTCGTGTGGCCGAGGACGCGAGCGACGTAGCGCGCCTGCAGATCGTCGAGCGTCGGGAAGTCCGCCGCCAACTCCTCGGGGTCCGCGCTCGACGCGCTCTCGGGGAGGAGGAGGTCGCCGGGGTCGACGACGGGGTCGGTGGTGAGCGCGAGGGCACCCTCGATCAGGTTCTCGAGCTCGCGCACGTTGCCGGGGAAGGGGTAGCGCATCAGCTTCTGCAGCGCGTCCTGGGTGATACGGACGTCGCGCAGCCCCTCGCGCTTGCCGTATTTGTCGAGGAAGAAGCGGACGAGCTTGGGGATGTCCTCTTTCCGCTCGCGCAACGGCGGGAGGACGATCTCGACGACTTTGAGCCGGTAGTAGAGGTCCTGGCGGAACTCGCCCGTGCCGATCATCTGCTCGAGGTCGCGGTGCGTGGCGGAGAGGATGCGGACGTCGATGGGGATCCGCCGCCGCCCGCCGAGCTTCTCGATCTCCCGCTCCTGCAGGACGCGCAGGAGCTTCGCCTGGAGCGTGAGGGGGATGTCGCCGATCTCGTCGAGGAAGACGGTGCCGCCGCGGGCGAGCTCGAACTTGCCGGGGCGGGCCTCGACGCCGGTGGCGACGCCGCGCTCGATGCCGAAGAGCTCGGACTCGAGGAGCGTCTCCGGCAGCGCCGCGCAGTTGATGGCCACGAACGGCCCGTCTTTGCGCGGCGAGTTGCCGTGGATGAGACGCGCGACCATCTCCTTGCCGGTGCCGGACTCGCCGCGGATCAGGACGTTGGCCTGCGAGTCGGCGACGCGCGCGACGAGGTCGATGACGCGCTGCATCTTCGGCGAGTCGCCGACCATGAGCCGGTCGCTGTACTCGCGCAGCATGCGCTGCTTGAGGTTCCGGTTCTCGTCCTCGAGCGACTCGCGGATGACCGAGAGGCGATGGAAGTTGCGCGTGTTGTCGACGGCCGCCGCGCCGATCGACGCCAGCGACTCGAGGAAGCGCAGGTCATCCTCGCTCCAGCTGCCGCGCTTCGTGGCGCCGCGCTCTTCCTTGCCGCCGACGCCGAGGATGCCGACGATCTGGTCGCCCGCGACCATCGGCGCGAGGAGGACGTCGCTCGCCGCCGCGGCCGCGCGCGTGGCCATGACCTGCTTGACCGCCGCCTCGGACAGGATGGCGTTCGGCGACACCGGTGCCTCGCGCCCGAGAGTGTGGAGGTGCTGGACGTTGAGCTTCTCGTCGAGGGAGAAGACGAAGCCGGTCATGGCGTCAAGCGTGGCTACGGCGCGGTGCATCAGCTCTTCGAGGAGCTCCCCTTCCGGCCGCAGGGTGTTGAGCGCGCGGCCGATGTCGTAAAGCGCTTCGAGTTGAAGCAGCTTCTTGCGGAGCTCGAATGTCGAAGTCTGCGCCACTAGTCCTTACCCGCCGCCCGCCGGCACTCGCCGAGGAGAAAGTCGCACGACCATGCCCGATAGAACGGAACGTCGACGGCGTAGATTCTGATGAGGAGCGCCTCGGCCTCGTCGAAGTGCCCGGTCTTCATCTCCGTCCGCGCCAGAAAATACATGGAACGCACGGTGTTCGGCTCGTCGGCATTCTTGTCGACGATGGCCCGGAACCCCGCCGCCGCGGCCGCGAAGTCGCGCCGCTGGTACGCGCAGAGCGCCGCCGAGTAGTCGTCGCGCTGGCCGCAGGTGGTGGGCGGCGGAGCGGCGGCTCCGAGGGCGAGCAGTGCGAGAATGAGGGCGGTTCGCACGAAACGAGGATAGCAAAGGGGGTCCTATGTTCGGCAGTTTCGGTTTGCCTGAGCTTCTGGTGATTCTCGTCATCATCGTGACTTCCGTGGCACCGCTATACCGAATCCTCCAGCGCGCGGGTCTCCCGCCGCTGATCTCGCTCGCGGCGTTCATTCCGCCGGTCGGGATCATCGTGCTCTGGTACGTGGCCCTGGCGCGCTGGCCGGCCGTGGAGCGCAACGCCTAGTGCGGCTCGGCATCATCGGCGGCGGCCGGGCCGCGTGGGCGTTCGGGTCGACGTGGCGGCGCATCGGCTGGCCGATCGCGGGGGTGACGCTGCGCAAGCCGTCGCCCGTCGTGGAACTGCTCGCGACGCGCGAGCTCTCGCTGGACGATCTCGCAGCCGAGTCCGACCTCATCCTCATCGCCGTCAGCGACGCCGCCATCGCCGAGCTCGCGCAGCGCATCCCGCCCACCGACGCCGTCATCTTCCACTGCAGCGGCTCGATGACGAGCGTGCGCGGCGGCTTCTCCCTCCACCCCCTCCGCGCCCTCCCGCCGCTCGGCGCCGAATCCGACCTCCGCGACACCCTCCTCGTCTTCGAAGGGGCCCACCGCGACATTGCCCAGCGCATCGCCGACGCCGCGCAAGCACGGCTCGCCGAGATCGCGCCGGAGCGCAAGCCGCTCTACCACGCCGGCGCGGTCTTCGGGGCGAACTACGTCGCCGCGCTCCTCGACATCGCCGAGGAGTTGATGCGCGGGGCGGGGGTGGAGAACGCGCGCGACGACCTCGTCGCCCTCACCCGCTCCGCCGTCGACAACTGGGCCCGCACCACCGGGCCGCAGCGCTTCACCGGCCCCGCCGCGCGCGGCGACGCCGCCGTCATGGAGCAGCACATGAAGGCGCTGGAGTCGAGGCCGCAACTCGCGGAGATCTATCGTCTTCTGGCCGAAGCGATTGTTGCGGCTCGAAGATGAGTGCTACCATCGAAACGCTCTCTCAGGGCTCACTTCGATGGTGTTCTTCAACTACGCCACGATGCAAATGGCCGCGAAGATCGTGTACTACGGTCCCGGTCTGTGCGGAAAGACCACCAACCTCCACCACATCTACACCAAGACCTCGCCGCAGAGCCGCGGCGAAATGGTGAGCCTCGAGACCGAGACCGACCGCACCCTCTTCTTCGACCTCCTGCCGATCGACGTCGGCGTCATCGGCGGCTTCAAGACCCGCCTCCAGCTCTACACCATTCCCGGCCAGGTCTTCTACAACACCACGCGCAAGCTCGTCCTCAAGGGCGTCGACGGCGTCGTCTTCGTCGCCGACTCGCAGCTGGCCATGCTCGACGCCAACGTCGAGAGCTTCCACAACCTCAAAGAGAACCTGGCGGAGATCGGCCTCGACATCGACGACATCCCGCTCGTGCTGCAGCTGAACAAGCGCGACCTCCCGAACATCGCCACGCCCGACGCCATCGCCCGGGCGCTCGACGGCGAGGGGAAGTACGAGTGGGTCGAGGCGGTGGCTGCGCGCGGCGAAGGCGTCTTCGAGACGCTGAAGCTCATCTCCAAGCTGACCCTGCGCCAGCTCCGCCGCCGCATGACCGGCGAGGAGCCGGCTCGCCCGGCCGCGCAGGCGCGGCGCCCGGTGACGGAGCCGGCCACGTTCCGGGTGAAGGACGGCGGCGGCACGTCGCCCCGCGCGACGGTCGCCGGCACGCTCCAGACGCCCGTCTTCACCACCCCCGCCGCCGTCATCGAGCCGCCACCCGCCCCGCTGCCGGAGCCGGTCTTCGCTGACGAAACCCTCGCGCATACCGCAGACGTCGGAGCGGACGCGCTCTCGTCGCTCCCCGTCGCGGAGCCCGCACCGCCGCCGCCCGCCCCAGAGCCGGAGCCGGTGATCCCGCCCGCACCCGAGCCCGAACCGCTGCCCGAGCCCGCGCCGATCGCCGCCGAGCCGGAGATCGACTTCGCCCGCCTCGCCAAGCCGGCCAAGAAGGCCGACGTCAAGCACGTCAAGGTCCGCTCCTCGGTCGACATCATGGCTGAGCTCGAATCGCTGCGGAAAAAGGCCACCGCCGCGCCGGCGAAGACGACGAAGAAGGCGCCGTCGGCGACGGAGCTGATCCTCGCCGCCTCGCGCCCGAAGCGCGACGTGCACAAGACCGTGAGCCTCGCGGTGGCCCCCGGCGTCCTCCCGAAGTCGAAGAATCTGCGGTTTACGGTATCCTTTGAGAACGACGACGGCGTCGTGCAGACCCAGGAGCAGAACGTGGAGCTGGGCGACACCGCGGACGTCGGGTCACTTTCGGTCAACGTGAAATTCGACATCTAGACATGTGACGGGGTGGAGGGAAACGGGATGACGAAGACGACTTCAGCTCTTCTTCTACTCGCCGTGTTTGCGGCCGCGTGCGGTTCGGCGCCGGTGCCTCCCCCGAAAGCGGCGCCCACGGTCGCCGCCAAGCCCGCCGAAACGCCCGAGTACCGCAAGGCATTGGAGGATGCGTACGCGCAGATCCTCGCCCGCGAGAAGGCGCCGGTCGCCGCGCCGAAGGTCGACGTCGAAGCCGCCGTCTCCATCCCCATCCCCGAGCACAAGACCATCCGCGGCGCCCTCGCCTACTTCACCACCGAGCTCAAGCCGAGCATCCAGGAGTCGCTGATCCGCTCGGCGAAGTACAAGAAGCTGATCGACAGCGTCTTCGGCGAGGCCAAGCTGCCGCGGGGGCTCGCCTACCTGCCGGTCATCGAGAGCGCCTACACGCCGACGCTCACCTCGCGTGCCGGCGCGCACGGCATCTGGCAGTTCATGCCCGACACCGCGCGCGAGTACGGCCTGCGCGTCGACTGGTGGGTCGACGAGCGCGCCGACCCCGAGCGCTCCACGCGCGCGGCTGCGGCCTACCTGCGCGACCTCTACCGCCAATTCAACGACTGGCCGCTGACGCTCGCCGCCTACAACGCCGGGCCGGGACGCGTCCGCCGGGCGCTCGATGCGAACGGCGCGACGACGTTCTGGGAGCTGTGCGATGCCGGGGCGCTGCCGAAGGAGACGCGCGGCTACGTGCCGACGTTCTTCGCCACGCTGATCATCGCCAGCGATCCGGCGACGTACGGCTTCCGCCTCGGCGAGTCGAAAGATCTCGAAGGGAAGCGCATCCCCGTCGAGGGCCCGCTCTCGCTCCGCTACGTCGCCTCGGTTGCCGACGTTGACGAGACGCTGCTGCGCGACCTCAACCCCGCCCTCCGCCACGGCATCGCCCCGCCCGGCCGCAGCGAGATCCGCGTGCCGGCGAAGGCAGCCGAGCTCGTGGCCGCGCGCGCCGCGACGATGAAGAATGACGATGCGAACGTGGCCGTCTGCTCGTTCACGCTCCGCGACGGCGATTCCCTCAACCACCTCGCCGCCGCCCTCGGCACGACGGTCGAGACGATCGCGGCGATGAACGATGGCCGCAGTGCGCGCGAAGGCGACTCGGTCTACCTCCCCGTCCGCGCCGGCGAGCTGAGCTCCGCGCTCTCGAATATGACCTACTCGGTCCGCAAGGGCGACACCTACTACTCGATCGCCAAGAAGTTCGGCCTGACGGTCGAAGAGCTTCTCGAGCTCAACGAGCTCCCGGCATCGCACGTGCTTCATCCCGGAGACCGTCTGCGCGTCACCCCGGCGCGCACCGTCGCCGCCGGGGGCATGTGAGGCAGTGCATGGCCAGAGGATTCGAAAGCAAGTCGGTTCAATCGCAGTGGCAGGACGCCGAGGCGGACGCCGACGCGCGCAAGCGCGTCCGTGAAGACCGCGAGCAGATCGAGCGCCGCAAGCACCGCGAGTCGCTGGAGCTCTCGCGGCGCCGCGTGGAGCGCGAGCTCGCCGAGACCCAGAGCGAGCGGCGCCGCGAGCAGCTGCGCGCCGCGCTGGCGCACCTCGATGGGGAGCTGAAGAAGTCGTAGTCCGCGGCTCGGAATGACACTGCATCTGTGCTAGTTTGACCGGCCACCATGGCCGAGTCGAGCGACTACAAGAAAACGCTGAACCTCCCCGAAACGGCCTTCCCGATGAAGGCCAACCTCCCGCTGAACGAGCCGAAGCGGCTCGACGCGTGGCACCAGATCGACCTCTACGCGCGCATTCGGGAGACCTCGCAGGGGCGGCCGAAGTTCGTCCTCCACGACGGCCCGCCGTACGCCAACGCGCGCATCCACGTCGGCCACGCCCTCAACAAGATCCTCAAGGACATCGTCGTGAAGTCGAAGACGATGGCCGGCTTCGACGCGCCGTACATCCCCGGTTGGGATTGCCACGGCCTGCCGATCGAGCACGAAGTGAGCAAGAAGCTCGGCTCCAAGAAGAATGCGATGTCGGACGCCGACTTCCGCCGCGCCTGCCGCGCCTTCGTCGACGAGAACATCGATCTCCAGCGCGAGGACTTCATCCGCCTCGGTGTCCTCGGCGACTGGTTCCGCCCGTACACGACGATGTCGTTTCACTTCGAGGCCACCATCGCCGACGCCCTCGGGCGCTTCATGCAGACCGGCATGGTCTACAAGGGCTTGAAGCCCGTGCACTGGTGCACGCACTGCCAGACTGCGCTCGCCGAGGCGGAGGTCGAGTACCGCGATCACACCTCGCCGTCGATCTACGTGCGCTTCCGCATGACCGACGAAGCCGTCAAAGAGCTCGACCTCCCCATCGAGAAGCCGCTCTACGCCATCATCTGGACCACGACGCCGTGGACACTGCCGGCCAACCTCGCCATCGCCGTCAAGCCCGACTTTGACTACGACGTCGTCGAGCACGACGGCGTGAACTACATCGTCGCCTCCGAGCTGACGAAGTCCGTCATGCAGAGCTTCGGCTGGAGCGACTACACCGTCGTCAAAGTCTTCAAAGGGGCGTCGCTCGAACATCTGATGTACCGCCACGCCTTCCTCCCGCGCGAAGGCCCGATCGTCCTCGGCGACTACGTCACCGTCGACGCCGGCACGGGGCTCGTGCACACCGCGCCCGGCCACGGCGCCGACGACTTCAACACCGGCCGCCGCTACGGCCTCGACATCTACACGCCCGTCAACCACCGCGGCCTGTTCACTGACGACGTGCCGCTCTGGGCCGGCATGCACGTGTTCAAGGCCAACCCGCTGATCGTCGAGCACCTCGCGGAGCGCGGAGCGCTCCTCAAAGCCGACACGATCACGCACTCGTACCCGCACTGCTGGCGCTGCAAGAACCCGATCATCTTCCGCGCCACCGAACAGTGGTTCATCTCGATGGACGAGAAGGGGCTGCGCGAGCGCGCCCTCGGCGAGATCGAGAAGGTGACGTGGTACCCGGCGTGGGGCCACGACCGGATGAAGGGGATGGTCGAGAACCGCCCCGACTGGTGCATCTCGAGGCAACGCCTCTGGGGCGTGCCGATCACCGTTCTCTATTGCGAAGGCTGCGGCGAGACGGTCACCTCGCCCGAGCTCTTCGCGAAGGTGACGGAGATCTTCGAAGCCGAGGGGGCCGATGCCTGGTTCGACCGTCCCGCGTCCGACTTTTACGGCAAGGCCTGCGCAAAGTGCGGCGGCGCGGAGTACCGCAAAGAGCGCGACATCCTCGACGTCTGGTTCGACTCCGGCTCGTCGCACATCGCCGTGCTGCAGGAGCGGCCGGAGCTGACTTGGCCGGCCGACCTGTACCTCGAAGGGCACGACCAGCACCGCGGCTGGTTCCAGTCGTCGCTCCTGGTTGGCACCGGCATCGAAGGCGGCGCGCCGTACCGCGGCGTCGTCACCTGCGGCTTCATCCTCAACGAAGTCGGCGACAAGATGTCGAAGTCGTCGGGCAACGCCCTCTCGCCGCAGGACGTGATGAAGCAGAGCGGCGCCGACATCCTCCGCCTCTGGGTCGCCACCGCCGACTACACCGACGACGTCATGTTCGGCCCGCAGATCCTGACGAAGGCCGGCGAGGGCTACCGCAAGCTGCGCAACACGGCGCGCTACCTCCTCGCCAACCTGCACGACTTCGATCCCGCCAAGGACGCGTTGCCGGCCGAGCAACTCCTCGACGTCGACAAGTGGGCCCTCGCGCGCGCCGCGGAGACGTTCGAGCGCTGCCGCCGCGCCTACGAGCAGTACGAGTTCCACACCGTCTATCACCGCACGCTGGAGCTCTGCACCGTCGACCTCTCCGCGCTCTACATCGACATCTCCAAAGACACGATCTACTGCGACGCGCCGGCATCGCACAGCCGCCGCTCCGCGCAGACGGCCATGTACCTCATCGCCCAGGGGCTCACCGCCATCCTCGCGCCGATCCTCTCCTTCACCGCGGACGAGGTCTACCTCGAGCTACCGGGCCCGAAGGAGGCCTCCGTGCACCTCGCGCAGTTCCCCGACTTCGACACGCCCATCATCGACGTGGCAGGGTGGGAGCGGATCTTCCGCGTGCGCGAGGCGGTCTCGAAAGTTCTCGAGCGCGCGCGCGCCGCGGGTGAGATCGGCAAGTCGATCGACGCCGACGTGCAGCTCCACTGCGACGTCGTCCCCGCCGTCCTCACCGGGACGGCGAACGTCGACCTGTCGAAGGTCTTCATCGTGTCGCACGTCGACTTTTTGCCGCCCGACGACGCGGTCGCCGACGCCGTCGAGATCGAGGGCATCGGCCGCATCGGCATCACCACCTCGCCCGCGCGCGGACACAAGTGCGGCCGCTGCTGGCTCTATCGCGAAGAGGTGTCGAAGGACGGCGATCTCTGCGAGCGCTGCGAGCGCGTTCTCGGCTCCCTCGCCCCGCCGGAAGCGCCGACAGTGTAGGATTGCCGGAAGGAGGAAGCGCCGTGGTTACCGTGAAGAAAGTGCAGAAGCAGGCGAAGAAAGCCGTCGCCGCAGGAGAGAAGGCCGTGAAGAAAACGGTGAAACAGGTGGCCAAAGCGGCCGCCCCGAAGGTCAAGGAGCTCAAGAAGGCCGTGGCGAAAGCGACGGAGCCGAAGGTCAAGGAGCTGAAGAAGCAGGCCGCGAAGCTGCAGAAGAAAGCGGAGAAGCAGCTCGCCAAGGGCGTCGACTCGGCCCGCGAGGTGCTGAAAGACACGCTCGAGGCGTCGTCGAAGAGTCTCGCGAAAGCGGCGAAGAAATTGTAGCCGCGTGCGCTACGCGGACCTCCATCTCCACACCTATCACTCGGACGGAACGCGCTCGCCGCGCGAGGTCATCGATCTCGCGCGCGAGCGCGGCATCACCATCGTCGCCATCAGCGACCACGACAACGTCGCCGCCTACTTCGAGATCAAGCCGTACGCGAACGAGCGCGGCGTCACGCTCATCGCCGCCACGGAGCTCTCCTGCATCGTCGACGGGCACGACGTCCACATCCTCGCCTACGCCTTCGACGCCGCCGACGAGCGCTTCGAGCAGCGCCTCCGCCACTTCCGCGAGACGCGCGAGCGCCGCGGCGCCCTGATGGTTGAGAAGCTCCGCGCCCTAGGCTTTCCGATCGAATTGCGCCGCGTCGAGCAGCTCGCCGCCGGCGGGGCCATGGGTCGCCCGCACGTGGCCCGCGCGCTCGTCGAGGCCGGCCACGTCGCCTCCGTCTCCGACGCCTTCGACAAGCTCCTCGGCAGCGGGAAGCCGGCCTTCGTCGACAAGGAGCGCTTCCGCGTCGACGAGGCCGTCGCGCTCGTGCGCGCCGTCGGCGGCGTGACGTCGATCGCCCACCCGACGCTCTATCCGCATCACGAGCAGCTCGTCCCCCGCCTCCTCGACGCCGGCGTCGACGCCATCGAGGTCTTCCACCCCAACGTCGACGCGGAGTGGTCGGAGCGCTACGCGAACATCGCCCGCTTCCGCGGCAAGTTCGTCACCGGCGGCTCCGACGACCACGGCGCCGCGAAAGAAGTCGAGACGCTCGGCACGATCCGCGTGCCGGAATCGCTCCTCGGTCCCATCCTGGAACGCCTATGAAACTCTCCGAGGTGTGGCCGGAGCTCGAGCAAGTCGCCGCGGAAGAGGGCGTGGCCCGCCTCGGCGCGAGCGCGCTCCTCGACGAGCACGCCGCGCTCTTCGACGAATGGATCGCCGAGGGCCACCACGCCACGATGTCGTACCTCGCCAAGTCCGTCCGCGGCAATCCTGCGGCGCGCTTCCCCTGGGCGCGATCGATCGTCGTGATCCTCGTCCCCTACTCCCCCACCCGCCCCCCCGCCCCGCCCGACGCGCTGTC
>DATELQ010000139.1:0-14679 GCA_035276475.1 Thermoanaerobaculia bacterium | reverse complement strand
TCACGGCCAAGCGCTGGCGCACGTACGCGCTGGCCGCACGCGTCCTTCCGCGCAACGCCTTCCTCCGCCTCTTCGCCCGGCCCATGCCGGAGTGGCCGCTCGAGCTCTACCGCCGGCTGCGAGGGAGCGCGTGATGCGGCGCCTCCGCGCGAGCGGTCACAAAGCGCTCGTCTCGCTCTTCTGCCTCACCGGAGGATGGTCGAATGACCTCCTCCATCGCCTCGTGGCGCTGCGCCGTCCCGCGCGCGAGGCCGGCGGCGACGCCGCACGCATCGCCGCCCAGATCCGCGACCGTGGCTACTACGTCTTCGACCGCCGCGTTCCCGCCGACGTCTGCGAGCGGCTGTTGGCGTTTTCGCTCGCGGAGAGCGGCTACGAGCGCGGCCGCCCGTCGCGTGTGCGCTATGACCTCGACGAGAGCCGCATCCTGCAGAGCGGCGACGCGCAGGCGCTGATGGCCGATCCCGAGTTCCTTGCCGTCGCCGAGGCATACCTCGGGTCCCGGCCGCTGCTCGATTTCGCGGCCATGTGGTGGCACACGTCGTTCTCCACGCAGCCCGACAAAGACGCCGGCCAGTGGTTCCATTTCGACATGGACCGCATCAAATGGCTGAAGTTCTTCATCTACCTCACAGACGTCGGTCCGGAGAACGGGCCGCACACGTTCGTGGCCGGCTCGCACCGCAGCGGCGGCATTCCGCGCTCGATTTTGAAGAAGGGTCAGGTGCGCATCGACGACGCCGAGGTGCGGCGCGCGTACGCGGACAGCGACGCCGTGGAGCTCTGCGGCCCGCGCGGCACGATCATCGCCGAGGACACGCGCGGACTGCACAAAGGGAGGGCGGTGCGGTCGGGCGACCGCCTCGTCTTCCAGCTCCAGTACAGTGACATCATCTTCGGCGCCGACTATCCTCGCCCGTCCGGCTTCGCCGTCACCGACGCGCTGCGCGATGCGGCGCGGCGTCACCCCGGCGTCTATTCGCGTTTCGTATGAGCCTACGCGCGCACCTGCGGTCGCTGTACCTCCTCCCGCTCGTGCGGCGGGGCGTCGTCACCGTGCGCCGGCTCTGGTTCGTCCGGGCCAGGAAGGCGCTGCGCACGCTGCCGAGTGCCGATGCCTTCGAGGCCACGCTGCCGCACAACCTGAAGGCGCTTGCGCAGTGCAACGACCGTATGGATCTCCTGGTCAAGCCGCTGTCGGTGATCGAGACGCTCAATGAAAACTCGAAGATCCTCGTGGTGGGACCGCGCAACGAGCACGATCTCTTCACCCTCGCGGGCCATGGATTCCGCAACGTTCGCGGGCTCGACCTGATCAGCTATTCGCCGCGCGTCGACCTCGGCGACATGCACGCGGCGCCGTACGCGGACGATACGTGGGACGCGATCGTCGCCGGTTGGACGCTGAGCTACAGCGGCGCGCCGGAACGCTTCGCGCGCGAGATGATCCGCATCGCCAGGCCGGGCGCCGTCATCGCCATCGGCGTCGAGTACTCCACGCTCTCGGAGTCCGAGGCCGTCGCGCTCAGCGGCTACGCCATCCAGGACCGCACGAAGCTGCCGGAGCGGATCAACAGCGTCGAAGCGATCCTGGCGCTCTTCGCGCCGCATGTCGGCACGCTCTTCTTCACGCACGACGCGCCGCGGAAGCGCTCGCACGGCCCGGACGGCCTCGCGGCGGACGTCTCCAACGTCGCGGCGATCTTCAGCGTCAGGAAGCCATGAGCGGCGCCGCGCCTGCACACTCGCTCCGGCGCCGGTTCACCGTCAAGCTCGGCGCGAACGTCGCCGGCGTCCTGCTCTCGTTCCTGCAGTCCGTCGTCGTCTCCCGCTCCCTAGGGCCGCGCGCCTACGGCAACTACAACTTCCTGGCGTCGTTCTTCAACCAGTTCGTCGGCTTCCTCGACATGCGCAGCTCGACGTACCTCTACAACGCCGTGTCGAGCACGCGCGGGCGCACCGGGATCGTCCGCTTCTACTTCTGGCTGGCCCTGGCGATCTCGCTCGTCACTCTCCTTCTCCCCGCCGCGGCCGCAGCCCTCGGCGTGCAAAATCTCATCTGGCCCGATCAGAAGATCGCCATCGTCTTTCTCCTCGCCGCCGTCTGCCTCGCGCTCTGGTACGCCGATCTCCTCGGCAAGCTGTGCGACGCCCTCGGCCTCACCGTTCCGTTCGAGACGCGGCGGACGGTGAACGCGGCCGTCTTCTTCGTCCTTCTCCTTGCGCTGATCCACTGGAACCTGCTCGATCTCCGCGGCTACGCCGGCTTCATGCTGACGATGACGGCGTCGCTGCTGCTCGCGCTCGCGCTGCTGCTGCGCCGCAGCGGCGAGCTCGCCGCGCCGGAGCGCACCGACCTCCGCGCGCACTTTCGCGACGTCTTCTCCTACAGCCATCCGCTCTTCGTCTACACGCTGGCCGGCCTGGCTACGAACTACGCCGACCGCTGGATCTTGCAGCGCTTCGCCGGCAGCACGCAGCAGGGCTACTTCTCGCTGGCGCTCAACATGGGGCTCGCCTTCGACGTGGCCATTACCGCGCTCCATCCGTTGCTGATGCGCGAGTTCGCCATCTCCTTCGCCGGCGACGACGTCGGCCGCGCGCGCGCGCTGTTCCGGAAGCTGATCCCGCTGAGCTACGCCGTCTCGGCGTTCTTCCTCTGCTTCGCGGCGATGTACGCGGACGTCTGCGTGCGCATCGTGGGTGGCAACGCCTTCCGCGAGGCCGCGCCGGTGTGGGCGGTGCTGGCCTTCCTCCCGATCATTCACAATTACTCGCTGCTCAGCGGCAGCGTGCTCTATGCGGCGAACAAGACGCGCCTTCTGCGCAACATCGGCTTGGTCATGACGATCCCTTCGCTCGCCGCCGCATGGCTTCTCATCGCCCCCTCCGCGCACGGCGGCCTAGGCCTCGGCGCAGTTGGCGCAGCGATCAAAACCGTCGCGATCGAGCTCCTCGGCACCAACGTCATCCTCTTCTTCAACGCCCGGATGCTGAAGCTGAGCTTTGCGCGCCTTCTCACGCACCAGATCGTCTCCGTCGCGGTGTTCACCGCACTCGCCTGGGCCGCGAAACAGGCGGGCATGCAGACGCTTCTCGGCGGCGGCGCGATTTACGCGGTGGCCGGCGCGGCGCTGTTCTGGTTCGTCCCGTCGCTCTTCGGCACCGACAAGGCCTCGATCGAGGAAGTGATCCGGCAGGTGCGCCGATGATCAGTATCGTCACGCCCGCGTACAACGCCGCGCCGTACCTCGGCGAGACGGCGCGCTCGGTCTTCGCGCAGACGTTCTCTGATTGGGAATGGCTGATCGTCGACGACGGCTCGACCGACGCCACGCGCGACGTTGCCGCCGGCTTTAGCGACCGCCGCGTGCGCGTGATCGCCGCGGAGCACTCCGGCCTCCCCGCCGCAGCGCGCAACCGCGGCATCGCCGAGGCGCGCGGCGAATTCATCGCCTTCCTCGATGCCGACGACCGCTGGCTGCCCGAGAAACTCGCGCTGCAGATGGCGTGCTTCGACGCGCACGCTGACGTCGGCCTCATCTTCAGCCGCTACAGATACTTCTTCGAGGAATGGCAGCGCGTCAGCCGCACGATCGATCCCGATCTGCGCGGCGTGCCGAATCCAGCGATGCTCTACGACCGCCTGATCTTCGCGAACCTCGTCCCGCTCTCGACCGCGGTCGTGCGCCGCGCGCTCCTCGAGCGCTACGGCGCCTTCGACGAAGATCCGCGCCAGCGCGGCACGGAGGATTACGAGCTGTGGCTGCGCCTCGCGCCGCACGCACCGTTCGCGCACGTCGACCGGCCGCTGATGCTCTATCGACTTCACGCCGGCGGCGTCAGCCATGGCGCCGTCGACAATGCGGAGGGGCAGATCGTGGCGATCGAGAAGGCGGTCGCGCGAACCGGCGCGCCGTCCGGAGAGCTCGAGGCGTACAAACTTTTCTGGCGCGGGCACGCCCAGCTGCGCGACGGCGTCGCGCATTGCGGCCGCCGCGCGCTGTGGCAATCGCTGCGCATGCATCCGCGCGTCGGCACCGCGGTATGGCTCGCCGCCAGTTTCTTAGGTCCGAAGCTCAACGCGGCGCTTCGCCGCCTGGCGTACCGGTTCGTCTGAAACATGTTCGCGCTGCCGAAATCGCTCCGCCGCCACAAGCGCCTCCTCGGGCCACTGCGGATGCTCCACTATCGCCTCTGGCAGGCCACGGGCGTCTCCGGCATCACCCGCCTCGCGCCGGAGCTGCGCGACCTCGAGGCCATCGTGCGCAACAGCCCGCGCGACGCACTGCGCGCCCACGGCGGCGGCCCGCGCATCCTCTTCGTCTCCTTCCGCGCGTGGCACACGCATGCCATCTCCGACGCGCTCATCGCGCACGCGCTGCGCGTTCGCGGCGCGGACGTTCACGGCTACACCTGCGGCGGCCCGCTGCCGGTCTGCGACATCTCCGCGCACACCACAGCGCCCCCGATGCCGTGCAACACCTGCGCGCCGTTCATGACGACGCTCGTGTCGCTGCTTCGCCTTCCGCATTCGAAGACGCGCGATCTCCTCGGCGGTCCGGCGCCGGAGCTCGACCTCGACGCGCTCATCCGCCCGTCGCTGCAATGGTTCCTCCTGAGCGGCAACCCGCCGCGCGATGCCGAGACCGAAGCGATGCGGCGGCGCTTTCTGACCAGCGGCACGCTCGTCGCGCGCGCCCTGCAGCAGCTCTTCGACCGCTTCCGGCCCGATAAGCTCTACCTCCTCAACGGCATCTTCTTCGCGGAGGCGATCGCCATCGAGCTCGCCCGCCGCGCCGGCATCCCCTTCATCACGCACGAAGGCGGGTTCGCGCCCGACACCTACGTCTTCGCGCCCAACGGCCTCGCGCCGCACTACCCGCTCGGCGATGCCTGGACCGAGGCGTCGCAGCGGCCGCTGTCGTCAGCTGAGGCGACGATGCTCGACGACTACCTCGCCGGGCGCCGCGGGCGCGGCCATGACGTCGCGCGGTACTACCCCGAAATGGAGTCGGACCGCGCCGCCATCGTCGCAAAGTTGCGGCTCGATCCGTCGAAGCCGATCGTCACGCTCTTCACGAACATCGACTGGGACACCGCCACGTTCGCCGCGAGCTCCGCGTTCGAGAACATGGAGCAGTGGCTCGCGCACACGATCGCGCGCTTCGCCGCGCAGCCGGAGCGGCAGCTCGTCATCCGCATTCATCCCGGCGAGGTGCGCATGCCGCTCCTCGAGCCGCGCGACCGCGCCGCCGACATCATCGGCCGCCACTTTCCGACGCTGCCGGAGAACGTGCGCGTCGTCGCGCCCGACGCGCCGCTCAGCTCGTACACGCTCATGGACATGAGCGACTTCGGCCTCGTCTACACTTCGACGACCGGGATGGAGATGGCGCTGAGCGGGAAGGCGGTCGTCACGGCCGGGCGCGGCTACTACGCCGGTAACGGCTTCACCTTCGACGCGCGCAGCGCCGCCGACTACGACGCGCTGCTCGCCGCGCCGCCGGCCATGACCGCGGAGCGCGTCGAGCTCGCGCGCCGCTACGCCTTTCTCTTCTTTTTCCGCCACCAGATCCCGTTCCCGCTGATGTCGACGCGCGGCGACCGCATCCACTTCAACTTCGACCGCCTCGCCGCGCTCGAGCCGGGGCGCGACCGCTTCCTCGATCTCATCTGCGACGGCATCCTCCATGACCGCCCGTTCCTCCTGGAGTCGCCGGCGTGACGCCGTGGGTGATCGTGCAGGCGCGGCGCGGCTCCGAGCGGCTGCCCGACAAAGTGCTTGCGCCGCTCGGCGCGCACACCGTCGTCGAGACTGTGCTGCGCCGCTGCCAAATGAGCGGCCGCGCCGCCGGCGTGGCGCTGGCGACGACGACGGAGAAGCGCGACGCCGCTGTCGCTGCCGTCGCCGAGGGCCTCGGCGTCCCGGTCTTCCGCGGCAGCGAGGCCGACGTGCTCGCGCGTTACGTCGGCGCGGCGGAGATGGTCAACGCGGAGCTCGTCGTCCGCGTCACCGCCGACTGTCCGCTGCTCGATCCTGCGACGATCGACCAGGGCATCGACGCGTTCAACGACAGCGACGACGCGCTCTTCGTCGAAGGTTATCCAAACGGTCTCGGCGAGGTCGACCTCGCCACGTTCGCCGCGCTGCGCAAAGTCTTCGAGATCACCTCGCCCACCGACACCTACTACCGCGAGCACGTCACGACGTACTTCGCGCGAAACCCGGAGGGCCGCTTCCGCGTCGCGCGCGTGTCCGCGCCGCCGGAGCTCCTCCGCCCCGAGATCCGCCTGAGCGTCGACGAGCAGCCCGACCTCGACGTCGTCCGCCGCGTCGCCGGGCACTTCGCGCCGCGCCTCGACTTCACCGCGCGCGAGGTCATCGAGTTTCTCGATGCCCATCCCGAGATCGCGGCGATCAACCGCCACGTCAGGCAACGGCGATGAAGGCCGCGATTCGCTTTGACGGCGCCTGCGGGCACGGACATCGCGTCCGCTGCGGTGCGCTCGCCGAGGCGTTGCGCGAGAACGGCTTCGACGTCGAATTCGTCAACGGCGACCTCGGCGCGCCCGTCGATCTTCTCGTCGTCGACCACTACGGCCTCGACGCGCGATGGGAGAGCGCGATGCGGCCGTTCGCGCGGCGGATTGCGGTGATCGACGACTTCCCCGGCCGTGAGCACGACTGCGACCTTCTCGTCGACCCTGACGACTTCGACGAGGAACGACACGGCAACAACGTTCTCCTCGGCCCGCGCTACACGCTTCTCCGCCCGGAATTCGCCGCGGCGCGGAGGCCGCAGCGCGACGCCATCCGCACGGTCTTCGTCGCCCATCCGCCGGCGCTGGACGCGCTGCGCGACGTTCGCGTCGCAATGCCGGCGTCGTTCGACGCGGGCCGCGTCGCCCGTCACATGGCCGCCTCCGACGTCGCCTTCGTCGCCGGTGGCATGACGATGCTCGAGGCCTGCTGCGTCGGCACGCCGGCGATCGTCACGATCACCGCCGAGAACCAGTCGCGCGCCGTCGACGCGCTGGCGCGCCGCGGCGCAATCCGCGTCGTCGAGAACGGCGATTACCGCGCCGCGCTCGACGCGCTGAGCGCCGGCGACCTGCACGAGATGTCGCGCCGCGGCATGGAGCTGATCGACGGCCGCGGCTGCGCGCGCGTCGCCGCTGCGATGCTCGATATAGTTCGCTCATGACGATGCAGGCGCAGTGGGACGCGCTCCACCGCGATCCGCGCTTCCGGCCGCGCTACCCGGCCGAGTCGGTCGTCCGCTTTCGCTTCACCCAGTTCCCGCGTGAGGGCGTCGCGGACCTGCACGTCCTTGACGTCGGCATCGGCGGCGGCCGCCACGCCTACTTTTTCGCGTCCGAGGGGTTTCAAGTCAGCGGCGTCGACTTCTCGGCAGAGTCCGTGGCGCACGCACGGCAGTGGCTCGACAGCGCGGGGCTGACGGCGGACCTCCGCGCCGCCGACATGCGCGCGCTTCCGTTCGCGGACGCGCAGTTCGACGGCCTCGTCTCCGCCGGCGTCCTCTGCTACGCCGCCGAGGAGGGCGTCCGCCGCGCCATCGCCGAGATGCACCGTGTCCTCCGCCCCGGCGGCAAGGCGCTGGTGATCACGCGAACGACCGCCGACTACCGCTACGGCAAAGGACGGGAGATCGGCCGCAACACCTTCGTGCTCGACACCGCCGAGACGAACGAGGCCGGCATGACGATGTTCTTCTTCGACGAGGGCGACGTCGGCGCGCTCTTCGCCGCCTTCTCCAACGTCGCCGTCGACCGCAACGACTTCACCCTCGGCGGCGGCGCCGTCGCCAACTCCGACTGGATCATCACCCTCGAGAAATGACCGACGTCGCCCTCATGCAGCCGACGTTTCTTCCGTGGCTCGGCTACTTCGAGCTCATCGACGCTGCCGACACCTTCGTCCTCCTCGACGACTTCCAGCTCTCCTATCGCAGCTTCCACCGCCGCAACCGCCTCTTCGTCACGCGCGGCGAAGCCGGCTGGTACTCGCTGCCGGTGCGCGCCGGCTCCTCGCGCGCTCGGCTGAACGAGGCGCCGATCGCCGACGAGCCGCCGTGGCGCGAGCCGATGTGGAAGCGCATCGAGGCGAACTACGCGCGCGCGCCGTTCTTCGACGCCGTTGCGCCGGCCGTGCGCGAGTGGCTCTTCGCGCCGGCCGAGTCGGTCGCAGCGATGAACTCCGCGTTCATCGCACGCGTCTGCGAGATCCTCGGCATCGCCACGAAGTTCCGGCGCAGCTCCGAGCATCCCTCCGGCGCGAAGCGCTCCACGCGCATCCTCGAGCTTCTCGAGTGGTGCGGCGCCTCCCGTTACCGCTGCGCCCACGGCTCGTTCGACTACATGCGCGACGATGGCGTCTTCCCCGCCGCGCACGTCGAAGTCCTGTTCCAGGACCACGTCCCCGTGCCGTATCCTCAGATCGGATCGCCGGAGGAGTTCGTGCCGTACCTGTCGGTGCTCGACGCGCTCTTCAACGCCGGCCCGCAGCGGACGCTGGAGCTCGTGCGCGGCGGCACGAAGCGGTGGCTGACCTGGAGCGAGATGCGATGAAGATCGGCGACAGAGAGATCGGCCCCGGCCACCCGCCCCTCATCGTCGCGGAGATGTCGGGCAACCACAACCAGAGCCTCGAGCGGGCCATGCAGATCGTCGAGGCGGCGGCGGCGAGCGGCGCGCACGCCCTCAAGCTCCAGACCTACACCGCCGACACGATCACGCTCGACGCCACGTCGGAGGACTTCCAGATCCGCGACGACGAGAGCCTCTGGCGCGGGCAGACGCTGCACGAGCTCTATCGCAGCGCGGCCACGCCGTGGGAGTGGCACGCGCCGCTGTTCGCGCGCTGCCGCGAGCTCGGCCTCCTCGCCTTCAGCTCGCCGTTCGACGAGAGCGCCGTCGATTTCCTCGACGGCCTCGGCGTCCCCGCCTTCAAGATCGCCTCGTTCGAGAACAACCACCTCCCGCTGATCCGCCACGCCGCGTCGAAGGGAAAGCCGCTCATCATCTCGACCGGCATGGCCACGCTGCAGGAGATCGACGAAGCCGTGCGCTGCGCCCGCGGCGCGGGCGCGCGCGACATCGTGCTGCTCAAGTGCACGAGCACGTATCCGGCGTCGCCCGCCGACAGCAATCTCCAGGCGATCCCGGAGCTGCACCGCGTCTTCGGCTGCGAGGCCGGCCTCTCCGATCACACGATGGGCGTCGGCGTCGCGGTCGCCTCCGTCGCCCTCGGCGCGAGCGTCATCGAGAAGCACTTCACCCTCGCGCGCGCCGACGGCGGCGTCGACTCCGCCTTCTCCATGGAGCCGGCCGAGATGAAGCTTCTCGTCGACGAGTCGTTCAAAGCGTGGCAGGCGCTCGGCAGCGCGACGTTCGGACCGACGGAGCGCGAGAAGGCCTCGCTGCAATTCCGCCGCTCGCTCTTCGTCGCCCAGCCGATGAAAGGCGGCGACGTCTTCACGAAAGAGAATCTCCGCGTCGTCCGCCCCGGCAGCGGCCTTCACCCGCGCCACTACGACGAGCTCCTCGGGCGGCGCATCGCCCGCGACGCCAACGCCGGCACGCCGCTGACGTGGGACCTCGTCCGCAACGAATAGCTAGGTCTTCTCGAACAACCAGTACGTCGCGTCGTCCCACCCCTCTTCGCGAGATAGGAAGCCGCGCTTCAACAGGCGGAGGCTCGCGAACAGCTCCTGGAACAGGCGCCCGTAGTCGCGCTTGAACAGCGCGCCGCGCTCGCCGCGATACGGCACCTCGACCGTCTCCTCGGCGAAGTACTCGACGCAGAGCACGTACCGCCGCGAGCAGCGCACCATGTCGCCCATGACCAGCGGGAGCGCGAGCTCGGGCTGGTGGATCAGCACGCCGCAAGTGAAGACGAGATCGAACCAGCCTTCGCGGAATGGGAGATCGCGCGCCGGAACGAGCAGCGCATTGACGCCGGGAAGCCGCCGCCGCACCTCGGCGACGGCCGAGGCGTTGACGTCGACGCCGTAGACGCCGGACGGCGGCACGTGCTGCGCGATCCACTGCAAATTCGCGCCGACGTTGCAGCCGATCTCCAGCACGCGCTGCAGTTCGAGGCCGTTGAGAATCGAATTCCAGAACGGACCGCGCGGCGCGCCGGCGTCGCGGTTGCGCTCGACGTAGGCATCGCCGAAGCCGCCCGCCCACAACTGCTCGAGCCGCGAGGCTTCGCTCATGCGTACGCCGCCAGCACCTTCGCGCACGCCTCGAGCACGTCGTCGGCGTCGCGGTCGCTCATCGCCGGGAACATCGGCAGCGTGATCAGCTTCTCGTATGCCGCCTCGGCCACGGGACAGAGACCGGGTCGCGTGCCGAAGCGTTCGCGGTAGAACGGATGCAGATGCACCGGGATGTAGTGGACGTTGCAGCCGATCCCCTCGGCGCGCAGCGCGCGGAAGACCGCCGCGCGGTCGAGGCCTTCGAGCAGCACGGGGTAGAGGTGGTACGCGTGCGTCACGCCGTCGCGCACGCGCAGCGGGCGCATCCCCCGCGTACCTGCGAAAAAGCGGCCGTAACGCTCGGCGATGCTGCGCCGCCGCGCCACGCTCGCCGGCAGCTTCCGCAACTGGCTCGTGCCGAGGGCGCATTGGAAATCGGTGATGCGGTAGTTGAAGCCGAGCTCCACCATCTCGTAGAACCACGAGCCTTCGCGCTCGCGCTCGCGGTGATCGCGGGTGATGCCGTGGTTGCGGAACACGCGCATGCGGCGGGCGAGTTCGGCATCGTCCGTCGTGATCACGCCGCCCTCGCCGGTGGTGACGTGCTTCACCGCGTGCAGGCTGAAGGCGCTCAGCACCGCGAGCGAGCCGACCGGCGCGCCGCGGTTGCTGCCGCCGAGGGCGTGGCAGGCGTCGGCGATGACCGGCAGGCCGAAGGCGCGCAGCGCGTCGTAGTCGCATGGCTGGCCGGCGTAGTCGACCGCGATAATCGCTTTCGTGCGCGGCGTGATGTGCACCGTCGCGGGATCGAGCAACAGCGTCTCCGGATCGACGTCCGCGAACACCGGCGTGCCACCCTCGTAGACGACGCAGTTCGCGCTCGCCGCGAACGTCATCGCCGGCACGATCACCTCGTCGCCTAGGCCGATTCCGAGCGCGTGCACCGCCGCGTGCAGCGCCGCCGTGCCGCTCGACACCGCCACCGCATGCGCGGCGCCGGTCGCGTCGGCGAACGCGCGCTCGAATTCGGCGACGGCAGGTCCGGTCGTCAGCCACTCCGACCGCAGCGCGGCCACGACCGCGCGCACGTCGTCGTCGTCGATCGTCTGCCGGCTGTACGGCAGCGGCTCCGACCGCACCGGCCGGCCGCCGTTGATCGCGAGCTCCGCCTCCGCGGTCGTCGTCATCCGGCCAGGCCCCGCATCTCCTCGACCGTCATCCAGCGCACGTTCGTGTCGCTGGTGTAGCGGAAGCCCTCGGCCATCGCCGGGCCCGCCCACTTGTCGACGCTCCACCACGGATGCGCCGGGCGAATGACGTACGCGTCGTCGAGCTCCACGGTGTGCCGCGCCTCATCCTCGGAGACCAGGACCTCGTGCAGCTTCTCGCCCGAGCGAATGCCGATGTTGCGGATCTCGCAGCCGTCCGCCACCGCCTTCGCCAGCTCCATGATGTTCATGCTCGGGATCTTCGGGACGAAGATCTCGCCGCCGTGCATCCTTCCTAAGGCGCTGATCACGAACTCGATGCCCTGGTCGAGCGTGAGCCAGAAGCGCGTCATGCGCGGATCGGTGATCGTGATCGCCCCGTTCTTGCGCTGCTCCAGGAATACCGGAATCACGCTGCCACGGCTGCCGACGACGTTGCCATAGCGCGTGCAGCTGAAGCGCGCGCCGTCCGCGCCGGAGTAGGAGTTCGCCTGCACGAACATTTTCTCGGCGCAGAGCTTCGTGGCGCCGTAGAGATTCGTCGGGTTGACGGCCTTGTCGGTGCTGATGGCCAGCACCTTCTTGACCTTGCGGTCGAGCGCGGCGTCGATGACGTTGCGCGCGCCGATGACGTTCGTCTGGATGGCCTCGAAGGGGTTGTACTCGCACGCCGCGACCTGCTTCAGCGCCGCGGCGTGAACGACGAGGTCGACGCCGTGGAAGGCGCGCTCGAGGCGGTCGCGGTCGCGCACGTCGCCGATGAAGTAGCGGACCGGCGAGTCGGCGGTATCGGGAAGGGCCTGCCGCATGTCGTGCTGCTTGAGCTCGTCGCGGCTGAAGATGATCAATTTTTTCGGCGCGTACTTCCGGAGGACGATCTCGGCGAAGCGCCTCCCGAAAGAGCCGGTGCCGCCGGTGACGAGAACGGTGGCCCCGGTGATCTCACTCACGGTCATTTCGATCATATTATCCCGCGGGTGATTGGGGTCGTCCTTCCGAGCTATAACGAGGCGGAGAACATCGCCGCGCTCGTCTCCGCGATCCGCGCTGCGGTGCCGGAGGCGATGATCGTCGTCGTCGACGACTCGCCGAACCTCGCGACCGTCGAGGCCGTGGCGCCGCTCCGCGGACCGCTCGTCCGCGTCATCCACCGCGGTGCGAAGGAGGGCCGCGGCACGGCCGTGCTCCTGGGCATGCGCGAGCTTCTCGAAACCGGCTGCGACGTCGTCGTGGAGATGGACACCGACTTCTCGCACGCGCCGGCGCAGATCCCCGAGGTCGTGGCGGCGCTGCGGGACGCCGACATGGTCATCGCCAGCCGCTACGTGCCCGGCGGTCGGATCGTGAATTGGCCGCTCTCCCGGAGGATCTTTTCGCGGGCGGCAAACGTGCTCGAGCGGGCGCTGTTCGGCGTGCCCGTCCGCGACTACACCGGCGGGTACCGCGCCTACTCACGGCGCGCCGCCGAGCTGATCGTGGGCACGTGCGGCAAGGTCGGCCGCGGCTTCATCCCCCTCTGCGAGATCGCCGTGACCGTCCACCACCACGGCATGCGTGTGATCGAGGTACCGACGACATTCGTCAACCGCACCCGTGGCAAGAGCAGCTTCAGCGCCGCCGAAGTATGGGAGGCGGTGCGGGGACTGCGACAGATCTACGCGCTCAAGCGGCGCCTGACGCGGCGGCGGAACGCATGATCGTGTCGAAACTCGCACGCAGACTCCCGGCGCCGATACTGCGGGCCGTTCGGCGATTGCGAGGGCGAAAAGCGCGGCGTGAGCTGGAGACCTGGCTGGCGAACATCGCGCCGTTATTCGGCGGATTCGAGAACAAGCGCGTGCTCGACGTCGGCAGCGACGTCGCCGGCACGACCGTGGACGTCATCAGCAGGCGGTTCTCGCCGCGCGAGGTGGTCGGCTTGAATCTCAAGGTCTCCGACTTTCGCCTCGGGAGCAATGCGAGGCTGGAGAGGGGCGACATCCGCCGCACGCGGTATCCCGACGGCTACTTCGACGTCATCGTCTCGAGCTCCGCGTTCGAGCACATTTCCGGCTTCGCCGACGCGATCGCGGAGATGCACCGGATCCTGGCGCCGGGCGGATTCCTCTTCTCGCATTTCGGACCGATCTGGTCGACGAGTTACGGGCATCACCTCTGGGTCACGCACGGAGGGCGTCTGTACAACTACTGGAACGTGATCCTGCCGCCGTATTGCCACCTTCTCTTGGCGAGGGAGGAGATCGAGGCGCTGCTGCTCGACCGCGGATACGGCGCCGAGCTCAGTGCGGTGATGGCGGATTTCGTCACGGCGTCGCCGCAGCAAAATCAACTCTTTTACGAGGACTACGAGCGGATCGTCGGGGAGAGCGACTTCGACGTGCTCGTCTTCAAAGGCTACGATCATCCGCAGCTCGCCCCGGTCTACAACGCGGCCGTGACGCCGGCCCTGCTCGACCGTCTGTACGCGCGCCATCCGGGGAAGCGGCAGTTCTCTTACGACGGGATCACGGTATTGATGAGAAAAGAAAAAGGCCCGCGGGTTTGAGCCCGCGGGCCTTCATGTTTATCCCGGCGACGTCCTACTTTCCCAAACAGTTGCCCGCTCAGTATCATCGGCGATGCGGAGCTTAACTGCCGTGTTCGGAATGGGAACGGGTGTTGCCTCCGCTCTATGATCACCGGAAACTTGTGATCTAAGAAAAACATTGAATATGGGCTGCAGTGGATGAAATGCACGCTGCAGACAGCATCAAATCAAGGCATTTATGGTCAAGTCAAACGACCGATTAGTACTGGTCAGCTGAACGCGTCGCCGCGCTTACACTCCCAGCCTATCAACGTGGTCATCTACCACGGGTCTTCAGGGAGAACTCATCTTGTGGTTGGCTTCTCGCTTATATGCTTTCAGCGATTATCCTTTCCCGACCTAGCTACCCGGCGGTGCCGCTGGCGCGACAACCGGTACACTAGAGGTCGGTGCTTCCCGGTCCTCTCGTACTAAGGAAACCTCCACTCAATTCTCCTCCGCCCACAACAGATAGGGACCGAACTGTCTCGCGACGTTCTAAACCCAGCTCACGTACCGCTTTAACCGGCGAACAGCCGGACCCTTGGAACCTGCTACAGCTCCAGGATGCGATGAGCCGACATCGAGGTGCCAAACCTGAGCGTCGATGTGAACTCTTGGCTCAGATCAGCCTGTTATCCCCGGCGTACCTTTTATCCGTTGAGCGATGGCCCTTCCA
>DATELQ010000138.1:0-13762 GCA_035276475.1 Thermoanaerobaculia bacterium | reverse complement strand
CGCCGCCGCCGGCGTCGCGCGACTTCTCGTGCGTCGCCAGCGGCTCGGTCTTCGCCTCGGCCACGATCGGCGCCGCTTTCTCCTGCATTGCCGCCGGCGGCGCCGGCTCGGCCACGCGCGCGGGCGCGGCGGGCGCAGGCTGCAGCTTCGGCTTCGACGCCACGACGACGTTCTTCGGCGCCTCCATGTTCATGCGGCCCATCGTGGCGCGCTCTTCGCGCGAGAGGATGTGCAGCGCCAGGTACGCCGAGCCGACGAGGAGCAGGATCGACGCGGCCACGCGAAGGTTGAAGGTGATCGAGCGCGACAACCGCTCGCGCTCCTTCCGCACGTCGACGAGGAGGTTCTGCGGGATGTCGCTCTTGATCCGCTCCGCCAGCCCCGCGGGCGGCTTCGGGATCGGCGCCATCGACAGCTTGCGCTGCAGGTCAGCTTTCCGGTTCGGGCTCATGACGGTTGTTCCTCATCGAGCGACGTCTCCAGGATCGAGAACGCCTTGTGCAGCCGCTTGCGGATCGCCACGGTGGTGATCTCCTCGATCTTCGCGATCTCTTTCACGGCCAGGCCTCCCCAGAAATGCGCCGTCACGGTGAAGCGCAGGTCCTCCGGCAGGCGCAGCACCGCCGCGCGCAGCCGCTCCGCTTCTTCGCGGTTGCTCAGAATTTCGTCGACGGCGGGGGCGCGGTCCGGCATCTCCGGCGCGTCGGGCTCGTCGAGCGAAGTCATCCGCCGCGGCCGCCGCACGAAATTCAAAAACGTCGTGTATGCAATTCGATAGAGCCACGTGAAGAGTTGCGAGCGGCCGTCGAAGTTCGGCAGCGCCGCCCACGCTTTCTGATACGTCTCCTGAGTCAAGTCCGCGGCGAGGTCTTGGTCGCCGCACAGCCGGTACAACGAGGCGAAGACCGCCGAGTATGTCCGCTCGACGACCTCTTCCGCGGCGTCGCGGTCGCCGCCGCGAATCGCCGCGAGCAGTTTGCGCTCCTCGTTCCACGGCGCGATCACCGCCTCACGCTCCCCCTCGACGCGGAACGGCGCAACCTTGCTCACGGTACTTGGACACACGTCCGCTACAGTTCGAAACCATCCGGTCCGGCTATCCTACCGCACGTGAAACGCCTGCTGCTTCTTTCCGTCCTCATGGCCATCGCCTGCCGCCACGACACGTTCCAACAGGATGAGGCGAAATGGCGCGAAACGCGCCGGACGCGCCTGACCAGCGACAGCAGCTGGCTGACGCTGGTCGGCCTGCACTGGCTCCAGCCGGGGCCGAACGACGTGACGATCGCCGGCACGCCGCCGCTGCCGGTCCGCTTCACGCTCGCGAACGGCGTGGTGACGGTCGATCCGAATCCGCAGCTCACGATCGACGGGAAGCCGGTGACGGCGGCGACGCCGCTCCTCGACGATACGAATCCGAAAGGGCCGACAATCGTCAAGGCTGGCTCGCGCTCGATGCAGGCGATCAAGCGCAACGACAAGTTCGCCATTCGCGCGAAGGATACGGAAGCGGACGCGCGGCGCCATTTCAAAGGGCTCGACTACTTCAACGCCGATCCGAAGTACCGCGTCGAGGCGCGCTACGAGCCGTACAATCCGCCGAAGAAGATCCCGATCACGAACGTCCTCGGTATGACGTCCGACGAGATCTCGCCCGGCGCGCTCGTCTTCACGCTCGACGGCACCGAGTACCGCCTCGACCCGATCCTCGAGCAAGGCGAGACCGACCTCTTCATCATCTTCAAGGACGCGACCGCGGGCCACGAGACGTACGGCGCCGCGCGCTACCTCTACGCATCACCGCCGAAGGACGGGAAGACGATCGTCGACTTCAATCACGCCTACAACCCGCCCTGCGCGTTCACGCCGTACGCGACGTGCCCGCTGCCGCCGCCGCAGAACCGCTTGCCGATCCGCATCGAGGCGGGGGAGAAAAAGTACGCCGGAGGGCACGCCTAGGCGGATTTGCGTTCGTCGCTCAGCACCTGCGCGACGCACGACGTGACGTTCTTCGCGGTCTGGATGTTCAGGAACTCGTTCGGGCCGTGCGCGTTGCTGTGCGGCCCGAGGACGCCGGTGACGAGGAATTGCGCGCTCGGGAAACGCGCGCCGAGCATCCCCATGAACGGGATCGAGCCGCCCTCGCCCCACGTCATCGCCCCTTTGCCGAAGTAGGTCTGCGACGCGCGCTCGACCGACTCTTCGAGCCACGGCGCGAGCTCCGGCGCGTTCCACCCGGCGCCGCCCTTCTCCGGCTCGAAGACGACGCGCGCGCCGTACGGCGGATCGCTTTCGAGCAATTCCTTGAGCCGCGCATCGATGTTCGTGGCGTCGAGCGTCGGCGGGATGCGCAGCGAGAGCTTGATCGACGTCTGCGGCCGCAGCACGTTGCCGCCTTGCAGCAGGTCGGGCAGCCCGGCCTGGCCGGTGATTGCCAGCGACGGCTTCCACGTCCGATTCACCAGGAGCTCCATCGGATCTTTGCTGACCGGATTCATGCCCTCGACGAACGGGAACTTGCTCCAGACGTCGTCGCCGAGGATTCGCGAGGTCTCGCGCGCCTCGGCGAGGCGCTGCGGCGGGATGTCGACGTAGAGCCACTCCGGGAGGATCTCGCCGTTCGTCGCATTCTCGAGGCGGTCGAGGAGCACGCGCAGGATGCGGAAGCTTTCCGGCACGATGCCGCTGGCGTCGCCGGAGTGCACGCCCTCGGTCAGCACATCGACGCTGAGATTGCCGACGACAGAGCCGCGCAACGACGTCGTCATCCACAGCTGCTCGTAATTGCCGCAGCCGCTGTCGAGGCAGACGACGAGCCGCGGCGTGCCGATGCGCGAAGCCAGTAAATCAATGTAGGTGGGGAGGTCGGGGGAGCCGCTCTCTTCGCAGCACTCGATGACGGCGACGATGCGGGAGTGGTCGATGTTCTGCTGTTTGAGCGCGCGGATCGACGAGACGGCGGCGAAGATCGCGTAGCCGTCGTCCGCGCCGCCGCGGCCGTAGAGCAAGCCGTCGCGCAGCACCGGCGTCCAGGGGCCCAGCCCCTCCTCCCACCCGACCATGGCCGGCTGTTTGTCGAGGTGGCCATACATCAGCACGGTCGACGACGGGTCGCCCTCGACCTCGAGGAAGAGGACGGGCGTGCGGTCGTCGACCTCGTACATCTCGATCGTCAGGCCGGGGATTTTCTGCTGCTCGACCCATCCTTTCGCGAGCGCAACGGCCTGATGCATATAGCCGTGGCTGCGCCAGTCGGGGTCAAAGAGCGGCGATTGATTGGGGATGGCGATGTAGCGCTGCAGCGTCGGGACGATGGAGGAGCTCCACACGTCGTCGACACTGCGGGTGATCTGGTCGGAATCCATGCGACCGCGGAGAATAGCATTCCGAGGGGTTTAGACGCAGGTCGAAAGAAGGAACTTCGCCGTAACTGATTTTCGTGGTATCGTGTGCCCGGTCTAATCCATAATTAACGAAGCTGAGCCGACCGTGCTGGATCAGAACACGCTAGAAGTGATCTCCACGGCGAATTCCGCCGAAGAGCCGGCGAAAGCCGCCGTCTCCACTCCGCTCGAAGCGCCGGTGGAGGTGGACATCGGTGTGCTCTACGTCGAGTACCGGATGCTCCTGCTCTCGGTCGCCTGCCGTAAGTTCCGCATCCCGGAGTGCGAGGCTGAGAATCTGATCCAGGAGGTGTTCCTCTCCTATCTGCAGGCCGGCACGAAGATCGAGAACGCGAAGGCGTGGCTAGTGGCCGCGATGTGCAATGCCAGCCGCCACTACTGGCGCGCGCAGGGCCGCACGGAGCCGCTCCCCGAGGATTACGGCGAGCGCTGCGATCCGTCGTCGAACGGCGTGGCCGACCGCGAGGCCCAGAAGCTGACGGTGCACCAAGCGCTCGAGTACCTGCAGCCGCGCTGCCGCCAGACGCTGTACCTGCATTACTTCGAAGGCCGCTCCGCCGGCGACGTGGCACGGGAGATGGAGACGACGAACCGCTACGCGGAGAAGTTGATCCACAACTGCCTGAAACGGATTCGCGAGATCTATCTCACGATTACGGCGGTGAAGAGATGATGGCCGAGCCCCATTACGACGAGGAAGCGCTGATCGCCCTTCTCGAAGCCGGCGACGACTCGCTCTCCCGCGACCCGCACATCGCAACCTGCACCGCCTGCACCACGATGCTCGCCTCTGTCCGCGAGATCGCCGACTGCCTGAAGTCCCCCGACGTCTGGGACACGACGGAGATCTCCCCCGACCCGAACCCGAACGTACTCGCCTTCCTCGACCGCGCCCAAAGCGACATGCGCACCGAGGACGCCGCCGCCGAGCCCTGGCTCCGCGAGCTGCTCGCGCAGCCGCGCGAGGCGTGGACTCCCACCCTGCACGCCCACCCGGAATGGCGGACGGCTGGGATGGTGAGGAAGTTGATTGGGGCCTCTTATCGCGCAATCGAAACGATGCCACCAGATGCGGTGGAGATGACGTCGATGGCGGTGGATATCGCTGAATCGTTGTCTCCCGGCCGCTACGGCGAGCCTACAGTGCTCCGGACGCGGGGCCATGCTTGGCGTGAGCAAGCTTACGCGCTTTACTTCACGGGTTTGTACAACGAAGCAGTAACTGCGGTCGAGCGGGCGCGGAAAGCCTTCGCAGAGTGTGGCTATTCGGAGTTCGACGAAGCGCGTGCTGCAGTAGTGTTCGCGTTAATCTGCGGCGAGCAGGAGAAATTTGCGGCAGGCTTGGCGGCGGCGCACTCCGCGGCGGAGATCTTCGCCAGATACGACACGCGCGCAAAGATCGTAGCAGCGCGCCGCACAGAGGGAATCACCCTGTATCTGCTTCGCCGCTTCCGCGAGGCATTAACGATCTACCACGCCCTGGAGGCGGAGACGATCACCGCAACAGAACGTGGAGCGATATTGCAGAACATCGCATTGTGTTATCGCGAGCTTGGAGAATTTGAAGCTGCTGGTCGATATTTTGCGGCGGCGATGGATCTGTTTGCGAAAGCCGGATTCGTGACCGCTATTGCGAAAAGCAGATGGCATTTTGGCCGTGTCCTTCTCGCCCAAGGACGCTACGCAGAGGCGCTCGATACATTGCACCAGGTTCGAGAGGAGTTCGTCACTTCGAACATGACGCACGATGTCGCTGAAGTTACGACCGACATCGCTCATGCAATGGTTGTAATGGGGCGGCCCCGTGATGTGGCCGACGAGTGCCGTCGGGCACTGACCTACTTCGCGTCGGCTGGCCTGACCATGACTGAACCTGCGATGTCCGCAATCAGCCTTCTTCAAGAGTCTGCTGCCAACGACCGTCTGGATGCGCGTGCCGTCGGCGAGATTCGTCTGCGTGTCGTGCATTCGCGGCCGGCAACAATCCATCTCCAAGTCAACTGAAAATTCAGGGTAGGGAAAGCTGCGTCCCGATCACTCCTTAGGCAGGGCGCCCTCCGAACATCGAGTTCTCGCGAACTCTAAGGAGGGTTTACATGTCTTCCCGTGTCACACGCACTTTTGTCGCATTTTGTTTCGTGCTGTTCGTTGCGATTTCCGCATCTGCGGCGCCGGACGGCCGAAACGAATCAGGCGATTGGCTGTTTCGGCGAATCAACCGCATTGTTCATCATCTGAAGAATATTTTCGCGGTTGTCGAGAGTGATCCCGTGCCGCCGCACCCATAACCCTGACCCCCGCCCCGCGTACAATACGCCGCGATTTCTTTGGCGAGGTGGCGGTGTATGTCCGTCGTTCTGGCGGTTCGGGACGTAGTCAAGGCGTTTGGGGCCGTGCGGGCGGTGGATGGGGTCTCCTTCTCCGTGCGGCGGGGGACCATCACCGGGCTGTTGGGGCGGAATGGGGCGGGAAAGACCACCACCATCCGGATGATCACCGGCATCTTTCTGCCCGACTCGGGCGTCATCGAGTGGGTGGGCGGGGAGGGTGGGGGCGACGCGCGCGACCGGATCGGGTACTTGCCTGAGGAGCGCGGGCTCTACAAGCAGATGAAAGTCGTCGAGCACCTGCAGTTCCTTGCCGAGATCAAGGGGCGGCGGGGGGCGGGAGTGGTGAAGAGCATCGACGGGTGGCTCGACCGGTTCGAGCTTGCGGAGAAGAAAAACGCCAAAGTCGAGGAGCTCTCCAAGGGCAACCAGCAGAAAGTCCAGCTCATCGGAACGCTACTTCATGATCCCGAGCTCATCATCCTCGATGAGCCGCAGTCGGGGCTCGATCCCGTCAACATGGTCCTGGTGCGGAACCTCTTGAGAGAGCTGAAGGAGGAGGGGCGGACCATCCTCCTCTCCACGCACATGATGGGCGAGGCGGAGCGGATGGCCGACGACATCGTCCTCGTCCACGAGGGCAAAGTGGTCCTCGACGGCTCGCTCGAGCAGGTGCGGCAGTCAGTCGGGAAGAACACCCTGCACATCGAATACGAAGGCAGCGGAGACTTTCTGCGCGATTTGCCGGATGTGACCCGCGCGAGCATCGTCAACAACGCCGCGGAGCTCAGCCTCTCCGACGGCGCCGATCCGCAGAAAATCCTGCAGGCGTCGATCGGGCGGCTGAGGATTCGGAAATTCGAAGTTGCGGCGCCGTCGCTCGAGGAGATCTTCATCGAGAAAGTCGGCCAAGAGACCCTGGAGGCGGCGCGATGAACAAAATGCTGGCGGTGCTCAAGCGCGAGTACCTCGCGGCCGTGCGCAAGAAGATGTTCATCGTCATGACCATCCTCTTCCCGGTCCTGATGTCCGCGGCCATGCTCCTGCCCGGCCTCATGGTCGCGCGGGGCCTCGGCGAGAAGCAGGTCGCCGTCCTCGACGGCACTGGCCAACTGCAGAGCGCCTTCACGCGCACCATCGCGCCGGAGCTGCCGGACGTGAAAAAGTCGCTGCGCGGCGGCCGGCGCGGCGAGCTCCCGCAGAGCATCAAAGTCGAATACACGGCGGAGGCGGCCGACAGCAAGCCCTACCTCGACCGCCTCAACGCCAATCGCAAAGCGAGCAACCGTCTCGATGCGGTGTTCGTCATCCCGAAGGACGCCATCGACGGCGAGAACGCCAAGATGAGCTTCTACAGCCGCTCGTCGACCGACGTCATCACCCAGGAGCGCCTCTCCTCCATTGCCAACCGCGCCATCCAGCGTCTGCGCTTGAGCGCGCGCGGCATCGATCCGAACACCGTCGACGCCCTCACGCGCTCCGTCCCGTCCGAGGGCATCCAGCTCTCGCGCAGCGGCGAGCAGAAGAGGGGCGGCGAGTTCAACCTCATCTTCAGCATCCTCTTCGCCGTGCTCCTCCTCATTCCGTCGTTCATCTACGGCCTCGAGATCATGCGCGGCATCGTTCAAGAGAAGAACGACCGCGTCGTCGAAGTGCTCGTCTCTTCGATGACGCCGCGGCAGCTTCTCAGCGGAAAGATCCTCGGCGTCGCGTTGGTCGGCCTGACCCAGGTCACCGCATGGATGCTCATGCTCGGCCTCGTGGGCGTCTTCGGCGGCGCCGTCGCAGCGTCGGCGGGCATCAATCTCGCGCAGTTCTTGCGCGCCGAGGTCTTCGTTTACTTCTACCTGTTCTTCATCCTCGCGTACCTCACCTACGTCTCGATCTACGCGATCGCCGGCGCCGTGTGCAATTCGGAGAAGGAGGCGCAGCAGCTCATCGCCCCGGTCTCGATGCTCATGATGCTGCCGTGGTTCGTGATGGTCTTGATCGTGACCAATCCCGATTCCGGTCTCGTGATTGCGCTCTCCGTCGCGCCGGTGTGGGGACCGCTGACGATGTTCGTCCGCACCTCGGTCTCCGAGCCGCCGTTCCTGCAGATCCTGATCTCCATCGCCGTCTCCATCGCGACGATCCTCGCCTTCTTCTGGATCACCGCCAAGATCTTCCGCATCGGCATTCTTTCCTACGGAAAACGGCCGACCATGTCCGAGCTGTGGCAGTGGTTGAAGGTCGCTTAGGCGCGCTATGATCGCTCCCACTGTCGGTCAGGGGGAGCGTCAGTAATGGAGATCAAGACTCTCAACGACATCTTCACGGTCACGTGCGGCGTCGATCGTCCCGCCGTGTTGAAGTCGAAGAAAAACGGCCAGTGGGTCGACGTCGGCGTCCCGGAGTTTCGCGACACCGTGCGCCACGTCGCCACGGCCTTTCGCCACCTCGGCGTCAAGCCCGGCGACCGCGTGGCCATCCTCTCGGAGAACCGGCCCGAGTGGGCGATGGGCGACTTCGCCATCCTCGCTAACGGCGCCGTCACCGTGCCGATCTACCCGACCCTGCTCGGGTGGCAGATCGAGTACATCGTCAACGACTCCGGCTCCGTCGCGGTCATCTGCTCCACGCCCGAGCAGCTCCAGAAAATCCAGGAGATCCGCGACCACTGTCCCTCCGTCCACAACGTCATCGTCTGCGATCCGCCGGAGCCGCGGCCCGAGGGCGTCATCACGTGGGAGGAGCTCGTCGTCAAGGGGCGGGCGGCGGACGATGCCGAGAACCGGCGCCGCTTCGACGAGATCCGCAACGCCAGCCGCCCCGGTGACCTGGCCACGCTCGTCTACACGTCGGGCACCACCGGCAATCCGAAGGGGGCGATGCTCGCGCACGGCAACATCGCCAGCAACGTCGCCACCGGGCTCAAAGTCCTGCCCATCAAGCCCGGCCTCGTCGGGCTCTCCATCCTCCCGCTCTCGCACATCCTGGAGCGGATGGCCGACTACTGCTTCCTCACCTTCGGCTGCACCATCGCGTACGCCGAGAACGTCAACAAAGTCGGCGACAACCTGCAGGAAGTGAAGCCGCACTTCTTCGCGGCCGTGCCGCGCCTCTTCGAGAAAATGCGCGCGCGGATCCTCGACCAGGTCGCGACATACCCGGCCGCGCGGCAGAAAATCTTCTACTGGGCGCTGAAGATCGCCGAGGAGCGGCTGCCGTACCGCGTGAACGGGACGTCGATGCCGGTCGGCCTCAAGGTCAAATCCGCCGTCGCCGACAAGCTCGTCTTCCAGAAAATCCTCGGCCGCCTCGGCGGCAACGTGCAGTTCGTCTTCTCCGGCGGCGCGCCGCTCTCGCCGGAGCTCGCCGCGTTCTTCATCGGCGCGGGGCTGGAGATCTACGAAGGCTACGGCCTCACCGAGACTTCGCCCGTCATCTCCGTCAACACCCCGGCCAAGCGGAAGATCGGTACCGTCGGCCCGGTCATCCCCGGCGTCGAAGTCAAGATCGCGGACGACGGCGAGATCCTCTCGCGCGGCCCGCACATCATGAAGGGTTACTGGAACAACCCCGAGGCCACGGCGCAGGCCATCGACAAAGACGGCTGGTTCCACACCGGCGACATCGGCGAGATCGACAGCGAAGGCTACCTCCGCATCACCGACCGCAAGAAAGACATCATCATCAACGCCTACGGCAAGAACATCGCTCCGCAGCCGCTCGAGGCGCTGCTCAAGAGCTCCCCGTACATCGGCACGCCGGTCCTCATCGGCGACCGGCGGAAGTTCCTCACCTGCCTCATTGTCCCGAACTTCGAGAAGCTCGAGCGCGACGCCGCGGGGCTGGGCCTGCGCTTCGACTCGCGGCAGGAGCTCGTGCAGAACGACCGCGTGAAGCAGATCTATCAGGAGGAGCTCGACCGCTTCAACAAGAACCTCGACCGGCAGGAGAAGATCCGCCGCTTCGCGCTGCTGCCGCGCGACTTCACCATCGACGACGACGAGATCACGCCGTCGCTGAAGGTGAAGCGGAAGAACATCGACAAAAAGTACAAGGACGTCATCGATCAGCTCTACGCCAGCGACCTCGACGAAGAGCGGGAAGCGAAACAAGCATGACCACCGCCCCCCTGGAGGCGGCGCCGGCGCGCGCCGCGAACGCCTTCCGCATCGAGCGCGAAGGCGACCTGGCCGTCGTCTGGTTCGATCTGCCCGGCGAGAAAATCAACAAGTTCTCCTCGAGTGTGATGACTGAGTTCGCCGCCGTCGTCGACGAGCTCGAACAGGCGACGGACATCAAGCGCATCGTCGTCGCCTCGGGCAAGCCATCGATCTTCATCGCCGGCGCCGACGTCTCCGAGTTCAGCAAAGCGACGTCGATGGAGCAGGCGCGCGAGTACGTCCGCTTCGGGCAGCAGACGCTGCACCGCTTCTCCAAGCTCCCCGCCGTCAAGGTCGCGGCGATCAACGGCGCCTGCCTCGGCGGCGGCTGCGAGCTCGCCCTCTCCTGCGACTGGCGCGTCATGTCCGACAGCCCGAAGGCGCAGATCGGCTTGCCCGAAGTGAAGCTCGGCATCTTCCCGGCGTGGGGCGGCGCCACGAAGCTCCCGCGCCTCATCGGACTCCCCGCGGCGCTCGACATCATCTTGAACGGCAAAGCCGTCGACGGAAAGCGCGCCAAACGCCTGGGACTCGTCGACGAAGTCGTGCCCGGCCCGATCCTCCTCGACGTCGCCAAGAAATTTTCGACGAAGGGGAAGCGCCGCGGCGGCACGCGCACGAAGTTCTACATCGAATCGAATCCCCTCGCGCGCGGCGTCATCTTCAGCAAGGCGCGCAAGGCCGTCCTGGCGCAGACGCACGGCCAATACCCGGCGCCGCTCAAGGCCCTCGAGGTCATCGAGGCCGGCATGTCGGGCGGCGTCGAGCGCGGGCTGGCCGCCGAGGTCGAGCAGGTCGTGCCGCTCGTGCAGGGCGACGTTGCCCAGAACCTCGTCCGCCTCTTCTTCATGATGGAGGATGCGAAGAAGGAGCGCTTCGACGCCAAGCCGGTCGAGGTCACCGAGGCCGGCGTCCTCGGCGCGGGCGTCATGGGCGGTGGCATCGCCTACATCGTCGCCGACAAGACCGACGCAAACGTGCGCATGCGCGACATCAACTGGAACGCCATCGCCGGCGGCTACAAGGCCGCGTCGAAAATCTGGCGGCGCAAAGTCGACACGCGGCGGATGACCAAGGGCGAGATGCAGCGGAAGATGGCCCGCATCACTGCGACGACCGACTGGAGCGGCTTTGAGCGCGCCGAGGCCGTCGTCGAGGCCGTCGTGGAAAACGTCGACGTCAAGCGGCAGGTGCTCGCCGAGTTCGAGAGCATCGCCAAGCCCGGCGCCGTCTTCGCCACCAACACCTCCACCATCCCGATCACCGACATCGCCGCCAACGCCAAGCATCCCGAGAACGTCGTCGGCATGCACTTCTTCAACCCCGTCGACCGCATGCCCCTCGTCGAAGTCATCCGCGGCGCCAAGAGCTCCGAGCAGGCCCTCGTCACCGTCGCCAACTTCGCGCGCAAGCTCGGCAAGACCGTCGTCTACTGCAACGACGGCCCCGGCTTCGTCGTCAACCGCATCCTCGGGCCGTACATGAACGAGTCGGGCTTCATCCTCGAGGAGGGGAGCTCCATCGAGAGCGTCGACAAGGCCATGGTCGACTTCGGAATGCCGATGGGACCGGCCGCGCTCCTCGACGAAGTCGGCATCGACGTCGCCGCGAAGGTCGCCAAGATCCTCGGCGGCGCGTTCGGCGACCGCATGCAGCCTTCGGGCGTCGTGGAGAAGCTCTACGCCGACGGCCGGTACGGCAAGAAGAACGAGCGCGGCCTCTATCTCTATCAAGGCGGCAAGCGCCAGGGGCCGGACCCGAGCGTCTACAAAGTCCTCGGCATCCGCTCGCCGAAGCAGGCCGACGCGAACGCCGTGGTGGAGCGGATGCTCCTGGCCATGATCAACGAGGCCGCGCTCATCCTCGACGAGCGCATCGTCGCCTCGGCGCCGGAGCTCGATCTGGCCATGATCATGGGCACCGGTTTCCCGCCGTTCCGCGGCGGCCTCTTGCGCTACGCCGACTCGCTGGGCACGCCGTACATCCTGGCGCGGCTCGACGAGCTGTCGTCGCGCCACGGCGCGCGCTTCATCGCCACGGCGCCGCTGCGGCGGCTCGCGGAGCGCGACGGCAAGTTCTACGACGCCTACCGGAGATCGTCATCCTGACGTTGACGGCGACGCCGCGCGAACGAATCATCTTCTGGAGCGTCACCGCCGTCTGCGCGATCTCGCGCTTCGCGGCCATGGCCCGCTCCCTGTGGGATTGGGACGAGGCGCTCTTCTGCCTCGGCATGCGCTCGTACGACGTCACCCAGCACCATCCCCACCCGCCCGGCTTTCCGGTCTACATCGGCCTCGGGCGCATCGTCCGCCTCGTCATCCACAGCGACTTCCGCGCCCTGCAGGCCATCAACCTCGCTGCCGGCATCCTCCTTTTTCCGGCGATGTTCCTCCTCGCGCGGGAGCTCAAGCTCCGCTTCCCCACCGCCACCATCGCCGGCGCGCTCTGCGCGTTCTTTCCGAACGTCTGGTTCTTCGGCGGCACCGCGTTCAGCGACGTCGCCTCCATCGTCCTCGTCATCTTCGCCGCGGCGTTTCTGCTGCGCGGCTGCCGCAGCGCGGAGTCGTATCTCCTCGGCGCGTTTCTCCTCGCGCTCGCCGCAGGGATCCGGCCGCAGAACCTGATGATCGGCTTGGCGCCTGGACTCATTGCAACGTGGTATCGCGCAAAGGAGTCGTGGCGCGACGTCGTCTTCGCGGCGCTGATCGGCATCGTCGTCATCGTCGTCGCCTTCGGCGGCGCCATCGCCGCCACCGGCTCGTTCGACGGCTACATGAGCGCGGTGCGCGCGCACGGCGACTACATCAGCCACGTCGACTCCTTCCGCAGCCCCGACCGCCCGCCGCTGTGGCGCCTCTTCGACCGCTTCTTCATCAAGCAGTACGACTGCACGCCGCTCGGCATCCTCATCTCGATCTTCGTGGCGGTGTCGATCGCCGGCGCGATCCGCGAGCGCAACCGCGCCATGCTGATCAACTTCCTGATCTTCGGCCCGTTCGCCATCAGCGCCTGGCTGATGCTCGACCGCTTCTCCATCAGCCGCTTCTCCATCGGCTACATCCCGATGTTCGCGATCTTCGCAGCCGACGGCATCGCCCGCATCGCCCGCCACCGCCCCGCCGTCGAGTACCTCCTCGGCGGCGCGTTCGCACTGGGCTTCGCGGTCTGGGCCGTGCCGTCGTTCGCCGCCGTCCGCCGCAGCGACGCGCCCACGGTCCTCGGCGTGCACGCGGTCGAGAGCCTCGACCCGCGCCGCGACGACCTTTTCGTCGGCGTGGCCATGCATCCGTTCATGCAGGTGCTCGCGCCGAACCGGCCGTACGTCAAAGTCCTCGACGAGCGCGCCCTGCCGCTCTCCATCGGCAACCGCCGCCCGTGGCTCCTCGCGGAGATCGACCTGACGAAGCCGAGCGGCTACGTCTTTCATCGCACGCGCGACCAGCTCTGGAGCATCGCCCGGCGGCACTACTTCGACGTCGCGCTCGAGCCCGTGACGCGGCAGGCGCAGTTCGTCTCCGGCTGGTATCAGGCGGAGCGGTCGGACGTCGACGAGTGGCGATGGATGTCGGGCCACTCGGTGACGCGCCTTCCCGCCGCGAGCGGCGAGACGGTGCTGCGCCTGGAGGGGAACTTCCCCGCCGAGCTCCTGCCGCAGAAGCCGAACGTCACCATCATGCTCAACGGCGACATCCTCGACCGCTTCGTGCCATCCGTGGAGCATTGGCAGCGCGACTATCACGGCAATCATCCGAACGGCGCGCCGAGCACGTTGGAGATCGTCGTCGACAAGACCTACACGCCGAGCGACGACGGCCGCGCGCTGGGATTCCAGCTTCGATATTTCGCTTGGGGGCCTGAATGAAACAGATCGTAGCGA
>DATELQ010000137.1:0-22089 GCA_035276475.1 Thermoanaerobaculia bacterium | reverse complement strand
CCAGTTGCGCCGGCAGGACCCGTGAGGCCAGTTGCGCCGGTCGGACCAGCCGGACCGGCGGCACCCGCCGGGCCAGTCAATCCGATGGGACCGGTCGCGCCGGCCGGGCCGGCTGCGCCCGTCAATCCAATGGGACCAGTTGCGCCGGCCGGACCGGTGAGGCCAGTGGCACCGGTCGGACCAGCCGGACCCGCTGCGCCGGTAAGACCAATCGGACCGGTCGCGCCGGCGGGACCCGCCGGACCAGCCGCGCCAGAAGGACCAGCGGGACCGGTAAGGCCGATAGGACCACTCGGACCAGCAGGGCCAGTCAATCCGATCGGTCCTGTTGCGCCAGCCGGACCGGCTGCGCCCGTGAGACCGATCGGACCAGTTGCGCCCGCAGGTCCAGCGACACCCGCCGGACCACTAGGACCGGCAGGACCGGTCAATCCGATGGGACCAGTTGCGCCGGCCGGACCGGCTGCACCCGCAGGACCAGTCAGTCCGATGGGGCCAGTCGCACCGGCCGGACCAGCCGCGCCAGAAGGACCAGCGGGACCGGTGAGGCCGATGGGACCACTCGGACCCGCAGGACCGGTCAATCCGATGGGACCAGTGGCACCGGCCGGACCGGCTGCACCCGCAGGACCAGTCAATCCGATTGGGCCCGTTGCGCCGGCCGGACCGGCAGCACCGGTAAGACCGATCGGGCCAGTCGCGCCAGCTGGACCGGCGGCACCGGGGGGACCGCTAGGACCAGCAGGACCAGTGAGGCCAGTAGCACCGGTCGGACCCGCGGGACCCGCGGCACCCGCAGGACCAGTCAATCCGATTGGGCCCGTCGCGCCGGCCGGACCGGCAGCACCGGTTAGACCGATCGGGCCTGTCGCGCCAGCCGGACCGGCAGCACCGGCGGGACCACTTGGGCCCGCAGGACCAGTCAGGCCGATGGGACCAGTTGCGCCGGCAGGACCGGCGGCACCAGTGAGACCAATCGGGCCAGTTGCGCCAGCTGGGCCGGCGACACCGGCGGGACCGCTAGGACCACTCGGGCCCGCAGGACCGGTCAATCCAATGGGACCAGTCGCGCCGGCAGGACCGGCGGCACCGGTGAGACCGATTGGACCAGTTGCGCCAGCAGGACCGGCCGCGCCGGAAGGACCAGCAGGACCGGTGAGGCCAGTCGCGCCGGTCGGACCCGCCGGGCCGGCAGCACCCGTGAGACCGATCGGGCCAGTTGCGCCCGCAGGACCAGCGACACCGGCGGGACCGCTAGGACCACTCGGGCCCGCAGGACCGGTCAATCCGATGGGACCCGTCGCGCCGGCCGGACCGGCAGCACCGGTGAGACCAATCGGGCCAGTCGCACCGGCCGGACCAGCCGCGCCAGAAGGACCAGCGGGACCGGTAAGGCCGATGGGACCACTCGGACCAGCAGGGCCGGTCAAGCCGATGGGCCCTGTCGCGCCCGCAGGACCAGCAGAGCCCGTGGCGCCAGTTGCGCCAGCAGGACCGGTAAGTCCAATGGGACCACTCGGACCGGCGGGGCCAGTCAATCCGATCGGGCCAGTCGCGCCCGCAGGACCAGCAGCGCCCGTGGCGCCAGTTGCGCCAGCGGGACCGGTAAGTCCGATAGGACCACTCGGACCGGCAGGGCCAGTCAATCCGATCGGGCCAGTTGCGCCCGCAGGACCAGCAGCGCCCGTAGCGCCGGTTGCGCCGGCAGGACCGGTAAGACCAATCGGGCCGGTCGGACCGGCAGCGCCAGTGAGACCGATGGGGCCAGTCGCGCCAGCCGGACCGGCGACACCGGCAGGACCGCTAGGACCACTCGGACCCGCAGGACCGGTCAATCCGATGGGACCCGTTGCGCCGGCAGGACCGGCAGAACCGGTAAGACCGATGGGGCCAGTCGCGCCAGCCGGACCGGCGACACCGGCGGGACCGCTAGGCCCACTCGGACCCGCAGGACCAGTTAATCCGATGGGACCCGTAGCGCCGGCCGGACCGGCGGCACCGGTAAGACCAATTGGGCCGGTAGGACCGGCAGCGCCGGTCAACCCGATCGGTCCAGTTGCGCCAGCCGGGCCAGCGACGCCGGCGGGACCGCTAGGACCACTCGGACCCGCAGGACCGGTCAATCCGATCGGCCCCGTTGCGCCAGCAGGACCAGCGGCACCGGTTAGGCCAATCGGGCCTGTCACGCCCGCAGGACCAGCAGCGCCCGTAGCGCCGGTTGCGCCGGCGGGCCCGGTGAGACCGATCGGACCGGTCGGACCGGCAGCACCCGCGGGGCCAGCAGGCCCACTCGGACCGGCAGCACCGGTCAATCCGGTAGGACCAGTCGCGCCGACGGGACCCACCGCACCGGTAAGACCGATCGGACCCGTCGGACCGGCAGCACCGGTCAACCCCGTGGCGCCAGTCGGGCCGACCGGACCAACCGCGCCCGTGGGACCAACCGCTCCGGTAAGTCCAATCGGACCCGTCGGACCAGCAACGCCCGTGGCACCGGTCGCGCCGACAGGGCCAACCGCGCCTGTCGGACCGGTAAGCCCGATCGGACCTGTCGGACCCACCGCACCGGCTACGCCCGTGGCGCCGGTCGCGCCGGCGGGACCCACTGCGCCTGTTGGACCGGTGAGCCCAATCGGACCCGTCGGGCCGATGGGACCTGCGGCGCCCGTGGCGCCGGCAGGGCCGGCGGGTCCTTGCGGTCCGGTTGCGCCGCTCGCGGAGATCACGAGATTGTTTGCGCCTGTGTCCTTTGTGATCGCCACGTTCGTGCCGGCGACGAGCGATATGTCATCCGTCAAGCCGTTGAGCGACCGCACCACCTGGCCGGCGGCGATCTTGTCGCGCGTCACCGCGCCCGCGGCCAGCATCGAATTCGTCACGCCGCCCGTTGCGATCTGCAGCGTGATGTCGCCGTTCGTTCCGCCGCCCGTCAGTCCTGGCCCGGCGATCACCGAGCGGATCGTCCCGAAGCGGAACGCCATCTCGAACCCGGTCGAGTCGCCGCTGCTGTTCGAGATCAGCGACCCGGCCAGCACGATGTGGCCGTTGCCGCCCGCCTGCACTGCTTCGACGCTGCCGTGCAGAATCGTCGTCGGCACGAGCGCGCCGACGCTGATCAGGCGCTGCTCGTAGCCCGCGAGGTCAAACGTCCCGCTGAAGACAATCGTGCCGGCGGCGTCGCGCACGCGCAGCGTCACCGACGCCGGGGCACCCGTCGACTCCACCAGGAACACGTTGTAGCGGTAGTCGCCGCCCTGATTCACCCCTTGCAGCAGCGAGCTCTCGCCCGGTCCGATGCCGAATGCCGACGGCACGGCGGAGTAGAGAAGCCCGCGCGCTTCATTCGGCGTCGCGCCCGGCGCCTGGTTGAACACGCGCGCGGAGACGAACAACTCGCCCGTCGACACCACGCGGATCGCGCCCAGCACTCCGGTCTGCCCGAAGAGACTCTGCGCCGCGTTCTCGTACACCTTCGTCTGACCCGGCCCGATCGTGTCAGATGCCGTCGCCGGGCTCGCGTTGCTTTGGCCGGCGCGCAAGAAGCGCAACTCGTACGACACCGTCGTCGACGTCGGATTCGTGACCCAGATCGACGTCGTGAAGAGACCACTCGCCCCTTGAATCTGGCCGGCGGCGGGGACGATCAGATCCGTCCCGGTGAAGCCGTCCGGTTTCGTGTCGGCGGCGGCGAGCGGAAAGACAGCGAGGGCGATAGCGACCACAAATGCGGCGACTCGGGTGTGCGGCATAGCCACTCCTTTTGGCGTCGTAACGGCGTGGGCGACAACGAATGGGCGAACGCGATAGGGGCAGAAACGGCGGGGCGTCAGTGCTGCTTCGATGCCTGGCCGAGGAGCGGCGGACGGGCTGAAGCAGAGCCAAATCGTTGACCGGATTGACGAAAAAAAATTTCAGCGACGTTGCAGCTACTGCAAGTCGCTCATTCGTGCCGCAATGCCTCCACTACGTTCATCCGTGCCGCGCGCATCGACGGAATGATCGTGGCGAAGAACGAGACGGCGATGGCGAACGCGGCGATGAGCGCCACGACCTGCCACTCGGTGATGAACGGGATCGACGACACGAAGTAGACCTCGGCGATCTCCTGCGGGAACGACAGCAGGTTGTAGCGCGTCATCACCCAGCAGATGGCCACGCCGAGGAGCACGCCGGCGGCCGTACCGGCGATGCCGACGAGGGATCCGTACCAGAGAAAAATCCGCCGCACCAGCTGCGGACTCGCTCCCATCGACGAGAGAATGCCGATCTCCTTCCGCTTCTCGTGCACCGTCATGATCAGCGTGGAGACGATGTTGAACGTCGACACGAACACGATCAGCCCGATCACGATGAACAGCACGATCTGCTGCAGCTTCAGCATCGAGAAGAGCTGGCGGTTGAGGTCGCGCCAGTCGCTGATGCCGTAGCGGCGGGCGTCGAGGCGCTGGCCGAGCGCGGCGATCGTGCCGTCGAGCGACGCGCCGTCTTCGAGCTTCACCTCGACGAGATTCGCACTGTGCGGCGCGTTCATGAGGCGCTCGGCGTCGCCCAAGTCGATGAAGAGCCAGCGCGCGTCGTACTCGTAGAAGCCGGTGGCGAAGACGTTGGTGACGACGAACGACTGCGTGCGCGGCATGAAGCTGCCGCTGTTGTCGCTCGGCACCGTGATGGCAATCGACGTGCCGCGGGCGACGCCGAGCTTCTTCGCCAGGTACTGGCCGACGGCGACGCCGGCCTCGCCTTCGCTGGTGTCGAAGCGGCCGCGCGGGCCGACGATGCGCGCGATCATCGGCGTCCCGCGCGCGCGTTGCGGCTCGATGCCCTTGACCATCACTTCGCTGCCCGTCGAGCTGCGCTCCGTCGTCACCAGCGCGTGCTGGAAAAGCACCGGCGACGCCTCGGCCACGCCCGGCGTGGCGCGGATCGTCTGCAGCAGCGCCTCGCGGTCGGCCACCGGCGCGCCGATCGAGTAGACGAAGATCTCCGCGTTGCCGCCGAGGAGCTTGCGCTGCAGATCGCGGCGGTAGCCGGTCATGAGGGCCATGGAGATGACGAGCGCCATCACGCCGATGATGAGGCCGAGCACCGAGACCATGCCGACGGCGGAGACGAGCGCGTCGGTCGGGCGACGCAAATAGCGCCAGGCGATGGTGAGCGGCAGATTCACGACTTGAAGTCGTCGATCATGCGAACGAATTCGCCGAAGAGGTAAAACGAATCATGGGGGCCGGGCGCCGCCTCCGGATGGTATTGCACCGCGAGAACCGGCTCGCGCCGGTGGCGGAACCCTTCCAGCGTCTGGTCGTTGAGATTGATGTGCGTGTACTCGACGTCGTTCTCGCTCAGCGAATCGGCGTCGACGGAGAAGCCGTGGTTCTGCGACGTGATCTCCACGCGGCCGCTGCGCAGATCCTTCACCGGATGATTGCCGCCGCGGTGGCCGAACTTCAGCTTGTACGTGCGGCCGCCGAGGGCCAGGCCGAGGAGCTGGTGGCCCAGGCAGATGCCGAAGAGCGGCACCTTACCGACCAGCATCCGGATGTTCTCCTGCGCGTACGTCACCGGCTCCGGATCGCCGGGGCCGTTCGAGAGCACCACGCCGTCGAAGTGGCCGCCGAGAATCTCGTCGGCGTGTGTCGTGGCGGGGTAGACCGTCACGTCGCAGCCGCTCTGGGCCATGTGCCGGAGGATGTCGCGCTTCACGCCGAAGTCGTAGACGGCGATGCGGCGCTCGCCGCCGTTCACCTCCTCGAACGGATACGGCCGCAGCGTCGTCACGCGCTGCACGAGATCGAGCCCGCTCATCGACGGCGCGCGGCGAATCTCCGCGACCACGTCGTCGACCGCGCGGTGCGACTCCGTCGTGATCATTCCGCGCATCGCCCCCTGGCTGCGGATGTGCCGCGTGAGCGCGCGCGTGTCGACGCCGTGGATCGCCGTGATGCGCGTCCGCTCGAAGTACGCCGCGAGCGACATCTGCGCGCGCGCGTTCGACGGCTCGTCGATCACGTCGCGCACCACGAAGCCGGCCACCTGCGGCTCCTCGCTCTGCTCCACCGCCGCCTCCACGCCGTAGTTGCCGATGTGGGGGTAGGTCATCACCACGATCTGGAAGCGGTACGACGGATCGGTGGCGATCTCCTGGTAGCCGGTGAGCGACGTGTTGAAGACGACCTCGCCGATGGCGTTCGCGGCGGAGCCGAAGCTCTCCCCTTCGTAGACAGCGCCATCTTCGAGGATCAGGCGGGCCGCGGGCATGCGGCGCGGATTATAGGAGAGGAGCCGCCGCAGCCAGCCGCAACAACGATTTACAAATCCGAATCTTGCAACTTATTGGCGACTTCGGTGTAGACTGCGCGAACCAGTTTCCCGGACAACCTGAGAGAGAGGGTCCAGCATGCGCAAACTCCTCGTAGCGCTGTTTCTGCTTTTCCCCGTGGTCGCGGCTGCGCAGATCACGATTTCGCCCAGCCGAATCGCTTACAACACCGAGGGGCAGATCCTCACGGTTTCCGGAAGCTTCCGGCCGGGGACGGCGGCAACGCTCGTCGACTTCACCTTCACCGACGGCGGCGTCGCCGAGGTGCTGGCGAATACGGCCAACTCCGAAAACATCACCGCCGAAGTGCCGCTGAGCGTCACCGACCAGCCGGGACTGTGGACGGTGAGCGTCGTCTTCATCGACAACGACGAGACCGTCCGCACGGACGGCAGCGCCACGCTCACCATCTTCGCCAACCTGCCGCCCATCATCAACGTGCCGGAAGTCGTCACCGCCGAGGCCACGAGCGCCGCCGGTGCGGTCGTCAACTTCGCCGATCTCGTGAACGGTTTCAGCTTCGTCGATCCGCCGCCGGCTCCGGTCATCAGCTGCACGCCGGCGTCCGGCACCACGTTCGCGCTCGGCACGACCACCGTGTCGTGCACCGCGACCGACAGCTTCGGCTCCTCGCACGGATCGTTCAAAGTCTTCGTCGGCGACACCACCGGCCCGGTGATCACGGTTCCGGCGCCGTTCACGACGACGAATCCGGTCAGCTACAGCGTCACCGCGGTCGACGCGGTGGACGGCGCGCGGCCCGTCACCTGCTCGCCGGCCTCCGGCACGACGTTCCCGGCCGGCGTGACGACGGTGCAGTGCTCGTCCTCCGACCTCAGCGACAACGAGTCCTTTGCCTCGTTCCAGGTGTCGGTCGGCGTGCCGCCTGCGCCGACGCTGACGCTGCCCGGTAACATGACCGTCATCGCGGACAACACCAGCGGCATCGGCGTCGCCTACGACGTCAGCGCCGACCAGGACGCCACCGTCGTCTGCAGCCCCGCCTCGGGTGCCTTCTTCCCAATCGGAACGACCACCGTCCACTGCACGGCCACGAACATCTTCGGCGGCTCGTCGACCGGCAGCTTCACCATCACCGTCATCTCCGATCCGCGGCCGCGGCTGACGCTGCCGGCGGACATCACCGTCTCCCCGACCTCGCCGGCCGGCGCGGTCGTGACCTACGTGGTCACCGCGACCGACTCGGTCGACGGCACGTTCAACGCCGTCTGCACGCCGGTGTCCGGCTTCACGTTCCCGATCGGACGGAACGCGGTCGAGTGCACCGCGACGAACTCGCGCGGCTACTCGAGCTTCGGCACGTTCTTCGTCATCGTGATCGACGTCACGCCGCCGGTGCTGCACCTGCCTACGGCCGTCAACGTGCCGTCGTCCGGTAACCCGGCCGGGACGGAAGTCAACTACACCGCCACCGCGACCGACAACGTCGACGGCGACGTTGCGATCACCTGCGATCCGCCCACCGGCTCGCTCTTCCCCGACGGCGTGACGGTCGTGCAGTGCCGCGCCTTCGACTCCTCCGGCAACCTCGCCACCGGTTCGTTCAACGTGACCGTGGGCGACACGCAGCCGCCGGTCATCACCGCTCCGGGCTCGGTCACGGCCGAGGCCACGGGCCCGTCGGGCGCGGTCGTGACGTTCGTCGTCACCGCGAACGACAACTTCGACGGCCCGGTCGCGGTCACCTGCGCGCCGCCCAGCGGCTCGCTCTTCGCGCTCGGCACCACCCAGGTGACGTGCACGGCGCACGACACCGCGAACAACATGGCCACGCTGTTCTTCAACGTGAACGTGGTCGACACCACGCCGCCGGCGCTGCATCTGCCGTCGGACATCACCGTCAACGCCGACGCGAGCTGCAGCGCAACCGTGAGTTACACCGCCACGGCGACGGATCTCGTCGACGGCAACGTCAGCGTGACCTGCACGCCGCCGAGCGGCTCGTCGTTCGCCCTCGGCACGACGACCGTGAACTGCAGCGCGACCGACGCGCACCACAACACCGCCCACGGCTCGTTCCACGTGACGGTGCAGGACGTGACGCCGCCGACGATCCAGAGCGTCACCGCGACGCCGAACAATCTCTGGCCCGACAATCACAAGATGGTCGCCGTCGGCATCGCCGTCGTGGCAGTCGACAACTGCGACACCGCGCCGGTGAACCGCATCGTCAGCGTGACGTCGAACCAGCCGATCAACGGACCGGGCGACGGCAACACCAACCCCGACTACGTCATCACCGGCGACCTGACGCTGCAGCTCCGCGCCGAGCGGACGGCGAATCAGGACCGCACGTACACGATCACCGTGACGTCGACCGATGCCAGCGGCAATACGTCGACGGCGACGGTGACGGTGACGGTGGCGCAGACGGCGCGGCGCCGCGCCAGCTAGACGTTCATTTCTCGGAGCACCGCGATCAGAAACCCTGGTCGCGGTGCTCCCCGAACGTCGTCTTCAGCGTGTTCACGATCTCCCCGATCGTGCATTCCTTGCGCACGCAGTCGACGATCGGCGGCATCAGGTTGCCGCCTTCGCGCGCGGCCGTGTCGAGCGCGGTGAGCGTGCCGCGCCAGTCGCGCGTGCGCTTCTCCCGGAACGCCTGCAGCCGCGCGACCTGATCGCGCTCCACGCTCTCGTCGATGATGAGGAGCGGCAGCTTGACGTCGGCCTCGGAGACGAAGTCGTTGACGCCGACGACGATGGCGCGCTTCTCCTCGATGTCGCGCTGGGCCTTGTAGGCCGACTCGCCGATCTCGTTCTGCACGAAGCCTGACTCGATGGCGGCGAGCGCGCCGCCCATCGCGTCGATCTTCTCGATCAGCGCGCGCGCTTCGCGCTCGATGTCGAGCGTCATCGCCTCGACCTCGTACGACCCCGCCAGCGGATCGGCGAACCGCGGCACGCCGGTCTCGTACGCCAGCACCTGCTGCGTGCGCAGAGCGATGTTCACCGACTCCTCGGTCGGCAGCGCCAGCGCCTCGTCGCGGCTGTTCGTGTGCAGCGACTGGCAGCCGCCCAGCACCGCGGCCATGGCTTGGTAGGCCACGCGGATGACGTTGTTCTCCGGCTGCTGCGCCGTCAGCGTCGAGCCGGCCGTCTGCGAGTGGAAGCGCAGCGCCAGCGACCGCGGGTCCTTCGGCGCGTAGCGCTCCCGCATCAGCTTCGCCCACAGCTTCCGCGCCGCGCGGAACTTCGCCACCTCCTCGAGAAAATCGTTGTGGGCGTTGAAGAAGAAGCTGATGCGCGGCGCGAAGGAGTCGACGTCGAGCCCGCGCTCCACCGCCGCCTGCACGTACTGCAAGCCGTTGGCGAGCGTGAAAGCCACTTCCTGCACCGCCGTCGAGCCGGCCTCGCGGATGTGGTAGCCGGAGACGGAGATGGTGTTCCAGCGCGGCACGTCAGCAGCGCAGAACTCGAAGATGTCGGTGACGATGCGCAGCGACGGCGCGGGCGGGAAGATGTACGTCCCGCGCGCCGCGTACTCCTTGAGGATGTCGTTCTGGATCGTGCCGGAGAGCTTCGTCCACGGCGTGCCGCGGCGCTCCGCCACGACGAGGAGCAGGGCCAGGAGGATCGACGCCGGCGCGTTGATGGTCATCGAGATCGAGACCTTGTCGAGCGGGATCTCGGCGAGCAGCGTCTCCATGTCGTCGATCGAGTCGATGGCCACGCCGACTTTGCCGACCTCGCCGCGGGCGCGCGCGTCGTCCGAGTCCATCCCGATCTGCGTCGGCAGGTCGAAGGCGACGGAGAGCCCCGTCGTGCCGCGCTCGAGGAGGTACCGGTAGCGCCGGTTGGACTCGACGGCGGTGGAGAAGCCGGCGTACTGCCGCATCGTCCAAAGCTTGCCGCGGTACATCGACGCCTGCGGCCCGCGCGTGTACGGGAACTGGCCGGGCTCGCCAAGGTCGGCGGAGGGATCGAAGCCGCGGGCGGCGAGATCGGCGGCGTCGAAGTAGGGTTTGTCGGTCACGCAGCAACTATAATTCGCGTCCCTTGGCTGTCGCCGGCAATCTCAAAACGATGCTCCCCGGAGACCTGCTCCAGTGGCTGAGCCTCGGGCAGAAGACCGGCACGCTCGTCGTCAGCAACAAGGCCGTGGAGAAGAAGATCTTCTTCAAGAACGGCCGCGTGATCTCCTCCGCATCGAACGATCCGCGCGAGTACCTCGGCCAGTTCCTCATGAGCCACGGCTACATCAGCGAGCCGGAGCTGATGAAGGGGATGCAGGTCCAGGCCGAGTCCGGAATCCTCCTCGGCAAGATTCTGGTGATGATCGACGTGATCAGCGAGGAGGAGCTGCAGCGGCTGATGCGGATGAAGGCCGAGGAGGCCATCTACGACATCTTCCTCTGGCGCGACGGCGAGTTCCGCTTCGCCGACGATGAGCTGCCGACGCAGGAGATGATCCCGCTGCAGGTCGACGTCACCGGCATCATCATGGAGGGGACGCGCCGCGTCGACGAGTGGCAGCGCATCCGCCTCCTGATTCCAAACGAGGCCCTGGTGCCGGCGGTGATGAAGGCGGTCGACGAGGAGGTCGCCGACGAGTTGCACTTCGACGACGCGCAGCGGACGGTGGTCGGGGCGATCGACGGCAAGCGCAACGTCGCCGACATGGTGCTGGAGAGCCGCTCGTCGTCGTTCCTCGTCGCCGAGACGCTCTACCGCCTCGTGCGCGAAGGCTACATCGAGCTGCGCGAGCCGGCCCCGGAGAAGGCCGCGGCCATGGCCGCGACGTCGAAGGTGTCGTCGGCGAAGATCCCCGTCGTCGCCGAGACGCCGGAGGACGAGGTGACGGCGCTGCTCACCCGCGCGCAGCAGGCGCTGCGCGCCCGCGACTACGAGAAAGCCCAGCGGCTGCTCAAGGCCGCGGAGAATCTCGACCCGAACCAGCCGAAAGTGCGCAGCGCGATCAAGGGCGCCGAGGCCGTGATCGTCGCCGACCTTCGCTCGCAGGGCTTGAACGACTCGCGCGTGCCGAAGGTGGCGAAGTCGTTCGAAGACATCGCCAAGATGAACTTCACGCCGAACGAAGGCTTCATGCTCTCGCGCGTGAACGGGCAGTGGGACATCGGGTCGCTGATCAAGATCAGCCCGATCCGCGAGCCCGACGCATTGCTGATCTTCCACCGGCTCTGGAAAGACGGAATCATCGCCTTCGACTCGTAGCGCGTTACGCTAGCCCGACCGTCTGCCGCACCCGCAGCTCCAGCGCGTTCATCTCCCCCTCATCCGTCTCATGGTCATACCCCAGCGCGTGCAGCAGCCCGTGGCAGATCAGGTACCGCACCTCCGTCGCCAGCGAGTGCTTCTCGTCGGCCGCCTGCCGCCGCGCCTGATCCAACGAGATCACGATATCCGGCCGGTCGCCGGGGAACGTCAGCACGTCCGTCGTCTTGTTCTTGCCGCGGTACTGGCGGTTCAGGCGACGCATCGCGGAGTCGGAGACGAACGCGATCGACACCTCCGCGAAGCGGCCGCGCGCGGCGCGCAGCACCTGCGCGACGAATAAAGAAATCGACGCCCGGCTCAGCCGCGGCACGGCCGGTCCGCTCACGTCCACGTTCACTGCTTCTGCTGTTCCTTTTCGGCGCGGTCGTACGCCACCACGATCTTCGCCACGAGCGGGTGGCGGACGACGTCCTTGTCGCCGAACTCGAAGAACTTGATCCCCTCGACCCGGTTCAGGATCGCCCGCGCCTCGCGCAGCCCCGACTTCTTCCCTTCGGGGAGGTCGACCTGCGTCACGTCGCCCGTCACCACCGCCCTCGAGCTGAACCCGAGGCGCGTCAGGAACATCTTCATCTGCTCGGGCGTCGTGTTCTGGGCCTCGTCGAGAATGATGAACGAGTCGTTGAGCGTCCGCCCGCGCATGAACGCCAGCGGCGCGATCTCGATGATGTTCTTCTCCATCAGCTTGTCGACCTTGTCGTAGCCGATGATGTCGTAGAGCGAGTCGTACAGCGGCCGCAGATACGGGTTCACCTTCTCGGCGATGTCGCCGGGGAGAAAACCGAGGCGCTCGCCCGCTTCGACGGCGGGGCGGCAGAGCACGATGCGCTTGATGTGCTTGTCCTGCAGCGCCGCCGCGGCGGCGGCGACCGCGAGGAACGTCTTCCCCGTGCCGGCCGGCCCGATCGCGATCGTGATGTCATAGTCCTGCATCGCCTGCAGGTAGAGCTTCTGGGCGACGTTGCGCGGCGTGACGACGCGGCGCACTGCGGCGCCCAAGGCATCGTCGGTGAAGAAGTCGATGAGATTCGCCTCGGGGCGGTCGCGTAGCACGCGCACGCCCGTCGAGATGTCCGACTTCTTCAGCGGATAGCCCTGCTCGATGAGCTCCTGCATCTGCGCGAGCAGCTTCTGCACCGGCGCAACGTTCCCTTCCGCGCCGTTGACGAAAATCTCGTTCCCGCGCGAAGAGATCTTGACGTTGAACTCGTCCTCGAGCAGGCGCAGATTCTCGTCGTGATTGCCGAACAGGGTATGCGTGCCTTCGTCGTCTAGCGTGAGTTCCATTCGTCCCTTTCAGTACTTCGCCATGCCCGGCCAGGCGTTCACCCCGCCGGCCACCGACACCGCCTCGTAGCCCTGCGCCAACAGCCACTGCGCCACCATGTACGACCGCGCCCCGGCGTGACAGATCACCGCGATCGTGCGCTCTCGCGGCAGTTCCTGCAAACGCTGTGGCACCGATCTCATCGGGATCTCCTGCGCGCCGCCGATGCGGCAGATCTCCAGCTCCCACGGCTCGCGCACGTCCAGCACTGCCGGCGGGTCGGCCTCGGCGAGCATCGATTCGAGCTGCTCCGGCGTGATCTCCAGGACTTCAACCATTCTCTGCCTTCGTGAAAAACGTCATGGCCACGTCGCCGTACTCCGCGCGCCGGAACTGCGTCAACCGCCGGAGCTCCGCGGCGAACGGCTCCGTTTTACGGCGGTGCTCGATCACCACGATCGAGTCGTTGCGCAGCTTCAATCGATCGTCGATCGTCAGCAGCAGATCGTCGTAGTGCTCGTAGCCGTACGGCGGATCGGCGTAGACGAGGTCGAACACGTCGGTGAGCCGAGGTATTGCCGCGACCGCTTCCTCGTTCACGACAGATACCGGCACGCTCCACGCCTTTGCCAGATTGCCGATCGCTGCGGCCGCGCGTTTGTCCCGCTCGACCGCGGTCGCCGACGCCGCGCCGCGCGACACCGCCTCCAGCGAAAAGACCCCGCTGCCGGCGAAAAGATCGAGAAAGTGCGCGCCGGCGATGCGCTCCGCGACGATGTTGAAGTACGCCTGCCGCGCGCGCTCGGACGTTGGGCGGATCTCGATGGGCGGCACCGCGACGCGGCGCCCGCGCAACGTGCCGGCGGTGATCCGCAGCGACGACATCTAGCGCGGTTTTCCGATGAAGTAGTTGTGCAGGTCGTGAACGTCGACGTACATGCTCATCGGCTGCGTCGTGCACTGCAGCACGACGATCTTCTCCTCGATCACCCGTTTGACGCGCCAGACGCGGTTGTCGTCGCCGACCAGCTCGTCGCCTTCCTTCGGCGCGTAATTCGACACCGAGTTCGTCACGTCGCGGTCCTGGTAGATCGCGCGGAGGAGATCCTGCAGCGGCACCACCTGATCGGACATCCGCTTCGGCGGCCGCGACATCGGGTCGTACGCGCGCTCGACGAAGTGCGACGCCGCGTCGTACACGCGGAGCGTTGCGCGGCGTCCGTCGCGCGGCGGCGCCAGAGACTCCGAGCTCACCGCCGCCAGCGTCTGGGCCGTGATCGCCGTCGTGTAATTCTTGAACGCGTCGTCGGGAAGGATCAGCCGCTTGCGGATCGTGGCGCCGCCGCCGCGGACGTCGATCACCACCAGCCCTCCTTCGAAGAACGAGATCCGCTCCACGATCTTCGAGTCCGTGGCGACGTAGTCGATGAGCGGCCGCGGCAGACGGCCGTCGACGAGCTGCGATCCGAGGGCCTGGCGCGCGCCGGAGAGCTCCGGGATGTCGAGCTTCTTGAGCTGGCGGCGCTGCTTCTCCGGCAGCGGCGGCGCGATCGCCCCGCCCGTCGGCGCCGGGTCGACGAGATCGATCCCGTGCGGCGGCTGTTGTTGTGGTTGAGCGAAGAGAGGGATGGCCAGCAGTGTCATCCCGAGCGCAGCGAGGGAGCCCCTCAATCTCATTTGCTCTCGCGGTCAAGATACTTGATCGCCATCTCGCGCGCAAAGTCACGCGCCTCGGCCGGCGCGATCTCGCCGGTGAAGACCGCCTCGCGCGTCCGCTCCAGCGCCTTGGCGATGTGCGGCCCGCCCGGCACTTCGAGGTCGTTGCCGCGCAGCGGCAGCTCGAACTTGCGGAACTCGTGGTAGCGCGCCACCGGATCGGGCTGCGACGCCGCCATGACGCTGAGCATCTCCGGCGACGCGTGCTTCAAGATCCGGAACCGCTGCCGGTCCGTCGTTGCCTCGGACAGCGCATCGGAAAAGCGCGGCAGCTCGTTGGCGATCTGCACGACGTTGCGCGCGCGCTTCTGCGAGAAGCCGGAGCCCTCGAGGTCGAGCGGCGACGCGTTGCCGTGCAGCAGCGCCGCCGTGTACATCACCTCGCGGTCGAGCTCTGCGTTCTTCGCGAGCTCGCGCTGCACCAGGTCGAGCCGCGTGCGCGAGATGTCGCGCGTCCCGAACAGCACCTCCAGCGCGCCGCCGGTGGCGAGCGCGCTCAGCACCCCCGCCGCGTCCGCCTCTTCCATCGCCAGCGACAGCTCGCGCCAGATCCGCTCCTTCGATACCGTCTGCAGCGCGCCGCTCGCGATCGCCGCGCGCATCAGCTCCTCGGTGTGCGCGTCGAGCGTGAAGTTGAGCCGCTTCGCCAGGCGGATCGCGCGGTAGATCCGCGTCGGATCGTCGGCGAACGACTCGTCGTGGAGCACGCGGACGACGCCGTTGCGCAGGTCCGCTTCGCCGCCGGTGGGGTCGTGGAGCTCGCCGCTCATCACGTCGAGGGCGATGGCGTTGATGGAGAAGTCGCGCCGCAGCAGGTCGTCGCGCAGCCGCCCCTCCGTCACCGTCGGCAGCGCGCCGGGCTGGCGATAGCGCTCCTTCCGCGCCGTGGCGATGTCGATCTCCGGCAGCTGCGGCGCCGTCACCTTGTACGTCAGGAACTGCGGGAACGAGCGGACGCGGCCGTCGATCCGCTTCGCCAGCGCGCGGGCCAGCGTCGAGGCGCGGTCCTCGAGCGTCACGTCGACGTCGATGACCCCGCGGTGGAGGAGGAGGTCGCGCACCGGCCCGCCGACCAGAAACGGCCGGCAACTCTCCTCGGCGGAGACTTCGCGAACCAGGTCGAGGGCGCGCCGTTGCGGGTTCGGAAGTTCGTCGAAGAGCCGGATCATGACCTTAGGCGTTCGTAGAGGGCGACCAGCGCCCGGAGGCGCTGTCTGGGCTGAAATTTGGAAATTGTCTGTCGAGCGGCGTCGACCCTCGGACGACCGACCTCCGGTTTGAACAGAGCGGTAAGTATCGCATGAGTCATCTCGTTTGCGTCTGGTGGAACGAGAAAGCCGGTGCGCCCCTTCTCCAGCCGTTGGACGTTGATCGGAGTACGGCTCGCGACGACCATCCGTCCGGCCGCCAGCGCCTCGGCGACGAAGCCGTCGAAATCGTCGTCCGCGACGGCAGGGTCAAGCCAGACAGCAACTTGCGCCAAGTCGCCGGGCGTCGGGACGCGGTCGAAAAGGTGCCACGCGACGTCGTCGCGCGTCCGGTGGAGGCGGTGCTGCGTCTGCTCGATCAACGCTTTGACCGATCGCCGCACGTACACGCCGACGCCGGCGCCAGCCGGTGCGTCCTGTGCAAAATACTGCTCCTCGATTGCCTCCGGGATGTACACATCCTGCGCATCCTTTAATGGGGTGATGGGAACGACGCGCGACCAGAACCGCGGCCGCCGCACCCCCACCCCGTAGACGTGCACGACGTCGGCGCCGCGCGGCGACTCCACGATCTCGTGCTCGGCGGCGAGCGCCGCGCGGTCGACGCGCCGGCACTTCTTTTCGTACTCCGTGGCGTGGCGGAGTGTGATCTGGGCAACGCGCATGAGGCGGCAAGCGCATTGTAGAATCAGCCGCTTGGCTCCATTGCCGATCGCGATTTACAGCGGCCGGGCCGACCTGCTCGACACGCTGCGCCAGCGCTGTCCCGGTTTCGTCTTCGAAACCGACGGGGCGGCGCGGGACGGCTGCCGCGTCGCGCTCATCGACGACGACTCCGACGACGCCGCGCCGCCCAAAGCGATCGCGCGCATCGTCCTCGGGCGCGGCGACACGCGCGCACAACGCGCGCCGCGCATATGCGTCCCGCGCGACGTCTTCCTCGACGATCCCGCCAACTACCTCGCCTTTGCGATCGATCTCGCCGAGGCCGCCATTCACGCCAGCCAGCTCGAAGTCGAAGTCGGGTATCTCACGCAGATCGCCGAGCTGATGTCGATGACCGACGCCTCCGCCGTCTCCGAGCGCATCACGCGCACGGTCCTCAACCTCCTCGGTCTCGCCCGCGGCACGCTCTTCATCCACGATCCGCGGCTGGAGCGCTACGTCGTCAGCTTCACCAACGACGCCGACGTGCGCGACACCGGCGAGTTCCTTCCCGGCATCCCGCAGAACCTTCTGCAGCGCGCGCTCTCCTCGGGCGAGTCGCTCGCCAGCGACGAGGCCATGATCGTCATCCCGCTGCAGGTCGAGGACGACCTCGTCGGCGTGATCAAAGTGCCGCTCGCGGCGGGCGAGCGCATCGACGCCGACGCCTCCGCGAACGTCTCGCGCTACATCGGCGCCGTCGCCAGCGTCCTCGGCAACATCTATCAGCTGACGCGCAGCCAGGACCTGGCCATGCGCGACGACCTCACCAAGGCCTTCAATCGCCGCTTCTTCGAGTCGTACCTCGACGAGGAGATCGAGCGCTCGCGCCGCTACGGGTCGGTCTGCAGCATCATCTTCCTCGACCTCGACGAGCTCAAAACCGTGAACGACTTCTACGGCCACCTCGCCGGCTCGCGCACGCTGCAGGAAGTGGCGAAGCGGATCCTGGCGGCCGTGCGCGGCATCGACAAAGTCGTCCGCTTCGGCGGCGACGAGTTCTGCATCATCCTGCCGCAGACCGATCAGGAGCAGGCCATCAACGTCGCCAACCGCGTGCGCAAGTCGATCATCGGCTCGGCGTTCCGCCTCGAGCCGGACATCGAGGTCTCGATCACGGCGAGCTTCGGCATCGCCACGTATCCGACGCACGGCGTCGCCAAGGACGATCTCGTGCGCCAGGCCGACCTGGCCATGTACCGGGTGAAGTCGACGACGAAGAACGCCGTCGGCGTCGCCACGGTCGAGCCGGTGACGCGGCCGGCCACGATCTGAGTCATGAACGACGACAATCTTTCGATCCAGGGCACGCTCGCGGAGACGACGGTGCCGGATCTTTTCCGTTCCCTCGTCCGCTCCGGCGAGACCGGCATCGTGTCGCTCGACGCCATCGGCCGCAATGACACGATCTACTTCCGCGACGGGAAGATCATCTTCGCGTCGAGCTCCGATCCCGACATGAGCCTCGCCGAGGTGCTGCTGCGGACGGGGGAGCTCAACCTGCAGCAGTACAACGACGCCATGGAGAAGCTCGTCGTGTCGCGGCGCATCGGATCGCTGCTCTGCGAGCTCGGCTACCTCAAGCCCGACGAGTTGATCCGCGCGGTGGAGAAGCAGGCCAGCGCGATCGTTTTGAACTCGATGGCCTACCGCACCGGCAGCTACAACGTCGAGTTCACGAGCGAGTTTCCGGACGAGATCATCACCCTGCCGCTGCCGACGGAGCGGCTGATCCTCGACGGCGTCCGCGGCATCGAGTACTGGTCGCTCATCACCCGCGGCCTCGGCCGCCCCGAGCGGCTCTTCGAGCAGACGCCCGGCGCGGAGACGCGCGCGTTCTCGCTGGAGCTCTCCGACGAGGAGACGCACATCCTCGCGCTCCTGGCCGAGGAGCCGGCCACGATCGAGCAGCTCTGCGGGCGCAGTTACCTCGCGAACTTCATCACCTGCCGCACGCTCTGGGGACTCCTGACCGTGAACTTCGTGCAGGACGCGGAGAGCTCCGCCGTCGACGAGAAGCGCGCCGCCGAGTTCAACGAATACGAGCTCGAAGGGCTCGTAGAGCGCTACAACTCGATCTTCCAGACCATCTTCGGCATGGTCTTCCAGAAGATCGGCGACCACGTCTACGACTTCGTCGACCGCGTCGTCCTCCACCTCTCGCCCGAAACTCTGCCGTACCTGTCAGGCATGAACCTCGTGAACGAGGCCCGCCTCGACTTCGATCAGCTCCTCAACAACCTCATCGCCTCCGGCTCCGCGCACCAAGCGAGCGTCGTGCAGAACGTGCTCAACGAGCTGCTGTACGGCTGGATCTACGAGATCAAGAGCGAGTTCGGGGGGGCGATGGAGGGGGAGGTGGTGAGGTTGGTGGAGGGGCTGAAGCGGTAAAATCACTCCCGTCCAATGCGCCACCGCCTCCTCGTTCTGATAGCCACCGCCCTCCTCGCCGCCTGCACCACCGTCACCGGCCCCCCCACCGAGCCGAACGATCGCGAGTGGAACCTCCTCACCGCCGACTACGCGTGGATCGAGACGCTGCGCAAGGCCCAGCCGGCGCCGCCGCCGAACGCCTCGCGCAAGCAGATGATCGAGATCGACCTCGAGAACCACCGCAAAGTCGACGACGTCCTCTCCACCTTCATGACCAAGCTCACCGAGTACTTCGACCGCACCCACGACCCGCGCGCGGCGAAGATCCTCGTCCGCGAGAAGATCCTCGTCGGCGACGAGTACATGAACGTCCTCTCGCGCTACGACCAGGCCTTGGCGAAGTACCGCGAGGCCCTGGCCGTCGACCCGGAGAACGCCGACGCCAAGGGGCGCATCGCCTACGTCGAGCAGCACCGCTACGTCTCCATGAACGGCTTCGCCAACGTCAAAAACGGCATGAAAGAGGACGACGTGCGCAAGCTCGTCGGCCTCCCGCGCGAGGACTGGATCAAGCAGGTCGAGCAGAACAGCCGGATCTTCTCCGTCTGGATTTACCCGAAGTCCGACGGCGGCGCCGCTGCGGTCTACTTTGACAACGGCGTCGTCTATCACACAAACTGGAACGCTGCGGCCCCGGCCGCGCCTCAGACGAAGTGATGAAGGGGAGGGCGTGATGTCTGACGAAGCGATCAACAACACCACCGACGATCAATCCCACTACGAGATCTCCCTCACCGCCGGGCAGGCGTTCGTCGCCTTCGTCCTGCTCCTGCTGTCGCTCGCGGCGTCGTTCGCGTTCGGCCTGGTCATCGGCCGCGGGCAAGGGGAGGACCGCCTGGTCGTGAAGAAGGAGCCGGCCGTCATCACCGAGGCCTCGGTGCTCAAGCCGCGGAACGACGGGAAGATCGTCGAGCTCGGAGCGGACGACTTCAAGCCGAAGACCGATACGACGGTGACGACCACGGCGGCGCCCGTGATCACGGAGACCACCACGACCGCGCCTCCGCCCGCCCCGATCGCCGAGACGGCGATACGGCCGGCCGCCGAGACGGCTCCAAGCACCCCCGTCTACGCCCAGCTCCTCGTCTCCACCGACCAGCACACCGCCGAGACCCTCGCGGCCACGCTCATCGACAAGGGCTTTCCCACTGCCTACGTCGAGCGCGCCGGCGGGCAGTTCAAGGTCCGCGTCAAATTCAACTCGGAGGCCGACGCCCGCGCCGCCGAGCCGAAGCTCAAGGAGTTTGCGAAGGACGTCTGGATTGTGAAGTAATCTGCGGTCCCCATGCCGGAACGCACGACCACGCCACAACTCGAGACCCTTCGCAAAGAGCAGCAGAAGAAAAAACAGAGCGGCGTCGATCCGACGCACGTCCTCGACAAAGCCATCTACCAGCTCTGGGAGACCATCAACGATCTCGACCAGATCCAGCCCGAGCGCGTCGAGCACTACCGCGTCTCCGTCTTCGGCAGCTCGCGCATCCGCCGCGGCGATCCGATCTACGAAGACGTCAAGAAGCTGAGCTACGAGCTCGCCAAGATGGGCGTCGACATCGTCACCGGCGGCGGCCCCGGGCTCATGGAAGCCGCCAACGCCGGCGCGATGGAGGGGCAGGTCGACAGCCACGCCCGCTCGTTCGGCCTGGCCATCCATCTGCCGACCGAGGAGCAGGCCAACCCCTTCGTCAACAAAGTCTTCCGGCACCGGACCTTCTTCTCGCGCCTGCACCACTTCGTCCGGCTGTCGTCGGCCTTCATCGTCTTCCCCGGCGGCATCGGCACGGCGCTGGAGCTCTTCATGGTCTGGCAGCTCCTGCAGGTCAAGCACATGCGCGAGCACCCGCTGATCCTCGTCGGTACAATGTGGCACGGCTTGCTGGAGTGGACGCGCGGCACGATGGTGGAGCGCGGCCTGGCCAGCCCTCCCGACCTCGAGATCGTGCGGATCGTCGACACCTCGGAAGAAGCAATCCCGCACATCGCCGCGTCGTTCGAGCGCTTCAAACAGGAGAAACAGGATGGCAACGCAAGAGCAGGTGCTCGACGCGCTCAAAACCGTTAAGTTCCCCGGCCTTTCCCGCGACATCGTCTCGTTCGGCTTCGTCCGCGACCTCGAGGTCAAAGGCGGCCGCGTCGCCTTCACGATCCAGTTCCAGACCGAGAATCCGACCGTCGGCGCGACGCTCAAGCGCACCGCCGAGGAGGCCGTGCGGAAGGTCGAGGGAGTGACGGACGTCGACGTGCGGCTCGACATCGGCAACCGCCAGGCAGGGATGCCGACGGGTGCGCAGCCGCCCGCGCAACTCCTCGAAGCGGTGCGCTTCAAGATCGCCGTGGCCTCGGGGAAGGGGGGGGTGGGGAAGTCGACGGTGTCGACGAACCTGGCGCTCGCGCTGCGCTCCCTCGGCTACACGGTCGGGATGCTCGACGCCGATATCTATGGTCCGTCGCAGCAGATGATGCTCGGCATCGCCGGACGGCCGGTGATCGACGAGCAGGACGAGAAGATCATGCCGATGGAGAACCACGGCATCAAGACGATGTCCCTCGGACTGATTACCGATCCCGACACGCCGGTGATCTGGCGCGGCCCGATGGTGATGAAGGCGCTCGACCAGTTCCTCACCGACGTGAAGTGGGGCGAGCTCGACTTCATGATCATCGATCTCCCCCCCGGCACCGGCGACGCGCAGCTGACGATGACGCAGAAGGTGCCGCTGACGGGCGCGGTGGTGGTGACGACGCCGCAGGACGTGGCCCTGATCGACGCGCGGAAAGGCCTGGCCATGTTCCGCAAGGTGAACGTGCCGGTCTTGGGCATTGTCGAGAACATGAGCTACTACATCTGCCGCCACTGCGGCGAGCGCGAGGAGATCTTCGGCCACGGCGGCGGCAAGAAGACGGCCGAGATGCTCGGCGTGCCGTTCCTGGGCGAGGTGCCGCTCGACCCGAAGGTGGTAGTGGGCGGCGACAGCGGCGAGCCGATCGTCGTGCTCGACCCCCAGTCCCCCGCCGCCGCCGCGTTCCGCGAGCTGGCGCGCCAGGTCGCGGCGCAGGTGGAGGCCGGGATGGAAGGGCACACGCACGGCCACGGGCATCCCCACGATCACGACCACGCGCATTCGCACACGCACTGACGGAGGTTCCGCATGCGGTCAGCCGCACTCGCCGTCGCCGTTTCA
>DATELQ010000136.1:0-61236 GCA_035276475.1 Thermoanaerobaculia bacterium | reverse complement strand
GAACGGCGCCGTGCCGGCGCCGCTGCGGCCGCATCTCGACGCGGCGCTGCGGAACCGCACCTCGGTCGTTCGCGCCGGCGGCTCCACGTACTACCTCGGCGTGGCCGGCCGGAACGGGCTCCCGCCGGTCATCGGCGCGCTCGAGCTGGAGCCGCGGCAGTTCGCACCGTACTTGCGCAACGTCCTGCGCATGCGCGCGCTCGTACCCCGCTCGATCGCCGAGGGAAAACTGAGCAACGCCGCCGTCTTCGTGCGCGTTCGCGACGGCGCGACGACGATCTTCGAGACCGCCGGCCGCTTCGACCCGCAGCTCGGCGTCCGCCGCGATCTCACATCCTCGGATGGCGTGCTGGCCGGTCTCACGCTGGAGACCTCGATCGACCGCCGCGTCGCGCCGCTCCTCGTCCTCGGCGGGCTGCCGCGCTCCACGCTGCCGCTCTACGGCACGATGCTCGCCGTCAATCTGCTGCTCCTGGCCATGGCCGTCCTGCAACTGCAGCGCGAGCGGGCCCTGGCGCGGCTCCGCTCCGACTTCATCAGCGGCGTCTCGCACGAGCTGCGCACGCCGCTGACGCAGATCCAGATGTTCGCGGAGACGCTGCTGCTCGAGCGCGTGCGCGGCGACGAAGAGCGGCGGCGCTCGCTCGCCATCATCGATCAGGAGACCCGCCGGCTCGCGCATCTCGTCGAGAACATCCTGCAGTTCTCGCGCGGCGAGCGCGGCACGCTGCGCATCACGCGCGCCCCGCACGACCTCGGCCGGATTGTGCGCGCCACCGCCGACGCCTTTGCGCCGATCGCCCGCGCGCGCGGCGTGAGTGTCGAAGTCGACGCCGAGGAGTCGGTCGTCGACGTCGACGAAGAGGCTGTCCGCCAGATCGTCCTCAACCTCCTCGACAACGCTGTGAAGTACGGTCCGCCGGGGCAGCGCGTGCGCGTCGGCGTCCACGGCCGCGAGATCTTCGTCGACGACGAAGGCCCCGGCATTCCGCCGCGCGAGCGCGAGGCGGTCTTCGAGCGCTACAAGCGCCTCGACCGCGAGCGCGGCCGGGCCATCGCCGGCATGGGAATCGGCCTTTCCGTCGTGAGCGAGCTCGTCGAGCTCCACGGCGGCCGGGTGCGCGTGGAGGAGGGAGCGCGCGGCGGCGCGCGCTTCGTGGTGGCGCTATGACGAAGCGGGTGCTGATCGTCGAAGACAACGCCGACCTCGCGTACGGCCTGCGCAACAACCTCGAGATCGAGGGATACGCGGTCGACGTCGCGGCTGACGGCGCCGCCGGGTTGCGCAGCGCCATGCAGACGCGGCCCGATTTGGTCGTGCTGGACCTGATGCTGCCGGAGCTCGACGGCTTCCGCGTCCTGCGCGAGCTGCGCGCGGCGCACCTGACCATGCCGGTGCTGATCTTGACCGCGCGCGGCGAGGAGAGCGACAAGGTGCGTGGCCTCAAGCTCGGCGCCGACGACTACGTGACGAAGCCGTTCGGGCTGCTCGAGCTCTTGGCCCGCATCGAGGCGCTGTTCCGCCGGAACGCGCCGCCGCAGCCGCGCGACGTCGTCCGCTTCGGCGCGGTCGAGATCGACCGCAGCGCCCGCGCGGTCTCGCGCCACGGCGCGCCGGTCGAGCTGGCGCCGAAGGAGTACGAGCTCCTCGTCGCGCTCTACGACCGCGACGGCGCGGCCGTGCCGCGCCTCGCCCTGATGCGCCAGGTGTGGGGCTACTCCGACGCGGTGATCACCCGGACCATCGACACGCACATCGCCGAGCTGCGCCGGAAGCTCGAAGACGATCCGGCGCGGCCGCGGCACATCCTCACGGTGCGGAAGATCGGGTACCGGCTGCGGCGCTGAAACGGCCTCCGTGCGCCGTGAAAAGGCCATCGTGAGCTCTGAAAAGCTAAGCGTGCGCGCTGAAAAACTAAGCGTGCACGCTTAAAATCTAAGCGTACACGCTTAAAAACTAAGCGTGCACGCTGAAAATCTAAGCGTGCACGCTTAAAATCTAAGCGTGTACGCTTAAAAACTAAGCGTGTACGCTTAAAAACTAAGCGTGTGCGCTTAAAAACTAAGCGTGCGTCGTGAGTTTGTCAGCGCGTGCCGTGAGTTTGTCAGCGTGCACCGTGAGTTTGTCAGCGCATCCGGCTGACGCGCTAGCATCGCCGGATGCTATTCATGATCATCGAGCACTTCCGCGGCGGCGACGCTGCGCCGGTCTACGCCCGCTTCCGCGCCTCCGGACGAATGGCGCCCGAGGGGCTGCGCTACGTTGCAAGCTGGGTGACGGCCGATCGGAAGCACTGCTACCAAGTGATGGAGTGCGACGACCAGGCACTGCTCGGCGAGTGGATGTCGCATTGGGACGATCTCGTGGAGTTCGAAGTGATTCCGGTGATCACCTCGGCGCAAGCCGCGGGAACGGAGTGTGCTTCATGACCGTCATGGCCATCGAGCTCGGAATTGACCGCCTCCTGCGCGAGCGCAGCCTCGCCGGACAACGCGTCGGACTCCTCACCAACTACGCCAGCTTCACCTCGGACGACGTCCGCACCGTCGACGCGATGCTCGCCGCGGGCCCGCGCTCCCTCACCATCTTCGGCCCGGAGCACGGCTTCTGGGGCGAAGTGCAGTACATGGAAGAGGGCGCCACGACGCGCTACCGCGAGGTGCCGGTGCTGTCGATGTACGGCGGCGACTCGGGGCACAACCTCTTCCCGCAGCCGGCCGACATCGCCGCGCTCGACGTCCTCGTCGTCGACCTCCAGGACGTCGGCGCGCGCTACTACACCTTCTACGCGTCGATGGCGAACTGCATGTTCGTCGCCGCCGCCACCGGCACGCCCGTCATCGTCCTCGACCGCCCGAATCCGATCAACGGCATCACCGTCGAAGGGCCGCGCCTGCGCACGCCCTTCATCAGCTTCGTCGGGCAGTACCCGATCCCGAACCGCCACGGCCTGACGATCGGCGAGCTGGCGGTCTTCCTCAACGAGACGCAGAGCATCGGCTGCGATCTCAGCGTCGTCTGGATGGGCGGGTGGCGGCGCGACATGTGGTGGGAGGACACGGGGCTGCATTGGACGAACCCGTCGCCGAACATCGCGCACGTGGAGACGACGGTGGTCTATCCCGGCATGTGCCTCCTCGAAGGGACGCAGCTCAGCGAGGCGCGCGGCACGACGCGGCCGTTCGAGTCGGCCGGCGCGCCGTGGCTCGACGCGTTCGCGCTGACGGACGCGCTCAACGCCCTGGAGCTTCCCGGCATCGCCTTCACGCCGTTCGTCTTCCTGCCGCAGTTCGAGAAGCACGCCGGGCAGCTCTGCCACGGCACGCGCCTCGTCGTCACGGACCGCGAGGCCGTGCGGACGCTCGACGTTGCGGCCTGGGTGATCAAGGTCGCGCGGGATCAGAAGCCGGAGCAGTTCCGCTGGCGCGAGACGCTGTACGAGTTCGCGAACTGCGCGGCCATCGACACGCTCACGGCCGGCGTCCGCTTCCGGACGATCATCGACACGGGCGGCGATCTCCCGCCGCTGCTCGACCGCTGGCGCGACGAGGCCGCGGAGTTCGCCGAGGAGAAGCGCGAGTTCGAGCACGACGGCTACGCGACGGCGAACGGCTCGGTGGCCACGCTGCACCGGATGTGATGTCGAAGTCCGAGGAGCTCGCGGCAGCGCTGCAGCGGAACTTCGACGGTCAGCCGTGGCACGGCAGCTCGCTCCTGCGCATCGTCGGCAACGTCGCGCCGGAGCGCGCGTTCACCCGCCCGGCCCCGGAGATCCGCAGCATCGCCGAGCTCCTCGCCCACACGATCGCCTGGGTGGAGATCGTGACCGAGCGCCTGCGCGGCGCGAGTCCTGAGGTCACGCCCGAGCGCGACTTCCCGAGCGTCGACGGTGTGCCGTGGGACACGCTCGTCGCGCGCCTCCACACCGCGTTCGCCGCGCTGCTCGATGCCGTGCGCGCGATCGGCGATGACGCGGCATGGCAGCGCAACGCGCCGGGCAAGACGCACACGATGGCGCACATGGTGGACGGGCTGCTCCATCACACGACCTATCACGCCGCGCAGATGGCGCTGTTGAACCGGATGTGATTGGCGCGATGTGCGAAGCGCGCCGAAGGATTTCCCGCTCCGCACCTGTCCAACGGGTGCATGAAGAAACTGATCGTCCTCTGCGTCGCTCTCATTTCCATCACCCTTCCGGCGCGCGCGGAAACAGCGCGCAGGAAGTATCTCGTCGCCACAGAGAGGCCCTTTCGCGAGGAAACGCTCCGGAGCCGGAGCTTCGTCCGCTTCGCCGGCATTGATGCATATGCCGTCGATCTCTCGGACGACGAAGCGAAGGCGCTGGCGGCGACGAGCGGGGTTCGGTACGTGGAACCGGATGTCGAGCGTTTCGTCTTCGCCATGCCCGCACCCGCGCCCCGCCTCGACGCCGCGCAGACGACTCCCTGGGGCCTGACCAGCGTTCACGCAACCTCGGTATGGTCCCTCACGCGCGGTGAGGGCGTTCGCGTCGGCATCATCGACACCGGAATCGATCTCGGGCATCCCGACCTGCGAGCGGCGTACCGCGGCGGATACGACTTCGTACACAACGACTCCGTTCCCGAAGAGGAGGCCGAAGGGGGCGGCTTCGGACATGGCACACGGATGGCCGGCGTCATCGCCGCTGCGGACAACGGCTTCGGTGTCATCGGCGCGGCTCCCGGGGTCTCGCTCTATGCGTTGAAGATCTTCCCCAAGAACGGCGGCGCCCTGACCTCGAACGTGATCCGCGCCGTCGAATGGGCGATCGAGCAGAAGCTCGACGTGGTGAACTGCTCGTTCGGGGGCGACACGCCGTCCAAACTGGAGGAAGAGGTTTACGCCCGGGCCCGCCGCGCGAACGTGCTCGTCATCGCGGCGGTCGGCAACGACGCGTCGTGGGTTCGCTATCCCGCCGCGTATGCGTCGGTGGTCGCCGTGGGAGCGATGGATCGCATGCGCCGCATCGCATCGTTCTCGAACAGAGGTGCCGAAGTCGCTTTCGTTGCGCCCGGCGTCGATGTCCTATCGACGATGATCTCGGGCCAGGGCCACATGGGCAGCATCACCCTCGGCGACCGCACATGGTTGTCCGCTCATCCGTTCACGTATTCGAAATCGGGAGCGGTTGCGGGCATGGCCGTCGATTGCGCATATGGCAAGTCGTCCGACTTCCCGCCCGCCGCCGCGCAGAACGTCGCCATCGTGCAACGCGAGGGAATCCCGATTGCGGCGAAGGCGACGAACGCCGCCGCCGCACAGGCCGCCGCTCTCGTCGTGATCAATTGGGTGCCCGATGACATGCCGTTGCGCGGCTCGCTCGGCTCGCCGAACGCGCGCTGGCCGGTCGCCGTCAGCGTGTCGGGGCAGACCGGCCAGCTCATCGCCGAACGCGGAGGCAGCGTGCTCGTCGACTCCTACGCGAGCGACTACGAGGCCGCCGACGGCGCGTCGATGTCCGCGCCGCATGTCGCGGCGGTCGCGGCGCTCGTTCGCGCATTGCGTCCCGATCTGAGCGCGGATGAAATCGTCGCCCTCCTGGCGTCCACGGCCACGGACCTCGGCGACGCCGGGCGCGATCCCGTGTACGGTTACGGTCTCATCGACGCGTACGCCGCCGCGGCGGCCGCCGTGCCCGGGAAGATCATGCCGACGCCGCGCAGGAGAAGCGCCCGCCCATGACGATCGAACACGCCGACCGTTTTCTCGTTGCCCGCCTCCTGCGCGGCGACGAGGACGCCTTCACGGAGTTCTTCGACCGGAGCTTCGCCCCGCTGGTTCGCTTCGCGCTGCCGCGCGTCGGGAACGAGGATGCGGCTGAGGAGGTCGTGCAGACGACGCTCTGCCGCGCGGTGCGGAAACTCTCCAGCTACCGCGGCGAGGCGGCGCTGCTGACGTGGCTCACGACGATCTGCCGCCGCGAGATCGCAACGTATTTCGAACAACGAAAGAAGGTACCGCCGATGACCGATCTTTCCGACGATCTGCCGGAGATTCGCGCTGCGCTCGAATCCCTCGGCACGGAGGCAACGATGCAACGGCGCGAGGTCGGGCGAATCGTTCAGCTCGTGCTCGACCGCCTTCCCGGCCGCTACGGCGACGCGCTGGAGTGGAAGTACATCGATGGATTCTCGGTGGCTGAGATCGCGGAGCGGCTGGCGCTCGCGCCGAAGGCGGCCGAATCGCTGCTCACCCGCGCCCGGGCCGCGTTTCGCGATGCCTTCACGGCCGCGTACGGAGTGAACGCATGAACGACAACGAAAACGATCCCATCGCCACGCTCGTGCGCCTTGCGGGACGCCGGCCGGCGCTGGATGCCGAACGGACCGCGCGCGTGCGCAGGGCGGTTGCGAACGAGTGGCGCGCCAGCGTGCGCCGCAAGCGCTGGACGCGCCTTTCAGCCGCGGCAGCCGTCGCCGCAACGATCGCAGGCGTACTGCTGATGCGTCCGCGAACCGAGCCGGCCGCCGCGCCTGTTGTCGCCCCTTTGATCGCAACGATGGGAGCGACGAAGTCCATCGACTGGAACGGAGGAACTCTGCGCCTCGATCACGGCACGCAACTGCGCATCGATACGCCGCGCACCGCCACGCTGATTCGCGGGGCGATCTACTACGCGAACGAAAGGCCCGGCGCGGCGGTCACGATCCACACGCCCTTCGGCGACGTCCGCGACGTCGGCACGCGCTTCGAAGTCCGTCTGCGCGACGACGCCTTGCGCGTACGCGTTCGCGACGGAGCCGTGATCGTGCGCGGCACCACCGCACGCGCCGGAACGGAGCTCGTCGCCAGCCGCACGGCCGTGACGTCGCGGACCATCGCCACGAGCGGCGACGAATGGGCGTGGATCGAGAACGCGGCGCCGCCGATCGTGCTGGAGGGGAAATCGCTGGACGAGGTGCTGCGGCGCATCGCCATCGAGAAGGGCCTGACCCTCCAGCGCAGCGGTCCCGATCAGATTCTGCACGGCGATGTACCGCTGTCGGTGAACGAAGCGCTCGATGCGGCCACCGCGGCCGCGGGTGTGACGGTTCGCATCGAGGGCGATCGGCTGATCGTGCGAGGGCGCTCATGATTCGCCGCGTCCTGCCCGTTCTCTTCTCTCTCGTGGCCGCGACAACGCTCCACGCCGCGCAGTACCGCTTCGCGGGCCGTCCACTTGCCGAGGCGTTGCGCGAGTTGCAGTCGCGTGGGCTGCGGCTGATCTACAGCGACGACGTCGTGACCGGCGACATGGTCGTGAAGACCGAGCCGCGTGCGGCGCAGCCGCGGAAGATCCTCGACGAACTGCTGCGTGAGCACGCGCTGCGCGCGGAAGACGGCCCTCGGGGCTCGCTGGTCGTCATTCGCGACAAGGTGCGCGATGCGCATCCGCCGAGCCGGCCGGCAGTCCAACCGGCACCGCCTCCGATGCCCGTCACGATCGAAGAGATCGTCGTCACGCCGAGCCGCTTCACCATTCTTCGTGAGGAAGCGGAGAGTCGCCAGTTTCTGAGCCGCGAAGAGGTGCGGCGCGTGCCGCATCTCTCCGACGATCTGTACCGCGCCATCGGCCGGATCCCGGGAACGACGAGCGCGGACGTGAGCGCGCGCTTCAATCTGCGCGGCGGCGAGGAGGATGAGGTGCTGGTGCTCGTCGACGGCGCGGAGATCCACGATCCGTTTCACGTGCGCGATCTGTATCGCGCATTCAGCACCATCGACGCCGAGGCCGTCGGATCGGTGGACGTGCTGAGCGGCGGATACCCTGCGGAATACGGCGGGCGCATGAGTGGCGTGGTCGACATCAGCACGCTCTCCCCGACGGAGAACAAGCAGGAGCTCGGGGTCAGTCTGCTCAACACGCGGTTGCTGTCGCAGGGGACGTTCGCAGAGTCGCGCGGCTCGTGGCTGTTCTCGCTTCGCCGCGGCTATCTGCGCGAGGTGCTGACGCTGGTCGAGGACAACTCGGACATCAATCCGCGCTACTACGACCTCCTCGGCAAGGTGCAGTGGACGCTGGGCGAGCGTACGGTCGTCTCGGCGCACGTGATGGCCTCCCGCGACCGGCTCACGCTGCACGACGGCCCCGGCACCACGGCCCGTGCGGGCTACGACGATCGCTACGCCTGGCTCAATCTGCGCCGGTCGTGGACCGCCGCGTTGTTCACGCAGAGTGTGCTCACGTGGAGCACCATGGGGCGCGATCGCAAGGGGACGTTCGACAACGAGTTCGATCTGCAGCGCGGGCAGCTCGAGGACCATCATCGCTCGACGTCCGTGACGCTGAAGAACGATGCCACGCTCCATCTCTCGCCGCGGCAATTGCTGAAGTTCGGCGCGACCGCGAAACGGGTGCGCGCGCGGTTCGACGTCGAAGGATCGTCCGTCATTCCGTTCGCGATCTTTGCGCTCGGCTCACCGCCGCGCGAGGTGCGGCGATCGGTTCATGTGCGGCCGGGCGGCACCGAGCTGGACGCCTGGGTCGCCGATCGCGTGCGCGTCAGCGACCGCATCGTGGCGGAAGCCGGGTTGCGCGCGGGCTCGGAGAGCTACACGCCGGACGGGGTGCATGTCAGCCCTCGACTCAACGTCGGATGGACGCTCTCGCCGCATACGTCCGTGCGCGCGGCGTGGGGATGGTTCCATCAGCCGCAGGCGATTCACGAACTGCAGGTGGAAGACGGCGTGACGGAGTACAGAGAGGCGCAGCGCGCCGAGCATCGCGTCCTCGGCGTGGAGCACTCATTCCGCGGCGGGGCCGAAGCGCGGCTCGAGCTCTACGACAAATCGCTGACGCACCTGCGGCCGCGCTACACGAACCTCTACGACCGCCTGCTGGTCTTTCCCGAGTTGCGCGCCGACCGCATCCGCATCGCACCGGAAAGCGGTCACGCACGCGGAGCGGAGCTGCTCGTCCGTTCGGATGCGGCGCGGCCGATCAGCGGCTGGTTGAGTTACACGTTCGCGCGCGTCACCGATCGCATTGACGGTCGCGACGTGCCGCGCGATTGGGATCAGCCGCATGCCGTGACCTTCAGCCTGAACTATCAGCGCGGCCCGCAGTGGAACTTCAACCTCGCCGGCACATGGCACAGCGGCTGGCCGACAACGCCCGTACTCGCGCGCGTCGAAGGCACGCAGCTCATGACTGAGCTCGGCCCCCGCGCCTCCACCCGCCTCCCTGACTACCAGCGCCTCGACTTCCGCGCCAGCCACACCGCCGGCCCCTTCAGTTTCTTCGTCGAGCTCTTCAACCTCCTCGGCCACGAGAACGTCACGCGCGTGAGTACGTTCGAGTTCCAGCAGGACGCGAACGGCGCCGTGACGGCTTCGCCGGTCACGGAGAGCGTCATCGGAATCCTGCCGTCATTCGGCGTGACGTGGCGGTTTTGAACGAAGAAACGCGGTTCACGGGCATCCTCGCGCTTGATCGCGCAGCGTCTCGCTCGTCACCGGCACCATGTAGGTTTTCCTTACCTTGGGTGCGATGGCCACGTACAGGAAGCGGTCGAAATCGTTCCCATAGGCTGCGCGGGCCGTCTCAATGCCTTTCCAACTGCCACGGCAGGCGTCCTGGTTCAATCCGGCGATGCGCGCGGCCACCTTCGCCGAGACGACCTTTCCCGGCGGATACATGCGCGCCATTCGCGACTGCTCCCTGCGCGTCGCGATCGCGCCCGCGAGCGCCTTCTCGAAGGCCGGGAAGAACTCGGGCGGAAGGTCCAGGTATGCGGCCTGCTGCACGGCATCAGCACGGGCTTGCGCGGTTCGCTCGTCGCCGGCTGCGAGCACATCGATGAATATGTCGACGATTTCCGTCGGCAGCAGCAACTCGGGCCGGATCGATCCCTGCAAATGGTCGTACGGCCGCGGCGACTTCGCCTTGGCGCTCGATGTCGCGAGCAGTTGATCGACGCGGCGCTTCCGGTCGCCCGCCACGTTCCGGGCAGCCAGACGTTGCTCGATGGTCCATTCCCAGGCATACCGGTGATTGGGGTCCTCCGGACATCCCAGCGCTTCCCGGCGCAGGCTCGCAGCCGGATCCGCTTCACTCGTACTCGTCGTGAACACCATGCCCGGAGGCAGGGCGCTGTAGAGAAACGCATCGAACTTTTTCTTTCCAAACGTCTGGCGGGCCCGTTCGAGCGCATCGAAGCGCGCGCGGCAGGCCGTGGCTGCAGCAGACGCCGTTCGCTGCTTGTATCGCACCGCGCGGTAGCCGGCCGAGAGCTCATCGAGCGTGGTCCAGAACGACGCAGCCTCCCAGCCGAAATCGCCGAGCTTTTTGCCGTAAGAGTCGCGCGTCGATTTGTCCGCGTCCAACAGACTCTCGAACAACTCGTGTGGCAGAAAGAGCTCCGGATTGCGCCATCCCACGATCAGGTAGTGCTTGGACCCGGGCTCCCGCATGAGCGAGTCGAGGGACAGATTCGGACTCTTCGCCTTCACTGCCGCGATCCGCTCCGCGTTGCGAGCGTCGTCGAACCGCTCGGCGAGCCGCCGCTCCGTGTCCCACTCTTCGGGTGACTGCGCAAGCAAAGGAGTCGACAGCAGTACTGCAACGGCAAAACGCCTCATGGTTGCCTCCTGCCGGAGCTTTGGCCACGCTCGATTCTACGCGTGCCACTGCCTCCCCGATCGTCCGCGCCCGTCTCCGCGTTGTTGAGCCGGATGTGCAGATCGGATGATGATGTACACTGACGGCCAGGAGGCGATAATGACAAAAGTTAAACGGCTGTGGCTGTTGCTGGTGACGGCGATGCTGATGGCGATGCCGTCGACGAACGCGTTCGCGTTTCTCTATGACCGTGTCATCTACTACTACAGCGACGCCACATTCACGGACTGGGTGGGAACCGTGTGGGAAGCGGGCCCGGCGTGTCCGAACGACGACTTCGGCTCGGACGGCGAGACGACGAACTACCGGAGGATCGTGAACTACAGCGCCTGCGGCTACCAGGGCTCCGCGTCGATCGTCTGCCAGGTCTACAATCCGAGTACCGGCTTCTGGACTACGGTGAGCTGCCCGTAAGGGAAGCGCCCAACCTCCCCGCCACCGCCTCCGCGATCGCCCGCGCCCCGTCGCCGTCGGGGTGGCCGTCGTTCTCGATCCGGTCGTCAGGGTTGAGGCGCACGAACACGTAGGGGAGGCGGGCGTCGTCGAGAATGCGCCGGCGGAGCTCGCGCAGGCGGGGCTCTTCGTCGCCGAAATTCGGCACCACGATGAGCGGCGTGGCGCCGCGGGCGCGGGCCAGCGCCACCATCGCCGTCAGCGCTTGGCGCGTCGTCGTGATCCCGTCCTCGATCGCGGCTTTGCTGCGGTAGCCGATCAGCCGGCGCAGCAGCATCGTCAGGCGCCACTGGTTCGTGGCCGGATGCCACACCAGGCCGGGGCCGAGGTGTGGGCGGTCGTCGTCGAGATTGCGGTCGAAAATCGCCGGCGCGAAGAGCGCCACCACCGCGACCGGGTGGCGGAAGCGCGGCAGCTCCGATGCCAGGCGCAAGTACATCTGATCCGTGGCGTAACCGGAGACCGAGATGTTTGCGACCGGCATGTCGAGCAGCTCGCTCGTCTGCGCCGGAATCGTCTCGTCCCAATCCAGTTTCTCGCCGAACATCATCGACTCGCCGGCGAAGACGATCGTCGGCTCCTCGAAGTCCACCGTCTCGCCCGGCGACGGCACGCGGTAGCCGTTGCGGTCGAACGCGTACTCATAGCGCTGCCCGAGGTGCACGTCGTAGGCGACGCGGGCCGGGTCGAAGAGCCAGCCGAGGCGCGCGTCGAGGTGGCGGCGCGGCTCGTAGCGCGGCGCGATCTCCTCGGCGGCGCGGATGTGCGGCGTCCGCAGAAACACTTCCGTGGCGCCCAACGACAGAGCCACGGCCATCGTCGTCGTCACGAGATAAAGCGGCTCCTTCGCGATCGCCTGCGCCACCCGCCTGCGCGCCAGGAGCGCGATCAAGATGCCGACCGCAGCGACCACCATGCGCGCGTGCCGCTCCGTCTCGACCATCGCCTCGCGCGAGTACCAGAACGAGGGGAGGAAATGCGCGTCGAACCAGGCCTGATCCGCGGCCATCGCAGCGAGCACGACGGCACAGCCGATGCATGCGATGACGAGTTGAATTGCAACGATCCTCGACCTCGTCATTCGATCGCCTGCTGGCTCCCGTCCATCATTGGATCTGGCGCAACCCCGAGCGGCGCGTGCAAAAACTTCTCCGCTTCGGCGAGACCGAGACCGACGGCGGCCGCGACCTGCTGCGCGCCGCGGAGCTCACCCGCGACCCGCTCCTCCGCCGCCTCTACCTCCTCCACGCCGTCGACGAACAGCGCCACGGCTCCCTCTTCCGCCGCCGCGCCGCCGCGATGCTGGCCTCGGGAACCGGCGCGCGGCAAGACGAGGCGGCGACGCCCGCCGGCCACGGCCTCGACGACCTCGACGTCGAGCGCGAGTCCGACGAGACCATGCTCGCCTTTCTCCACGTCGCCGAGCGTTCCGCGGCGAGCCGCTTCGCCGTCTACCGCAACGTCCTCGGCTCGGATCCGGAGACGCAGCGCATCTTCGACGACATCCTTCACGACGAGAAGTTTCATATGAACTACACGCTCACGCAGCTCGTCCGTGTCTCTCCCGAGCGCCACCGCGCCAAATTGTGGCGCGCGCGCCTGACCCGGCTCTGGAACGCCTACCTCCGCGTCGCCAGCGCGCTCGCCGGCGTCATGGGCGGCGCGATCCTGACCGTGCAGTACTTCGTCGTCCTGCCGCTCTTCGCGATGCTGAGCAAACGCGCCGCGGCGCGCGAACGGGAGGGCTGGCGCGCCGTCGCCCAGCGCGACGCCGATTCGATGCGCAGCCAGTACTGACATGAAGATCCTCGGCATCTCCGCTCACTATCACGACGCCGCCGCGGCGCTCGTCGCCGACGGCGTGCCCGTCTGCGCGGTGCAGGAGGAGCGCCTCTCGCGCCGCAAGAACGACGCGGCCTTTCCGCTCTCCGCGATCGAGTGGTGCCTCGACTCCGCCGGCGTCGCCCCGGAGTCGCTCGACGCCGTCGTCTTCTACGAGCGGCCGATGCTGAAATTCGACCGCATCCTCACCACCGCGCTGCGCGCCTTCCCGCGCTCGTGGCGCATGTTCCCGAAGGCGATGAAGAACTCCCTCGGCGAGAAAGTCTGGGTGCGCGGCATCGTCTCCTCGCACCTCGGCGTCCCGGCGAAGAAGATCCTCTTCACCGAGCATCATCAATCCCACGCCGCCGCCGCGTTCCTCACCGCGCCGACGCAGCGCGCGGCCATCCTCACTACGGACGGCGTTGGCGAATGGGCGACGATGACGGCGGGCCTCGGCGAGCGCGAGCCCGGCGGCAAGACATCGATTCGGCTTCTTCGAGAGATCCGCTTCCCGCACTCCCTCGGCATGCTCTACTCGACCTTCACCGCCTACCTGGGCTTTAAGGTCAACGAAGACGAGTACAAGGTCATGGGGCTGGCCGGCTACGGCACACCGTCGCTCGTCGACGAGGTGCGGCGCACCGTCCGCCGCACGCCCGACGGCGCGTTCGCGCTCGACCTCGACTACTTCGACTTCCACACCACTGCGGCGCGCTCGTATTCGTCGCGCTTCGTCGAGCTCTTCGGGCCGCCGCGCAATCCGTTCGAGCCGATCGATCTCGAGACGGAGAACGGCCGCCGCTACGCCGACGTCGCCGCGAGCGTGCAGCGCGTGCTCGAGGAGGTGCTGGTCGACATCGCCCGCGCCCTGCAGCGCGAGACCGGCGCCCCCGACCTCTGCCTCGGCGGCGGCGTCGCCCTGAACGGCGTGGCCAACGCGCGCATCCTCGCCGAGGCCGGGTTCGAGCGCGTCTTCGTCCCGCCGGCGCCGGGCGACGCTGGCTGCGCCATCGGCGCCGCGCTCTACGCCGACCGGCTCTACTTCCGCAACGCCGACCGCGACGTCCCCGATCATCCGTTCTGGGGCCCGGAGGTGAGCGGCGTCGAGCTGGCGCGCATCGCCTCCGAGGATGGGCAGCAGGTGGGGGAGTGGGGCGACGACGCGATCGTCGACGACTTGATGAACGGCCGCATCGTCGGATGGATGGACGGCGCGCTCGAGTTCGGCCCGCGCGCCCTCGGGCATCGGAGCATCCTCGCCGCGCCGCACGACGTCGCGATGCGCGACCGCATCAACCGCGAGATCAAGTACCGCGAGCAGTTCCGCCCATTCGCACCGGTAGTACCGGTCGAAGTCGCGGACCGCTACTTCGAGATGCCGCCCGGCGGCGCGCGCCTCGGGCGCTTCATGTCCGGCGTCTTCCCGGTGCGCCCCGAATGGCGCGACAAACTCGCCGCGATCACGCACGTCGACGGCACCGCGCGCGTGCAGACGCTGGAGCGCCCGATGGCGCCGCGGCTCTACGCGCTCCTCGAGGAGTACGGCTGCCGCAGCGGCGTGCCGGTGCTCCTCAACACGTCGCTCAATCTCGCCGGCGAGCCGATCGTCAATCGCGCCGTCGAAGGCTACTCGACCTTCCTCCGCTGCGGCATCGACGTGCTCGTCGCCGGCCGCACGCGCGTGGTGAAGCGCGGCTCGCTTCTTGTCAAACGAAAGGAGGACGTGGCGTGATCAAACGGCGTGGACGGATGACCCGCGGCGCGATCGTGTTCGCCAGCGCGGCCGGCTCGATCGCCGACCTTGCGACAGGGCTGTGGCGCAACGACTCGCACAAGCGCTGGCTCATTCCGCTGGCGGTGTTCCTCTGCCTGACCGGACTGCTGCTGATCCTGGCGACGACGGTCGAAGCGCTGGCGCCGTTCATTTACTCGATCTTCTGATGGACGACGTCTTCGTCTGTCCCGACTGCGGAAGCGCGCTGTCGCGCTGGAGTTGCGCGCGCTGCGGCCGCGACTTCGCCGCGCCCGACGGCATCCCCGACCTGCGTCCGCGCGGCGAGGGGCGCAGCGAGCACGTGCGGCAGTTCTACGAGGCCGCGCCGTTCCCGGGCTATCCGGAGCGCGACAGTCTCGAATGGCTGCGCCTCCGCGCCGGACGCAGCGAGTTCGCGCGCATGCTCGACCGCGCCATTCCCGCCGACGCGGCGATTGTCGAAGTGGGCTGCGGCACGGGGCAGACGAGCCTCTTCCTCGCCCGCGGCGAGCGGCGCATCGTCGCCGCCGACCTGACCCGCGCCTCGCTCCGCCTCGGCGCCGCGGCCGCGCGGCGCTTCAATATCGAGCACGTCCAGTTCGTGCAGATGGATCTGCATCGTCCGGCGCTTCGCCGCGGAGCATTCGACGTCGTCTACTGCTCCGGCGTGTTGCACCACACGCCCGATCCCGAATTCGCGTTCGCGCGCGTGGCCGAGCTGGCGCGCCCCGGCGGGTGGATCGTGATCGGCCTGTACAACGCGTTCGCGCGCATTCCGCTGCGCCTGCGCCGCGGCGTGGCCCGGCTGTCCGGCTTCCGCTGGATGTCGCTCGATCCCGTGCTGCGCGATCGGGCCCGCGACCCCGCGCGCGCCGAGGCGTGGCTGCGCGATCAGTACCGCCACCCGGAAGAGCACCGCTACACCCTGGGCGAAGTGCAGCGCTGGTTCTCGAGCCAGGGCGTCGACTACGTCCGCAGCTACCCGAGCGCGCTCCTCGCCACGGAGTCGGAGGACCTCTTCGAGCCCGCCGGCGACTCGTGGGCGCCCGAGCAGTGGCTCGCGCAGCTGGGGTGGATGTCCGCGCTGGGGCACGAGGGGGGATTGTTCGTTACGGTGGGGCGGCGGACATGAGCGAAGCTACACGACGAACCTCCAGGGGTTGCCGACGCTACGGATTCATCTGGAGCCGGAGCGCGCCTCGATTCAGTCGCTTCGGGTTTTCCTCGCCCATGCGGAACCATGGGCGTCTGAATATGGCCATTCAGGTGTCGCGCGCGAGCTGGCGTGTTTCACTGATCCACCTTCCACCGCATGTCGAAGCGCTGGTGCTTTGGAAAGATGAGTGGAATCCCGAGTTACCCAATCGCACCTGGACTTAGCAAGCGCCTCTGAAACGAAACGTCGAAGCCCGTCACTACTAACTGGATATGAAGACGATTTGCGCGGCACTGCTTCTCGTCGCAGCGATTCCGCGATGGGTCATCGCCGAGCCGCCCGTCGACACGCCGGTCAAGGTGAGCGCGCTTCCTTCCTGCAACTCCGACGATGCCGAAGCCGCGCGCTTCGTCAACGACAATCAGTTCGGCGTCAGCGTACGGAACCTACACCACCACGACATCTTTCGCTTCGACTCGAAGAAGGGGCGATGGCGGCCGATCAACGGCTTTCGCGAGACTCTTTGCGGCCGGCTGATCAAGTATTCGGTCGCCACGGGACACACCGATCAAAAGGAATACGACTGGAACATCGACGTGACGCCCGCCTCGGTTTTTGCTCCGTCGCTCGGCGCGGGCAAGGTGGAATGCGAGATCACCCCCGCCGTCCCTCTACGCGAGAACGATGTCTTTCCGCCGAAGGGAAGCGGCCGCCCAAGTCTGCTGCTCGGCAAGGACCTTTGCCTCTACGGGCCGTGGGTCAAAGACCTGGGCTTTCATGACCAGCGCGAGATCCATCCGGCGGAGGCGATCTGGTGGCGCGGTCTGTCGAACGGTGCCGAAGTCGACGTGCTGCTCATCCAGGACGCCGCCATTCACCGCTTCACGGAATTCGCTGATTATGATTTTGACGAAGACCACGACGGGACACTCGACTCCAATCCGAGGTGGGCGCCGTGGGTGCAGTATCCGCAGATGGAAGAGATCAAGATTCCGTTTCGCTACGACCCCGCCACGGCACGGTTTCCCGTCATCACCATCGAGTCGCCGAGGGCGGTCAGGGTGGTGACCCATCTCTTTACGGAGCTGGCAGACAGTGACAACGGCTCGAACCATAAGCTGAGAGCAGCAGCCGCGGTTCCGACGGTGTTGAATCAGCCGATCCTGGCGGAGGTCCGTGAAACCGTCACGCAGCACACCGGAGTCCAGTTCACGGACCTCTGCCGGTCCGCCAATGGCGTGGTGAGCGGAAACGTCAGGGTGCTCGTCGCTCTCGGCCGTCCCGACACGAGGGATGCCGGCTATCTGCTACTGCGGTTCACGACGAGCTCGGGGAGCAATCAACCCGTGATTCACCAATAGCCTCTACGGTAGGACGAGCAGCGCCACGGCAGCGGCGATGACGCCGCCCAGAATGGTGCCGGCGACGACGTCGGAGAGGTAGTGGTGTCCCAAGGCCATGCGCGACCAGCTCATGAGCGTGCAGCCGGCGACGACGATCAGCGCTGCGGGCAGCGGCGCGGCCACGGCGATCGGCACGCCGAACGCCGCCGCCGTCATGGCGTGACCACTCGGGAACGAATAGCGGTCGAGCGGGCGCAGCGTATCGGTCAGATGTCCGCCGGCGTGGCACGGACGCGGCCGGGCGATGAAGCGCTTCAGCGGCGGATAGATGAGAAATGCGACCGCGAGGCTCAGCGCCGCCGCGGCGACGGAACGCCCGTAGCGCAGTAGAAGCAGCGCGGCCGCGGCCGAATAGAGCCAACCGTTGCCGGCGCGCGTGACCACGCGCGCGATGCGCGTGAGGCCGCGCCGGCGGGCGTGGGCGACGAAGCCTTCGACGATGCGCAGCTCCAGCTCGTGCAGCCGGTCGGCGGGGCGGGGGAGAGGGGTCGAAATGTACACGGCTCATCGTCGCAAGGCGGCCCTCGGCCCGGCGTGCGATCCGTGTGCGGTTTGCGTAAAACGTTCGCGCGCGCGTGTAAAGCGGCGTTTTCACGCGCTCTTTACGCGTTGCGGCAGCGCCGTCGCGCCGCGACTCGGTAGAACGGGCGCCATGACTGAGCATCTCAATGGCGGACGGGTGAAAGGGGTCATGGTGCGCGCGCACGTCGACTGGGTGCGCGACCACCGCGACCGCGACGAAGTGATCGAGTTCTTCGAGGCCATCCCGCGCACCATGCGCACGGTGCTGGCGGCGTCGTGGTACGACTTCGCCGACGTCATCGCCCTCGACCGCGTGATCGTCGACCGCTTCGGCGGCGGCCAGCTGCCGTTCCTGCAGGAGCTCGGCGCGTATTCGGCACGGCAGAGCCTCACCGGCGTCTACCGCTTCTTCCAGCGCTCCGGCGTGCACGAGTTCTTCCGCCGCTCCGCGCTGCTGCACGGGCAGTTTCAGGACTTCGGGACCGCGGAGTACGAAGAGGTCGAGGGGACGGCAGGGCGGATGAGGCACGGTCATTACACGTCGTACAGCCCGCTCTACTGCGCCAGTGCGGCCGGCTTCTACCGCGAGTGCATCCGCCTGCACGGCGGCATGCGCATCGAGGTGGGGGAGCCGGAGTGCCAGTGCCGCGGCGACGCCGCGTGCGTGTTCGAGCTGGCGTGGGAGTGACGATGCGAGGACGTCATCCCTCCGCGGCGATCAACGCCCAGCAGACGATCGCGCTGCAGACGGTGCTCCAGCGGCCGAATCCTTTGTAGATCTGCGCGGCGAGCGCAGCTTGTTGCCGGAGCGTCAGGCCGTCCGCCTTGATCTGCGATGAGCGCAGGAGCGCCCTTGCGCATCTGCTTGGTGATGGACGTGAAGGTGTGCGTGTACGGCACGTAGTCGTCCCACGAGTCTTTGCCGGGCGTGAGCACGCGGCTCAGGGCGTGGCCCTCGTCGACGGTCCAGGTGACGACGAGCACGTCGGCCTTGGGGAGCGGGCCGCTGCCGGATTTCGGCTTCGGACCGCTCTTCGGCGCGAACCCCTTCGGCCAATCGATCTCCGTGAAGCGCGAGAGGCCGGTGGCGGTGGTGAACGCGAGGAACTCCCGTCCTTCGGTCGCTTCGGAATCGAAGCGATCATCTCCCGGCGAACGTCTTCGACTCGTTTTGCTTTTGCCGCGGGAGCGAAGGCAAATGTCGACTTTGGCGCAGGTCGTGTGAGAGGGTTGAATCCGAGGTTTCGCTCGACCCACGCTGCGTCGACGATCATGTGGTCCTCCCTTCCCTAAGGGAGTGGCCAGTGGGATCGTTTTCCCACCTCTGCCCGCGTTGGTAATAACGTAGGGTTCCATGACCGACTCCCTGCAAACCACCCGCACCACCGTCCGCCGCCTGTCCGACCGCGGCGTCTACGACCGCGACACGATCCACGCGATCCTCGACGAGGCGCTGATCTGCCACGTCGGCTTCATCGTTGATGGGCAGCCGTTCGTCATCCCCACGATCCACTGGCGCGACGGCGACACGCTCTACGTCCACGGCTCCGCGGCCAGCCGCATGCTGCGCACGTTGCGCGGCGGCGTCGACGCCTGCGTCACCGTGACGCTCCTCGACGGGCTCGTCCTGGCGCGCTCGGCGTTCAACCACTCGATGAACTACCGCTCGGTCGTCGTCCTCGGCAAGGCGCGCGAGGTCGATGACCGCGACGAAAAGCTGCGCGCGCTCGACCGCCTCGTCCACCACATCACCCCCGAGCGCGCCGCCGAAGTGCGCGCGCCGAACGAGAGCGAGCTGCGGCAGACGATCGTCCTGGCCCTGCCGCTCGCCGAAGCCTCGGCGAAGGTGCGCAGCGGGCCGCCGATCGACGACGACGAGGATTACGCCCTGGGCGTGTGGGCGGGGGTGGTGCCGATCTCGATCGTCAAGGGCGAGCCGATTCGGGACGTCACTCCCTAGCGCTCCACGGCGGTACCACGCCGTTCATGCGCGCGTACGCGATCGACTGCCCGAGGTGCTCGTGCAGGTGATTGAGCGCCGTCATCAGCGCGCCGCGGTGCGTCGTGTCGTTGCCGAACATCTTGATCGGCTTCTCCAGGTCCGCGTCCGTCCCGTTGAGCGCCACCAGGCGCAGGTACTCGAACGACTTCTTCAGCTCCTCAACCACGCGGGCCTTCTCGGAGATCTTCTCCAGGTTGCGCGTGTCGTACGACGGCTGCTTCGCGCCGGCGAACGTGGCCAGGAAGTAGTTGCCGCCGGCGATGTGCATGTAGACCTCGCTGACGGAGCGCACACCCGGACCGGGGCGCCAGTTGTACTTCGACGCGGGCATGGCCTCGGCCAGCTCCACGATCTTCTTCGACACGTCGTCGAAGTCGAGCAGGAACTCGGCGCGGAAGCCGTGCTTCGGCGCGCCCGCGGGCGTCTTCATCGCCGCGAAGACGGGGGTACACAGCAGGAACAGGACGGCTGCGAATCGGATCTTCATCACCGGGAAAATTACTCCTTTCGGATGTTCGCCAGCAACGAGTGATCGGCGCCGAGGACCACGGTGCGGGGCTTCTCGCCGAGCTGTCGCTGCATCGTCACCGGCTCATCCGACTTCACCGGTACGAAGATCGTCGCTGTCTTGTTTCCTTCGAACTCCACGCGCACCGGCGCGATGAGCAGAAAATCGGGCGACACGTCGGAGCGCTTCACCGTCACCGTCAGGCGGTACTGGTTGCCATCCGGCTCCACCTTGTAGCTCCAGCGCACCGTCGGGATCTCCGCGCCGTACACCCAGTCGTCGAAGAACCAGCTCCAGTTGCCCGGCGCGTCGCGCTCCACGACCTTCTGGAAATCTGCCGTCGAGGCCAGCTTTCCGCTGTAGTCGTGCACGTAGTCGCGGAGGATCTTCAGGAACACGTCGTCGCTGTGCGTCTTCTGGTACAGCATCGAGCGCAGCATGTGGATGACCAGCGGCCCCTTCACGTACGCCTGCACCTGGTAGCCGATCGGGTAGTCGCTCGTGGAGGCGCGGTAGCCGAAGCCGATCGGCCCGACGCGCTTGCGCGCCGACTGCCGCATCTCCAGGAGCCACGGCCGCATGTACTTGCTGAAGATGCTGGTGAGGTTGCCCTTCACCATGCTGTCGTAGGCGTCGAGGATCTCGTTGAAGTGCGACTGCCCGTCCTTGACCATCGACTGGACGAACATCATCGACGCGTATTCGGCCAGCGACTCGCTGAGCCACTGGTCGCGATACGACTTCCAGCCGACGCGGTGACCGAACCATTCGTGCGCGGTCTCGTGGCCGCGGAAGAGCTCCGAGAGGCCGGGGTGCTCCTCGTAGCTCGACTCGGCGAGGTGGAGAAAGCCGTCGAAGGCCTGCCCGTGATAGCCGGTGATGCTGGTGACGTAGAACTTGTCGCCGCCGATCTTGTCGTCGAGCATGACCTGATAGAACTGCAGGGCGTTGACGACGTCGGCGCCGCTGTTGCGGATGCGCGCGCCGGTGCCGAGGCCCGTGGCCCAGCCGAAGGAGACGACCTCGGGGATACCTTTGACGGCGAGCGGCACTTCCTCGAAGCGCTCCGCCGTCGCGAACGTCGTCATCTTCGTCGGCTTGTCGACGATCCAGACCGACGTCGTGCCCGTCTCCGTCTCCTTCTCCGACTCCTTCCGCCCCATGCTGCGGACCTGGTTGCGCTTGCCGACGGTGAGCTCCAGCCGCGCGGTGTGCGCGTCGTGCGCGCCCGGCACCATCGGGTACCAGTCGCCGCCGAATGCGTAGTTCGGCGTCTCGAGCTCGTAGTCGAAGGTGACGCGGTGCGCTTCGCCGCTCTTGAGCGCCTCGGGGAAGAGCAGCGTGAGCGTGTTGTCGCTGACGCGCCGGTCGCGCTGCATGGTGCGCCCGCCGATGTGGTCGCGCAGCACGACGAGCGGCTGTCCCTTCTCGTCTTTCGCGGTGAGCTTCTGGGCCATGCCGTAAAGATCGAGCGGCAGCGCGACGGTGCCATCGGCGAGCGGCGTGAGCGTCTCGGTGACGGTGTAGTGGCCGTGGATCATGCGCTGCTGGGTCTCGCCGCTGCGGTCGTTCAAGCTGAGCTTCGTGAGGTCGGCCTTGACGTCGATGTGGTCGAGCCTGGCCTGCCGTCCCACGGCTGCGCCCGGGCGCCCATCCGCCGCGCGGTCCTCGGCGCGGTCGAGGCTCAGCCACGTCTCCGGATACGCGCGGTCGTAGTGGAAGAGCTGGATCTCCTCGGCGTTCGTGGAGTCGTAGTTGTACGTGAGCCAGTCGTAATCCTTGGTCTTGATGCCAGCGGTCCACTGCAAGCCGCCGGGGTTGGCCATCGCGGTGACGATGCGCGCGTCGACGTCGTGATCGAGGTCGATGAGCCAGTGGTTCTCGCGCTTCTCGGCGATGCCGTTCGGCGAGAACGGCGCCTTCGCAGCACCGGGGAAGAGCTTGTCGATGGTGTCATCGCTGACGCGCAGGACGAGCTGGGTGATGGGCTGGTCGATCTGCGTGAGGAGCGGCGCGTCGGCGAAGCGGCGGAGCTGCACGAGCTCGTACCTGTCCGGCACGGTCATGGTGAAGCGGCCGGTGCCCTCGAAGACGAGGCCGGTGACGCGGCCCGATGCGGTCGGCTGCGCCAGCGCGACGGTGCCGCTCGTCAGAGTGAAGACGGCGGTGTCGCGCGTGAGCGTGACGGGCTGCGCGAGCGAGATCGGCGCGCTGTATTGCCACTTCTGCAGGAGGTCGTAATCGGCCTTGAGTTGATCGGGGGTCGCGGCGATGAGCGGAACTGCGCCCACGCACACGGCGAGGAGGGCGAGAAGTCTGCGCATGGATGGCCTCGGAGCGATGGACTGGCGGCAGGGTAGCACAGAGGGATGACAAAGCCCGCAGCGCGTGTTACTTCGGCGGCACATGCTGCGCGCGAATCCCTTTCTGCACGTCGATGCGGACCGCATTTACAACCCGCTGACGGATCGCGTGCTCGTCCCCGGCGACGCCGAGTTCGAGCGCGTGCGCGACGGCGTTCTCGACGCCGCGCTCGAAGCCGATGGCTGGCTCGTGCGCGGCGACGCGTCGCATCAGCATCGCCTGAAGATCGTGTCGCTGGAGACGGCGACGGCGTGCAATCAGAAGTGTTACTTCTGCCCCGTCTCGATCGCGCCGCGCGAGGATCAGGTGATGACGGAGGCGATGTTCGAGAGCATCGTCGGGCAGCTCATCGGATTCGGCGCGACGCTGGAGAGCGTGTTCCTGCAGTCATACAACGAGCCGACGATCGACCGCCGCTTCGTCGAGCAGTGTCGGACGCTGTTCGCGGCGAAGCTGCCCGTCGCGGTGCTGAGCAACGCGTCGGGGCTGACGCCGGCGAAGGTTGACGCGCTCGCCGAGTCGGGACCGCTGCGCTTCCTCTGCATCAATCTCTCGACGCTCGACCGCGAGCGCTACGCCCGCGACCGCGGCGAAGACCACCTCGGCATCGTGCTGCGCAATCTCGACTACGCGAAGGACGTGGTCGTCGCCTCCGAGATGAAGATCGTAGTGCTCGGCACCGGCGACGCGACGCACGAGTCGGACTACGAGGCGATCCGCGACCGCTTCGCCGGCAGCCGCTTCGCCGTGGAGAAGCACGTGGTGATGGACCGCGCCGGCTGGCTCGACGTGGGCCTGAAGCCGCCCGAGCGCAAGGCGCACCTGCGCGGCTGCGACAATGTCGGCTCGCGTCCGCTGCAGCACCTGCACATCACCCCGGCCGGCAAGTGCGTCCTCTGCTGCGAGGACTACGACGAGCGCTACGTCGTCGGCGACCTCACAAAGTCGACGATCGCCGAGGTGCTCGCCGGCGACGAGGTGGCCACGCTGCGGAAGTGGGTGTACGGGATCGAAGAGGCGCCGGCGGATTTCATTTGCCGGAGCTGTGTGTTCGCGCGGTAGCTACGCCGGCTGCCCCGGCTGCGCCGGCGCGAGGAAGTTCGCCATCCCTACCGCCAGCCCGACGCCGAAGACGTACCAGAGCGCGGCCGTCCCGCGCGGGGGTGGGAGGATGCCAGCGCTGGCGAGGACCAGCGTCGCCACGGCGGCCATCGAGAGCAGGAGCATTAGGCTGCCGGTGGTCTTGAGAATCGCCGGCACGGTGCCGCGGCGCGCGCCGAGCGCGGCGATCAGCAGGCCGAGGGCGGAGCCGAAGGGGAACATGAACCAGAGCGTGATCTCGTGCGTCACTGCCATCCATCCCATCTCCGAGGCCAGGAGCGCGGTGCCGGAGATGAGGCCGAGCGCGATCAGCAGCACACCGACGATGAAGATCATGGCGATGATTTTAGCTGGAACTGCAGCAGCAGGTATGCGTAAACGCCCTGGCGGTAGGCATCCGAGTACTTCACGCCGTTGGTAATCAGCTCCTCCATCTGCTCGTCCGTGAGCCCCAGGTCGCGCATCAGCTCGTCGCGGTAGCGGGGGAGACGAACGGTGAAGTAGTCGATCGTCGGCGGGGCCTGCTTCGAGAGGTCGACGCGCTCCGTGAGCGCGAAGCCGTGATGGGCGGCGGCGGCGAGGAACTCGTCGAGGCGGTGCAGCACGCCCTCTTCTTTCAGGGCGAACTCGTCGAGCACGACAACGTGCGGCGCGAGCTCGGCCGCCTTCGCGAAGAGCACCTCCGACTCGATGTACTGCGACGACTCCTGGAAGACGATCGCGTCGTAGGCGCCCGTCATCTCCTCGAACTTCGCGCCGGCAACGCGGATTTCCGGATGCCGCGCCCGGGCCATGGCGATCTGCTGCTCATCGGGCGTGCAGCCGGTGGCGTTGTAGCCGAGCCTCGTCAGCCGCGCCAGCGTCGTGCCGAGGCCGATGCCGGCTTCGAGGATGCGGGCGGGCGGCGGAGGGAGGCGGGAAAGGAGGAGCGCCGTCGAGCGCTCCTGCGCGGTCGAGATCGGCTCGTCGTCGCGCTCGAAGAGCCCGTAATGCAGGTGCTCGACGCTCCCTTCTTCGAGCGTCAGCACGTGCATGAAGACGTTCAGCGGATAGTAGAAGTCCCGATAGGGTACAGTCATGCGGCGGCGAATTGTAGAATCGACATCGTGAAGCGCGCAGCTTTCCTCCTCATTCTGCTCATGCCGGCCTGCCAACGCGAGGCACCGCCGCAGCCCGCCGCGCCGCGGCGCGTGATCACGAAGACGATTCCGAGCGACGCGAAAAACGCGAACGTCAATGCCGTCGTCCACGTCGACCCGCCGGTCTTCATGGAGTCGGCGGACGTCCGCGTGCAGGGCGACACCGCCACCTTCACCATGAATCTGCGCGAGTCGCCGAAGGGCCTCGTCACGCGGGCGACGTGGAAGGACGCGAAGGGGAAGGAGCTGAGCTCCGACGCGCATCCGATGAACGGCGCGAAGAGCGTGACGTTCACGAAGGCGGGCCTCAAGCCGGGGCGCTACAAAGTGGAAGGATGGTGGGGCGGGAATCTCGGGGCCGAGAAGGCGTTCGAGGTCCCGTCGAGGTAACGATGGCGCAGTGGCCCGAAGGCGAGTTTCTCCTCCCGCTCTTTCCGCTGCCGAACCTCGTCTTTTTTCCGCAGACGCGGATGCCGCTGCACATCTTCGAGCCGCGCTACCGGCAGATGATCGCCGACGCCGTCGCCGGCGAGATGCGCTTCGGCATCGTGCTGCTGCGGCCCGGGTGGGAGGACGATTACTTCGGTGCGCCGGCGGTGCATCCGTGGGGGACGCTGACGGTGATCGAGCAGGCCATGCCGCTCGACGACGGGCGCTTCAACATCCTCGTGCGCGGCGAGGTGCGGATCCGCATCGTCGAGGAGGTGAGCCGCGAACCCTACCGCGTCGCGCGCGTGGTGGCGCGGCCCGAGCACGACCGCGACCACGACGCGGCCTACGCGCAGCGCACGTGGCTCGCCGATCTGTCGCGGCAGTACCTGCACTACCTGCCGGAACAGACGGCGGTGCCGGAGATCGAGAGCGTCGGACTCGAACCGCTGACGAACGCGCTGATCATGTCGCTGAACGTCGACACGGAGGAGAAGCAGCGCCTCCTCGAGCTCGACGACCTGATCTCGCGCGCCGAGGAGGTCGGGAACGAGCTGCAGCGGCGCATCGAGAGCTTGCAGGTTCTGGGGCCGTACCGGCAGGGCGGCGATCCGCGCTGGAACTGAGGGCGCACGCTGTGCGCCCCTACCGCGCGCGCGCCAGCGTCATGACGGCGACGTTCTCTCCCACAGTCACGGACATCTTCGCCGACGCCCCGGCACCAATTCCTGCAGCGAGTGCCTGCATTTCGGCTAAGGAGCCGGCCGGCCAGAATTCATAGAGCCCGGCGGGCATGTGATCGAGGACAATCCGGCCGTCGCCGCGAGACCAGATCCTCGCGCCTTGCACGCGCGCGAACGCCCCCAGGACGTCGGGCGGAATGACTCGCATGTTGTAACGCAGCATGATCCACACGTTTCCGATCGGCTCGTGGGCCTCCGACTCCGTGCGGATCACGACGCGGCAATTCCCTGGCGGAACTTGAATGCGGGCCGTTGAGGAACCGGCGCGCAATGCAGCAAATGCGAACGAGCCGTCGCGCGGTACGACGAAGATGTCGCGCGACTGACCTGGCGGAATCGGCAGCGTTGCCGCGCCTCTCTCGTCGGTGAGGGTGATGATGCCGGTGAACTGAAGGCCGTCGTATTCGAGGACCTCCGCCGCGGACACGGGGGCGCCCGCCGCGTCGACCACCGTGAAGTCCACCGTCAATGCCGGATCGAGCTCGACGTGAATTTGCTTCTGCTGTTCCGGATCGAGGAACGAATAGCTCCGCTCTTCGGGCAGATACCCGAGGGCAACGATTCGCAACGCATGCATTCCATAGAGAACAGGCGCAAAGCGAAAGTGCCCCAGGTCATCGGTTTTCGTGCCCACGCCGATTCCTCCGTCGCCGCCGCGGATTTTCAACGTAACCCGCGCCTTGGCGACAGGCGCGCCGCTTTGCCGGTCGACAACGTCTCCTTCAATCGCGCGCGATGGAATGTCGAGAACCCAATCGAGCTCGCTCTGGTCGTCGAGTTCCCGTTTGATGATGCACGGAATGGTCATCACCTGCGCGGCATAAACGTGAGCCGCGAACTCGCCCGATTGCCACAGCGTGATGGTTGCGCTCCCCTCGGCGTCGGTCTCGAATTTGTCTTCCCACCAGCCCTTCCGGCTCATCAGCGTCACGCGCGCGTTTGCCACCGGCTGCCCGAGCATTTCCGTGCGAAGGTGCAGCCGGATTGGCGAGACCCGGAGCGCGACCGGTTTCGACTCGCCCTCGGCGAGGTCGACCGGCTGGCCGAAGCGTTCGCCGGGATGCGATCCCTTGGCCAGGACGAGGTAGGAGCCCGGCTCGAGGTCGTCGAAGTGGATGGGCGTGCGTCCGGCGGTCAAGGGAGTGCCGACCATCTTTCCCGCCTCGAGGCGCTGGAGCTCGACCGCGAGCGGCTCCGCGCTTTCGACGCGAATCGAGCCGGCAAGGCTGAGCGGAATTTCGTCGAGGCTCACGCTCACCCGTGCACGCGGGACGACGACGTCGCGCTCTCCGTATACGGCGGCGCGAATGGTCAGGCGCGACGGCCAACGATCGGGATCGGCTTCGACGGAAAACCGTCCAGCGAGATCGGTGATGGCCGTGCTTCCTTGATCGCTGCTGATCAGCGCGCCGGCGACTGCCTGCCGCGTGCGGCGCGCGATGACGACTCCGGAGAGGATCGGCAGCGGCTTCAGCTCGACCGCGAGCTCCTGCTTTTTCTCTGTAATGACGAGCGGCGCGACGGCGCGCACGCAGTGTGCGCGCTCGATCGCGAGTTTGTAGTCGCCCCTCGGAATCAAGATTGCGAGCGGAGCGCGAAGTTGCGCTTCCCTCGCATCGAATGACCACGGACCGATGGTGATTTTCGCCCCGTTGCCGGGCCGTCCTTTCGGGATCGCGATGCGGAGGCGGAGAGTGCTGCCTTCGGAGCACTTCACGATGGTGTCGCCGGCGGGGATCACGCCGAGGGTGAACGCGGCGCCTGCGCGGCCGGCGATGACAAATGGGCGCGCATGCTCCACAGGCTCCACGATGTGTCCGCACGTCGCGTTGCGGCAATCGTTGCCGATGCAAAGGCGTTCCGCCGCCGCGGATGCGGCGAATGCCAGAGCGAATAGCAAGGTCAGCCAGCGGCGCATCGGCTCAAGTCCGCGCGTGGCCTCCGCGGGCAGGCTTGACCGTCACCTTCACGACGCGCCACGTCGGTTCCAGCGGCGTGGCTCCAGTCGTTCCTGGCAACGCTCCCATCTGCACGTCGCGACATCCACCTCCGCCGTTGTTGCAGCCGTCACCTTGGAGAATGCATATTTCATTACCGGGAGGGCTTTCTTCGATGTGACACAGCTCGCCACCGCAGTTCGCCTCATCGCAGAACCAACAGTCCTGAAACCAAGGCCAATAGTAGTGTTCGACGCATGCGACACACGCCTGCGCCGGAGCGGCCCACGCGAAAGCCGCCAGGATCACGCCGCACAGGATCAAGCGTTTCATCGCGACCTCCGTAACTACGGAGTATACGCCTAGAGAAGCGCCGCCAGATCGTCCCTCGCGAACGGCTTCGCCAGGAACGCGTCCGCTCCCGCCTCGGCGGCCTGGTCGCGCAGTTGCTCGTCGCCGCTCATGACGATGACGCGCGGCGGCGCGGCGCGCTCCTTGATCCGTTGGCAGAGGCGCAGGCCGCCGTACTGCGGGAGGATCACGTCGACGATGACGACGTCAAATGCCGCCGCGGCGACCCGCTCCAGCGCCTCCTCCGCGGTCGCCGCCTCGGCGACGTCGTGCTCGCGCAGGTAGAGGCCGAGGATGCGGCGGATGTGCACGTCGTCGTCGACGACCAGGATCTTCATCGCGGGCGAGTAAACCACGATTCCGCGAGGCGCGCGATGACGTCGCGGTCGGCGCGCGTGCGGCGGACGAGGAACGTCCCCGCCTTCGGCCCGCGGATGCCGGCGAGCGCGGCGTCGAGGAGCGCTGGGCGCGAGAGGAGGAACGCCGCGCGGCGGCTCCAGTGGATGCGCTTGGCGAAGAATTCGTGGTGCTTCCGGCGATAACCGTCCTCGGCGCGCGCGCGGTCGCCGCGCAGGGCCTCGAGGACGAACGGTGCGGCGACGAGGGCGGACTGGATGGCCATGGCCATGCCGTTGCCGGTGAGCGGATCGACGATGCCGGAGGCGTCGCCGACCATGAAGATTCCGTTCTCGACGGCGGAGCGGGCGCGGAAAATCACCGGCTCCGAGGAGAGGAAGCCCTCCTGCGCCGGCGCGTAACGCGCGTACATCGTCTCGAGCGTCGGCTCCTCTGCGCGGATCTCGTCGACGAATGCGTCCCAGCGGCCTTTGTGATGCGCGAGGCGGCTGGCGTGCACGAGGCCGCAGATGTTCGTGATGCCGTTCTCCACGGCGGCGACGCCGAGATAGCCGCGGTGGAAGGAGTGGAGCTCGATGACGCTCGTGTCCGTCGCGCCGCGGTAGTGGCGTTTGAAGCCGAAGTTGCGGTGGACGCGGTCGCGGACGAAGCTGCGGGCGAGCTGCGTGTCGAAGCGCCCCCAGCGCCCCCACGCGCCGACGACGACTTGCGCCTTCGGAAGTTCACTCGCCGTAGTCGTAATCGCCGTCGCGCCGGCGGCGACGGCGTTGCGAAACAGGATGTCGTCGAGGAGAAGACGCGAGACGCCGCGCGCGCTGTGCGGCAGGGCGAACTCCCACGTGCGATGCCGCGATACGACGCGGCAGCGCTCGATGACCGGCGCCTCGGACAACTTGACGCCGAGGGCATCGAGGATCGGCAGGGAGTCGTAGGAGAGGAACTCGCCGCAGAGCTTGTCGCGCGGGAAGGTGTCGCGGTCGATGAGCGCGACGGCGACGCCCCGCTGCGCCAGGAGCGCGGCGAGCGTGGAGCCGGCGGGGCCGGCGCCGATGATCGCTACTTCCGCAGCAACATCGCCCATCGGAACGGAAAGTAATTTTCGACGATCGCGCTCGGGGCAATCTCCCGCACCTCGGACGTCGTGTAGCCGCGGCGGACGGATGCCGGCGCGTCGAACGCGGTGATGCGCCCGACGAGGTGAAACCAGCGCAGCAGCAGCGTGAAAAGGAGCGGCGCGACGTGCCGCCGCGTGTCGGTGAAGGCCACGCCGACGCGCGCGACGCGGAGCGACTCGCGCAGGATCTGCGCGTTCTCCTCGGGCGTGAAGTGGTGGAAGAAGTGCGAGGAGGTGACGGCGTCGGCGGCGTTGTCGCGGAAGGGGAGCTGGCGGGCGTCGGCGACGACGCGCCACGCGCGCGGTTTGCGATAGATGAGGTGGCGGATGTTCCAGTCGACGGCGACGCCGCGGCCGCCGAGGGAGTCGACGAGGTCGGCGGTGCCGGCACCCAAATCGATCACGAACGGGTTTGAACCCGCCAGGCGGCGGACGATTGCACGATACACGCGCGTCCCGCCGCAGTAGCGGTTGAAGCGTTGGAGATCGCGCAACGAGCGCTCGACGTCCTCGGCGGGAGCGTCGTGTTCGTCGAGGAGCTCCGGTGTGTCGAGACGTCGCACTTCTAGACGCGCTTCAAAACCAGCGCCGAGTTCTTCGAGCCGAAGGCGATCGTGTTGCATACCGCGGCGTCGATGCGGGCGCGGCGGCCGAGGTCCGGGATGTAGTCGAGATCGCACTCGGGGTCGGGGACGTCGAGGTTGATCGTCGGCGGCAGCACCTCGTCGCGGAAGGCCATCAGCGTCGCGGCGATGCCGGCGGCGCCGCACGCCCCCTGCGGATGGCCGATCATCGACTTCGTCGCCGAGCCGGCGAGCTTCGTGGCGCGCTTGCCGAAGGCGATCTTCACCGCGCGCGTCTCGATGCGGTCGTTGAGGTCGGTCGACGTGCCGTGATAGTTGAGGTACCCGACGTCGCTCGCGTCGATGCCGGCCTCCTTCATCGCCAGCATCATCGCCCGCGCCGGCTCTTCGCCCGACTCGTCCATGCGCACGCGGTGGTGCGCGTCGCACGTCGATCCATACCCCGCCACCTCGGCGTAGATCTTCGCGCCGCGCGCCCGCGCCGTGGACTCGCGCTCCATCACGAACATCCACGAGCCCTCGCCGAGGACGAAGCCGTCGCGGTCCTTGGAGAAGGGGCGCGACGCCGTCTGCGGCGCATCGTTGCGCGAGTTCGAGACGATGCGCATGATGCAAAAGCCCGTCATCACCCCCTCGGTGATGGTGGCGTCGGCGCCGCCGCAGAGGATGTAGTCGCAGACGCCGAGCTTGAGGTTGCGGTAGGCGTAGCCGATGGCGTCGGTCGACGACGTGCATCCGGTCGAGATGAGGTGCGAGAAGCCGTGGAGGTCGTAGGCCATGGAGATCTCGCTGGCGATCGTGCCGATCGTCCCCGAGGGGATCGAATAGATCGAGGCCTGCTTCGTGGCGCCGCGGAACCAGAGCTCGTACATCCGTTCGCTGAACTCCACCGAGCCGCCGCCCGAGCCGAGCATCACGCCGATGTTCTGGCGCGTGGCGAGGTCGAGCTCGGCGGGGTTGAGCTTGGCGTCGCGCAGCGCTTCGTCCGTCGCGGCGATGGCCATCGGCACGACGCGCGCGACGTGGCGCTGGTTCTTGGCGTCGACCCAGGCGTCGGGATCGAAGTCGACCTCGCCGGCGATGCGGCAGGGAAGGGAGGCAGGGTCGAAACGCGTGATCGTGCGGATGCCGGAGCGTCCCGCAGCGAGCGCTTGGAAGTAGGTTTCGCGGCCGACGCCATTCGGGCTGAGAGCGCCGAGGCCTGTAATGACGATCCGTTCGTTCACGGTTGGAGGGCGAATGATACGATGCAGAACGATGCCGAAATTGGTGACATTTCTGTTGAGTGTGTTTTTTGCGGCGGCGGCAACGGCTCAGACCGCCGACACGCTCGTGGGCCGGGCATACCACGCCGCCGGCGGCGCGGCGTGGGAGAAGGCGCGCTACTTCGAATACACCTTCAGCGTCTACCGCGGCGAGGAGCGCGTCACGTCGTTTCCGCAGCGCTGGGACCGCGCCACGGGCGAGTACCGCGTCAGCGGGACCGATCCGAAGCGCAACGAGTTCCTGGCCATCATCAACGTGAACACGAAGAAAGGCCGGGCCTGGCTGAACGGCGAGGAGGTCCACGACTCGCGCCTCGACGACACGCTGGCCCTGGCGCTGCGCCGCTTCGACAACGACACGTTCTGGCTGCTGATGCCGCTGAAGCTCGTCGAGCCGAAGGTGAAGCTAGAGGCGATGGGGGAGCGCACCGACTCCTGCGGCCGCACCTGGGACGTGGTGAAGCTGACGAGCGAAGGAAGCACGCACTGGGCGTGGATCCACCGCGACACCGGGATCGTCGAGGAGTGGGACATGAAGCTGCAGGGAACGCCGCCCGACGATCCGCCGGTGCAGGTGATGCTGCACGACTTCACGCGCTACGGCACGCTCCTCGTATCCACGCGCCGCGAGGTGCGGAACAAGAATCAGACGGTGAAGCTGGAAGGGTTGAAGATCGCGAACGAGACGCCGAAGGGCGCGTTCACTCGGTAGGGGCGCACGGCGTGCGCCCCATCCCCTGAGTTACGGCTGAACCTTGATGTGGTCGATGACGCGCGCCACTCCGTGGACCTTCTGCGCATCGTGAATGGCCGTCTGGTGATCGGTCTCATTCTTCACGGTGCCTTCGAGCGTGACGGTGTCGTTGTCGACGTTGATGCTCATGCCGGTGATGTGGTCGCCGGCGAGGTTCTTCCGGATCTCGGCCTCCGTCGTGTTGTCCGACGGAACGACCTTGTTCCAGCCCGTGCAGCCGACGCCGCTCACGAGAGCGATCGACATCACCACGGACGCTAATGCCTTCTTCATAAACACCTCCAACGGAGGGTGTAAAGAGCAATGAGCAGGCCAAAAACAAGCGGTTGGGGATTAGCGTTTGGAGGTTAGGGCGGGCCCAACCGCTGACCGCCAATCGCCAACCGCTCTCCTTAATTCCGTAGAGCAAAACGTGCTACCCTAGCGCCTGGTCCAAACATCATGTCCCTGCTGACGATTCGTCTTTTCGGCGATCTCTCGGCGGTCGACCACCGCGGCGATGCCCTCTCGATTGGCAGCCGCCGTACGCAGGCGGCGATCGTCTGGATGGCGCTGCATCTCGACGCCGAGGCGCCGCTGCGCGACTTCGAGACGCTTTTCGGCGACGACGCGGCCATGCTCGCGCGCGACCTTCAGTACGCCTTCCGCTTCCTCCCGACGCGCCTGCTCGAAGGCGACGGGCCGAACCTCCGCTTCAACATCGCGGCCGTCGACGTCGACGCGCTGCGCCTCCTCGAGCTCGACGCGAACGGCTCGATTCCCGCGCTGCGCGAAGCGGCCGAGCTGTACCGCGGCAACCTCCTCGACGGCTTCCTGAGCGCCGTCGAGGGCTACGACGAGTGGCTGGCCGCCGAGCGCCTCCGCTACTGGCGCGTCGGCGTCGGCGTCCTCGGCAAGCTCCTGGCCGCGCAGATTCGCGCCGGCTGGTGGGAGAACGCCGTCGACACCGCGGGGCGATTGCTCTCGCTCGACCCGACGCAGGAAGTCGTCCATCGCACGCTCATGCGCCTGCAGCTCGACCAGGGCCGCGCCGACGCGGCGCTGCGCCGCTATCAGGAGTGCGCCGAGATCCTCCGCCGTGAGTTCGGCCGCGAGCCGAGCGCGGAGACGGAGAAGGTGCACGAGGCCATCGTCGCCGCGCTCGAGCAGTCGCCCGCGCCGCGCGACGTCTTCCTCAAGCCGCTCGACCGCCCCGTGCTGATCCTCGTCGTCGAGGACGACCTCGTGTCGCAGGCGTTGATGGAAGGCTTCCTCACCGACGCGGGCTACGAAGTCGTCTGCGTCGCCGACGGCGCCGACGCGCTGATGGAGATCGGGCGCCGCCGCTTCGACCTGCTGCTCCTCGACATCAACATCCCCACGCTGAACGGGCTGCGGCTCTTCGAGATCATGATTCAGAAAGGGATCGACACGCCGGCGATCTTCGTCAGCGGTGTGGCCAGTGCGGAAGTCGAGGCGCGGAGCCTCGAGATCGGAGCGGCGGACTTCCTGCGCAAGCCGATCCGCAAAGAAATCCTCCTTCCTCGCGTGCGCACGATCGTGCAGCGGCACGAGCGCGAGCGTAGCGCCACCCGGCAGTGACGGCCACCGTTACGACGAACGCGCACGAGGTCGAGCGCCGCAAGCGCGAGCGGTACGCGCGCCTCGTGCTGGTGGAGCTCCCGCGCCTCCGCTGCATCGGCTTCGCCTTTCTCTCCCTCGGCGTGTACCTCAACAACCGCTTCCTTCTCGGCGAGACGTCGCTACACGACTGGCGCGTCGTCACGATCGTCATGGCGGTCTACGCCGCTGTTGCGTGGGCGGTGCAAGCATTTCTCTATCGACGCTTCACGGTCGACCTGACGCTTCTTTTCCTCATCGCCGACATTCCGGTCTGGATTGTGGCGCTCTACTTCTCCGGCGCGGAGCGGAGCTGGCTCTTCTTCATCCTCTTCATGCGCTTCGCCGATCAGACGCAGACGACGTACCGGCGCTGCCTGGCATTCGTCTCGTTCGGGACGTTGTGCTACGCGGCGATGCTGGCGTGGGTGGCGGTCGTCGACGGGCGGCCGCTCGACAGCGGCGCGGTCGTGGCCAAGCTCGCCTTCATCTTCTTCGGCGGCGTCTACATCGCGCTCTCGGCGCTGACGGCGGAGTCGCGGCGCAAGCATCTCGCCGAGTCGATGCACACGCAGCGCGAATTGATCGAGATGCTCGAGGATCAGTCGGTCGAGCTGCGCGACGCCCGCGCGCGCGCCGAGGAGGCCAGCGCGGCGAAGAGCGAGTTCCTGGCGAACATGTCGCACGAGATGCGCACGCCGTTGCACGGGATCCTCGGCATGTTGCAGCTGGCCATCGACGGCGAGCGTTCGCCGGAGCGCGCGCGGCAGTTGGAGATGGCGCGCCGCTCCGCCGAGGGACTGCTCGGGACGATCGAAGGGATCCTCGACTTCTCGCGCATCGAGGCGCGTAGCGTCGAGCTCGAGCCGATTTACTTCTCGATCCGCGAGCTCGTCACCGACACGGTCAAGGCGCTCGCCGTGAGCGCGGCGGAGAAGGGCTTGTCGATCGCGTTCGGCATCACCGCCGCGGTGCCGGACCGGCTATGGGGCGATCCGGTGCGGCTGCGCCAGATCCTCGTGAATCTCCTCGGCAACGCAATCAAGTTCACGGCCTCGGGCGAGGTGATCGTGCGCGTTTGGTGCGACGAGGCCGAGGGGAACGATCTGCGCGTCCGCTTCGAGGTTCGCGACACGGGCATCGGCATCGACGTGTCGAAGCGCCAGCGGATCTTCGAGCCGTTCGAACAGGCCGAGGGGACGCGCACGCGGCGCTTCGGTGGCACGGGCCTCGGGCTGTCGATCGTGTCGCGCCTCGTCGCGGCGATGGGCGGCAGCATTGAGCTGGAGAGCGAGCGCGGGAAGGGGACGGTGTTCCGCTTCGACGTGCTGCTCGCCGCCGACGCCATCGCGGGCGATATCGAGCCGGAGTGGGAGCGCGGGCTGGCGGGGCAGCGCGTGATCGTGGTCGAGCCGAATCCGACGGCGCGCACGTTCGACGGCGAGATGCTCCGCGCGCACGGCATCGTTCCGGAGCTCTACGCGTCGATCGACGCGGCGACGCTGCCGAATATCCGCGAGGCCTACGCGTGCGTGGTCGCGGACAAGCGCCTGCTCGCGGCCTCGGGGTGGGAGCCGGCGGTGCCGACGGTCCGCCTCGTCTCGATTCTCGATCCGCCCGACGATGAGCAGGTCACGGTGATGCGCCCCGCCGGCGAGCGCGAGCTGATCGACGCGATCGGCATCGCCCTCGGCCTACGCGAGCGCCCGCTGCCGATGGCGCGCGCGCCGCGCCTGGAATCGGGCCGCGCGCTGCGCGTGCTCGTGGTCGACGATCATCCGATCAATCACGAGTTCGCCGCCGAGGCGCTGCGCCGCCTCGGGCACGCGGTCACGACGGCGTCGAGCGGACAGGAGGCGTTGGCGCTCCTGGAGATGCGCTCGTTCGACCTCGTGCTGATGGATGTGCAGATGCCGGAGCTCGACGGGCTCGAGGCCACACGCCGCTTCCGCACGATGGAAAAGGCGGAGGGGAAGCACACGCCGGTGGTGGCGCTGACGGCGCACAGCGGCCGCGACGAGCACGAGCGCTGCAAGGCCGCCGGCATGGATGACGTGATCACGAAGCCGGTGACGACGGCGCGCCTGGCCGCGGTGATCAGCGGCGCCGCCGACGGCGAGCCGAAGGTGCTGGCCGCAGTCGGCGGCAACGTGCGCCTGCTGGCGCGCGTGCGCGAGGCGTTCGTGAAACAGACGCCGCGCCTCCTGGCCGCGATCCGCGAGGCCATCGACGACCGCAACCCCGACGCCATCGCCCGCAACGCGCACACGCTGAAGGGGGCGATGTCGAATTTCACCGGCAGCGAGGCGCAGACGCTGGCCGGAGAGATCGAGCAGGCAGGGAAGGACGGGAATTACGTGCGCGCCGCGGATCTCTTGCCACGGCTCGAAGCTGCCGCCGAGGACCTCGGCAAGCGGATCGACGCAGCGCTGGGGTAGTTACTCCCCGCCGACGTTGATCTCGACTACGTTCGGTCCCGGAGCAAGAACGGCGCGCGCGGGCTTCTTGGCGTAGATGGTGCGGAAAAGCGCGTGCAGCTCTTCCAGCGAACGGTAGGGCCAGAATTCGTACGTGCCGGGTGGCAAAGCTGGTAATTCCAGGCGCCCGTTCTGATCGGTCCTCGTCGGCTCTGCGCCGAATGATCCGGTGATCAGATCCCACATGCGCGGCGGAAGAAAGCGGCCGTCGACGCGCACGAGGAAGCGCTCTTCCGCCGCCGGCCGCGACTTCGTCTTCGCAAGAACCGTGAGGGAGGCAGAAGGCGCGGGCATCGTAATGACGATCGGTTTTTCTGCGGTGGTCTTGGTGTTCGCCTCCGCGAGAACGACGCGGAACGAACCGGACCGCGTCATTACGTAGACCGGTTTCTCGTCTCCCGGCTCGAGAGGCACCGAAACGAGTCCCCACGCATCCGAAACATACGAATCGCGATTTTCCAGGCCGGAGTTCCCGACCCAATCGTAAAGCTCGGCATTGGGGATCGGCGCGCCCTGCGGGTCGACGATTTTGTAGAAAACCTGGATCCCCCGATTGAGCTCGATTCGAAGTTCGAGCTCGGTGTCCCCTTCGGCGATCTGCGCGTGCGACTCCCGCTCCAGAAAACCGACGGCACTCACATGAATGGTGTGACGAGAGGGTTCGAGCATCGCGAAGCGGAATTTCCCTTCGTCGTCGGTCCTCCCGGATTCCATCCGGGGTCTGTCCGACGAGATGTCGTCGCGAATGTCCGCGCCGGCGATCGGCTCCCCGCTCTTCGCATCGACTACGCGCCCGACGATTGCTCGCGTCGGGATGGAGACGTCCCAGAATTGTTCCGCCTTGTTGTCCAGCTGGCGAAATTGATGAAACAGCAGCTTTTCGCCCGGCACTTCGACTTTCACGATCCAGCTGCCCGCTTCCCACAGTTTTGCGAAGTATTCGCCGCTGTCATTCGTGCGAAGCTCACCGGACCATAAGAGCACGTTCGACGAAAATGTGAGCTTCCCGTTGGCCAGCGCCGCATTCCGAAGCGTGACGATCCCTTTGAGAACGAAATCCTGCAACGCGACGTCGCCTTCCGTGACCTCGCCGTCGTCGATCGCGAACGTCGATATTTTCCGTTGCAGCGGACCTTTGCCCTCGAGCAACACGACGTACTTGCCTTTGGAGAGAGCGTCGAAGCGGTACTCCATCTTTTGCCCGGCATTGCTCTTTCGCCCGACTTCCTTCAAGTCTCCGAACGGCTTGATCGAATCGCGCCGCAGGAAAAGGCGCGCGGTCGTCTCGCAATCGGCAGTGCAGTCCGGCCGGCTCACGGTGAGGTGCAGGCTGCCGCCGTGCGAGAGGAGAATCGGCGGGATCTCTCCGCTGCCGATCCGGGTCAACTGCAACATGACGTCCCGAGTGGCGTAACCGGGAGCGCGAACCACGATGTGCTGCTCTTCCGACGATTTGACCAGGCTCAGGGAAAAGCGGCCTTGGGCGTCGCTCCGAATCACTCCCGCGTCGCTTTCGATCTCCGCGGTGGCGACCGGCGCGCCCGTCTGCGCATCGCGAATGGCGCCGCTGACTCGCGGTAGACGGTCGAGGTCGATGGCCGGAACGTTCATCACGGAGCCGGCCTTCGCGACAATCCCGAACCTGGAGGCAGTCAAGTACCCGGGCGTGACGATCCAAACGTCATACCGCCCCGGCGGCAGAGCCAGGGTGCGCAGCTGTTCGACCTTTTTCGAGTCAAAGGGGACGCTCCACAACATCCCCGAGGCGTTTCTCAGCATGACGGTCGTGTCCGACTTGCCGAGCGATCGGGCGTCGGCGTGGCGCACTTGGAGAGAGACGAACGCCGTGGTTTCCGGGTCGAACGCCACACGTCCGCCACGTTCGCTCTTTCCCAGCCAAACGAACGTGTTCTTATCGCTTCGCCAGACGAAGTAGTCGTTCGCGACGGCGTCGAAAGCGGCGCTCGGAGAGGGCCGACACTGCTTGATCGGGCGGAAGTCGGCCGACTTGGCGGTACAGACGTCGCCGCCGCGCGTAGCCTCCGGAAACGTGAGGCCGGCCGCGAGGAACAGGAATCCGAGAATCATCGCCGCTCGCCGTCAGATTCCCAGAGCTGCTGGGACGAGCAGCGGAACCATCGGCATCTTCACCAGAACACCACCGCATCTGCTCCATGGATCGCAGATCGGATCCTGAATGTACTCCTTGCATCCCTGCATGAACGACACGAGTTGGGATCCTTCACATTTGCTGGTGTATTGGTCGACGGTCTTCACCTGGCAGTCCTGAATGTCGCCTTTGAGATTGAACGGATCGCAGACTGCAACCGTGTAGATCGGTTCGCCCGGAGTGATGATCCTCTGCGGCCAATTACTCGTGACGCATGCGGAGCAGTCGGCCGCCATCGCAGGCAGAGCCAAACAACACACCACAACAGCAAACATCCAGATCAGTCTTGCGCGCATCTCCATCTCCTCCTCACGTGCAGCCATGGATATATCCATAGGTTAGCACGGGGGGAGGAACGGATACGCGTCAGTGAAAGACGTTCGCGATCCAGAACAGGATTCCGCCGACCACGCAGAGCAGGGTCAACGCCAGCACGGCTGCGAACGCGCCGGGCTGGAGTCCGTAGTGAACGCGGTAGGGGTCGACGCCGGGCGGCAGCATCGAGTCATTGAGGCGCGCCCGCAGCGGGCGTTTGAAGCGTATGCGGCTGTTGTCGAACTTCTCCACCATCGTCCAGCCGGCGACGGCTTCCTGTTCGCACAGCCGCTGGAGGCGGGCCCGGTTTCGAAAGAGCGGCCGGTTGGCGCGGACGATTTTGAACTCCCACTCCTGAGCCAGGTCCTCCGGCCGGTACGTCGTCATCTCTTCCTCTTCCTGCTCACGGCGGCGGCGTTCTGCCGCGGCGGCGGCGGCAGCGGCTGCTCCTGCGGACATAATCGGTCCGAAGTGTAGCGCCTAAAACGTTCCGTCTTCGACGTTCTTGAGGAAGAACGACAACGACTCGAGATTGATGCGCAGGTCGACGGTCCGGACCTTCACGCGCTCGTGCGTCTTGAGCTGCACGGGGGCGAAGTTGAGGACGGCGTTGACGCCGGCGCCGACGAGGGCGTCGTGGACGTCCTGCGCCCCCTCGGCGTTGACGGCGATGACGCCGATCTCCACGGCGTTCTCGCGCACGATCGTTTCAAGGCGGTCGTAGGCGAGGACGGGGATGCCGCTGCGCGAGGCGCGCCCGACTTTGTCGGGATCGCGGTCGACCAGCGCCACGATCTCGAAGCCGCTGTGGTTGAAGCCCTGATAGTCGGCCAATGCCATACCGAGGTTGCCGGCGCCGACGATGAGGACGTTGCGCTTGCGGTCGATGCCGAGCGTGTGCACGAGCTGCTCTTTGAGCCGCGACACGTTGTAGCCGACGCCGCGCGTGCCGAACTCGCCGAAGCAGGCCAGGTCCTTGCGGATCTGCGCGGAGTTGAGGTGGAAGCGGTCGGCGAGCTCCTGCGACGAGATGGTCTGCTCGCCGGCCTGCTCGAGGTAGGTGAGGCAGCGGAGATACACCGACAGACGTCCTGTCGTGTTCTCGGAAATGCTTTCGCGGGTCTCCGGGGCGGCGCTCTTGGACATGGGGCTCAGGGCAACAGTGCGTGTGCTGCGGCTCCTGCCATTTCGAACAGCGGCGTCGGGAAGATGCCGATCACGAAGATGCCGACCATCGAGATCGCCAGCGCGCCCGTAGCGAACATCCCGGCCACGGGCACGGCGTAACCTTCCGGCGCTTCCTTCATGTAGAGGTAGTAGACGACGCGCAGGTAGTAATAGACCGAGACGATGCTGGTGAGGATGCCGACGAGGGCGATGCCGGTGTAGCCGGAGTCGACGGCAGTCTTGAAGACGTAAAACTTGGCGATGAAGCCGGCGGTCGGCGGCAGGCCGGAGAGCGAGAACATGCAGATCGTCAGGGCCAGGCCGTAGAACGGACGGCGGAATCCGAGCCCGGCGATGTCGTCGAGCGTCTGCGGATCGTTCTGGTTCTTGGCCAGCATCGAGACCACGCCGAAGGCGCCGATGTTCATGAGCGCGTAGGTGATGACGTAGACCGTGACGGCGGCGACGGACTGGTCGCGCACGCTCAACATGGCGATCAGCATGTAGCCGACGTGAGCGATGCCGGAGTAGGCGAGCATGCGCTTGAGGTCGCGCTGGGCGATGGCGACGGCGTTGCCGATGACCATGGAGAGTACTGACAGCGCCGCGACCATGGTCGACCAGCGGGCCAGGTGGAAGGTCGGCATCATCGAGGCGAAGATGCGGACGAGGGCGATGAGCGTGGCCGCCTTCGGGGCGACGGAGAGCCAGCCGGCCACGGGTGACGGCGCGCCCTGGTAGACGTCGGGCGCCCAGCCGTGGAACGGCGCCACGGCGAGCTTGAACCCGAGGCCGGAGAGGAGGAGAACGAACGCGACGGTCAGGAGCGGGTTCGTGGCGTCGGCCGTGGCGAAGTAGCGCGTCATGGCCTCGAACTTCGTCGATTGCGTGGCGCCGTAAAACAGCGCCGTGCCGTAGAGGACGAAGCCGGTGGCGAACGCGCCCATGAGGAAGTACTTGAGGCTCGCCTCGTTCGAGATGGGGAGGCGGCGGTGGTAGCCGACCAGGACGAAGATGCAGATCGAGAGCGTCTCCAATCCGAGGATGACGATGAGGAGGTCGAGGCCCTTGGCCATCATCATCATCCCGACCGTCCCCCACATCAGGAGGGCGTAGAACTCGCCCCCTTCGATTCCTTCGCGCTCGAGGTACTCGCGGGCGAAGAGCGTGGCGAGGATGGCGGCGAGGAGGAAGGTGATGTCGAAGAGCTGGGTGATGGCGCTGATCTGGTAGGTGCCGCCGAAGAAGTTGCCGCCCTTGACGGCGTTCTCGGAGAGCGCGGCGACGATGAAGACGATGAGCGCGAGCGGCGCCGTCGTCCCTTTGAGCTTCGGAGCGAACGCCGTCCAGAGGATGAGCAGCATGCCGCCGGCGGAGAGGATGAGCTCCGGCAGCACGGCGTTCATCCAGCCGGATTCGATGAGAGGGTGGAGCGTCATCGGGCCTTCTCCGTCAGCATCACGGCGCCGCCGCGGTTCTGCACCGTCGTCAGGAGCTGCTGCACCGAGGGGGTCATTTTCTTGAGGAACGTGTTCGGGTGGACGCCGATCCAGACCATGAGCACGACGAGCGGCACCATGGCGGCGATCTCGTTCCAGGCGATCTCCTTGACGTGCCGGTTCTCCTCGTTCGTGATTGGGCCGAAGAAGACTTTCTGCACGAGCCAGAGAAGGTAGATGGCCGCGAGAATCACGCCGGTCGTGGCCAGGATCGTGGCGCGCGGCTGGGTCTTGAACGAGCCGGAGAGGATGAGGAACTCGCCGACGAAGCCGTTGAGGCCGGGGAGGCCGACCGACGACAGCACGGCGATGATGAAGAACGTCGCGTAGACCGGCATCACGCCGCCCAAGCCGCCGTAGTCCGCGAGCTTGCGGGTGTGGCGGCGCTCGTAGATGACGCCGACGAGGAGGAAGAGCGCGCCGGTCGAGAGCCCGTGGTTGACCATCTGCAGGATCGAGCCTTCGATCGCCGTCTGCTGCAGGGCGAAGATGCCGAGAACGCAAAAACCGAGGTGCGAGACGGAGGAGTAGGCGACGAGCTTCTTCATGTCCGGCTGCACCCATGCCACGAGCGCGCCGTAGATCACCCCGATCACCGACAGCGCGATCAGCCACGGCGCGTACTTCGCCGTCGCGTTCGGGAAGAAGGGGAGGACGAAGCGGAGGAAGCCGTATGTCCCCATCTTCAGCATCACACCGGCGAGGATGATCGAGCCGCCGGTCGGGGCCTCGACGTGCGCGTCGGGGAGCCAGGTGTGCAGCGGGAAGAGCGGCACTTTGATGGCGAAGGCCAGCGAGAAGGCGAAGAAGAGCAGCGCCTCCGTGGTCATGCTGCGGTAGTGCATGCCGTAAAAGTCGGTGACGGCGAACGACCAGACCCCGCTGTCGTGGAAGTGCAGGAAGGCCATGTAGATGATGCCGAGGAGCATGAGGAGCGACCCGGCGATGGTGAAGAGGAAGAACTTAATCGCGGCGTAGATGCGGTTCGCGCCGCCCCAGACGCCGATGACGAGGTACATCGGCAGGAGCGTCAGCTCGAAGAAGACGTAGAAGAGGAGGAGATCGGTGGCGAGGAAGACGCCGATCATCGCCGCTTCCATGATGAGGAAGGAGATGACGTACTCCTTCGGGTGCTTGGCGATGGCGTTCCAGCCGGAGAGGAAGACGATCGGTGTCAGGAGCGTGGTGAGGAGGACGAGCCAGATGGAGATCCCGTCGACGCCGAGCGAGTAGGTAATGCCCCACTGTTTGATCCAGGGATGCGCTTCGACGAGCTGCATGCCGGCCACGCCGTCTTCGAAGTGCTGGACGATGGCGAGGGAGACGACGAACTCGATGAGCGCGGCGGCCAGGCCGACGACTTTGATCTCGGCGGCGAAGCGGCGCGGGACGAGCATCAACAGGACCGCGGTGACGATCGGGAGCCAGAGGACGAGGGAGAGAACGTGACTCATGCCAGCACCCAAATGAAGATCACCACGCCGGCGAAGAACATCAGCGCGTAGTTGCGCACGTTGCCGGTCTGCAGGAATCGAAGTAAGTCACCGCAGGCGGCGACGATGTAGCCGAGGAGGGCGAGAAGGCCGTCGATCACGGCATCGATGCCGCGCCAGAGGAACGTCGAGATCCGCTCCAATGGGCGCACTACCGTCGCGTCGTAGATCTCGTCGACGTACCACTTGTTCTCGAGCGTCCGCGCCAGGCCGGGGGCGAGCCAGGTGTCGCCTTCGAGCTGGCGCTCCTTGAAGCGCGCCCGCGCGATCCACCACCCGAGGATGGCGATGAGCGTCGAGACGGCCGCGATCGTGATCTCCGTCGTCTCCGGGATCTCGATCAGGCCGTGCACGTTCTCGATATGCGGGATGACTGGGTGCAGCCATCCTTCGAGCCAATTCCTCTGCGGGATGCCGATCAGGCCTCCGACGAGCGAGAGCCCGCCGAGAATCCAGAGCGGCACCGTCATCGACGGCGGCGACTCGTGCAGGTGATGCTCCTGCTCGTGCGTCCCCCGGAACTTGCCGTGGAACGTCAGGTAGTAGAGCCGGTACATGTAGAGCGCGGTGAAGAACGCGGCGATCGTGCCGAGGAGCCAGACGAACTTGCCGACGGTCGGGAAGTACGGCGTGGCCCACGCCGAGGCGAGGATCTCATCTTTTGAGAAGAATGCGGCCGCCAGCGGCAGGCCGGCGATCGCGTACGTCGCCCACTGGAACGTGCGGAACGTCTGCGGGATCTTGTCACGCAGGCCACCCATCTTGCGAATGTCCTGCTCGCCCCCCATGGCGTGAATCACCGAGCCGGACCCGAGAAACAGACACGCCTTGAAGAACGCGTGCGTCACGAGGTGGAAGACCCCGGCGGTAAAGGCGCCGACGCCGACGGCGATGAACATGAAGCCGAGCTGCGAGACGGTGGAGTAGGCGAGGACTTTCTTGATGTCGAACTGGCGGATGCCGATCGTGGCGGCGAAGAGCGCGGTGAGTCCGCCGATGATGGCCACGACCATCATCGCGCCGGGCGCGAGGCGGTAGAGGACGTTCGAGCGCGCCACCATGTAGACGCCGGCCGTGACCATCGTGGCGGCGTGGATGAGCGCGGAGACGGGCGTCGGGCCGGCCATGGCGTCGGGGAGCCAGACGTAGAGCGGGATCTGCGCGCTCTTGCCGGCCGCGCCGAGGAAAAGCAAGAGACAGATCGCCGTCAGGAGCGACGGCGTGACCCCGCCGACCGCTGCGATCTGCGAGACCTTGCCGAAGTCGACGCTCCCGAAGTAGGCGAACATCAGGAACATGGCGATGAGGAAGCCGAAGTCGCCGATGCGGTTGACGACGAACGCTTTCTTCCCCGCCGCAGGCGCGTAGTCGGTCTTGTAGTAGAAGCCGATGAGGAGGTACGAGCAGAGGCCGACGCCTTCCCATCCGACGAACATCAACAGATAGCTCGACCCGAGGATCAGGACGAGCATCTCGGAGAGGAAGAGATTGAGGTAGGCGAAGTAGCGCCAGTAGCCCTCGTCGTCGTGCATGTAGCCGGCGGAGTAGACGTGGATGAGGAAGCCGACCCACGTCACGACCATGAGCATGACGATGGAGAGGGGGTCGAGCTGGAAGGCCACCTGCGCGCCGATGTTGCCGGAGGTGATCCAGTCGTAGACGACGTTGACCCAGCGCTCGCCGTGCGGCGAGACGCCGCGGTACTGGATGGCGGCGACAGTGCCGAGGATCGCCGGCGTCAAGGACCCCAAGAGGGCCACGGCCGTGACGAACGGTTTGCCGGCGCGCTTGCCGAAGAGTCCGTTGATCACGAACCCGGCGAAGGGGGCCAGCGGGATGAGCCAAAGTAGGTTGAGCATCGTTCTTCGCACGGCGAAGAACGATGCTCTTCGCCGCTATTCGTCTTTCAGTCGTTCCTGGTAATCCTCACTACTGGCCGGATCGAGCTCCCATCGCTTCTTGTCCCGGCTCCGCTCTTTTTCTCCCGCCTTCAGCTCCTCGTCGTCGGCGTACGTGACGCCCAAAGCCTGTCCGAGCTCCTCGACGTTGTTCTGTCCGGGCGTGGCGACGCTGCCGGCCGCGGCTTCGTCGCCCTGCGACTCGGCCATGTCCCACGCGGCGTCGATGTCGCCGCCCGAGAGCGTCGGATCGAGGCCCGGGTTCTCCCGCAGCCGCTCGGCCAGCTTCTCCGAGCCGGCGCGCACGTCCGGCACCGGCGGCTCGATGCGGTCGTCGATGCCGTCGCGGTTCCGGTCGATTCGTTCGTTTTCTCTCCAGTCAATGAGCTTCTCTGTCTTGTCCATGTTTCCGGCTCCTGCCGGAAACATTGCGATTTCCCTACCAGCGCATGAGATTGGCTTCGTCGACGTCGATGGTTTCCCGGTGATGGAACAACGAGATGAATATGGCCAGCCCCACAGCAGCCTCGGCTGCCGCAATGGCCATGACGAAGAAGACGAAGATGAGGCCGTGGAGCTGATGGAACTGCCGGGCGTAGGCGAGGAACGTCAGGTTCACGGCGTTGACCATGAGCTCGACGCACATGAACATGGTGATGCCGTTCTTGCGCGTCAGGAATCCGCAGACGCCGATGGTGAAGAGGATGGCGCTGAGGATGAGGAACCAGCTCGTCGGGATCATCGAGCCACCTCCGGGCGCGCGCCGCGGCCGCTCAGGAGCAGCGCGCCGACGATCGCCGCGAGCAAGAGAATCGACACCATCTCGAACGGGAAGATGTAGGCCTCGAAGAGTGTGACGCCGATGGCGCGCGCGTCGCTGAGGAACGGTCCCGGCGGCAGCTGCAGCACGGTGTACTTGACGAGGTAGTAGACGAGGGCCAGGCCGAAGAAGGCGCTGCCGGCGTAGCCGAGGAATTGCTGGACCGGGCGGGTGGCGGGCTCGCTGCCGTGCTGCAGGTTCAGGAGCATGATCACGAAGAGGAAGAGGACCATGATCGCGCCGGCATAGACGATCACCTGCAGCGCCGCGAGGAAGGGCGCGTCGAGGAGGACGTACATCACCGCCAGGGCGAAGAACGAGGCCACGAGCGAGAGCGCGCCCACCACCGGGTTGCGGTGGAGGATCACCACGAGCGCGAAGATCACGGCGATCGCGGCGAAGAAGAAGAAGATGGCGAATTCGATCAAATCCACCTCATGGCGATGAACCACGCCACCAGCACGATGTTCGCCACCGCCAGCGGCAAAAAGACCTTCCAGCCGATCTTCATCAGGATGTCGTACTTCAACCGCGGGATCGTCCAGCGTACCCAGACGAAGACGAAGAGCAGGAACCCGACCTTGGCCAGGAACGAGATCGCCGACAGGAGGAACCCCGTCACCGTCGGCGGCTCGTTGTACCAGGGCACGTCCCACCCGCCGAAAAACAGCGTCACCACCAGCGCCGACATCGTGGTCATGGCGATGTACTCGGACATGAAGAACATGGCGAACTTCATCGACGAGTACTCGGTGTGGTAGCCGGCCACGAGCTCGGCCTCCGCTTCCGCGAAGTCGAACGGAAGCCGGTTCGTCTCCGCGAAGGCCGACACGATGAAGACGATCATCGACAGCCACATCGCCGGCGAGAAGCAGTTCCACGCCGGGATCTTCACCGTGTCGAAAAGGACGAAGTAGCCGGTCTGCCTGCCGACGATGTCGGTGAGGCGCAGCGAGCCCGCCACCATCAGCGCGCTCACCGCCGCCAGCGCCAGCGAGAGCTCGTACGAGATCATCTGCGCCGAGGCGCGGATGCCGCCGAAGAGCGAGAACTTGTTCGCCGACGACCAGCCGGCCGTGACGATGCCGTAGACGCCGAGGGAGGCGAGGGCGAAGATCAGGAGGATGCCGACGTTGAGGTCGGCGATGATCGGCTCGAACAGCCGCCCGCCGCCCGGCAGGTGCACGGCGCCCGCGGTCTTGATCCCGAGCATCACGCCGATGAGCGCCAGCGCGCCGAGGAAAAGCGATACGGCCACGATCACGCCGATGGTGAAGTTGAGCTTCGAGTAGTTCGGCTTGCGGTGGTACTTCGCGGTCGCGCCGCCGAGGGCGATGGCCAGGATCGCCAGGACGGCCGCGCCGATGAGACAGACGCCCGACACGCGCGGCCCGTAGACGATCTCCGTCGGGATGAAGAACGGCCGTCCCCACGGCACGACGGCGATCGTCGTCAGCGCCGGTATCAGGCCGAACATCGGCGCGAGGGTGTAGAGCCACTTATGCGCCTGCAGGGGGATGACGTCTTCTTTGAGGATGAACTTCAGGGCGTCGGCCATCGACTGGATGAGCCCGAACGGCCCGACGCGGTTCGGCCCGAGGCGGTCCTGAATGAGAGCGCTGCCGCGGCGCTCGACCCAGACCATGATCGGGACGACGTTCAAAAGGAGCCCGACGACGACGGCGATCTTGACGATCTCCAGGACGACGTCGACTCTGTCGAAGGTCATGCCGCGTCCTCGGAGAACTGCGCCGGGAAGAGGCGCTCGCCGATGCGGCGGTAGATCTCCAGGTCCGGCAGGGCCTGCCCCTTCGGCATGTAGGCCTGGTGGATCTCCTGATCGCGCCCCTGCAGGTTCGTGAACGTGCCGTCCTTCTCGGCGTGGATGGTCGAGGGGATCAGCACGTCGGCGAAGTCGTTGAGGGGATGGTTCGCGTCCCACGAGTGGACGATGAGGAACTTGGCCTTGCGCAGGTTGGCGATGACGGCGGGGTCTTTGGCGCGCTCGGAGAACTCGGCGTCGCAGATGTAGAGGATGCAGTTGGAGAAGTCGTCGTTCAGGAAGTCGCGGCCTTCGACGCCCATCGCCGCGCTCACGCCGCGGAAGTTCGGCGCAGCCTGCGTGCCGAGGAGCCACTCCGTCCGCGACTTCATCTTGATGGGGCCGATCGGGTCGACCATCACCTCGACCTTGGCGTTCAGCAGCTCGCCGAAGAGCCGCTTCGCCATCGCCGCCTCCTCGTTCGTCATGTTCGCCGAGGCGATGACGTGGAGGTCGTTTCCGACGTTGCGGAGCACGGCGTCGATGGCGTCGAATGCTTCGCTCCACGTCGAGATCCCGAGGTAGTCGTCCTCGGTGCGCACCTTCGGCACGACCACGCGGTCTGTCTCGTAGCGCTCGTACGAGAAGCGGCCGTAGTCGCACAGCCAGTGGTCGTTGACGTCGGGATTGACGCGCGGGCGGTAGCGGAAGATCTGGCCGCTGCGGTGGCCGATGAAGATGTTGCAGCCGACGTCGCAGCCGTTGCAGACGGAGTCGGCGGAGTCGAGGTTCCAGACGCGCGACTCGAAGCGGAACTCGCGCGTCGTCAGCGCGCCGGTGGGGCAGACGTCGGTCACGCACGCGCTCATCCAGTTGTCGAGCGGCACGCCCGGGAAGACGCCGACCTGCGTCGCCGCCCCGCGCTTGAAGAAGGCCAGCTCGTTCGTGTTGGTGATCTCCGCGCAGAAACGGATGCAGCGCGTGCAGTGGATGCAGCGGTTCATGTTCTGCACGACGTGCGGGCCGATGGCGGTGCGGTCCATGCCGGGGTAGGTGCGTTTGAACTCGCCGTAACGCGACGTCACCGTGCCGTAGTTGAAGGAGTAGTCCTGCAGCGGGCACTCGCCGGCCTTGTCGCAGATCGGACAGTCGAGCGGATGGTTGATGAGGAGAAACTCCATCTGCCCCTTGCGCGCCTTGTCGACCTTCTCGTTCCAGACGTGGATTTTCATCCCGTCCTTGATCGGCGTGGCGCAGCCGGCTTGCAGCTTCGGCATCCCTTCGACTTCGACGAGGCACATGCGGCACTGCCCGACGACCGTGAGAGAGGGGTGGTAGCAGAAGTGCGGGACGTGGACGTCGGCGGCCTTGGCGGCTTCGATGACGTTGATTCCGTCCTGAACTTCGACTTCGATTCCGTCGATCGTAACTTTGGCCATAAGTCGTTGCAGCAGCAGGCGGGTTTGCAAAAACCTCACGCGAAAAGCGTGAAAGTTTTCACAAGCGCGGAGAATACAATGTCGCCCGCCCAGGAGCAATCGTGAAAAAAGACGCCGTCATTGCCATCGTCGCCATCCTCGCCGCGTTCGGTCTGACCTACGCGATCGCCGCAACGCGCGTGCCGCCGCCGCTCCAGCCGACGCAGCCGTTCAGCATGACCGAGCCGCCGGTCGCCGCCGCCGGACCGGAAGCACCGCCCGCCGGCAACGTGATCATGCGCGTCAACGGCGAGCCGATCACCGAGAACGAATTCTCCGCCGCCTTCGCCTCGATGCCGGCGGAGCTGCAGCAGCAGTTCGCGAACGAGCAGGGGAAGAAGGCCTTCGCCGATCAGATGGTGAAGATGAAGGTGCTGGAGCAGGAGGCGCGGCGCCGCAAGCTCACGCAGGACCCGGGCGTGGCCGGGCAGATCGCCGCGAACCAGACCGAGGTGTTGGCCGGCGCCGCGGTGCAGAAGCTCGTCGAGAAGGTCACGCCCGCCGAGGTGCAGAAGTTCTACAACGAGAACCAGCAGCGCCTGCAGACGGTCGAGCTGTCGCACATCGTCATCGCCTATCAGGGCGGCATGATCCCGCCGAAGAGCGGCGGCCCCGCCCCCGATCAGCAGACGGCGATGAACAAGGCGCTGCAGATTTATCAGCAGCTGAAGGAGGGGGCGAACTTCTCCGACCTCGCCAAGCGCGAATCGGACGACACGGCCAGCGGCGTCCGCGGCGGTCTCCTCGGGCCGGTCGGTCCCGGGATGCTGCCGCAGGAGCTCGACGCGCGCGTGATGAGTCTCAAGGAAGGGGAGATCAGCCCGGCCATCCCGTCGCGCTACGGCATCCACATCTTCAAGGCCGGCAAGCGCCAGGCGCAGCCGCTCAGCGAAGTGCAGGACCGGCTCGCCGTCGCAGTCCGGAATCAGGAGACGATGCGGCGGATCGAGGAGCTGGTGAAGGCGGCGAAGGTGGAGCTCGATCCGAAATTTTTCCCGCCGTCACAGCCGGCGCCGAAGCGGCCGCCAGCATAGTGCTACACTCGTCGCACCGCTTCCCCATGGATAACCGAACGGTCCTCGTCGTCGAAGACAACGACATGAATATGCAGCTCGTCGAGTATCTGCTCGAAGAGGGCGGCTATCACATCGTCAAGGCTGCGAGCGGCGAAGAAGCGCTGACGATCACGCTCGCCGGGCATCCGCCGGACCTGATCCTCATGGACATCCACCTGCCGGGGATGGACGGCCTGTCGGTGGTGCGCGAGATGAAGAGCAACGGAAAAACGAAGACGATTCCGATCCTCGCGCTCACCGCGCACGCGATGCGCGGCGACAAGGACCGTTTCCTCGAGGCGGGGTGCGACGGATACATCTCGAAGCCGATCGACGTGAAGACGTTCCTCTCGTCGATCGAACAATTCCTACGATAGTGCTGTGTGCTGAGTGCTGTGTGCTGAGTAGAGTCACAGCGCATTGACACAGCACTCAGCACTCAGCACTCAGCACTCCATGCCAAAAGTCACGGCCGCGCCTTAGGAGTACCGGCCGATGCGCCCGCGCCCCGCTCCCGTCACCATGCACGCATGCTGATCTGGATGCCCCTCATCGCCGCCACCCTGCACATCGTCGAGGAGTTCGTCTGGCCCGGCGGCTTCGCCGCCTGGTACCGCGCGTACCGGCCGGAGACCGCCGCCAGCGTTTCCGCGCGCTACCTCGTCGCCGTCAACGCGCTGCTCCTCGGCGTCTGCGCGCTCGCCGGCGTGCTCGGCTTCACGCCGCGCGGCGCGGCGCTGTTCCTGACGATCACCGCCGTCCTCTTCGGCAATGCGCTGTTTCATTTGGCGGCGACGATCCGCAGGCGCCTCTATTCGCCCGGCACGATCACCGGCGTCGTTCTCTACCTGCCGCTCGGCGTGATCGGCTACGCCGCCGTGCTGCAGGCCCACCTCGCCACGGCCGGCACAGCGATCTCCGCCGCGCTCCTCGGCGGCGCGTACCAGCTCATCGCCAACGCCAATCACCGCCGGCGCGCCGCGTCCATGTAGACTTCGCCACCGCATGACCAAGATTCTCGTTCTCGGCGCCGGCCGGATGGGCTACGGCGCCGCCTTCGATCTCGCCCGCCAAGCCGACGTTGAGCAGGTCACGGTCGCCGACGCGATGCTTGACCGCGCCGAGCACGTCGCTGCCCTCAGCCCGAAGATTCGCCCCGTGCACCTCGACGTCAGCGACGACGCCACCGTCACGGAGCTGATGCGCGGCCACGCCTCGGCGATCAGCTGTGTCAACTACTGGTACAACGAGAAGCTCGCCCGCGCGGCCATCGCCGCCGGCACGAATTTCTGCGACCTCGGTGGGAACAACACGGTCGTCGACGCCGAGCTCGCGCTCGACGCCGAGGCGCGCGCGGCGGGGGTCAACGTCATCCCCGACTGCGGCCTGGCGCCCGGCATGGTCGCGGTGCTCGTCGCGCACGCCGCGGCGCGCTTCCAGACGCTCGACGAGATCCACATCCGCGTCGGCGGCCTGCCGCAGAATCCGCAGCCGCCGCTCGATTACCAGCTCGTCTTCTCCGTCGAAGGGTTGATCAACGAGTACATCGAGATCGCGCGGGTCATCCGCGACGGGAAGATCACCGAGGTCGAGTCGATGACCGAGGTGGAGTCGCTGGAGTTCCCGGAGCCGTTCGGGACGATGGAGGCATTCCAGACCTCGGGCGGCACCTCCACGCTGCCGGAAACGTTCCTTGGCCGCGTGCGCGAGCTCGACTACAAAACGATCCGCTACCCCGGCCACTGCGCGAAGTTCAAGACGATGATCGACCTCGGCCTCTGCTCGTCCGAGGCGGTGAACGGCGTCGTGCCGCGGAAGCTCCTCGGCGCGCTGCTCGAACGGAATCTCCCGCACGACGAGCCCGACGTCGTGCTCGTGCGCGTTGAGGTCAAGGGCGACGGCCGCGCGCTCCGCTACGACATCATCGATCGCCACGATCCCGCCACGGGACTCAGTGCGATGATGCGCACGACGGCGTTCCCCGCCGCGATCGTGGCGCTGATGATGGCCCGCGGGCAGATCGAGAAGAAGGGGGCGCTGCCGCAGGAGCGCTGCGTGCCGCCGGAGCCGTTCATGCAGGAGTTGGCGGCGCGGGACATCAAGGTCGTGGAGTCGTGATCGGCAATCTCATTCTCCGCTGGCTGCTCAATACCGCGGCGCTGCTCGTCGTCGCCATCGTGGTGCCGCACTTCAGCTACGACTCGCTCCTCACCGTCGCTATCGCGGCGCTCGTCCTCGGCCTCTTGAACGCCATCGTCAAGCCGCTCCTCTTCATCGTCACGCTGCCGCTGACGATCGTCACGCTGGGGCTTTTCCTCCTGGTTCTGAACGCGATCATGCTGGAGTTGACGGCGTGGCTGGTGCCGGGATTCCGCATCGACTCGTTCGGCTGGGCGGTCGTGGGCGCGCTCGTGCTGACGCTCGTCTCGCTGGTCACGAACCGCATCGGCGAAGCGGCCAGATCCGATCGCCGCTGAGGTACACTACGCCCCGAAATGAACATCATCAAAAACCGAGTCAACGACGTGACGGTGCTCGACATCCAGGGCGTGATCAAGCTGGGGGAAAGCGCCCGTGAGTTCTCCAGCTACCTCGAAAAGGTGCTGAACGACGAGACCGGCCCGGTGATGATCAACTTCGAAGCGATCAACTACATGGACTCGACGGGCCTCGGCGAACTGATCGGCTACCTGCAGAAGTTCGAGGACCGCCAGCGCAAGATGGCCCTGGTCAAGCCGTCGCACCGCATCCTGGCCCTGCTGAAGATCACGAAGCTCGACACGATCTTCAAGATTTTCGACTCGCGCGAGGCGGCCATGACGTATCTGACGGAGTCGGCGGCGTAGATCAAGGAAAGACAGCCACCACCTGCTCGACCGCCGTCTGGATCGCGGGGAACAGCGCTTCGTCGCCGCTGCGGAGGAGGAGGGGACGGAGAGCAGCGATCGGGACCCACATGTCCTCGCCGTTCGTTACGCGATGCTCGGCATCGACACATGCGAGCGCCAGTTTTCGTGCTGTCGCGGTGTCGAATTCGAGATTGTGGGAAAGCGCGATCACGCCAACGGCGCAGTCGGCGGAGCTCTTGATGCGTTTCGCCGTCCCAACCAAATCTTTCTTTTTGAGCTCGTTGATGATCTCAGGACGCAACGAGGGGTGACGAAGGACGGTCTCCGCCAAGCCCCTAACGTCAATCAGTCCTTCAGGCGTCAGGAGCCAGGCGAGAGCACGTGCATGCTCGGGCTGTCCGAGCGCGACGAGCAACGCCCGAAGCAAAGCTGCCCGCTCGTTGTCCGGAAGTTGATCCGCGCGCTCGTATAGGGCTCGCGTTTGAGCTTCCGAGAGGCGTTTAACGATACCCCTGAGAGTGTAAGGATTTGCGATCTCGACGAGCGTGGCGATCGTCGTGTCCGATAAAAAGTCTGCGAGGTGGGTGAGGGATTGGAACTGCAACGCGTGTGTGCCCGTCCGCGATTCGAGCTCTGCGACCGCGCGTCTCCTCTCCGCATCAGGCAGGAGAAGAATGCGGCCTGGTTCCTCGAATATCCACAGCTTCTTCGGAAGCCGGACAGCAAGACTGAATTTTGGAGCGCAGAACAGTCTCGGCAGCTCACCAACGAACTTTTCCACGTCCGCTTCGATCTGTCGCCATAGCTCCTGTCGAATCCGGATTGCCGCAGGACCATCGAGCAACTCGGTCACAAGATCGAACAAGGAAATCCAGTGGTTAACTTCGGGCGGTTGCCGGAGGAAGGCGTGCAGGACGTCAGCGCTGAAGCGCGGAACGACGGCGGCGGCCGCGGCGGCTGCCGTGATGTCGGCATGGCCGAGTTCCGGCAGCGCTTCCGCACGGGGATCGAAGATGAACCGCGTTGTCTTTGGCCATGCCAAGTCGTGGAAACGAGTGAAGATTTCGGCGACGCTGACCAGCGACGCGGCATCCATGAACGGCACGAGGAGGTCGGCTTCGTCTGGCCACCGTGCGTGTGCCCGTAGGAGCTCCACACCCTGCCGGACATACCGGTCGCGGAGCTCCGGGTCGGCTGCCGCGGCCACGGCGAGTATCCGAAAGGTCGACTCAGGATACGGCTTGCCGGAGAGGCTGGCGATGGCCTCGCGGGCGGCTGCTTGATCCTGCTGGAAATAGCGCTGGATCAGATCCCGACACTCGTCCGACTTGAAGTAGCCGATCTCGGCCGCGAAAGTGATTCCTCGGTGGACGAGATCTGCATTCGCGATGCAAGCCGTTTTCTTGAGGTCGTCATAGAATCGGACATCCGCAAGCCGATCCTCGTCGTTCCCGACTCTCATGACGCGCTCGATCGTTCGTCGAGCATCCGTCAATCCGAGCCGGCACTCGACAATGGGATCGAACTCGAGGTAGGGATCGGGAGCCGCGGCCCTGACTGCTTTTCGCAGATCGGGATCCATTGTCTCCAGGAGGCCGTCGATCAAGCGGTCGATCTCTTCACTCGGTCGCGCAGTCTTTAAGAGTTGCGCCAGCCATTCGGCGTCGGCGATCTGCAGCGACAGGGGGAGGTTTTGATTCAGGCGGTCGTCGAGGTCGTGCATGCGCTCGACGACCGGCAAGAGCGCATCGTCTTTGATGTTCTTGCCCCGGATGGCGAAGCGCCAGAAGAAGGCGTCGCGAAAATAGACCTTGTCGTGAAATTCATCACCTTGATGTGCACGAACGACCTCCTCGGCCTCGTCGATCTGCCCCCGATCGAACAGCCGGTCGAGCAAGTCGTCCAGCGGCACGTAGGTTGGTTCGATCGAGCTCAGTCGAACGATTTCCGACGTCCGTCCGCTGTCGGCCAACGCCATCGCAGACATCGGCCAGAGGGGCACTAGGGCCCGGTGGTGTGCCCAGGCCTCGATGAACGGTTCGAGCGGCTCACCCGCGCGCAACAGGTGAATCGACGCGAGCACCTGGTCATGCTCCTCCTCGATCTTTGGGATGGCCGCACGCGCCTCGTCGATCAATGCAGCGCGGACTGTGCTCTCGGAAAAGCGGGCCGCTTCGAGAAGAATGGCCACTCGCTGTGACGTGGGATTCAGGCTACGCGCGTATGCCGCTGCCTGCCGCGGCCGCCACAGCTTCAATTCCAACAACCGTCCCACGATCGATGCCGGAAGCCGCTGCGCGAGCAAGCGGATGCGCGCCTGCAGCAGGAAACACAGCACCTCGGCGGGAAGGCGGCGAGGAGAGGCGCCGGCTGCGACGAGGCGCTCGTTCTCGGCTCGGGCGGCACGCCAGGCGCGGGTCACGTCGGTCGCGAAGCCGGCCAAGCCGCCCTCGGTCGTTTCCCACGCCGTCCGCCATTCCGGAGTGAGCAGTGTGCAAAGCTCGTCGACGTCCGCCTTCATCCGCTCCAGGTGCGCGCCGGAGTACTGCACGACATAGGGCGGCACGTCGACCGGCGAGAGCCGGCCGTCACGCAGTTGCTCGCGCACTCCTCGCGACCAAGCCGCGAACTGCTCGTCCACCGCGCGGCGCTCGCGTTCGGTCAACTCTTTCGATAAGTACTGTCCGAAGCGGGGATGGCTGAAGACAAAACCGGCGTCGTTCTTGATCACAAACCGGCGCACCGGCTCGATGGCGTCGTCGAGCGTCCACGTCGTCAGCTCCGACTCCGCCGGCGCGACCGCGAGGATATCGTCGCTCCGAAGCGGACCGAACGCGGTGGCGAGGAGGTTCAGCACGGCGCGGACGCCGCGCTCCTTCAAGGGCGACGCTGCGCCCCACAAACTCCTTTGCTCGCGCCACCATCGCTCGAAATAGCCTTCCAGGCCGGGATCGATCGTTGCGAGGTCCTCCGGCTTCAGGCGCGCTGCCTCGTCGCCGCGCTCGGACAGTTCCTCGACGTAGAGCCGGATCAGCAGCGGATCGCCTTCGCTGAGGCGATGAAGCTCGTCGCCGATATTCTCGCCGAGGCCGGCGAGCGGGCCGCCCATGCTCATCATCACGTCGCTGACGCCCTCGCGCGTCAGCGACGGCAGCGGCAGGGTGCGCGCGGTGCGGCCGCTCCAGCCGAGTCGTTCCATCCACTCCCCGGGCGTTGCGAGATCGACGGTTAGACGCGCCGACGCGACGATGCGCACGCGCTCGGGCTGGCGGCGCGGAAAGAGGTCGGGACCCGGCGCCCAGTCCGCCGCTTCATCGAGTCCGTCGAGCACGATGATGAGCGTGCGGCCGTCGGGCAACGGCTCGCGCAGATAGTCGGCGACCATGCCGCGCCAACCCTCGGCCGAAAGATTCATATCCGCCGAAACTTCGTCGCCATGCGCGCGAGCGAGGCGCGCCGCGAGCGCGGGAAAGAACACGCCGGCCAGGTTCGTGCGGAAGCGGATGCTCACCGGCACGAAGACGACTTCGACGTTCTCGTCGCCGAGATGCCGGCGCGTCCAGTGCACCAGCGTCGCCGTCTTGCCGCGTCCCGCCTCGGCGGCGATCAACAGATACGGATGTGCGCTGTCGTGCTCGAGCCAGGCATCGAGCTCGGCGAAGACATCGGTGCGCCCGCCGAACGGTGCCGGCGCTTCGGGCGTGCCGAGGTATTCGATGAGGAAGTTCTCGATGCGCGCGGCGTAGTCCGTGGGCAGGTCGTTGATCCCCTCGAGCAGTTGCTGCACGGTCCCGGGGGCGAGCGCGAGAAGGGCTCCGAGGAGGTCGTCGCTCGCCACAACGCCGGCCGCGAGCAGGGCCCTGCGCAAGGCGCCGGTGTTGCGTGTCTGCGCCAGCAACGCCCGCAGGAATGGCGTGGCTCCGGTTGCCGCTGCGCTCTTGGCGTCGTCGGCGAGCTTGCGAAAGAGCCAGTTGTGAACGTCGGCGGCGACGAGCGTGGCGAGCGTGTCCGGGGCCGAGAAGCGCGAGATCAGATGGCCGTCGTACGCGTCACCAATCTCGGCAAGCCACGCTTCCCGCGCCTTCGCCGCCTCCGCGTCGTCGTCGCGAAGCGTGATGGCATCCTCGTTCTGCGCGTAGAAAAGACACGGCAGCCGGCAGTCGCGGGCTCGATCGTACTCGGCGCGGGTGATGCCGGAGCCGTAACGGCCGCCGATGATGCCGACGTACAGGTGGGACTGCTCGACCTCTTCGAGACTCGCTGTCTTGGCGTCTTCGTCGCGGCTGCCGAACAACTCCATACCGGCGAACTCCGTGCCGCGCATCCGCTCCAGCACTGCCTTGACGGCCGCGCGTTCTGTCTCGAGACCGAGATTCGGCGAACTGACGAAGACGCGGATTGGACCCATGAACGGCATTGTGCCGTGCCCGACCATGGCATGTCATCATGACGGCACGATGTCCGTCCCAGGGCGCCTGAACATCGCCCTCTCCCTGCTCGCCGCGGCCTCGGCGTGCGCGCTGCTGTGGCTCGTCGCGCATGCGCAACATCTTGCCGTTCGCCTCGCCGGCGCGATCGCGTTCTCGTACGTTAACAACACGCTGTTTTCGCTGCTTCACGAGTCGGTGCACGGGGTCTTTCATCGCTCGCCGCGCGTGAACGACTGGTTCGGCCGCTGGCTGGCCGCGTTCTTCCCGACGTCGTTCACGCTGCAACGCTACTTCCACCTCGGGCACCACCGCCGCAACCGCTCGGAGGCGGAGCGTTTCGATTACATCGCGCCGGGGGAGAGCGCGCTGCTCAAGAAGGTGGAGTGGTACGGGGTCCTGACCGGCGTCTACTGGCTTTGCCCGCCGCTCTCGTGCGTGCTGTTCTTCGCCGGAGCGCTGCACGCGAAGCACGCGCCGTGGAGCCGGCAGACGGGGTTCGACGGGATGGTCGACGGTGTCGAGCAACTGCCCGGCATCCCAATCCGCCTCGAGATCGTCTTCGCCGCGCTCTGGCAGTTCGCGCTCTTCCGCGCGCTCGATCTGCATTGGTCGGCGTGGCTCCTTTGCTACGCCGCGTTCGCGCTGAATTGGAGCTCGCTGCAGTACGCCGACCACGCCTGGTCGCCGCTCGACGCCGCGCGCGGCGCGTGGAACCTGCGCGTGAATCCGCTGGTGCGGTGGCTGTTCCTCAACTATCACCACCACCGCGCGCACCATGAGAATCCCAAGGTGCCGTGGATCCACCTCCCGCAGCTCGTCGATCGCGCGGAGCCGCGGCCGTCGTTCCTGCGGATGTACCTGAGCATGTGGCGCGGTCCGCGCCCGTTGGGAGACGTTCGATGAAGAAGCTCTTCGCGCTCCTCGTTCTCGCCCTGCCGCTCGCCGCCGCCGAGCCGAATTCCGACATTCACAACGCCCTTCGCGCCTTGCGTGCTCGCGCGCTCGAGGCTGCGAACAAAGGCGATATCGACGGCGTCCTGGCGACGATGCACCCGAACGTGGTGGTGACGTGGCACAACGCCGAGGTGAGTCACGGGCGCGACGCGGTGCGCAAATACCTCGAGCGGCAGCTCAAGGGGCCGGATCCGATCGTGAAGAGCTACCACGCCGACTTCGTCGTCGACGAGTTGACGCAGCTCTACGGCCCGAACACCGGCATCGCCTGGGGCAGCTCGACGGAGACGTACGACCTCGGCCGCCGCGGCAAGTTCACGCTGCCCGGCCGCTGGAGCGCGACGATCGTGAACGACAACGGCCAGTGGCTGCTGGCGAGCCTGCACACGTCGACGGACATGTTCGACAACCCGCTCTTGAATTCGGCGAAGCGATGCATTTGGATCGCTGCGGCGATTGCGGCGGTGGTTGGGCTGATCGTCGGCTGGTTGATCGGACGCCGCGTCAGGCGATGAATCTACGCTCCCGAGCGCGCGTGACGTATGAGGCCTTGCTCTCGCCATTTGGCGCGCGCGCGGTGGAGCGGCTGCTGCGCGACGGCGGACCGTCGCAACTGGCCGTCCCGCTTCGCTTTCTCTTCACCGGACGGGTGCCTGTGCCGGCGGAGCGCGCTGCATCGCAGATCGAGAACCTCCGCGCGCAGATTGCCGCGCGGCCGGAAACGTTCCGCTTCGCCAGCTTCGACCATCCGCTCGGCCCGGTCCGCCTCGCGCACTCCGCGGCCGCGACACAGGCCGATCTGACCTGCAATCAACTCGCGAACACGCTGAGCGTTCCGCGGCGCTGGGGCCTGTTCCTGCACCTCTGCGCAGAGGCATTCGGAGCACGAACGATCCTCGAGCTGGGCGCGTGCGTCGGCATATCCGGCGCGTACCTGGCATCCGTCCCCACGCGTCCGACCATCGTGACACTGGAAGGATCGCCGGAGCTCGCAGCGATCGCGCGGGAAACGCTGACGGCCGTCACGGAGACGGCGGATGTCGTCGTCGGCACCTTCGCCGAGACGCTGCCAACGACCGTGGCGCAACTGCAAAGCACGATCGACCTGGCCTTCGTCGACGGTCACCACGAAGAAGCGGCAACGCTGCGTTATGTCGAGACCATCGCGCCGCACATGTCGTCGTCAGGCCTCTTCGTGCTCGACGACATTTACCTCTACCGCGGCATGTGGAGGGCGTGGCAGAAACTCGCATCCAATCCGCGATTCACGTCGGTGAACGTCGGCCGATTCGGGCTGCTGGTCTGCGGTTCCAGCAAGGGCCGTTACGATCTCGCCCGCTACACCGGTTACTGGCGGGTGGGGCCGGCGCGCACGTTCGTTACACGTTGAACCGGAAATTGATCACGTCCCCATCCTGCACCACGTACTCTTTGCCCTCCGACCGCAGCTTCCCGGCCTCGCGGCACTTCCCTTCGCTGCCGTAGTGCACGAGGTCCTCCCACCGCACGACCTCGGCGCGGATGAAGCCGCGCTCGATGTCCGAGTGGATCTTCGCCGCGGCCTTCGGCGCGGTCGCGCCGCGGCGGATCGGCCAGGCGCGGCACTCGTCCTCGCCGGCGGTGAGGAACGAGATGAGATCGAGGAGCTTGTACGCGGCGTGGATGAAACGCCCAATGGCCGGCTCCGAAAGACCCAGCGACGCGACGAATTCCTGCTGCTCCTCGGCCGGCATCTGCGCGATGTCCATCTCCACCTGGCCAGCCAGCGCCACGAAGCCCTCGGGCGGCGGGGCGGCGGCTTCGGACTCCGGCACGTTCAGCACGAGGAGCAGCGGCTTCGCGGTGAGGAAGCGGAAGCCGGCGAGCATGGCCCACTGATCCGCGGACAGCTCCAAGCGCCGCAACGGCGTCCCCGCCTCGAGCGCCGACTTCAGCGTCTCCATTAGCGGCACCTCGGCGCTCTTGCTCTTCTCGCGTTGCAGCCGCTCCAGCCGCTTCTCGACGATGATGAGGTCCGCGAGGTTCATCTCGTCCTCGAGGTTCCGCGCCTCGGCGAGCGGCGACGGCGGCGCGCCCGCGGCGTCGGCGAAGCCGCGCACGACCTGGCAGAGCGCGTCGACTTCGCGCATGGCCGCGAGCGTCTGGTCGTCGAGGCCCTGCCCGTGCGCGCCGCCCGCCGCGGCGACGTCGGAGAAGGTGATCTCCGCGAACGTCGTCTTTTTCGGATGGAAGAGATTCGCCAGCGCGACGACGCGCTCGTCCGGAACCTTCACCGTGCCGAGGTTCGTCTTGCCGCGCGCGGCGGCGAAGCCGGTGCCGGCGGAGAGGCCGGTGAGCGCGTTGAAGACAGTGGTCTTGCCGCTGCCCGGAAATCCGACGAGGCCGATCTTCACTTCGTGCTCCGCAGCGTCTGCTCGTCGAAGAGCGGGACGTTCATGCCGACGCGGACGAAGAAGACTTTCGTCGGATGCACCTCGTAGTACTGGATGTTCTCGGCCGACGCGCCCCACGGGCCGCACGGCGGCGGCCCGACCTCGTCGTCGGGGATCAACCCCTTCCGATCCTTCGGCACGAAGATGTAGCGCTGCACGTCGTTCCGCGCCGTGATCCCCGGATATGGCCGCGCTGCGCACTTCGCGACGAACTGCTTATCGGCATGCGCCGCGAACATGCGCGTCGCCGCCGCCTCGGCGCTCTCGCCGGGATCGCGATCGGAGACGTCGATGACGACCTGACGCACGCCGCTGTCGGAGTAGCGCATCGCCAGCGATCGCCCCTGCGCGACGAAGTCAACTTTGCGGGAGCCGAAGTCGCAGCGCTGCACCCACGCCTGGAGGCCGACCGCGGCGTCAGAGAAGGTCTCCCACACGCAGCCTTTTTCGGGCG
>DATELQ010000135.1:0-33163 GCA_035276475.1 Thermoanaerobaculia bacterium | reverse complement strand
TCGACGAGCGCGAGAGCGGTGCCGCGCAGCATCAGCGCGACCATGAGCGGCCGGTCGTCGCCGCTGCCGCGCAACGCATCGACGGCGTTGTCGATGCCGGCGCGGATCGCCGCAAAGTCGCCCTGCCACACTGCGGCGTTGCCGGCGGCCACCTGCGCGCGGGCCCGCACGATCGGATCGACGTCGACGGCACGCCGCAACGCGCGGTCGGCGCGCGTGCGGGCCTCGTGAAAGTGCGCGCGGGCGAACCAATACCAGTCGAGCGCATAAACAAAGCGCAGCTCGACCTCGGCGCTCAACCCCTCGGCGTCCAGCGCCGCGCGGACGTTCGCGATCTCCTCATCGATGCGCGCCAGCGTCGGCGGATCGCTCGCGCCGGCAAAGAGCCTCGGCTCCGCCTCCTCGACCAGGGCGAGGAAAAACTGCGCGTGGCGCTCGCGCACGAGCTCGCGCTCGCCCGCTTCGTCGAGCTTCTCCGCGGCGAACTGCCGCACCGTCTCGAGCAGGCGATAGCGCGCGCTGCCGGCGCGCCGGTCGCAGAGGACGAGCGACTTGTCGACGAGCGCGGAGAGCGCATCGAGCACGTCGTCGCCGTGCACCGCCTCGGCGGCAGCGATCGAGAAGGTTCCGGCGAACACGGCGAGACGGCGAAACACGACCTGCTCCTCGGGCGCGATGAGGCGATAGCTCCACTCGATCGTCGCGCGAATGGTGCGGTGGCGCGGGATCGTGCGCGAGCCGGCGGCGAGCAGCGAGAAGGCGTTGTCGAGCCGCTGCGCGATCTGCCCGATCGACAGCACCTTCGCGCGCGCCGCGGCGAGCTCGATGGCCAGCGGAATGCCGTCGAGGCGCCGGCAGATGCGCGCGACGTCGTCCGCGTTGTGCGGCTCGATGGCGAAGGACGGCAGCACCGCGCGCGCGCGCTCGGCGAAGAGCTGGATGGCGTCGCGCTCCTCGAGCGGCGGCACGAGCCACGTCTGCTCGCCGGTGAGGCCGAGGGCCTCGCGTGTAGTGGTGAGGATGCTGACGCCGGGACACTGCCGCAGGATCGCCTCGGCCACCGCGGCGCAGGCGTCGACGAGGTGCTCGCAGTTGTCGAGAACGAGCAATATCGTGCGCTCTCGCAGTGCGTCGACGAGCACGCCGAGGACGTCGCGCGCCGGCGGCTCCGGCAGTTCCAGCGCGCTCAAGATGTGCCGAGCCACGAGCGCGGGATCGGCGACCGGCGCGAGCTCGACCCAGGTCACGTCGCGCTCGTCGCGGCGCGCCAGCTCCAGCGCCAGGCGCGTCTTGCCGCTGCCGCCCGCGCCGGTGAGCGTGAGGAGACGCGTGCGCGACAGCAACTGCGCGGCTTCGTCCAATTCTCGATGACGTCCGAGCAGTGCTGTGAGGGAGACCGGGACCATGGAGCGCGCGCGGGATGATGCGGGATCGACGGACGCACGTCAATTCACGGTTACGTCATCGTCACGGGGCGCGTTGTCCCTCGGCGCGGACGTTGCGCGCGCGAAACCGCCGCAGAACACCGACGTAATTGTGGCAAATCGCTCGCATTAGCGCGCGCCGGCCCCCCGAGGCAGCCCGAGCTCGGAGGCCATAAGGAGAATCTCGATGCGTCGTGTCCTCATGCTTCTCGTCGCTCTCGCATTGCCCGCTTCCCTTTTCGCGCAGTCCAACGCCGTCGCCGTCTTCGCCAACCGCACGTCGTTCCGCACCACCTCGTTCACCGATCCCGTCGAAGGGGTCACGGTCGACGTCAAGTTCGACTCGAAAGTCGGGTACGGCGTCAGCTACGACCGCTTCTTCTCGCCGAATCTTTCCCTGCAGCTTCTCGCGCAGCGCCTTCGCGGCGACGCGCGCGTCGTCGGGTCCGGCGGCGGCATCTCGATCAGCCAGGACCTCGGCTCGCTCGACCTCAACCAGTTCGACGCCGCGCTGCACTGGCACTTCGGCACCGGCAACATCAGGCCGTACGTCGGCGGCGGCATCGGCACGATCCAGGGCGCGAAGCTGCGCGTTCCGTCCGAGCTGACCGGCGGACCTGAGGAAACGGTGAACTTCGACAACAAGGTCACGTGGGTTGCCGACGCCGGCATCGACTGGCACGTGACGCCGAACGGGTCGATCATCGTCACGGCGAAGTACATGCCGTATTCGACGGGCGTCGACGCCGATCCGGGCGATCCGATCCAGCGGCTGAAGCTCGACCCGATGACGTACGCCGTCGGCTTCCAGTGGCGCTTCTGAGTCAGCGCCACTCGACAAAGGAGTGATCGAGCTCGCGCACCGACGCGCATCCGAGCAGCTTCATCGTGCGGATCACGTCGGTGCGCAAGATCTCGATCGCGCGCGCGACGCCCTCCCCACCCGCCGCGCCCAAACCGTAGGCGTAGGCGCGGCCGATCAGCACGGCGCGGGCGCCGAGGGCGAGGGCTTTGACGACGTCGCCGCCGCGGCGAATGCCGCCGTCGAGCAACACCTCGATGCGGTCGCCGACGGCGTCGAGCACTTCGGGAAGGACGCGCAGCGTCGGCGCGACGCCGTCGAGCTGGCGGCCGCCGTGATTCGAGACGACGACGGCGGCGCAGCCGTGGTCGATGGCCTTGCGCGCGTCGTCGGCGGTGTGCACGCCCTTGGCGACAATCGGGCCGGGCCATGCCTCACGGATCCAGGCGAAGTCGGCCCATGACACCATGGCCTGCTCGAGCGCGGCGCCGACGTCCGCGTACGGCATCGGACCGTCCTGCAGCACGATGTTCGGGAACTTCATCAGGCCGCCGTCGCGCAGGTACGCGGCGAGCCAGCGCGGGCGGGCCAGGAACTGCCAGACGTACGGGAACATCGCGAACGGCGCGCCGGAGACGAGATCCTTCACGCCGTTGCGGACGTCGCGCTCGCGCATGCCGGCGACGGGCGTGTCGATGGTGACGACGAGCGCTTCGCAACCGCAGCCCTTGGCGCGCTCGATCCCGGCGGTGGCGACGTCGCGCCCGCCGATGATGTAGAGCTGGTACCAGAGCGGCCCGCGCGTCGCGGCTTTGACGTCGCGCACCGCGCAGCCGGAGAGCGTGGAGAGCGTGTAGATCGTTCCCGCTTCTCCCGCTGCGCGCGCCGCGAGCTCTTCGCCGCGCGGATAGAACATGCGCGAGCTTCCGACCGGCGCGAGGAGGAACGGCAGATCGATCGTCTGCCCGAGCACTGTCGTGCGGAGGTCGCACTGCGGCGTGGCCACGGCGGAGCGCGGACGGAAGCGGACGTCGTCGAAGACACGCGCGTTCTCGCGCATCGTCCACTCCGCGTCGGCGCCGCCGTCGATGTAGTCGAAGACCGCGCGCGGCAGGCGGCGCTTGGCGGCGAGGCGGAGGTCTTCGACGTTGACGAATCTCATCGGCGCTTCGGATGATCGCGGAAAAATGCCCACATCGTGTTCGACGCGTCGACGCTATTCGTCGTCGGGCCGGTGAACCACTCCGGCAGCGGCTCGCCGCCGGGCCAGGTGTGGCCGCCGCCGTGGATCGTGTAGAGCACGACGTCTGCGTTGTCGGCGCAGCGCGTGTACGAGCGGCGCGTGATGTCGCTCGCGACGCGCGACTCGACCGGCTGCGGCGCGCAATGATTTCGCCGCGCCCAGTTCGCGGTCCACTTCGGCACGGGCGGGAACGGCGCCGGCGCGACCCACGACTGCCCGCCGTCGTAGAGCGCCATCCGGTCGTCGGTGCCGTGGAAGGCGATCATCGGCACGGCGCGGCGATCGCTGCACCAGCTCCACGGCAGCGTCTGCGCGGCGCCGACCAGGCCGACGGCGGCGATGCGATCGGAGAGCATGCACGAGAGCACGAAGGCCATGCCGCCGCCGTTGGAGAATCCGTTCGCGTAGATGCGATCGCGGTCGACGTTGTACGACGCAGCGATCGTGTCGATGAGCTCCGCGATGAAGCGCACGTCGCGAGCGTCGCGCCACACGCGCGGGCCGCGGCCGCCGAGTCCCGAGGGGTAGACGACGAGGAAGCCTTCGCGGTCGGCGACGCGGTTCCAGCGGCTCAGATTCATCTGCTGCACCGGCCACCCGCCCGCGCCGTGCATGCTGATGACGAGCGGCGCAGGCCGCGCGCGGTCATAGCTGCGCGGGACGTAGAGCTCGTACTTGCGCGTCTCTCCCGCGGAGACGAGCGTGCCGTTCGGGCGGTTGCGCTCGTAGAACGAGACGGCCGCGAACGCGGCGACGAGCGCCGGCACGCTGAGGATGATGGCGACGAGCGTCTTCATCGATGCCGGTTCCAGTCGAGCGCCAGCGGCGCGGCGGCGAGGCGCACCAGCGGCACCGCGAGCATCGCCACGAGCACGAGAAAGTACGCGCGGAAGAGCAGCGTCGGCACGCTCCAGGCGAGTAGCGCGTAGAGCGCGAGGACGAGCGCGTCCCAGCCGAGGGCGGCGCCGATGAGCGTGCGGCGGCGTACGAGGCCGCGGTCGTACAGCTTCCCCGCGATCCACACCGCGACGGCCAGCTTCACGCCGATGAAGACGGCTGCGATCCACGGGAAGAGGTTCCAGAGCATTGCCATGGCCTTCCGGTTCTGTACGAGCCAGTGCGCAACCGGGAGGACGACGGAGAGGATCGCCAGCGTGGCGAAGACGCTCGCCTTCACGAGCCACTCGCGCCCACTCATACCGATGTAAAGGCTCTGCACGAGCTGCTTCCACGTCGACGCCACGAGCAGCGCCAGCGCGAGCAGCGCGAGGGTGACCGCGCGCGGAAGGCCCAGGATGCGGACGGCGTCGTGCGCCCAACCGGCGACGACCGGCATCGTGCCGCTGAGCCTGAGCGCGATCGGAATCGCCGCGAGGACGAGAATCCAGGCGATGACGGTGCTCCACATCGCCACCTTCAGCTTCGCGCCGATGAGCGACGCACTCGTCATCGGCCGCGTGGCCAGGAACGGCGTCACACGACCGCTCACCGTCGCGGCGACGAACGCCGCCATTGCCGGTGGCGTGAGTAGTGCGACCGTGAGGATCTCGAAGATGATGCTCGGCGCCTCGGAGAACGCGAAGAGCAGCAGGAGCTCGAGCGGCAGGAGGATCGCCACCATCAGCGGCAGCGAGCGGCCGTGCTGGCGCCATTCGAGCCAGGCTTGTGCGCGTGCCGGAGTGGGATAGGCAAGAGTGCCTCTCCTCCATCGAGCCGCGCGATGCCCTTGCGTGCCGGTCTCGCCCCGCCGCGCCCGCACCACCGCCCACCGCGCCGCGACGTACGCGATCGGCACGTGCGGCGCGAGGAACGCCAGCATCACCGGCTCCGGCGTCTTCTTCTCGAGGGCGATGAGGACGATCGCGTCGAAAGTCCCGAGCCACAGCATCGTCACCGCCACGCGCAGCCCCGGCAGCGGATACGGCATCCACGTCAGCGCCTGCGTCCACGCCAGGAGCGACGCGGCCAGGAGCGCCGGCCAGAACATCGGCACCACCTTGTCCGACGGCCAGATGGCCAGAAACCGCGTCGCGAACCAGAGCACCGCCATCGCCGCCGCGCCGAAGAGCATCGGCCATCCCGCCAGCGCCGCCGTCGTCACCGGCAGCGTGAACATGCGCGCCGGATACATCGACTGCCGCGCGGCGAGGTCGCCGGAGAGGCCGAAGCTGAACACGCCGAGGAAGTAGAGGAACGTCGCGGTCATCGGGACGACCACGACGAGCGCGAACGTCTGCTCGCTTTCGAAATCGACCGGGTGCCCCACCACGACTTTGATCGCCGCGAGCACGGCGAGATACGCGAGGAGCGCCAGCATCCCCCAGCGATGCCGCCGGTGAAACTCCCAGGCGATGGCGGCGGCGGGCGAGCGCATGTCAGCCCGTCCCGACGTGCGCGACGAAGATCTCGTCGAGCGACGGCACCGCGTCGCCGCGGCGGTGCGTTTCCTTCAACTCGTTGAGCGGCGCGCTCAGCGCGATCGTGCCGCGGACGATCATTGTCACGTGGTCGGCAACCTGCTCGACTTCGTCCAGAAGGTGCGACGAAAACAGCACCGTGCGTCCTTCGTCCGCAATCGTGCGCAGAATCGCGCCGAGGATGTCGCGGCGAACGATCGGGTCGAGGCCCGACGACGGCTCGTCGAGCACGAGGAGCTCCGGCCGGTACGCCAGCGCAATCAGCAATCCCGCGCGCGCTTTCTGTCCCTTCGACAACGTCTTGATCTTCGCGGCCGGGTCGAGCGCGAACGTCCGCCGCAGCTCCTCGGCGTAGGCATCGTCCCAGGCGGGATAGAACGCGCGCGAGTAGCGAACGAGCTCGTCGACGCGCATCCATCCCGGCAGGTCGTTCTCCTCGGACAGATACCCGATGCGCGACAGCACGCCCACCGGATCGGCGACCGGGTCACGCCCGAACACGCGCACCGAGCCGCTCTCCGCGCACAAGAGGCCGAGGATGTGCTTGATGAGCGTCGTCTTCCCGGCGCCGTTCGCGCCGACGAGGCCGTAGACGCCACCGCGCGGCACGTCGAGCGTGACCGAGGCGAGCGCGGTCGTCGCACCGAAGCGGCGCGTCAGCTCCGACACGGCAATGACCGGCTCGTTCACGGCGATGAGGACGATTATCGGATACTTGCGCCCATGCGACGTCTTCTCTGTCTCGCTCTTCTGCTCTCCGCCTGCGCCACCACGCACCCCCGCTACGACACGGTGATCCGCAACGTCGAGATCTACGACGGCAGCGGCGCTGCGGCGCAGCACGGCGACGTCGCCATCAACGGCGACCGCATCGCCGCGGTCGGCGTCGTCGAGGGCAGCGGCAAGACCGAGATTGACGGTCACGGCCTCGCAGCCGCGCCGGGCTTCATCAACGTCATGAGCCAGTCGACGGAGTCGCTCATCGCCGACGGCCGCGGCATGTCCGACGTGAAGCAAGGCGTGACGACGGAGATCCTTGGCGAAGGGGAGTCGGCCGGCCCGCTGTCGCCGGCCATGAAGAAGGAAGCTGTCGATTACCAGACCGACATCAAGTACGACGTGGAGTGGACGACGCTCGGCGAGTACCTGCAGTGGCTGACGCGCCGCGGCGTCTCCGTCAACGTCGGCTCGTTCCTCGGCGCGGCTACGCCGAGGGTCTATGTGATGGGGCGCGAGAACCGCGCGCCGACCGCGGAAGAGCTGGAGCGGATGCGCGCCGTGGTGCGGCAGGCAATGGACGAAGGAGCATTCGGCATCGCCTCGGCGCTGATCTACGCGCCCGGCAACTACGCGACGACGGAGGAGCTCATTGAGCTCTGCAAAGCGGCGAAACCGTACGGCGGCATGTACATCTCGCACATGCGCAGCGAAGGGAACCGCCTGCTCGAAGGCGTCGATGAGTTGATCACCATCGCGCGCGAGGCCGGCGTCCCCGCGGAGATTTACCACCTCAAAGCCGCCGGCCGCGCGAACTGGCCGAAGATGGACGCGGTGATCGAGCGCGTGAACGCCGCGCGCGCGAGCGGTCTGCGCATCACCGCTGACATGTACACGTACACCGCCGGCGCGACGGGACTCGACGCGGCCATGCCGCCGTGGGTGCAGGCCGGCGGTTACGAGGAATGGCGCAAGCGGCTGCTCGACCCGGCCACGCGGGCGAAGGTGATCGCGGAGATGCGCGACCCGAACGTGCCGTGGGAAAGCCTGCTGCGCCTCGCCGGCAGCGCGGAGAACGTGCTGTTCATCGGCTTCAAGAGCGAGACGTTGAAGCCGCTCACCGGCAAGACGCTCGCCGAGGTGGCGAAGACCCGCGGCGTGTCGCCCGAGGATGCGGCGATCGATCTGGTGATCGAGGACGGCAGCCGCGTGTCGACGGTCTACTTTCTGATGACCGAGAACAACCTGCGCAAGCAGATCCAACAGCCGTGGGTCTCCTTCGGCTCCGACGCCGAGGCATCCGCGCCCGAGGGAGTGTTCCTGAAGGCAAGCGCCCACCCCCGCGCCTACGGCAACTTCGCGACCCTCCTCGGCAAGTACGTTCGAGACGAAAAGGTGATCCCGCTCGCCGAGGCCGTCCGCCGCATGACCTCCCTCCCCGCCCAGAACCTCGGCCTCGCCGACCGCGGGGCGTTGCGCCCCGGCGCCTTCGCCGACGTCGTGGTCTTCGACCCCAACACGATCGCCGCGCACGCAACGTACGAGAAACCGCTGCAATACGCGACGGGCGTCGCGCACGTGTGGGTGAACGGCGTGCAGATCCTGCGCGACGGGGAGCACACGGGGGCGAAGCCGGGGCGGGTGGTGAGGAGGGGGAAGGGTTGAGGAAACCGCGACGAGATGTTCGCGCGCCGAGGCGCGGAGACGACGTCCCAACTCATCGAGCCGGGAAGCCAAAGAGCGAATAGCCCGACGGCTGGATCGAATCGTTCGCCGGCATGCCGGGCGATTTTCAAGCGGCCGCCGCACGGCACGGTGGAGAAGCGGCGGAAGCTTTGAAGTTTTGCTGAGCACCGATACCTGCATCTATGCGCTGAAAACAGCACGAGCACGTGATGCAGTATTGCTCTCCGCGAAGCGGCGACGTCGCCGTCACCGCCATCACCGATACAAATCAGAGGAATGCAACCGCTCCAGAATATTGCTTGCCAGCTCCGGCAAGATCGGACGATAGGTTGTATATGTCGTGGCAACGGCCGGCTGCTCGTCGACCGCAGGCAACCACATAGTTTGCTCTTCGAGCGCTGCGTTTGCCAGGCGGACTTGAATCGGATTGCGGAGATAGTCGAGCAGCATTTCTGGAGTGACGTCTCCACTCGGCCGGATCGCTCCGAGCGTGGCCACAGGCTCGCCATTTTCGCTTAAGACGATCTCGGGATCGGAGAAGAAGCGCTGTAGAAGCATGTCATCAGTGATGATGACATCGCCGACACGATGCGTTGAGAAATGCGGAACATTCAGGACGGCGATGAGAGCAAGCCTGTCGACCGCAACGGGCGCTTCCGGCAAACTCAAATCGCGCGCTGCAGCGCGAAACGACTGCCAATTCTTCAAGAGAAGACGGCGACGCAATTCCAACTGCTCTGCGGCCTCCTCCGCTGCCGCGCGCGCCCGATGCGCGTCGACAGCGGAAAACACGGATTTCGTACATTTTGCTTCGATGAGAATCAACCAGCCTTGCCACCAGACCACGAGATCGCACTCCGTTTTCGCATCGCCGAATCGCAGGCATTCTTGGGTAGGAATCTCTTTGAGAGAGAAAAGAGACGCGAGAAACGCCTCCAGAGCTTTTCCACGACCGTCGAACAGATTCCGATTCCATGCGGTCGCAAAGTTCTCCAGCTGACGAAACGGCATCCCGTTCCCGACGACTCGCAGCTGAAACAACAAGCGCTCGCGATCGATCCGAATCAGCGGCGTATCCCAAAGTTCAAGCTCACGCGGCGAGCGAGCGAATATCAGAAATTCAATCGCATGCTGAATTACGTCTAACGACAAATCCAACACGTCAGCGACGATGCTCGTGAGCGAGGCAAGACTCACGAGAATCGGGCCGGCCGACACCTTCATGTCATCGAATTTCACCTCGAAAACAGCAGCAAGAGTCCGCAAGATCATGAGCACTTCGTGGACATCGCTCCAAGCGATGTTCGCCTCACCGATCGTCAGCTCGGCGGCAATCGGTTCATAGAAAAATGCACGAATCGTCGATTCCGCGGCGACAATCAGCGGATTGTGCTCATACGCAACTTCAAGAGCTTCACGGTCGATCTCGCCGTCCCAGACGGAGAGCGGCTCAGGCAGGGTGATCGATGCTGCCGCGCGTTTCACAGCCGCGCGAAAGCGGTCACTCATCCCTAAGTGACTGAGCACGATCGTCGCTGCTCCGATTACTTGCTCTTCGCGGCGCCGTTTGCCGACCTCGATCAAGCGATACTCGCCCCGATCAGTAGGCGCGAAGGTAATGGAGCCGTCGTCCCCAGCAGAAGCTCGCCAACTGAGATAAATGACATTTTGCCGAAGCATCTCGTAGGCACGCCAAAGCTCTGCGAGATGCGCTAGCTCGACCATCGTGACATTAAGCACGGGCATGGATGTAGGTAAGAGCGAGCGATTTTCATGATCCTCGACGAATGCAAGGACGACCTGAAATGCTTCGACGAGTTCGTCGTGAATGGCTATGGGAGCGGACCGTCCGTCACTCAGGCTGAGCGTATCTCCCAAGAATTTCTGTGGGAACAATGACGCTGAAGGTTGGACTTGATCGCACATCGCGCGCCACTGGTCCTCCAGGAATTCAGCAAACCCAAACACTGCGGTGAGCGGGGGCCGCCACAGCGGCAGCGCTGCTGTTCGCCGCTCGATTGCTGCCTTGCGGGTCTCGATGATCCGCAGCGATCGGAAGAGATCAATGTCCACGAGCTCAATCGGAATGGCATCCGGCAGGAGCCCTTCACGATCGAGTATGGCCGCCCAATCGCGAGGTGTTGATCGCGCAAGCGATCCTACGGCCTTCGCGTACTCTGGCCACTTTGAAGACCGGAGCGCAGCGCGGACTCCCTTCAGCGTTTGTTTCCGGGACATACTCTACGGCGCCGCCATCCGATCCCCCAACCCTCCCAGCGCCTGACTCACCCCCGCTGCGATCGCCGCGGCGTCCAGCGACGGCACGTTCACCACGATCCGGTCGTGGTGCGCCGTGTCGGCGCGGCCGGGGTCGTGAACGACCCAGCGCGCGTCGAGCACCACCGTGCGGTCGGCGTGGGGGGCGAGCTCCTCGAAGGCCACGCTGATCGTGCGGGCGGCAGGGGGGCGGGGCTCACCGGGGACGATGACCATGCCGACCGGGAGGCGCGCGGCGAGATCGAAGGCGAGCGTGTGCAGGACGAGATCGCGAAACGGCGCGGACCACTGCTCATTCGCGCGCACTTCGAGGCGATTGTCGGGCTGGCGGACGACGAGCTCGCGGCGGTCGACGCCGGGGGGGAGCTCCACATTGTCGATGCCGATGGGGAGTCCGGTCGCCGCGACCGTCGCGCCCGCGACGCGGTCGAGCGAGTAGAGCTTCGGCGGCGCCGACTTCGACAGAAAGCCGCAGCCCGTCAGGAAGAGCACAAAAAAGAGAAGACGCCTCATTTCCCTCTTCCTTTCAGCAGCGCGTCGGGATTCTCCTCGAGGTAATTCGCCAGCGTTCGCACCGCAAGCGCCGCCTTCGTCAACTCCTCGATCAGCGCGCTCAGGTCGTAGCTCTGCCGCGGCGCGGTGCCGAGGAGCTGATTCGCGCGCGACGCCGCCGTCTCCGCTGACGCCGCGGCGTTACGGAGGCTTTGCGCGATCGGCTCGATGTTCTCCGACGCCTTCCGGACGTTGGACGTGATCGGTCCGATGTTCTCGCGCGCCGTCTTCGTGATCTGCTCCACGTCCGCGAGCGAGCGGTTCACGCGCTGCAGGCTCTCGCTGAGCGCTTGGTCGTGCACGATCGTGTCGATCTTCGCGGCCGTGCTGCGCAGATGGCCGGCGATCTCTTCGATCGGCAGATTGCGGATGCGCCCGGCGATATCGTTGACCGCGCCGAGCGCGCCCTCGATCCCGCTGCCGGACTGCGAGGCTGGGATGATCGGCGGGTCGTGCTCGACGGCCAGCCGTGCCGTGCCGGGACGGCCCACCATCTCCAGCCCGACGCCGCTCGCGCCCGGGAGCACCAGCGACGTCGCCAGCGTCGCGCGCAGCCCCTTCTGCACCAGCTTCGCGAGCACGTCGTTCATCGTCGTGCGCAGATCGATCGCCGTCGTCATGTCGCCCACCGGGATCTCGAGCTTGCGCGGATCGATCTCGATCGTCACCGGCGTCTCCAGCGTCGCCGTCGCCGGCAGGTAGCGGAGGCGCACGTCGCGCACGCGACCGACCTGCACGCCTTTGAGCTGCACCGCGGTACCGGCGACGAGGCCGTGCACCGGGCCGGGGAAGTACGTCACGTACGTGAGCTGCGGCCCGTCGCTCCACGCTTCGGCGGCCGCTTGCGACTCATAAAGTTTGAATCGCGTTCCGTCCGCCACCGGCGCGCCGCCCAGCACCTCGGGCGTCGAGAACGCCACCGGCGCCGACAGCAGCGACGCCAGCCCTCCCCCGCCGCCCATCGACAAGCCGGCGCCGGAGAACTGCACGTTCAGCCCGCCCGCGCGCCAGAAGCGCGTCGACTGCCGCACCTGATTGGCGAAGCGCTGCACGATAAAAACGTAGACCGAGCTGACGCCGCGCTTCTCGTCGTACTGCGTGCCGAGGACGCGGCCGACGCGCATCCCGCCGAGCTCCACCGGCGTCCCGCTCGCAACCGAGCCGACGCCCTGCCCTTCGAGAATCACCGTCTTCCCCGCCTCGGGTGCCGAGAGCACCGGCGCGTACTCCTGCCCCACGAACTCGCGCGCGTCGTCGCCGTCGCCGGGCGAGATGCCGACGTACGTCCCGGAGAGCAACCCGCCGAGGCCGCCGGTCTCGAGGCCGGGCTCGACGATCCAGAAGCGCGTGTTCTTGCGCAGCGCGTGGTTCATCGACGCGTCCATGGCGATGCGCACCACGACCTGCTTGAGGTCCGTGTCGATCGTGATCTTCTGCACCGTTCCGACCTTCGCGCCGCGGAACCGCACCGGGCTATAGCGATCGAGCCCGCGCGCCTCGGCGAAGCGGACGGTAATGTCGCCGCCGCCGAAGAAGCCGTAGCGGACGACCAGCCATCCGGCGATGAAGATCGCCACCGCCGGCACGATCCAGACCCACGGCGACCACTTGGCGATGTGGACCTTCGCCTCCGCCGCCGGCTTCCGCCGCTCCCGCTCGTGCTGGTCGTACTCGCTCATGTCCGCAACTCTCCGGCGTTCATCCACATCAGCCGCGGCTCGAAAAAGCGCACGGCCAGCATCAGCAGGGCGATGATGACAAAGAGCGGCGTGGCCCCCGGGCCGGCCACGATGTCGTCGATGCCGCGGTACTTCACGATCGGCGCGGCCAGCGCGGCGATGAACGGCAGGATCATCGGCCAGCGCACCAGGCGGTGCAGGATGCGGTAGACGCGCGTACGCGTCACCAGGCCGCGCGTCTGCGGGAAGCGGACGCGCAGCAGCAGCCAGATCAATCCGGCGACCTCGATCACCGGAATGACGACGCCGGCGAAGAGCACGACGACGCCGAACTGCCAGTAGCCGCGGTCGGCGAGGAGCTGCACCGTGCCGAGGACCGTGTGCTCGAGGACGCCGGTGATCTGGTCGTTGACCATGATCGCGGCGGAGTACGCGGGAAGCGCGAGCGGGATGGCCGCAGCGACGGCGCCGGCGGCCGGAGCGAAGCGCGGAGCGATGTCGCGGTCGAGACGGCTGCCGCAGCGCGGGCAGGCATCGCCGGCGCGGCGGTAGTCGACGGCCATCTCGCAGACGTCGCACGACGGCAGGCGGTGGTCGGGGAGATCGTCGAGGTCGGGGAGGATCTCGTTCCAGACTTTGCGGCGGTCGAGCGCACGGTCCCCGATGAAGGCGATGACGGCGACGGCGATGTAAAAGTACGCGCCGGCACGGACCGTGACCTCGGCCGGAATCCCGGCGCGGAGATAGGCGACGATGCCGGCGATGACGACGACGTCGGTCATGCTCCACATCCGCAGCTCCTCGCTCCAGCGGAACATCCGCCCCCGCTGCCACAGCCGGAAGCCGAGCTTCAGCGACCCGAGGACGACGAGCTGGAAGAGTGCGCGGAGCGCGGGGAAGAGGAAGGCGAAGAAGAAGAAGCCGAAGGCGAAGGGAAACCAGACTTCGCTGTAGATGACGGGGACGCTGGAGACGAGGCGGCTCTCCTGGAAGACGAGCTGCTTGATGGTCGAGTCCATCAGCGGCAGGAGGAACGCGGGCGGGAGGATGAAGAGCAGCAGCGCCGCGCAGGCCAAGGTGAGGCCGTAACCGGCGCGCGAGCGGCGCAGCAACTCGCGGTCGCAGCGGTGGCACTCCGCAGCCCCGCCCGGAGGAATCGGCGGGATGTACTGCATCTCGCCGCAATCGGCGCACGTGATGGTCATGCGGGCCAAGCGGGCTGGTGCAAGGAGCGTACAAGGGTGACGGGTCACAGGTGACAGGTAACAGGTCGCTACCCACCTGTGACCCGTGACCTGTGACCCGTGACCCGTTCCCATCACCTCTTGACAATCATCATTTAACCACTTAGTTTATTAACCCAACAGTTAAATGACCGACGACCAGCTCAGCAACACCTTCGCCGCCCTCGCCGATCCGACCCGCCGGGCCATCCTTGCGCGGCTCGCCACCGGCGAGTGCGCCGTCACCGCGCTCGCCGAGCCGTTCGACATGAGCCTCCCGGCCATCTCCAAGCACCTCAAGGTCCTGGAGCGTGCGGGGCTCATCGCCCGCAGCCGCGACGCGCAGTGGCGGCCGTGTCACCTGGAGCCCGCGCCGCTCAAGGAAGCGGCCGACTGGATCGACCACTACAAGAGATTCTGGGAAGAAAGCTTCGATCGCCTGGACGAGTACCTGCGCGAGCTGAAGAAAGAAAAGGAGAAGAAACATGGCCGTGGCAAACGCAGCACAAAATGAGATCGCCGCAACGCGGGTCTTCGACGCCCCGCGCGAGCTCGTCTGGCGGATGTGGACCGACCCGAAGCACGTCGTCCACTGGTGGGGACCGGACGGCTTCACGAACACGATTCACGAGATGGACGTGCGCCCCGGCGGCACGTGGCGCTTCATCATGCACGGCCCCGACGGCACCGACTACCAGAACAAGGTCGTCTACAAGGAAGTCGTCAAGCCGTCGCGCCTCAGCTACACGCACGTGAGCGGCCCGGTGTTCGACGCCTTCGTCGACTTCGTCGACCTCGGCGGCGGCAAGACGGAGATCAGCATGCGCATGGTCTTCGAGTCGGCCGAGCTGCGGAACCGCGTCGCCGAGCAGTTCGGCGCCGTCGAGGGGCTCAACCAGACCCTCGGCCACCTCACCGCGACGCTCGAGCGCAGCCTGGTCATGACGCGCACCTTCGACGCGCCGCGCGCGCTCGTCTTCCGCGCCTGGACCGATCCGTCGCACGTGGCCCAGTGGTGGGGGCCGCGCGGCTTCACTAACCCACGCTGCGAGTGGGATGCGCGCCCCGGCGGCAAGATCCACATCGACATGCGCGGCCCCGACGGCACGGTCTACCCGATGCCCGGCGAGTTCCACGAAGTCGTCGCCCCGGAGCGGCTGGTGTTCTCCTCGAGCGCCGTCGACGGCGCGCTCGAGGTGGTGAACACCATCACGTTCGCCGAGGAGGGCGAGCAGACGCGCATGACGCTCGAGGCGATCGTCGTCAAGGCCACGGACGACGCGAAGTTCGCGCTCAGCGGGATGCGCGAAGGGTGGACGCAGACCCTGGATCGCCTCGCCGACGACCTCGCGCACACGTTCCTCATCTCCCGCACGTTCGACGCGCCGCGTGAGCTGGTGTGGGCGGCGTGGACCGAGACCGACCGGCTGATGAAATGGTTCGGGCCGAAGGGCTCGACGATGACGCACGCGAAGAACGACCTCCGTCCCGGCGGCACGTTCCACTACGCGATGCAGTTCGCCGGCTCGGAGATGTGGGGCAAGTGGGTTTACCGCGAGATCGTGCCGCCGGAGCGGTTGGTGCTGGTGAGCTCGTTCTCCGACGCCGAGGGGAACGTGACCAGGCATCCGATGTCGCCGACCTGGCCGCGGCAGATGTTGTCGACGACCACGTTGATCGAGGAGGGTGGCAAGACCACGGTGACGATCGACTGGCGGCCGCTCGACGCCACGCAGGAGGAGCTCGACACGTTCGCCAAGGGCAAGCCCAGCATGAACCAGGGCTGGGGCGGCACGTTCGACCAGCTCGACGAGTACCTCGCGAGGACCGCATGATCGACAAGTTTCAATCGCAGGCGCCGAGGATCCTCGGCGCCTTTCGCATCCTCGCCGGAATCATGTTCGCCTGCCACGGCGCGCAGAAGATCTTCAACGTCTTCGGCGGCATGCCGCCCGGCGTGCCGAAGGCGCTGATCTGGACCGCCGGCCCCCTCGAGTTCTTCGGCGGCATCCTCATCGCCCTCGGCCTCTTCACGCGCGTCGTGGCCTTCCTCCTCAGCGGCCTGATGGCCGTCGCCTACTTCACCGGCCACGCGCCGCACGGCTTCTGGCCGACGGTGAACGGCGGCGAGCTGGCGATTCTTTACTGCTGGCTGTTTCTCTTCCTCGCGGCGAGTGGGCCGGGCGGACTGGCGCTCGACAACTTCAGAGCTGGCTTTCGATCAGCGGCAGGATGAGCCGCGCCGCCCAGGCGCGAACCGCCTTGGCGATCGACACCCGCATCGGCGCCCGCTCCTCACGGGGCGGGCGGCCGTGGCGGTCGACGCGCCAGGCGTTCTGCGCGTGCACGTCGATGGCGTCGAGGACTTCCCGCGCTATCGCCGCATCGTCCGCCACCGCCATCACCTCGGTGTTGAGATTTGCCGAGCGCGGGTCGACGTTGTACGAGCCGACGAGCGCGGTGCGGCCGTCGACGACGACGCTCTTCGCGTGCAGCGCGTTGGGGCCCTTGTACTCGCGCATGTCGACGCCGGCGCGGATCAGGCGGTGGCGGTACTTGATGTAGCCGGCGTGCGGGAGAACGCCGTCGATCGAGCGCAGCGAGTTCGTGACGATTAGCACGTACACGCTGCTGCGCAGCTTCTCGAGTAGCAGGTCGATGAGCTCGCGCTGCGGCACGAGGTACGGCGTCTCGATGACGATCGACTGCTTGGCCTGGCGCAGCGCGTCGATGATGCCGTCGCGCACCTGCGGTCCGCCGCCGGCGGAGTCGTGGAGGAAGCGGACGCCGGCGACGTCATTGCGTTCCGCCGCCCAATCGCGGCCGGTGTCGAGGTCGACGAAGCCGTCGCAGACGAGCTCGCGCGCTCCTGGCCTGCTGGATGATGTCGACGCGCGCCTGCGCCGGCCGCGCGGGTCGTCGAGAATGCGGATGGCGTCAGCGCGCGCGCCGGCCGCGAGAGCCGCGACGACGAGGAGCGCCAGGCCGCTCCGAGTCCGCCACCGCCACCCACCACCAGCAGCCGAACGCGACGCCGAGCATCCCGACGACGCGCAAGAGGAGGTTTGCCCCCATCCAGACATTTGCCTCCGTCGACGATGGATCTCGTCCCGTTGCATAAAGAGACTCCGTGCCGACCACGAATGTGATCACGTGTGACACGAAAAAGACCACGACGGCGATGGCCACGCGCCCCCAGCGCGGCCGGCGCACGGTCGCAAGCAGCGCGATGAAGAGGATGACGTTGTAGGTCATCTGATCGGCCGGCAGCGTTCCGTAGCGGAACTTCCCGGCGGCGCTGCGGATGGCGATCCAGCGGTCGCGCGCGGCGGTGTCGAGGTCGCGGAAGCGCGCGTCGATGTGAAGCACCGGCTCCGCGGCCGCGGCGACGATGCCGTCGTACACCGGCGCGGCGTACCACCAGAGCAGCGCGCCCGCGAGCGCGCCGGCCGCGAACCTAAGCGCGTTTCGCCACATGCACGCGCGTCGTCCAGACGTAGAAAAGGGCGATGGCGGAGCCGCCGATGACCGTCTGCCAGATCGCCAGGTGGAAGAGCTCAAAGAGGTCGGGCTTGTAGCGGTTGATGAGGAAGAGCGTCACGACGCGGACGAGATTCAGGAGCTGGATGAGCGCGATCGCGGCGACGAGGCCGATCAGGCGCTGCCGCCACGTGGCCGGGAAGGCCAGGATGGCCGCGATGAGGAAGACGACGGCCTCGATGCCGTTGCAGCCATTCTGGATCGACACGGCGTGGCTGCCCGCGGCGAGGATCACGCCGCTCACCGTGACGTGCTGGCCCAAGGCGTTGAGGATCGCCGCGGAGACGACGGCGATGGCGCGGCTGAACGGGACGATCACCGCCGTGTCGACCGACTGCAGCGTCAGCGGGACGTAGAGGACCGCCAGCAGGATGGCAAAACGAATGAGAAAGCGGACGGGCTTCATCGGCCTCCGCGCTCGACGGGGAAGTGGAACGACTGGTAGATCCGGCCGCTGCGGAGATTCGAGCCGAAGTGGCGCGTGGCGGAGTGGTAGAAGCCGCCCGGAAACATCACGGCGCGGTTGAAGACGTTGCCGACGCGGTCGATCTCGATCCAGCGGCTCTTCGTGCGCGAGTCGCGCTCGAGGAGGTCGGCGAGCTCGTCGAGCGGGATACGGAGGCGCTTGGCGTCGGCCGGCGCCGGCTTGCGGGTCAGGCCTGTCTTGCGGTGCTGCCAGAGAGACGTGCCGGCGTCGTACGGCGCGCCCGGCGTCAGGTAGATCAGGAACATCGCCCAGCGCAGCGGCTCGTCGTAGTGGATGCCGACGGTCTCGGCGTGGCCGCCGCGGTCATAGCTCTGAAAGAAAACGCCGTTGCACGCCTCGATGGCGTCGAGGTCCTTCTCCCAGTAGGGGATGCGCACGGCGAACTTCCGCTCGATGCGCTCCTTGATGCCGCGCGGCTGGTAGCAGCGCGTCCGCCAGCCGACGACGCTCTCCGGGTGCGAGTACGACATCTCCAGCGCGCGGCGGCGGACGGCCAGCGGGTCCGCGTAAAAATCATCGACGGCGAAGAGAAACCTTTTCATACTCTCCGGCATTGTAGGGATATGAAACGGCTGGAGCGCAAGCATCGACTGGCCATCCGGTGGTTCCACTGGATCAACTTCCCCCTCCTCGCGCTGATGATCTGGAGCGGCGCACTGATCTACTGGGCGAACGCCGTCTACCGCTTCCTCGGCATTCCGCTCAACCCGCCGCAGAAGGTCTGGCAGAAGTTGCACATGGCCTATCGCCTCGCGGACGGCATGTCGATCCACTTCTTCGTGATGTGGTTCTTCGCCATCAACGGCGTGCTGTACGTGCTCTACACGCTTCTTTCCGGCGAGTGGCGCGAGCTCGTGCCGAACCGGCGCTCCTTCATCGAAGCGATCCAGGTCACGCTGCACGACCTCCATCTGCGCAAGACCGCACCGCCGCAGCGCAAGTACAACGGAGCGCAGCGGATCTCCTACACCGCGATCATCATCATGGGCTTCGGCTCGCTGGTGAGCGGCATGGCCATCTACAAGCCCGTGCAGCTCTCGTGGCTCGCGACGATGATGGGCGGCTACCAGGGGGCGCGCTTCGTCCACTTCTGGCTGACGGTCGGCTACGTCGCCTTCTTCGCCGTGCACATCGCGCAGGTCGTGCGGACGGGATGGAACAACTTCCAGGCCATGGTCACGGGTTACGAGCTGCACGAGGTGCCGAATGACTGACGAGCCGGTGGTCCCCGAGGTCGTCGAAACCGTCGACGGAGAGGCGCTGGCCGCGGCGCGTGCGGCAGCGATCGCCGAGAACGACCGCAACGAGGCGGCGGCGCTGCGGCGGGCGACACGCCGCAGCTTCCTGACGATGGGCGTGACCGCGGCGGTAGGGGCGGGAGCGTGGGCGCTCTTGCGCTCGCGCGCGCCGCTCCAAGGGCTGCCGGCGCCGTTCCGCCGCGCGCTCGACGCGAACGACAAGCTGGCCATGGCCTACTTCAGTCCGACGCGCCTCAATCGCGAGTACCCCCCCGCAAAGATCACCCGCCCCCGCGTCAACGGCGGCCTCGGCATCTCCGCGAACAACGACCCCGCCGCGTGGCGCCTGACGATTCAGGGCGTGGCGGGCGGCGCGCGCGTCCTGACGCTCGACGAGATCAAGGCCTTCCCGCGCCGGACGATGATCACCGAGTTCCGCTGCATCGAAGGCTGGAGCACGATCAACCAGTGGACCGGCACGCGCCTCTCCGACGTCGTGCACGCCTTCCCCCCCGACCACCCGACCCGCTACGTGGCCATGGAAACGCCCGACCGCGGCTACTACGTCGGCCTGGACATGGACAGCGTGCTGCACCCGCAGACGCTCCTCGCCTACGAGCTGAACGGCGCCCCGCTGACCTGGCAGCACGGCGCGCCGCTGCGGCTGGCCATTCCCGTGAAGTACGGGGTGAAGAACATCAAGCGGGTGGGGGTGATCCGGTACACGGACGTGCGGCCGGCGGACTTTTGGGCGGAGCAGGGGTACGACTGGTACCTCGGGCTGTAGGGGGCAGATCACAGGGAACAGGGGACAGGTGGCGTTCTGGCTGACGCCCGTGCATCTGCAGGAACACCACCTGTGACCCGTTCCCTGTGACCTGTCCCCTTGACGTGGCGGAATATCCCAGGTGATACTGAGACTTAGTCTCAATATCGCATGATCGTCTGCATCTGCCGCGGCGTCTCCGACCGCACCATCAACCAGGCCATCGACGGCGGCGCCAGCTCCGTCCGCGACCTGCAGCGCTGCGGCATCGGCGATGACTGCGGCTCCTGCCACAACACCCTCCGGAAGATGCTCGCCGTTGCCGCGGCCGAGCGCGAGGCCCTCGTCTCCGCCGGCGCCGCCTGCCCGGTGCATGTGCCCGCCGTGGTACCCTCGCCCGCGTGAAGGGCGACAAGAAGATCGTCGACATCCTCAACGACGTGCTCACGGGCGAGCTCACCGCCATCAACCAGTACTTCGTGCACGCCGAGATGTGCGACAACTGGGGCTTCGACCGCCTGCACGACGCCGTCCGCAAGCACTCCATCGGCGAGATGAAGCACGCCGAGGACGTGATCGAGCGGATCCTCTTCCTCGACGGCATCCCCAACATGCAGCGCCTCGGCAAGATCAACATCGGCGAGAGCGTCCCCGAGCAGCTCAAGGTCGACCTGGCGCTGGAGATGGACGCGGTCACGCGCCTCAACAAGCACATCGAGACCTGCAACGAGCTCGACGACCACAACACCCGGCACCTCCTCGAAGCGATCCTCGCCGACGAGGAGCAGCACATCGACTGGATCGAGGCGCAGCTCTCGTTGATCGATCAGGTCGGGACGCAGAACTACTTGGCCGCGCAGATCCGCGAAGAGTCGTAGCGCCACCGCGCCGCGCGCGCGAACTGGTCGTCGAAGCGCCGCGGCATCGGAAGGATGTGGTGCTTGTCGCGGTAGGCTGACGTCTCGAGCATGACGTTGAAGCCGGCGGCGGAGACGATGCGCTTGGCGTTCGCCATGAGCGCGCTCGCCGGGACGAGGTCGAGACCGAGGCCGCACTGGCTGACGACGACGATCTCGCTGTGGTCGCGCTCGATGCGCTGCAGCTCCTCGGCGTAGGCGATGAGGTCTCTCACCTCCTCCTCGGGGCCGGAGTGGACGATGAGCCAATACGGGGAGCGAGCGGCGAGTGGCGGGCAGCGAGCAGGAGTGAGCGTCAGCTCGACGAAACGATCGCACGGCACGCTGTGGCTCACCTCTTCGACCACGTACATCGTGCCGAAGTGCGGCAGCGGGTCGGGCACGCAGCGACGGTATTCGTCCCACTTCAAGAGGCGGGCGACGTAGTCGAGCGGCACGTCGACGCCGGCGAGCTCGCCTTTCAGTCCGAGGGGGAAGACGTCGACGAGGATGCGCTCGGGATCGAGGCCGTCCAGTGACGCCACGACGGGATAGCGGCCCGTCACGCGCGGGTCGGGCTTGCACGACGCCACGATCGCGGCGTCGTCGATCCGCAGCGCCTCGAGCACGCGGCGGGCGCGCGTGGCGTGTCCGAGGCCGCCGCCCATCGCGTAGTAGACGATCATCGGTTGCGGGCCATCAATTCGGCGATGGTGATGTACTTTTCCTGGAGCGGCATCTTGTCGATGAGAAACACGCCGTACGACGGCTCCAACTTGCCGGTCTGGCGGCTGTAGCGGACCGTGCCCGCGGTGTCCTTCGCCACGGTGTTCTTGCCGTCGAAGTCGATCTCCCCCAAGGGCTCCTCGGTGGGGCCGGCGAGCGTGGCGCGCGACGGCGACTCCGTGCGGATGCGCAGCGGGTCGCGGTCGTCGTCGTTGTTGGCGATCTTGATCTTGTCAGGATAGAGGCGGACCTTCCACTGCACCTTGTCGAGGTTCGGCGTCACCAGCCGGAAGCCGTAGTCGCGGTCGCGCGAGCGCATGAAGACGCTGCCGCCGTCGACCTGGTAGCTGCGGTCGCCGGCCATCGTCGAGGCGATGCCGACGAGGTCGTGCCGCTCGCCGCCGGAGTAGTAGACGATGGCGACGTCCTTGCCGCTCTGGCCCATCGACATGCCGATCGACACGAGTTGGTCGGGCGCGCCGCCGCTCTTCGCGCGCTGCTCGGCGACGGCCTTTTTGTAGCGCTCCTCAATGTCGTCTCTGCCGCCGCACGCCGAAACGGCGATCAGCAGCGGCACCAGCAAGGCTCTCCACATGGCTCCTCCTTGTTGCGGCGAGGACTTCGGCGTAGCGGCGCGATTCATCGCGCGCGTCGCAGCGTTCGCGCGCCACGCGCGCCGCGGCCGCGCCCATCCGCGCGATCATGGCCTCGTCGGCCGTGGCCGCGCGCGCGATCGCCGCGATGCAGCCCTGCTCGTCCCCCGGCTCGAAGAGGAAGGCATTCTCGCCCTCGGTGAGCAGGTCGCGCATGCCGCCGGTGCGCGACGCGATGAGCGGCTTGCCGAGCGCCGCCGCCTCGATCAGCACGTTCGGGAAGCCGTCGTAGTGCGACGGGATGACGACGAAGTCGCAGGCGAGGTAATACGGAATGAGATCGAAGCGGTCGACGGGCGGCACGATCGTGGCGCCGTCGAGGTCCTTTAAATCGGTCTCGCCAACGAGGAGAAGGCGGAAGTCATCGCCGGCGCGGCGCAACGCGTCGAGGAAAAAGGGGACGCCTTTCTTGGCTTTGAGGTGGCCGAAGAAGCCGAGAAGCCTCCGATGATCGCGCAACGATGCGGCGCGCGCGCGATCGGCATCCGTCGCGTTCCACAATTCGAAATCAATCCCATTCGCTATGACATGCGCCTCAATACCGTGCAGCGCGGCGATCTTCGCAGCCTGCTCCGTCGTCACCGTGCAGACCGCCGCAGACCGCCGCAACGCATCATCAAGCATCGGCCGCCGGCGCGTGTCGAAGAGTCCCGCATCGAGCTCATTCCCGCGAAGAAGCGTGACGAGCGGCCGGTCGATAAATGCGGCGAACGCCGGCGCGGCGAGGAGCGGCAAATATCCGCCGAAGGCCACGACGTGCGTCACTGCGCTCATGTCGAACGCCACGCGCGCGCGGTTCCAGGCGCAGTTGATCGTATGCGCCGGGTCCTGCTCTAGCGGCCAGCGCAGATGCGCGCGACGCAGCTCGGGGCGGGTGACGCGGCGGTCGAAGTGGAGGATGTCGACGGCGACGCCGTCGCGCGCCAGGCCGCGCACGATCCGGTCGCACGACTCCGCCATCCCGCCGCGGTCGGGCGGATAGTTTTCCGTGAGGAGGAGGACGCGGTCCACTAGCTGTCCCCAAACCCCACTGCGTGATCTTCGTCGTCGAACGCGCCGGCGGTGCGCTGGCGGAAGGCGCGCCGGTCGACGTGATCCCAATACGCGCTGGCCAGCCCGGCCGCTCCGAGGGCCGCGGCGGCGCCGAAGAGGATCGGGGCGTAGCCGCTGCGGCGGTAGTACTCGCGGCGGTAGCCCGAGGCCCACTCCGCGTCGTACTGCTGGTCCTTGTCGGGATCGGCGGCGGCGCACTCGAGGCACTTCGTGTAACCGCTGCGCGCCGACAGGTGCTCGTGGCACATCGGCCGGCCGCAATTCGCGCAATTCCGCTCCTCGGTTTTTTCGCAATCGCGCAGGGTGAGCAAACCGCGTTTCGCCATGCAGGCCATCGTTCTCTCTCCTAACTCGCGGCGGGGGGCTGCGCCTGTTTGTAAAGGCCGGCGATGACGTCGATGATCGCGTCGGGCGTGATCGGATCGACGCCGTCGCGCTTCACCTTCGCCGCGCCGTGCAGCGTCTGCTTCTCGCCGTAGTTCTTCGCCTTCAGCGTGAGGTCCGCCTCGATCTCGATGTGCTTCTTCCGCTTCGTCTTCAACTTCGACTTGCCGGAGCTGCCGCGCTTCCAGTAGCTCTTCTCGATGATCGTCTCGACGACGCTCCAGCGCAGGCGGCTGCCGTCGTGCAGCATCCCCTCGCCCGACATCCACGGATCGCTGTACGTCGTGATCGTGGTCTTCTGGACCTTCTCCTTGCTCGTCTGCTTGACCGGCGACATCGGCGGGCGGAGGTCGAGCTTCAGCTCGATCGGGTCACCGCCGAAGTCCTCGCGCAGCGCCACGAGGAGCGGCACGGCGCACTTGCGTAGGTTGTCGGAGATGTCCTCCGCCTTCTTCTTGTTCCAGACGATGAGCAGCACGATGCCGGCGGCGATCAGAGCAACGCCGGCGGGCCAGAACGCAAAGAGCCCGACGACGCCGAGGACGATCGCGGCGGCGCCGGTGCATCCGAAGTTGCGGCGCGAGGTGTCGCCGGCGGCGTCGTACTGGGCGACGGGGCCGAGGATCTCGAGCAGGTCGTTGATGGGGCGGTGCAGCGAGACCTGCTTCTCGCGGACGACGTTGGTTTGTTCAGAGTTGAGCGGCGGCTTGGGCATCGACTCTCTCCTCCATCAAAGCGCGGTATTCCGAGCGGAGCGCGGCGAGCGACCGCGCCCAGGTGAATTTTTCCGTGACGGTGCGTTGCGCGGCGGTGCCGAGCTCGCGCGCCAGCGCGGGGTGCTCGATCAGGATGCGCAGCGCACGCGCGAGCTCGGCGGGGCGGTCGGGGTGGACGAGCCAGCCGTTCTCGCCGTGGGTGATGAGCTCGCGGACGGGCGGGAGGTCGGAGGCGACGACGGCGACGCCGCAGGCCATCGACTCCACGATCTTCAGCGGCGCGCACCCCTGCTCGACGTTGCGCGCGCAGTCGGCGAGCGGCGCGACGGAGACGAGGGCGTTGCGCCGGAATTTCACCAGCTCTTCCTCGGCCAGCGCGTAGTGCCATTCGATGTTGACGTTGAGCTTTTCAGCGAGCTTCTCGTACGGCTTCCACGCCTTCGTCTCGCGCGAAGCGCAGATGACGAGCTTCCGGTCAGGGAAGTCGGCGAGGCGGGCGAAGGCGCGGATGAGCGTTTCGATGCCTTGCCACGACTGCGGAGAGCCAAAGTACAGCACGGAATCTCCGTCACCGCGTTCGATCACATCGGCGCCGTTCGGGATGACGCGGATCTTCTCTGCATCGACGCCGAGGGACGCGAGGCACCGCGCCGTCGTCTCCGAGGGCGTCACGATCCGGTCCGCGGCCGCGCAGCACGCCATCTCCAGCTTGCACACTTTCGCGAGCGTGGACGGCCCGATGTCAAAGAGATGCGGCAGCTCGATCGACGGCAGCGCGTTCACCTCGTACACCGTCGCGTAGTCGTGCGGCCGCAGCGCGATGGCCGCGCCGCTCCACGGGTCACGAAAGTGCGCGAGCTCGAGCTCCGGCATCGCGTCGATCACCGTCGCCAGCTCCTCGCCGAAGCCCATCGCCCGGTCGAGGAAGTTTTCGCTCTCGCTCTCGTAGCGGATCACGTCGACGCCGCCGTCGCGCTGCCAGCGCGGAAAGCCGTCGCCGCCGAGGACGTAGAGGACGCCGCCGCCGAATTCGTCGAAGAGAGCTCGCGCGAAGCGGTCGATGTGGATCGCTGCCCCCTTGCGTGATGGGAACCGATCGAACGCGGCGTAAAGCGAACGACGAATGCCTGAATTCTAAGCCAGCAGGGCGTTCAAGTCCCGGAGCATCCGCTCCAGCGGCAGCTGATACCCCGTCGCCACCTCGGATAGCGTCTCCGAGGCCGACGACGAGCAGCCGACGCAGCCGTGGATGTGGTACGCGGCGAAGACCCAGCGCGCAGACGGGTGCAGCGCCAGCGCGGCGTCGACGGTCATCTCCGGGCGGAATCGCGGTTCGGTCATACAATCGCGGCGATGAAGGTGAGGCTCCTCTTCTTCGCCGTGCTGCGCGACATCGTAGGCAAAAGCGAGGCGGATGTGGAAGTCCCGGACGGCACGCGCGCGCTGGATCTGTGGCAACGGCTGCGCTCGCAATACGAGCCGCTCGCTGCGTACGCGCAGCCGCCGATGACCGCGGTGAACGAGTCGTACGCGAGCCCCGACGCGCCGCTACGCGACGGCGACGAGGTGGCCTTCATCCCACCGGTGGCGGGCGGATGAGATCCGCAGTTTATGCCTCGCGAAGACGAGGGATCAGCTGAGCCACCGCCCAGTTCGAGCCACGGAGCACCATTCGTGCGGTGTCGTGGATGATCCCTCGTCTGCGCGAGGGATAAACTGCAAGTGGCGATGAGCTATCTCACCGACGACAAGATCGACACCGCCGCGCTGGTGCGGCGCCTCCTCCGCCGCTCCGACGGTGCGCTCGTCGTCTTCGAAGGCGTCGTGCGCGACCACAGCGAAGGGAAGGCCGTCGAGTCGATCTTCTACGACGCCTATCGCCCGATGGCTGAAAAAGAAATTGGCGCGGTCATCGAGGCCGTCAAGCGAGAGTGGCCCGACGTCGCCGTCGACTGTCTCCACCGCCTCGGCCACCTCATCGTCGGCGACACGTCGATCGCCATCGCCTGCGTCTCGCCGCACCGCGCCCAGGCGTTCGAGGCCTGCCGCGCGGTGATCGACCGGATCAAACAGACCGTGCCGATCTGGAAGAAGGAGCGGACGCCCGACGGCGAGGAGTGGGTCGGATGGCAGCACCAGTGCTGACGCCGATCCCCGCCGCGTCGGCGATCGTGCTGCGCGACGCCGAGCCGTACGAGGTGCTGATGATGCGCCGCCCGGCGCGCAGCAGCTTCGTTCCCGACGCGTGGGTCTTCCCCGGCGGCGCGGTCGAGGAGATCGACCGCGAGCGCGCCGAGGGGGACCTCTTGAACAGCATGCGCTACGCTGCGGCGCGCGAGCTGTTCGAAGAAACCGGCGTCTCCCTCGGCGAGCCGCTCGATCTGGAAAAACTCGTCTGGACGTCGCGCTGGATCACGCCGCAGGGCTTGCCGAAGCGCTTCGACACCTACTTTTTCCTCACGTGCGTCGGCCGTGACGTCACGACAAGAGCGAACGAGCGCGAGGCGGTCGACCTAACCTGGATCTCGCCCGCCGATGCCATCCAGCGCGACGACTTCAAGATCGTCTTCCCGACGAGGAAGAACCTCGAGGCGCTGGTGGGCTTCCGCAGCGCGGCGGAGCTGATCGAGTCGCGCCGCGACGCCACGATCGAGCCCATCGAGCCGATTCTCGTCAACGGGCGGCCCGTCCTGCCATGAGAATCCGCGACCTCGTCGCTCCGAATCCCGGGCCGTTCACCCTCGACGGCACGCGCACCTACCTCGTCGAGGACCACATCGTCATCGATCCCGGCCCCGCCATCGACTCGCACGTCCGCGCCATCCTCGAGACGCAGCCGCAACTGCGCACGATCCTGATCACGCATCGCCACGGCGACCACGCGCCCGCGGCCGTGCCGCTGTGGCAGGCCACCGGCGCGCGCATCCTCGCGCCGCCCGGTGTTCTCGACAACCCCGAGGGGGTCGCGGACGGCGACGTCGTCGAAGGGCTGGAGGTCATCGCCACGCCCGGCCACACCCGCGAGCACGTCTGTTACATGACGCCCGAGGGCGATCTCTTCACCGGCGACACGATCTTGGGCGCCGGCACGACGACGATCTTCCCGCCTGACGGGAACATGGGCGACTACATCCGGTCGCTGCAGAAGCTCCGCGCGCGCAACCCGCGGCGGATCTACCCTGCACACGGCCCGACGCGCGACGACGCCGTGGCGCTCATCGACGAGTACATCGCGCATCGGTTGGACCGCGAGCGGCAGGTCATCGAGGCGCTGCCCGGAACGGCCGCGGAGATGCGGGAGACGATCTACCCGGACCTGGATGCGCGGCTGCACGGCGCGGCGGAGACGCAAATCACCGCGCATCTCATCAAATTGATGGAGGAAGGACGCGTGCTGCAGAGCGGGGACGCGTACCGTTTGTCATGACACTGCCGAAAACAACCGCGGAAACGTCCAACTATCTATCCACCTCGCGCTACGCCGAGGTCATCGACTTCGTCCACGCCATCCAGCGCGTCGATCCCGACATCCGCGTCGAGACCTTCGCCACCACCATCGAGGGCCGCGCGTTACCGCTCGTCGTCGTCGGGCCGTACACGCCGCAGTCGGCGCGCGCCAGCGGCAAGCCGGTCGTCTTCATCATGGCCAACATCCACGCCGGCGAAGTCGAGGGGAAAGAAGCCGCCCAGATGCTCCTGCGCGACCTCGTCTCGTCGCACCGGAAGCTACGCGACGACCTCATCATCCTCATCGCCCCGATCTACAACGCCGACGGGAACGAGCAGATCTCCTCCGAGAACCGCCCCACGCAATCGGGGCCGCTCAACGGCGCCGGAATCCGCGAGAACGCGCAGGGGCTCGACCTCAACCGCGACTACATGAAGCTCGAGTCGCCCGAGGCGCGCGGGCTCATCGCGAACGTGCTGACGCGGTGGGACCCGCTCGTCACCGTCGACCTGCACACCACGAACGGCTCGTACCACGGCTACCAGCTGACCTACTCGCCGACGCTCAATCCGAACGCCGACGACGACATCATCGACTTCGCGCGCGGCACGCTCCTGCCGTACATCCGCGCGGCCATGAAGGAACGGCATGGGAAGGAAACGTACTACTACGGCAACTTCGTCGAGCAGCTGCAGCCGGAGAAGGGGTGGTACACGTTCGACAACCGGCCGCGCTTCGGCAACAACTACGTCGGGCTGAGGAACCGCTTCACCATCCTCTCCGAGGCGTACAGCTACATCGACTTCCGGGCGCGCGTCGAGGTGACGTACGAGTTCCTGCACGAGATCCTCGCCGCGGTCGACAAGTACGGCGCGAAGATGATGCGCATCGCCGCGAAGGCCGACGAACGCATCGCCCGCGGGAAGCTGCGCAAGCAGGGCCTCCGCTTCGAGCTCGCCAAGTGGAAGGACGTCGAGATCCTGTGGGAGAAGTCGGTCGCCGCGCCGGCAGGATTGGGCGCGCCGGATCCGGAGACGGAGACGGGGTCCATCGTCCGCACCGGCGAGATCGTGCCGATGAAGATGACGGACTACGGCATCTTCAAGCCCACCGAGCGCGAGGACGTGCCGTGGGCGTACCTCTTCGACAACGAGCACGCCGCCGAGGTGCTGCGGACGCACGGCATCAGCATCGAGGCGCTCGAGGAGGAGACGGTGCTCGACGCCGAGCACTTCGCCGTCAAAGATGAGACGCACGCCGAGCACGAGTTCCAGCAGCACCACGAAGTGACGGTGACGGGAAAGTGGAAGTCGTCGAAGGAGACGTTCCCGGCCGGCACGTTCCTCGTGCGAACGAACCAGCCGCTGGCACGCCTGATCTTCTATCTCCTGGAGCCGCGAAGCGACGACGGACTGGTGAACTGGAACGCGTTGGAGGCGGGGTCGGTGTGGAGGATCGAGAAGCCTGTGGCGGTGCCGGCGACGGTCAGCGCGGGATCACCGTCCGAATGAACCCCTTGTTCACGTAGTACGTCTCCCCCTCCCCGTCGATGCGCAGGAAGGCCTCGCTGGCGTCGTTCAAGACGTCGCTGATGCGCGACTGCTCGCGCGGGCGGTCGATCGGCACGACCCCTTCGAGGCGCGAGCCGTCGGTGAGCTCGAGGATGGTCAGGCGCTCGATGATCGTCACCTCCAGCGCCTCCGGGTCCATCGCCTTCGGCGAACGGAGCCAGAGGATCTGGTCGCGGTTGACCATCTTCGGCACGCCGGCGCAGAGCATCGGGAAGAAGCGGCGGTCGCTGTTGAGGTACTCGCTCATCGTCTCCGGGCCGGCGCGCAGCGGCGACGACTGGTGGAGGTAGATGCAATGCTCCTCCGGATCGGTGCCGAGGAGCGCCACCGTCACGGCCTGCTCCGTCATGGGGATCGAGTAGGACATTGCGGACGGAAATCATAATGGCGAGCAGCGATCGGCGGGCAGCGAGCAGGCAAACCGTAACCCTGCTCGCCGCTCGCTGCTCGCTCCGTTCCGGCGATAATCGCGCCCGATGGCGAAGCGCGCAGTCGAAAATCAGAAGCCCTTCTCGGAGCGCTCCCCACTCCTCTTTCTCGCCATCGTCACCGCCGTCGCGCTGATCCCGTTTCTCAACAAAGCCTTCACGATGGACGACCCGCTCTTCCTCTGGGCGGCGCAGCACATCGTCGACGATCCGGGCGACCCGTACGGCTTCAACCTCAACTGGTACGGGCGCACGCAGACGATGGGCTTCGTCATGCAGAACCCGCCGCTGACGTCGTACGCGCTGGCGCTGGCGTCCGAGATCGTCGGGTGGGGGGAGGGGGCGCTGCACTTCGCCTTCGCCTTCTTCGCCTTCGCAGCAGTGGCGGGCACGTGGTCTCTGGCGCGCGGCATGACGGAGCGGCCGCTCCTCGCCGCCGTGCTGACGCTGGCCATGCCGTTCTTCCTCGTCTCGGCGACGAACGTCATGTCCGACGTGCCGATGGTGGCCTGCTTCGTCTGGGCGCTGGCGCTGTGGCGGCGCGGCATCGAGGAGAACCGCGAGTGGATGCTCTGGCTCGCCGCCCTCCTCGCCGGCGCCGCGGGGCTCTTCAAGTACTTCGGCATCGCCGCGGTGCCGCTGATGCTCGTCTACGCCGTCATGCGGCGAAAGGTCCCGTACCACCTCGTGCTGCCGGTCGCGATGATCGGCCTCTACGAGCTCGCTACGCACGCGATCAGCGGCGCCGCGCAATACGTCGCCGTCGAGCGGACGAACCCCGGCGCCAAGACGCTGCTGATGCTCTCGTTCATGGGCGGCGGCGCCATCGCCCTCCTCTTCTTCGCGCCGCTCCTCGTGCGGCGGCGCTGGTGGTGGATTCCGGTCGCCGTGCTCGCCGCCGCGATCGCCATCGTCGCGATCAATGGCACTCTGTCCGTGCAGTTCACGCTCTTCGTCGCCGTCGGCCTAGGCGTGTTCGTTCTCGCAGCGCTCAACGTCAGACGAGACGCCGACTCGATCCTGCTGCTGCTATGGATCGTGGGAACGGCCGTCTTCGCGGCCTACGTCAACTGGACGGTCAACGCCCGCTCGCTCCTCCCGATGATCCCCGCCGTCGCCATCCTGATCGCTCGGCACGTGCAAGCGAGCCGCAACGCCATCCTCACCGCCACCGCCGCTACCGCGGCGGTGAGTCTGCTCGTGGGCTTTGCAGATATGCAGTATGCGAATGCGCAGCGCGACGCCGCCAAACAGCTCATGAACCACTATGCCGGCGACGGCCACCGCATGTGGTTCGAAGGCCACTGGGGCTTCCAGTACTACATGCAGCGCGCCGGCGCGGTGCCGTTCGGCTTCGACGAGACGCTGCACGGCAAGGACCTCCTGGTCACGCCGTCGACGAACACGCTGCTCCTCCACGACGTGCAGCGCCCGCCGCATCACGTCATCGAGACCTTGCAGATCCCCCTCGGCGTCCCCGCCGCCACGGTCAGCAATCCGATGAAGGCAGCGTTCTACTCCGACTACATGGGGCCGCTGCCGTACGTCTTCGGCACGCCGCCGCCCGAGACCTACACGGTCCGCCGCCTCGGCAGATAGATAATGTCCGCCGCATGCAACACAAAGACTTCATCGAGATCCACGACTACAGCGCGGCCGAGGTGCGGGAGATCTTCGAGCTCGCCCGCGACCTCAAGAAAAACCCGCAGCAATACCGCGACGCCCTGGCCGGCCAGACGCTGGCCATGATCTTCGAGAAATCGTCGACGCGCACGCGCGTGTCGTTCGAAGTGGGCATGTTCCAGCTCGGCGGCCACGCGCTGTTTCTGTCGTCGCGCGACATCCAGCTTGGCCGCGGCGAGCCGATCTACGACACCGCCAAAGTCCTCTCCCGCTACGTCAGCGGCATCATGGCCCGCACCTTCGCGCACAAGACCGTCACCGAACTCGCCGAGTATTCGAGCGTGCCGGTGATCAACGGCCTCACCGACCTCTCCCACCCCTGCCAGGCCATGACCGACTACTTCACCGCCTGGGAGCACCTCGGCGATCTGAAAGGGAAGAAGATCGCGTACGTCGGCGACGGCAACAACATGGCCCACTCGCTCCTCTTCGGCGCACCGAAAGTCGGGATGCACATCGCCGTGGCCACGCCCGGCGGCTACGCGCCCGACCCGATGGTCGTGGCCCAGGCGAAGGCCGACGCCGACCACGCCGGGACGAAGATCACGATCACGACGTCGATCGACGAAGCGGTGAAGGATGCCGACGTCGTCGAGACCGACGTCTGGGCCTCGATGGGACAGGAAGCGGAGGCGCAGAAGCGCCAGCGCGACTTCGAGGGATGGCAGGTCGGGCCCCGGGCGATGTCGCTCGCGAAGCCGTCCGCGATCTTCATGCACTGCCTCCCCGCACACCGCGGCGAAGAGGTGGCCGCGGAGGTGATCGACTCGCCGCAGTCGGTGATCTACGACGAGGCCGAGAACCGGCTGCACGTGCAGAAGGCGATCATGGTCGCGCTGATGAAACGCTGATGGCCCGCCCCTCCCCGCAAGCGCGCCACTCCCGCGGCACGTTCATCGTCATCGTTCTCGGCGTGATTTTCATCGCCATCCTGGCGGCGCTGATCTTCACGACCGGGAAGAAGCCGGCCGCGCAGGCCTCGACGCCCTCGGAGACTCTGTCCGTGCTGCCGATGCGCATCCGCCTGCGCACGGAGCCGACGGCGAAGGCGCCGGTCGTCGCCACGGCCACGAACGGCGAGAAGCTGACGGTGCTCGAGGACCAGGGGGCGTGGGTTCGTGTGCAGGACGAGGACGGCGTGGCCGGCTGGGCCGAGCGCAACTCGCTGGAGCGGACGAGCGAGCGCGAGCGCCGCCTGGCGCGCTATGAGGCCATCAAGAAGCTTCCCGCACTCTCCGGCCTCGTCAGCGAGCGGACATCGCTCTACGCCGGCCCCGGGATTTTCTATCCGCTCATCGGCGAGCTCCCGCGCGAGACGCAGGTGAAGATCTACACGCGCGACCACGACTTCTACGCCATCGACCACGACGGCGTGATCGCTTATGCCGACGTCGACGCCATCGACGTCAGCAGCGCCGGCACGCGCCAGCTCGAAGTGCGTACCGACACGGCCGCTGCTGCTCCCACGGAGACCACGGCCTCGACGCCAACCGCCACGGAGCCCACCCCAACCCCCACGCCCGCCCCGCAGCCGGTTGCGCCGCAGCCCGCGGA
>DATELQ010000134.1:0-87222 GCA_035276475.1 Thermoanaerobaculia bacterium | reverse complement strand
GATCGATGCGCAGCGGCAGGCCGCGCAGGCGCAGCGGGTGGCCGACCGCGCCGCGCGCACCGACGCCGAGCGCCGCCTCGACGAAGCGTCGCGCGCGTATCAGGCTGCCATCGCGTCATCGACGACAACGGCCGCCGATCTTGACACCGCCCGCCGCAATCTCGAGGACGCGCAGATCGCGTTGCGCGCGGCGCAGGAGCGCGAGCGCCTGGCGCAGGATGCCATGACCGCCGACGTGACCCGCATGCGCAATGACCTCGACGCCGCGCAGCGCTCCAGCACCCTCACGCCGCAGCTCCTCGCGGCACGGCAGGCGGAGCTGATCAGCCGCCAGCAGGAGCTCGAGCAGTTCCGGCAGGAGCGGCAGAACGCTTTGAACATGCGCACCGACGCCGAGCGCGCGCAGCAGGCGGCGATCGACGCGGCGCTCAAGGCGCGGCAGGAGCGCGAGGCGCAGGCCCAGGCGCTCAAGGCCCAGGCCGAAATGGCCCAGCAGCAGGCGCTGCAGGCACAGCAGCAGGCGGCGCAAGCGACTGAACAGGCGAAAGCCTCGGATCAGGCGCGCGCCCAGGCGGAACAGAACGCTGCCGCGCAAGCCAAAGCCGCCGAGGAGCAGGCCAAGGCGGCGTCGGAAGCGAAGGCCGCCGCGCAGCAGGCCACCGCCGCGGCGCAGGCCGCGCAGGCGGAGCTCGAGAAAGCGCGGAAGGAAATCGCCGAGCGCGACGCCGAGGCCCGGCAGTTGCGGATGCAGAACGAGCTCGCCCGCATCGCCGCCACGCGCCGCGAGGAGCGCGGCCTCATCGTCACGCTCTCGTCGGGCGTCTTCTTCGACACCGGCAAGAGCGCGCTGAAAAAAGGCGCGCAGACGACGCTCAAGCGCATCGCCGATCAGCTCAAGGGCGACAGCGGGATCAAAGTGACGGTCGAGGGGCACACCGACAACACCGGCAGCGCGGAGAAGAACCAGGCCCTCTCCGAGAAGCGCGCCGAGGCCGTGCGCGACTACCTCGTCAGCTCCGGCGTGCCGTCCGACCGCGTCAGCGCCGTCGGCAAGGGCGAGACCCAGCCGATCGCTACGAACAAAACCGCGGCCGGGCGGCAGCAGAACCGCCGCGTCGAGTTGGTCATCTCGCAGTAGGAGTGTGCGCGGCAAGCCCGCGCCGGCCTAACGCCGGTCCGATCCCGGCGTCTAACGGCGCAACGGAGGGAACACCATGCGCCGATTCATCGCCGCAGCATCACTGCTCATCGCCCCCGCAGTTTTCGCCCATGACCACAGCCAGAACGTCTCCATCACCACCGACGACTACGACCAGGTCACCTCGTGCAGCCAGATCCGCGTCACGTTCGACGGCGAGCCGGCCGTACGCGCCGAGGAGGAGCTCCCGGTCGGGAACCTGCGCTCGCTGAAGATCAACAGCGACAAGAACGGCGGCGTCCGCGTGGAGGGATGGGACCAGCCGCGCTACGCCGTCACCGTCTGCAAGGCCGCCGCGAGCTCGTCGGTGCTCAGCCGGCTCAGCGCGCGCGTGAGCGGCGACACCGTCACGACCGACGGTCCTGACGAGAACCGGTGGGTCGCCTACCTGCTCGTCCGCGCGCCGCGCAACGCCACGCTCGACGTCGACGGCACGAACGGCCCGATCGGTTTGTACCACGTCAACGGAACGCTCACGGTGCACGCGCAGAACGGCCCCGTGGCGCTCAAGGACGCGAGCGGCACGATCGACGCCACGACGGTGAACGGCCCGATTTCCCTCTCCGGCGGCTCCGGAAACGTGAAGATCGCGGCGACGAATGGGCCGCTGTCGGTCAGGCTCTCCGGCAATCGCTGGGACGGCACGCTCGATGCCACCACGCAGAACGGCCCGCTGTCGGTCAAGATCCCGCGCAACTTCTACAGCGGCGTCGACGTGACGCTGAAGGGCCACGGCCCGATCTCGTGCAAGGCCGAGGCGTGCCGCGACATCAAGCGCTCCTGGCACGACGACGACAACGACCGCCCGCGCCAGCTCTCCTTCGGCAGCGGCGCGCGGAACGTGACCCTGTCGACGATGAACGGGCCGGTGGTGGTGAAGGAAGCGGATTAGGCCGAGTAAACTTCGCGCGTGTCCCGGCCGGCGCGATCACTCCTCACCGTCCTCGGTGTGACCTTCGGTCTCGCCGTGACGGTGGGGAACATGATCGGCGCCGGCATCTTCCGCTCGCCCGGCGACATCGCCGAGCAGCTCCCCACCCTGGCGCTCTACTTCGCGGTCTGGGTCATCGGCGGCGCGTACGCGCTCCTCGGCGCGAACGCGCTCGCCGAGCTCGGGACCGTCGTGCCGCGCTCCGGGGGCCAATACGTCTTCGTCCGCGAGGCCTTGGGCGACTACGGCGGCTTCGTCGTCGGCTGGAGCGACTGGATCTCCACCTGTGGCACCACCGCCGCCGTAGCCATCACCCTCGGCGAGTACGCGCTCGTCCTCTGGCCGCAGCTCCGGGCCGTGCAGGTCATCGCCCTGGCCGTCATCGCCATTCTGACGCTCGTGCAGTGGGCGGGCGTGCGGTGGGGCGGCGCAGCGCAGGACATCACCAGCTTCGCCAAGGGCGCCGGCTTTCTCATCTTCATCGTCGCCTGCTTCTGGCTCGGCGCGCGCAACCCAACCGCGCAGGGCATCGTGCCGGAGCACGAGGGCTCGATGCTCGTCGCCTTCATCGTGGCCCTGCAGCTCGTCATCTACACCTACGACGGCTGGTCCGCGGTCATCTACTTTTCGGAGGAAGTGAAGGAGCCGGGGCGGAACATCCCGCGGGCGATGTTCGGCGGCGTCTTCGCTGTGATGGCCATTTACCTCGTGCTCAACGTCGCCTTCCTGCGCGTCGTGCCGCTGGCGACGATCGCGCGGGAGAAGCTGCCGGTCGCCGTCGTCGCGCACCATCTCTTCGGCTTCGACGGCGACAACATCACGCGTATCCTCGCCATCGTGGCGCTGCTCAGTGCCATCAACTCCAACGTGCTGATGGCACCGCGCGTCGTCTTCGCCATGAGCCGCGACCGGCTCTTCTGGCGCGGCGCGGGCGAAGTGAACCGCGGCGGAACGCCCGACGTGGCCCTCCTGATCAGCAGCGGCATCGCAGCGATCTTCGTCATGTGGGCCGGCTTCAACCAGGTCGTGGCCGTGCTGGCGTTCTTCTTCGTCGCAAATTACACGCTGTCGTTCATGTCGCTCTTTGTGCTGCGGAAGCGCCGCCCCGACGCGCCGCGCGGCTTCCGCGCCATCGGCCATCCGTTCACGACGGCGCTCGCAATCGCGGCGTCGCTCGCGTTCCTCGTCGGCGCGGTCGCCGGCGATCTCAAGACGAGCATCTGGGCCCTCGGCGTTCTCGCCGCGAGCGTTCCGGTTTATCTTCTCGTTCGCAAATTGCGATGAGCTGGCAATTCGAACCGAACCTCGCCCGCGCCTCGACGCTGCCGTCGAGCTGGTACGTCGACCCGGAGGTGCTCGCGTCGGAGCAGCGCGCGATCTTCGCCAAGACGTGGCAGCTCGCCGGCCGCGCCGAGCAGGTCGCGGAGCCCGGCGGCTACTTCACCGCGCAAGTCGCCAACGAGCCGCTGCTCGTCGTACGAGGGAATGACGGCGAGCTGCGCGCGCTCTCGAACGTCTGCCGCCACCGCGCCGGCCCGATCGCCAAGGGCGAGGGGAAGCGCCCCGTGCTTCAGTGCGGCTACCACGGCTGGACGTACGCACTCGACGGGCACCTCCTCGTGACGCCGGAGTTCGACGGCGTGGAATGCTTCGACAAGAGCGCCGTCTGCCTGCCGCGTTTCCGCGTCGAGGAGTGGGGCGGCCTGGTCTTCGTCAATCTGAATCCCGCTGCGCCGTCGCTGCGCGACTTCGTCGGCGACTTGGCCAAGAGCCTCGACGGCTTCCGCGACTTCCACCTCGCCGCGCGCAAGGAGTGGTTTGTCGACTGCAACTGGAAGGTCTACGTCGACAACTATCTCGAGGGCTACCACATCCCCATCGTCCACCCGTCGCTCTTCCGCGCCCTCGATTACCAGCGCTACAGCACCGAGACGCGGCGCACATACTCGATCCAGCACGCGCCGCTGCGCCAGGGCGACGACCAGGCCGAGTACTACTGGCTCTTCCCGAACCTGATGCTGAACATCTACCCCGACAACTACTCGACGAACCTCATCGTCCCGGTCAGTCCGACGCGGACGCTGACGCTCTTCGAGTGGTACTTCCACAACCCCGACGCGCCCGACGTGCAGCGCCGCATCGACGAGCAGATCGCCTTCAGCGACGAGATCCAGATCGAGGACATCGGGATCTGCGAGGCGGTGCAGCGCGGCCTCGCGTCATCGACGTACGACATGGGACGGTTCTCGCCGCAGCGCGAGAACGGCGTGCATCATTTCCACGGGCTCTACGCAGAAGCTCTCTCCCACATGTAAGGGCCGACCGGCTGCAGTCCGTACTCCCGAAACAGCCTGCGATACCACGCCATCGGCCGACGGATCAGCCCTTCGAGATCGCCGAGGATGTCGTCGTCCGCGGTCAGCACTTCGAGGAAGTAAATGCCGTGGCCGAGGCGCACGAGCTCGGGGAGGCCGCGGCGGAGCTCATCGTCGGGGATGTAGTGCATCGCGTCCGAGGAGACGACCAAATCGAACGTCTCGTCGATGTCGAGCGACGCCAGCTCGCCGAACGCCGCCTGACGGATGTTGCGCGCGCGGCCGAACGTCGCCACAGCGTAGTCGCTCGAGTCGACGCCGAGGTAGCGGACGCGCGGGCGCAGCGCGCGGAGATGCTCGCGCCAGGCGCCCTCGCCGCAGCCGACGTCGAGCACGTTGCGCAGCGTGCGGGCCAGGCAATACTCCGTCTGCGCCACCGCCAGCGCCACCTTCCGCCGCACGTCGGCCGGCGAATTCACGCGCTCGCGGCGGTACCACTTGTCGAAGTAAGCCTTGTCGTAGCGCTTCACCGTTTCGGCAGGATGTCGGCGAGATATTCTTTCGGGATCTTCTGAAACTCCGTCACGCCGAGGCGGGCGATCTCTTCGTCGCTCATCGCGTCGGCGAGAATCAAGCCTTCGATCTCGTCCTCGCGGCCTTCCAGCTCCCATCCCGTCCAGATCTCGGTCTCGCTGTAGGGCCGCAGAGAGATCTTCTGCAGGTACCGGGACATGACCCGGCAGAATTCTACAGCGCCCGCCCTTTCTTACGCGTTTCGGGATACAGAAGCACGAAGTCCCACAGCGCCTCCATCACTTCCAGCACCCCCTCGGGGATTTTGCCGAGGCGCATCCAGTAGCAGCCGGGGTCGACGAGGTTCCGCAGGAGCTCGATGAACTGCACGATCGAGAGGTACGTCGTCTGGTAGACCTTCCCCTTTTTCGCGGCCAGCTCCCGCTTCTCGCGCGCGAGCTTGGTGATGATCCGCGCGGCGAGGTAGTACGGCGTCTGCAAGAGGTCGAACTCGCGGTCGGACATGCGCGGGCCCTTCGTGATGTGCTGCCGGTTGAGCACGCCCTGCAGGTACTCGAGCATGACCTGCACGGCGACTTTCGGCACCGGGCCGCTGCGCCCGCTCTCGACGGCGTCCGACAAATAGCGCGTCAGCGCCTTGAGCTGCTCGCTATCGGGAAAGACGAGCTCGCGCACGCCGTACTTCTTGGCGAGGGCGCGCTCGTCGAGAATTTCTTCGTCGGCCTTCACACCGCGATCATAGCGGCAACCAATACGAGAACTTCACCAAAAAGACATCGTGCGACGGCGACGTCGGGATGGCCCGGAGGTCGCGGCCGAGACGGAAGTCGCCGAGCGGCGCGAGGCCGGCGCGGTTCTCGTTCCAGGCCACGTACAGCGCCGAGCCGGGACGGAACTCCCACCGCAGCACGGCGCTGCCGCGGACGCTGCGGAAGTTGAAGTCGGGATCGGCCGCCGTGTAGACGAACGGTGTGTAGTCGCGCGTCCGCGCAGCGACGAGGGAGTGGTAGTCGTGGAAGTCGCCGGAGGCGATGAACGGCTGGAGGTAGAGCTGGAAGGAGAGGCGCGAGGTCAGCGTCCAGTCGGCGCGCGTCCCGAGCTCGAAGGAGCGCTGCTCGAGGTCGGCGAAGACGTAGCGCGTGCCGAACGTCGCCGCCGCGGCCGAATCGGTGAAGGCGGTGACGTACTGCGTGTGGTCGTGCGAGCGCGACAACGTCGGCCCGACGCTGATCTGCATGTTCGAGTGCGGCCGCGCCGTGAACGTCACGCCGAGGGAGCGCGAGTACGAGCCATCCTCGGCGTGGTCGACGTGACCGTTCAACCCCGCGGAAAAGCTCTTGCGGGAGTCGCTGCCGACGCTGTAGTCCGACGACCACGACGCCGGCGTCCGCACCACCGGCCCGCCGCGCGTGAGGCGGTCGTTGAACGCCGGCGCGGTGAGGAAGAGCGACACGTTCGCCGTCCAGTAATTCAAGAACGTCCCGAACGCCTCGGCGAAGACGCCGCGCTCCAGCGTGTCGTGATCGAAGTTGTTGTTCTGCCACGCGCCGAGCCAGAGGTTGCGCTCGCGGTAATGCGCGGTCGGATTCTGGTTGTAGTACTGCATGACGGCGTGCGTGGAGATGATGTCGGTGCGCTGCAGGAAGCCGGCGTCGTTCGTCTCGAAGCCGGGCGAGTAGGCCTGGATCGAGAAGATGGGCCGCCACAGGCCGCTCGCCTTCGACAGCATGGCCCGCCCGGCCCAGCCACTGAGCGAGGTGCGCGTCGGATCGAACGTGACGTGGCCGGCGTCGGGGCGCTGGTATTCGTGCGCCGGCGACGTCTGCGTCAGAGCGATGGCCTCGGGGCTGCCGGTCACGCGCGTCATCACCGCGGAGCCTTCGAGGATCCACGCTTTCTGCGCGAAGCTCGTGTAGCCATCGACGCCGCCGGTGAGGGCGCTCTTGCGCAGGAGCGAGAGCTCTTCGGGGAGCCGGCGGTCGACGGAGGTCAGCAGCACGCCGATGCGCGAGCCGTCGCCGATCTCTTTCGTGCCGCGCGAGACGAAGTAGTTCGTCAGCGGCTCGGCCTGCTGCTGGCCGAAGACGCCGCCGCTCTCGAAGCGCGCGCGCTCGGCGGCAGTGACGGCGTCGAGAACGCCGATCGCCCATCCGCCCGGCAGCTTGCCGGTGACTTTCGCGGCGCCGAGGATCGTGGTCTCCGAGGGGACGTCGACGAAGTCGGCACTCGGGATGACCTGCGGCGCGCGGCCGATGCGCCTCGTGTAGAAGACGCTCGGCGGGAAGAAGAAGTTGAAGTGGCTCGGCGCCGGCGTGTCGTTGAAGTTGAAGATGTTCAGCCCTTCGGTGAAGAACGGCCGCTTCTCCGGATAGAAGGTCTCGAACTGGCTGAGGTTGACGACGGCGGGGTCAACCTCGACCTGGCCGAAGTCAGGGTTGATCGTGCCGGTCAGGGTGAGGCTCGATGTCAGCGCGTACTTGAGATCGAGGCCGGCGTCGGCGCGGTGGTCCTGCTGGCGCAGAAACGGATCGCTGTTGTCGAGACGCGTGCGGTAGTCGGTGCGCGCCACGGTGTACGGCACGAGCTCGAGCGGCTTGCCGCGGTGGATGCCCTCGATGCCGACAATGTCGGCGAAGTGGGAGACGAAGCCGGTCTGTCCCTTCGGCGTGTTGACGATGCGCACCCATTCGTTGTTGCGCACGGTGCGGCGGGTGATGTTGAGCCCCCAAACGTGCACCGGCTTCTCCGGAAAGCGGAGCTGCGAGAAGGGAATGCGCACTTCGAGCTGCCAGCCGCCCGGGACGACCTTCGTGGCCGAGTCCCACACGCCGTCCCAGCTCGGGTCTTCGCCGATGTCGTTGTAGAGGACAGTGTCGCCCTGCACGTTCGAAGGAAAGATGGTGAAGGCGTTGCCGGAAAGGCGGTCGAGCTGCGGGTCGAGGTTGATGGAGATGAAATCGGCCTGGGCGAAGTTGTCGCGGCGGAACAGCAGCGACGTGGGCGGCTGCGGGTCGTCCATCTTCAGGCCGAAGTAGATGGCGTTGTCGTCGTAGACGATGCGCACGCTGGTCTTCATGGTCGGCGGCTTGCCGTCATCGGGATCGTGCTGGGTGAAATCGGTGAACTCCGGCGCGCTCTGCCACGCGGGGTCGGAGAGGTCGCCGTCGATGACTGGTGAGGCGCTGGCGCGTACGGCGTGGAGGACAGGGTGGTCCGGCCAGTTGGCCGCGCCGGCCGTCGCGGCGGCGAAGAAGATCAGGACGATCGCTTTGCGCATGGATGCAGTGAAGGATACATTCGAAGTCATGCTCTGCCCCGGTTGCAAAACTGCAATGCAACGCCTCACGCTCGACGCGGTCCTCGGCAAGAAGATCGATGTCGATGTCTGTACGCAGTGCCATGCATTTTGGTTCGAGCCGTTCGAGACGCTGCACCTGACGCCGGCCTCGACGCTGAAGCTTTTCTCGCTCATCGCCGCGGCCGGCCCGGCCGGCGCATTTCCCGCAGCATCGCACTGTCCGCAGTGCGGCGCGCAGCTCCGCCTGACGCACGACCGCCAGCGCAACACGCCGTTCACTTACTGGCGCTGCGACGCCGGCCACGGCCGTTTCACGCCGTTCGTCGATTTCCTGCGCGAGAAGGACTTCATCAAGCCGCTCTCGCCGCAGCAAGTCGCCGAGCTGCGCGAGAATGTGAAGACGATTCACTGCGCCAACTGCGGAGCGCCGATCGACTTGGCGAAGGACTCGACGTGCAGCCACTGCGGCGCCGCGCTGTCGATGCTGGATATGAAGAAAATGGCGGAGATGGTGAACCGGCCGGTTCCGCCGGTGCTGGTGTTGCCGCCGCTGCGCGAGCATGCGCCGGAATCGCTCGTCGACATCGGGCTGCGCACACTTCTCGAGTGGCTCGGCTGAGCTACAAATTCACCCACACGCTCTTCGTCTGCGTGTACTTCTCCAGCGCGTCCCTCCCCTGATCCCGTCCGAACCCCGACTCCTTGAATCCGCCGAACGGCAGTGCCGGATCGTAGAGGTTGTAGGTGTTGACCCACACCGTCCCGGCCTTCACCACCCGCGCCACGCGGTGCGCCTTCGAGACGTCGCGCGTCCAGACCGCGGCGGCGAGGCCGTAGACCGTGGCGTTGCCTTTCGCGACTGCGTCCTCCGCATCCTTGAAGCGGATCGTCGCCAGCACGGGGCCGAAAATCTCCTCGCGGGCGATTCGCATGTTCGCGTCGACGTCGTCGAAGATCGTCGGCTTCACGAAGTAGCCCTTGCCCGTGCCGATGTCCGCGCGTTCGCCGCCGCAGACGAGCTTCGCCCCCTCGCTCTTGCCGGCTTCGACGTACGACAGCACCGTCTCCATCTGCTCCTTCGAGACGATCGCGCCGAGGCGTGTTTTCGGGTGGAGCGGATCGGCAGGCGTCATCTTCGAGGCGCGGTCGCACACCTTCTCCATCAGCTCATCGTGCGCCGCCTCCTCGACCAGCAGCCGCGAGCCGGCCGCGCACACCTCGCCCTTTCCGTAGAAAATCGCGTTGATCGCGCCGCGCGCGGCGGCGTCGAGATCGGCGTCGGCGAAGACGATGTTCGGCGACTTCCCACCGAGCTCCAGCGACACCTTCTTCAGCGTCTTCGCTGCGCGCGCCATGAGCTGCTTCCCGACTTCCGTCGATCCCGTGAATGCGATCGCGTCGATGCCGGGATGGTCGACCATGGCGTTGCCGACGACGCTGCCGCGCCCCGGCACCACGTTCAGCACGCCGGCGGGGAGCCCGCACTCCTTCGCGTACTCCGCGAACTTCAGCAGCGACAGCGACGTATTCGACGCCGGCTTGATCACCACCGCGTTCCCGCATGCGAGCGCCGGCGCGATCTTCCACACGGCCAGCATCAGCGGGAAGTTCCACGGCGTAATCGCGCCGACGACGCCGATCGGCTCGCGCAGCGTGTACGTGAAGGCGTTCTCCTGCACCGGGATCGTGTCGCCCGTGACTTTTCCCGACCAGCCGGCGAAGTAGTAGAGGCACTCCGCGGCGGCGGGCGTGTCGACGAACTGCGACTCGAAGATCGGCTTGCCGTTGTCGAGCGTCTCGATGCGCCCGATCTCCTCGGCGCGCGCGGTGAGCATGTCGGCGATGCGCCACATGACCTTGGCGCGGTCGCGCGGCTTCATCTTCTGCCACTCGCTTCCCGGCTCCAGCTGCGCCCGGGCCGCGCGCACGGCGACGTCGAGGTCGCCGGGGCCGGCTGAGGCGACATCGGTGAGCGTCTCCTCCGTCGCAGGATTGATCGTCGCGAAGGTCTCGCCGCTCTGCGCGTCGACGAAGTCGCCGTTGATGAAGAGTTTGTTCTGCATGGCGGCGCGAATCGTAGCGCAAGCGTCAACTTATCGACTCGGCGTTCGTAATATCGCGGGCAAAAAGGAGCTCACATGAAAATTTTGAAAGCGATCGTTCCGGCCGTTCTCTGTTTCGCGACGGCCGCGTGGGCCGATCTCGGTCCCCTCATTCCCCGCGACGTCCTCTTCGGCAATCCCGAGCGCGCCAGCCCGCGCCTTTCCCCCGACGGCACGCGCATGGCCTGGATCGCGCCGGACAAGAAAAACGTCCTGCAGGTGTGGGTCAAGACTATCGGCCAGAACGACGACAAGATGGTTACGGCCGACAAGAAGCGCGGCATCCGCACGTACTACTGGGCCGAAGACAACAAAACCATCCTCTATCTGCAGGACACCGACGGCGACGAGAACTTCCACCTCCACGGCGTCGACCTCAAGAACAACAACGACCGCGACTTCACCGCCATCCAAGGCGTGCGCGCGTCGATTGTGGCCCTCGAGCCGGGCTCGCCGAACGAGCTCCTCGTGTCGATGAACGCGCGTGACCGGCACCTCTTCGACGTCTATCGCCTGAACATCGAGAGCGGCGCGCTGGCGCTCGACACGCAGAACCCCGGCGACGTCGGCGGCTGGGTCGCCGACAACAAGCTCCACGTCCTCGGCGCACAGGTCGCTACGCCCGACGGCGGTACGGAGATCCGCGTCCGCGAGAACACGAGCGCGCCGTGGAAGACATGGATCAAAGCCGGCCCCGAGGAGAACCTCACTATCGACGACTTCACTGCCGACGGCAAGGCCGCGTACGTCGAGACCTCGATCGGCAGCGACACCGTCCGCCTCGTGCAGAAGGATCTCGCCAGCGGCGCGGAGAAAGTCATCGCCTACTCCGACGAAGTCGACACCGGCACGGTCATGATCAATCCGAAGACCCGCGTCGTCGAGGCGGTCTCGTTCGAGCCGGGACGGCGGCAGTGGAAGGTTATCGACCCGGCGGTGAAGGCCGACTTCGACGCCATCGCCAAGCTCGACTCCGGCGACCTCATCGTCGGCAGCCGCGACGACGCCGACAAGCACTGGCTCCTCGCATTCACCTCCGACCGCGGCCCGGTCAAGTACTACGTCTGGGATCGCGAGGCGAAGAGCGGGACGTATCTCTTCTCGAACCGGCCGAAGCTCGAAGGCCTGCAGCTCTCGGAGATGAAGCCCGTCGTCATCAAGACGCGCGACGGCCTGAACATGCACGCGTACCTGACGCTGCCGGCCGGCCTGCCGGCGAAGAACCTGCCGATGGTCCTCTTCCCGCACGGCGGCCCGTGGGCGCGCGACTACTGGGGCTTCAGCAGCACCGCGCAGTGGCTGGCCAACCGCGGCTACGCCGTGCTGCAGCCGGAGTTCCGCGGCTCCACCGGCTTCGGCAAGAAGTTCCTCCACGCCGGCGACCGGCAGTGGGGTCTGAAGATGCACGACGACCTGATCGACGCCGCGGATTGGGCGGTGAAGCAGGGCTACGCCGATTCGAAGAAGATCGCCATCATGGGCGGCTCGTACGGCGGTTACGCCACGCTGGCCGGCCTGACCTTCACGCCCGACTACTTCGCGTGCGGCGTCGACATCGTCGGGCCGTCGAACCTGAAGACGCTCATCGGCGCGATCCCGCCGTACTGGAAGACGATTCGCGCCGTCTTCGATCAGCGCATGGGCAACGTCGAGGATCCGAAGGACGCGGAGCTGATCAAGAACGCCTCGCCGCTGTTCAAGGCGAGCGCGATCAAGAAGCCGCTGCTCATCGGCCAGGGCGCGAACGACCCGCGCGTCAACAAGGCCGAGTCGGAGCAGATCGTCGACGCCATCGAGAAGAGCGGCGGCGCGGTGACGTACGTCGTCTACAGCGACGAAGGGCACGGCTTCGCCCGCCCGGAGAACAGCATCGACTTCAATGCCCGCGCCGAGAACTTCCTCGGCCAGTGCCTCGGCGGCCGCGCCGAGCCGCTGACCGGTGAGAAGATCGCCGGATCGACGGCGACGGTGCGCGTGGTGACGAAGAAGTAAAGTGTCTCGACGGAGGACAGGCACTCTTGCCTGTCCTCCGCTGATCCGATGGAACTGGTCGACCGCTACCTGCAAGCCGTGAGGTTCTGGCTGCCGCGCGAGCAGCAGGACGACGTCGCGCGCGAACTGACCGACGACATCCTCTCCGAGATCGAGGACGAGGAGCGCGGCCTCGGCCGCCTCATGACGGAGACGGAAGTCGAGACCGTCCTGAAGCGCCGCGGCCGGCCGTTCGTCGTGGCCAACCGCTACCTCCCGCAGCGGCACTTGATCGGGCCGCTGCTCTTCCCGATGTACGCGCTCGTGCTGAAGCTGATCGGCCTCGTCTACGTTGTCCCCTGGATCATCGTCTGGGCGTTTCTCCTCGCCTTCGTGCCGTCGTACCGCGGCCACGTCGCCCGCGATCTCGGCACGCTCTGGAGCGTCGTCGTACAGCTCTTCGTCGTCGTGACGATCCTCTTCGCCATCCTGGAGCAGTACTTCGGCGCGACGAAGCTGTTGATGGAGTGGGACCCGCGGCGTCTGCCGGCCGTGCGGCCGCAGCACGACGTCAACCGCATCCCGCGCGCGAGCTCGGTCGCGCAGGCCTTGGCGAACCTGATCTTCATCGCCTGGTGGGCCGGCTTCCCGCTCGCCTACGTGCCGACGTTCATCAGCGGCAACGTCTGGCCGGAGTTCCACGGCCGCTTCTTCGTCCCGGTTCTCTTTCTCGCGGCGACGACGGCGGCGGTCGCGGTCGTGAACATCGTCCGGCCGTATTGGACGCGGCTGCGCCGCGGCATCGGTGCCGCGGCGAGCGGCGCCATGGCGGCGATCGCCGGATGGGAAGTGCTCCGCGACCAGGCCGCGGTGCGGGCATCGCTCGCGCGCTTCGCCGCGCTGCACGCGAAGACGCCGCCGCCGTGGGCCATCGGCACGATCGTCGATGCCAGCGTGCTGATCACACTGATCATCGTGGCGATCGTCTGCGCGATCGCGTGCGGCGTGGAGATCTACCGCGCGACCGCTTCCTCGACGTACGGCACGACGTCGAAGTTGCGCTCGTAGAGGTCCTGCACGCGCGCCATCTCCGCGTCCGTCAGCGCCGGATGATCCGACGCCGCGGCGAACTCGTGGAGCTGCGCCTCTTCGTAGATGTTCGGCAGCGCGGAGAGCACCGACTTGTGCGCGTAGAGCCACAGGAGCGCGAGCTGGCCGATCGTCACGCCACGCTCGGCGCGCAGCGGCTCGAGCTTCTCGACTTTCTGCAAGCCTTCGACGAGCCAGGCGCGCGGGCGGTGCGAGCGGTGGTCGCTCTCATCGAACTTCGTGTCGATCGTGTACTTCCCTTCCAGCATGCCCGACGAGTGCGTCACGCGGATCAGGAACTGCGGCTCGGGCTCGGTCTTCCACGCCTCGAACGCGTGCTCGAAATGCTTCGTCGTCGTGCAGAGCTTCTTGTTCGTCTCGCCCAGCATCGCCTCCGGCACCGCGGCGTACGACGCGCCGCGCTCCGCGGCGAGCATGAACTCACGTCCGGGATCCTCTTCGAGCATGTTGTAGATCATCTGCGTGACCGGCGCCTGGCGGACGGCGGCCGCGTAGATCCCTTCGTCGCGCCAGCCGATGGCGGGGCCGAGCGATGGGCCGTACGAGAGGATCTTTCCCTCCTCGCGCAGCCGCTCCAGCGTCTCCCAATGCTCGTCCTGCATGAGCGTCGTCACGCGCGGGTTGTGCGGCTGGTAGATCGCGATCTGCTCGATGCCGAGGCGGAAGAGCGACTGCTCGCAGGCGAAGCGGATGAACTTCGGCGACATGTCCTGCGGCAGCTCGCGCTGGCCGCGCGGGCGCTCGGGGTTGTTGTAGAAGTCGTAGCCGAACTTCGTGCCGACGATGAGATCGCGGCGCTCGGCGAGGAGCGGCTTGAGCATCGATTCGCCGCGGCCGTTGCCGTAGGCGTCGGCGGTATCGATGTAGTTGATGCCGAGGTCGAGGCCGGCACGGATCAGATCGCGGGCCTGCTCGTCGGTGTAGTTGCCCCACCAGCCGGTGGAGACGGTCCAAGTGCCAAAGCCGAGCTCGGAGACGCGGAGATCAGTGCCGTGGAGTTCCCGGTATCGCATCACGGCATCCTAACAAAAGAATTTACCTGAGCCTGCTTGACGCGCGCGCACACGTGGAATCATACTTCCGTCACCGCTCAGTACGCGATTTGCCCGATCGCCGTATCTACCTCAAACGACGGACGGTGTACACCAAAGGGGGAAGTTGTGCCCAAAGACCAGCCCACAGTAGTTGTGATCGCTCCCGAAGACGTTCCGATCCAGGTCCGCAAATCCGACGTGCCCGTGCTGCGTTTCGCCAGCTCCGACGAGTTCGAACGATGGCGCAGAGGCGCCACCGCGGGCGTGGAAGCGGCGGTCGACGCGGCGTTATCGGATCTGGAGATCGATCTGGCAGCGTGCTCGCCGCGCACGCAGGAAGTCCTTACGCGCTTGAGAGATCGCGAGACGATCCCCTCGGTGAAAGAAATGCTCGCCAGATGTTCGTCGCGGCGCTCGTTCTACCGATCGTGGACTGACGACATCGGCGAGACGCCTGCGGCATTTCTCGAACGCGTCCGCCTCGCGCATTTACGCACGGCACAACATGGCACATCGCAGGACCGCGACGCTGTGCGATAGTCCACGCTCGAACGGTGCCGCCACGATGTAGGCGGCTCCTTCACCGGTGAGGAGCAGTCGACACGAACGGCGCACCGCGAAAAGGAGAATTTCGCGATGAAGATCCGTACAGCTCTCGTTCTCGCCGCTCTCATGATCACCGGAAGCGCATTCGCTCAGTCGCGCCCCGGCGACGATACCGTCCGTGACCACAACCCCGGCGACCAGATCTCGTCCGTGCGCGCGCTCAAAGTCCCGGTGATCCTCGACGGCGTGCAGTTCCCCGCCGGCTATCCGCTCCCCGACAACGTTCTCATCTTCGTGCTCGAGAAGAACGACAAGGGCGGCCACGACGTGTACGCCTTCTCCTCGGACGCGGTGGCGCAGGAGTTCATGCATCAGCAGACGGCCAAGCGCGCCGCCGCCGGCAAGAACTTCGGCCTCACCACGAACAGCTATCCGAGCTGCAGTTGGACGGATACGTCGTCGTGGTTCCACAAATCGGTCGGCTGCGGTTCCACCGGCTGGCTGATCCTGAGCCCTCCGAACGAATTCACGGAGCTCGACTCCATCAGCTGGAACAACTCCATCTCCTGCGTGCGGGCGGCGTGCATCGCGTCGTATACCGTCCTCTACGCCTGCAGGGATTTCGAGATGGGCCACACGGCGAACTGCGCCTCTCCCGGCCGCCTGTACATTGCCGGAGGCGACATCATCACCGATCTGAACAGCTACGGTTTCAACAACCGCACGAGCTCCATTCGCTTCGAGTAGAGACACCGAGGGCCCGGATCGCTCCGGGCCCTCTTCTTTTTACTTCCCTGCGAACTGCGCCTTGCGCTTCTGGTTGTACGCTCCCAGCCCTTCCTTCGCGTCCTCGCTCTGGAAAAGCTGCTGCTGCAGCTCGCGCTCGAGGGCGAGTGCGGACTCGAACGGGATCTCCCATCCGGTCTGCACGCTGCGCTTGATGCGCCCGACCGCCTTCGCTGCTTTGTTCGGCGGGCAGAAGCCCCAGGCGTACTCCATCACGCGGTCCCACCACTTCTTGCCGTTCTCCTCGGCGGGCCAGACGTAGTTGATGATGCCGAGGCGGTGCGCTTCCTCGAAGTCGAAGAGGCCGCCCTCGACCATCAGCTCGATCGCCTTCGACTTCCCGACGATGCGCGAGAGCCGCTGCGTCCCGCCGGTGCCCGGCAGCACGCCGAGCGTCACCTCGGGCAGCCCGACTTTGCCGGCGCCTTGCAGGGCGATGCGCATGTCCGCGGCCATGGCGATCTCCAGCCCGCCGCCGACGGTGTGGCCGTTCATCGCCGCGATGACGAGCTTCGGCGTCTGCTCGAGACGGTTCAGCGTCTCGTTGGCGTGGAGGCAGAAGAAGTACTTGAACTGCGGCGTCACCTCCGAGAGCATCTTGATGTTCGCGCCGGCGGAAAAGAATTTGTCGCCGGCGCCGCGGAGCACGATGACGTGCACCTCGTCGTCCATGCGCGCGCGGAGGATGCACTCATCCAGCTCGCGGTTCATCTCGTAGGTGTAGGTGTTGGCGGGCGGATCGTTCAACTCGAAGATCGCCACGCCGCGTTCCACTCTGTAATCAATCAGACTTCCAGGCATTCGAATCTCCTGTGCGTTTTGAGGCGCGCATTGTATGTCAGTCGCCAAATGAGATGCCGACGCTGCGCGCCGTTCTGACGAGCTCTCCGGCGGGGTCGACGCACTTCTGGTTCGCGATCGCGTCGCGGATCGGCACCGACACGATGGCGTCGCCGCGCAGCGCCACCATCTTTCCGAAGTCCTTCGCCGCCATGAGGTCCGCCGCGGCCCGTCCCATGCGTGTGGCCAGGATGCGGTCGAACGAGATCGGCGAGCCGCCGCGCTGCACGTGGCCCAAGACCGTGACGCGGATTTCCAGGTCGATCTGCTGGGCAATGTCGGCCGCAACTTGGTAGGCGATGCCGCCGAGGCGGCGCGTATTGCGGTCGAGGTAGGCCTCTTCGCCGCCGAGGCGGTGCGCTCCTTCGGCGACGACGACGATGTCGAACTTCGAGCCCTCGCGCGAGCGCGAGCGGATCGAGTCGACGATCTTCTTCGGGTCGTACGGGATCTCCGGGATGAGGATGATGTCCGCCCCGCCGGCGATGCCGGCGTAGAGCGCGATCCACCCGGCGTTCCGCCCCATCACCTCAAGGATCATGACGCGGTCGTGCGACTCCGCCGTGGTGTGCAGGCGGTCGACGGCCTCGGTGGCGACAGAGACGGCGGTGTGGAAGCCGAACGTGTAATCGGTGGCGGCGAGGTCGTTGTCGATCGTCTTCGGCACGGCCACCATCGGAACGCCCATATCGAACAGCCGCTGGGCGATGCGCAGCGTGCCGTCGCCGCCGATGGCAATGATTCCATCGATGCCGAGCTCGTGGATGTTCCGCACAACCTCGGCGGAGCGGTCGACGACGACGGGATGCCCTTCCTGCAAGGCCGGAAACGCGAACGGGTTGCCGCGGTTCGTCGTCCTCAGCAGTGTGCCGCCTTTCGGAAGGATGCCGCGGATCGACTCGGTCGTCAGCGGGACGCAGGCGCGGGTCAGGAGGCCCTCGAAGCCGAGCTGGATGCCCACGACGTCGAGGTCGTGCTCGCTTCGGGCGGTGCGCACGGCGGCTCGGATCACGGCGTTCAAGCCCGGACAGTCGCCCCCGCCGGTAAGGATGCCGATGGTCCGTCTGCCGTTCACCATTCCCCTCTCAAGTGCTTGCAAAATCGATGGCTGGCACTGCCGTTGCTCAACAAACAGTGCTGTTTTAACGTGGAGGAAAGCACATGAACATCATCGGATGGCTCCTGTTCGGTCTCGTCGTCGGCGCGATCGCCAAGTTCTTGATGCCCGGACGCGACCCTGGTGGCTGGATCGTGACCATTCTGCTCGGCGTCGCCGGCTCGTTCGTCGGCGGGTTTCTGGCCTCGACGCTGCTCGGCCGCGGCGAACAGACCGCCGGCTGGATCGGCTCGATCATCGGCGCGATGCTACTGCTGTTCATCTACCGACTGATCGTCGGCCGCCGCTCTGTGGTGTAATCGACGGTAGGGGCGCACACCGTGCGCCCCTACCGGAAGTTTTGGCTCCTACCTTTGTTTTTCATCCCGTAACCAAGCCGCGAAACGTTTCGATCGCTTCTTGCGTCTGACGTTGCGGCGTAACACCCCTGGCAGTCGAACCTCTAATCCGTTTCAATTGCAGTCAAAGGAGCCAAAGAAGTCATGAATCCATCCACCAAACGCATCTTGTCGACGATTGCGATCATCATCGCCTCCGTCGCCTTCGGCGTGATCCTCACCGCCGACCTCGGATTGATGCGGCAGTCCAACGCCCAGACCACGACGCCCGTGCACACGGCGGCCGGCCCCGTCACTTCGGTGACGATTCCGTCGTTCGCCGACGTGGCCGCGCGCGTCGCTCCGGCGGTCGTCTCCATCACCACGACCGAAGTGGTGAAGACGAGCCGGAACCGCGGCTTCGGCATCGATCCGTTCGAGTTCTTCTTCCCCAGCCCCCAGCAGAGCCCGAACAACCGTCAGAATCCGCATCGCCAGCAGACTCCGCGCGACGACAGCAGCGGCGGCGACGACGAGCACGCCCAGCGCGCCGGCGGGTCGGGCTTCATCATCTCGCCCGACGGCTTCATCCTGACGAACAACCACGTCGTGGAGGGCGCGACGAAGGTCGAGGTCCACTACGGCGCCGACGAGAACGGCAACGGCGGCCACACGGTCACCGCGAAGGTGATCGGCCGCGACCCCGCCACCGACATCGCCCTGGTCAAGATCGACGTCGACCAGCAGCTCCCGACGATCCCGCTCGGCGACTCCGAGCGCATCCGCAAGGGCGACTGGGCGATCGCGGTCGGCAATCCGTTCCAGTTCGAGAACACGCTGACGGTCGGCGTGATCTCGGCTAAGGGCCGCTCGCTCGGCCTCAGCACGGAGACGCAGTCGTTCGAGAACTTCATCCAGACCGACGCCGCCATCAACTTCGGCAACAGCGGCGGCCCGCTCATGAACATCAACGGCGAGGTCGTCGGCATCAACACGGCGATCCGCGGCGGCGGCGCGCAGGGCATCGGCTTCGCCACGCCGATCAACACCGCCAAGCGCCTGATCCCGCAGCTCAAGCAGGGCAAGGTCACGCGCGGCTATCTCGGCATGCGCATTCAAGAGATCAACGACGACATGCGCCAGGCGTTCAACGCCCCCGGCGCCACCGGCGCGCTGGTGCAGAGCGTCGAGCCGGGCAAGCCGGCCGATCTCGCCGGTCTCAAGGCGGGCGACATCGTCACGGAGCTCGACGGCAAGAAGATCAGCAGCAACCGCGAGCTGATCGACTACATCTCCTACCTCCCAGTCGGCTCGTCGGTGAAGATCACGGTACTCCGCAACGGCCAGCGCCAGGTGCTCACCGCCAAGACGGCGGAGCGCCCCGATGAGTCGGACCAGAGCGACACGAACGAGAAGAGCAACGAGTCCGGCCCCGCCCGGAACAAGCTCGGCATGTCCGTGCAGGAGCTGACGCCGCAGGTGCGCCAGATGTATTCGATCGACGACAGCGTCCGCAACGGCGTGGTGGTGTCGAACGTGAAGGAAGTGTCGCCCGCGGGCGAAGTCGGCCTCAACGAAGGCGACGTGATCACCGAGGTGCAGGGCCAGACGATCAAGAGCGTGGACGACTTCCGCACCGCGATCGACCGCGCCAAGGCCGGCTCGACGATTCGTATTTACGTGGTGACCCCCGGCCGCCGCGGCCTCTCCGGCTACCGGTTCATTCACGTGCCGTAAGCCGCAGCGCGAACAGGTATTTCAGTGGAGGACAGGCACTCGTGCCTGTCCTCTTTTATTATGGGGAGCGTCATGAGCAAGGTTAAAGAGCAGCTCGAAGAGATCGAAGTCGGAGATACGGTCTTCGTGATCAATAGCAAGAAGGTCATCGTCGCCGAGCGCCACCCGCACGAGGTGTGGGTTTGGGAGAACGGCCTGCGTATTCGGAAGGCGAAGGGCAACATGCGCGATGTCAAGCTTCCACCGCCTCTGGATTTGGATTTCGATCCGGTTGATTACCTGCTCGAGGACCGCTACGGTCGGACCGTGGTGGACGACGTCATCGACGAGGAAATTGAGCGCCTCCACAAAGAGAAGCAGTGAAGGCGTACATCGACTCGTCGGTCCTCATCCGCATCGCGTTTCGATCGCCGACTCCCCTGGCAGTTTGGGATGAGATCGACTATTACGTGTCGAGCGTCTTGCTACGCTTGGAATGTGCGCGCGCGTTGCAGCGGCTCCGTTTCGATAACAAGTACTCGGTGACACAAATCATCGAACGCCGCGCTGCGGTTGCATTGCTGACGGCGGACATGGATCTCGTCGAGATTCGCGAAGACATATTCGATTTGGCTGCCGGAGCGTTTGCAGCTCCACTCAAGACACTCGACGCGATCCATCTTGCGACAGCAATCGCGTTGCGCGATCAAAATCACCTCAACCTCGCCTTCGCCACTCACGACGACATGCTCGCCCGCGCCGCCCGCGCCGCCGGCTTTGAAGTCCTCGGCGCATGAACGACGAAGCCCTCATGCGGCGCGCCCTTGAGCTCGGGGAGCGGGGGCGCTACTCCGTCAGTCCCAACCCGATGGTCGGGTGCGTGATTGCGCGCGACGGCACCGTTCTCGCCGAAGGGTGGCACCAGCGCGCCGGGGAAGCGCACGCGGAGATCGAGGCGCTGCGCCGCTGCGACGATGCCCGCGGCGCGACTGTCGTCGTTACACTCGAGCCTTGCGCGCACCACGGGCGGACTGGGCCGTGCGTCGATGCGCTGATTGATGCTCAAGTGCAGCGCGTCGTCATCGCCATGCGCGATCCGCACGACGTTGCCACTGGCGGCGTCGAGAAACTGCGCGAACACGGCATCGAGGTCACCGAGGGCGTGCTCGAAGACGAAGCGAAGCGGCTCAACGAAAAGTTCGTCCACAAAGTCACGCACAAGAAGCCGTTCGTCATCGTCAAGGCAGCCATGACCCTCGACGGCAAGCTAGCCACCGTGGAGCGCGACAGCCAGTGGATCACCTCCGACGCCGCGCGCGAGCGCAGCCTCGCGCTGCGCGAGGAGGTCGACGCCATCATCGTCGGCGGTGGCACGGTCCGCGACGACGACCCCCGCCTCACCCGCCGCCTCGGATGGAACACCGCGGTCCAGCCGTGGCTCCGTGTCATCCTCGACCGCGACCGCGCCGTGCCGCCCACCGCGCGCGTCCTCACTGACGGTGGCAAGACCCTGCACATCACCGACGACGTTCCGCTCGAGACGATGCTCGAAAACCTGGACGTGCAATCCGTCGTGGTCGAGGGAGGCGCGCTCGTCCTCGCCCAATTCATCGAGCAGCGCCTCTGGCAGAAGATGATCGTCTTCGTCGCGCCGATGATCGTCGGCGGCGGCAGCGCGCCCTCGATTTACGCCGGCGATCCGGTGCGACGGTTGACAGATGCGCACCGCCTTCGCTTTGATCGCATCGAAATGGTCGGCCCCGATCTCATGATCACGGCCTACCCGTAGGCGATGTTCACCGGCATCATCATGAATAACGGCACGATCGAGTCGCTGGAGTGGCTCGACGCCGGGGCGCGCCTGCGCATCCGGGCCACGTTCGACGAGCCGCTCGAGCGCGGCGAGAGCGTGGCCGTGAACGGCGTCTGCCTGACCGTCATCCCGCAGAAAGACGGCGCGCTCCTCACCGACGTCTCGAACGAAACACTCTCGCGCACGACGCTCGGCAGCCTCGGCACCGACACGCGCGTCAACCTCGAGCGCGCCCTGGCCCTGGGGGACCGCCTCGGCGGGCACATGGTGCAGGGGCACGTCGACACCGTCGGCACGCTCGTATCGATCGCGTCCGAGGGGGAGTTCGCGGTGTACCGGTGGAGCTATCCGGCGGAGTACGCGGAGCTCGTCGTCGGCAAAGGCTCGATCGCCGTCGACGGCGTGTCGCTCACCATCGTCGAGCCGGACGCGTCGACGTTCGGCGCCGCGCTCATCCCCGAGACCCTCCGCCGCACGAACCTCGGCACGGCGAACCTCGGCGACCGCGTCAACCTGGAGTTCGACATGATCGCAAAGTACGTGCGCAGCCTGGCGATGCCGTACCTCGCGCAACGCTCGTGATTCTCTACAAGAAAGCGCCGTCGCTCCGCATCGTGCGCGCCGGCGTCCCCGAGCCGCCGTTCTGGGCGGCTACGACGATCGCGCCGTACTCGCCGCGCCGCGGCGCGCCGATCGCGATCGATTACCTCGCGCTGACGGCGAGCGCGACGAAGCGGATGGAGGTCGACGTCTGCGACGACATGGAGCGCCACTGGCAGCCGCAGCGCGTCTTCGCGCCGACGCTGATCGACGCCAGCGAATCCGCTGACATCGTCTACCGTCGCGGCGACGAAGCACTCCGCCGCTGCGACGGCGCGATGTTCCTGACGTCGACGCGCGGCGCGCTCCCGACGAGCGACAATGTCACCGTCATCATCGCCGCCTGGCCGCTCGATTTCACGCGGTTGAAGCGCCTCTTCGACGACGCGCGCAAACGCGACCTCAAATGGGGCGTGGCGGTTCCGGTCCTCTACCCCGTCACCACGGCCGCCGAGGCGCTGCAAACACTCGCCGAGGCCGCGGAGGGGGCGCTCTTCTTCGCCGCGCTGCCGATCGATCCCGAGGCTACGGCGCGCAAACTTCTCGCCGACGACGATCCCGAGACCTACGAGCTCCTCTTCCACGGCGACGTCGACGCGCTCCACGTCACGGCCGAGCGGCGCATCGCCGGCCTCGCCGCGGAAATCGGCGCGGACGACTTCATCGTCCCGCCGCGCTGGGAGCAGCACTCGAACTGGAACGGCGCGGCGCTGCTCACGCTGGCGGCAACGCGCATGCTGGCGATGAAGCACGACGTCGAGACGGCGTCGCGCATTGCGCGCTCCGCAAGGACCGTCGCGCAGCTCGACAAGTCGCTGCAGCGCATTGCCGCCGCGGCACACCTATCGATCGTGGAATCGCTCGATGAGATCAGCGTGGACGCGCTGACGGAGTGGCTCGAAACCGGCAAATCGACGTTCGTCGACCACATCAACAAGCAATGGCGCTTGTAGCGGCGAGCCCCCACCCTGAAAAGCTTCCTTGAACCCTACCGGACCTTGGAGGCCGAGAAGAATAGCAGGATTTTGTTGGAAAGTTACAAAATTCACCGTCTATGACGTCAAGAAGTCGATTTTTGACCCTCACGGTAGTGGTGCTGCTACTGGTCTCCGCGCTCGCTGCGTGGCTGATGTGGCGCACGCTGCACCGCGTCGAGCAGGCCGCCACGCTCACAAAAACCGAGGAGCAGGCCGACCTAGGATCGGTCGTGACACGCGTCCGTTCGCTGGCGCGGCTCGAGACCGCGTCGATGCACGTCGCCAACGTCTCGACGATCCGGCAGGGCTACAACCTCCTCCCCGACCGCTTCGCCGGCGACGAGATCACGCTCTTCGCCGCGGGCGACGTCATCGCCGGCATCGATCTCTCCCCGATCCAGCAGCGCGACGTCTGGCGCGAGCCCGACGGCACGCTGGTCATGCGTTTGCCTCCGTCGCAAGTGCTCGTGTCGCGCCTCGACAACCGCGAGACGCGCGTCATCACCCGCAAGACCGGCATCTTCCGCAGCGCCGATCAGGGCCTCGAGGGGCGCGCGCGCCAGTACGCCGAGCAGCAGATCCGCAACGAAGCGGTGCGCAAGAACATCCTTGGCATGGCTCAGGAGGGCGCCGAGACGAAGCTCGCGCCGCTGCTGCACACGCTGGGATTCACGAAGGTGCGGTTCGAGCGAAGCGGGGGACAGCCGTCGCCGGCCGCCCCCCAGTGAGATCAGGCCTTCTTGCAGGTCTTGGAGCAGGCGTGCTCCTTCCCCTCGGCGTGCGAGCAGGCGTGATCCTTTTTCTCGCACTTCGCCGCGTCCTTGCAGCAGGCCGCGTCCTTCTTGCAGCAGACAGCGTCCTTGCACTTCGCGGCGGCGGCCGCGTCGCACGACTTCGGCGCGTCGGCGGCGAAAACGGGGGCGATGGAGAGAAACAGCACGGCCAGAATCATTCCGATTCGTGTTTTCACGATTCCTCCTTTGTTGTCGCAGTGGTTGAAGCACGGACGAGGAGGTATCAAATGCGGAGCTGGATCGTGGCCAGCGGCTGCCAGAACGACGTGCGCTGAACGGCCTGCGCGAAGAGAGTTCGCGACGCGGGCGCCGCGACGTGGATGCGCGGCGCGGCGGCGGCGGGCGCGACGTCGACGCGGATCGTCACCGCCTTGACCGGCGCCTGCGTCGTCGACTTGCAGCACGGATGCATCTTCGCCGCGGAGCGCATGTAGCAGACCTGCGGCACCGGCAGGAGCGGCATGGCGATGAAGATCGCGGCGACGAACAGCGAAACGGCGCGGCGCACGGCGCCAATCATCTTAGGTCCGTCAGTTGTTACGGTTGTGCCGAATCGACAACGACAGCGCCTTGGCCACGCTGACCGCGTTCATCAGCGCCTTCGCCTTGTTCACCGTCTCGTCGTACTCCGTGGCGGGATCGGAGTCGTAGACGATGCCTGCGCCGGCCTCGATGTACGCGTGGCCTTTGGCGAGGACGATCGTGCGGATCGTGATGCACGAGTCGAGGTTGCCGCTGAAGCCGAAGTAGGCGACGGCGCCGCCGTACGGCCCGCGGCGCACGGTCTCGAAGCCATCGATGAGCTCCATGGCCCGGATCTTCGGCGCGCCCGTAAGCGTCCCGGCGGGGAAGCCGGAGAGAAACGCGTCGACGGGCGTGCGGTCGTCGCGCAGGCGGCCCTGCACGTGCGTGACGAGGTGCATGACGTGGCTATAGCGCTCGACGTGTGCGAAATCGTGCACGTCGACCGAGCCGCTGCTGCATACGCGCCCGAGGTCGTTGCGGCCGAGGTCCACGAGCATCAGGTGTTCGGCGTTCTCCTTCGGATCGTCGCGCAGCGTTTGCTCGCGGCTCGCGTCCTCCTCGAACGTCGCCCCGCGCGGCTGCGTGCCGGCGATCGGGCGCAGCTCCGCGACGCCGTTCGTCACCCGCACCAGCATCTCCGGCGACGCGCCGACCAGCGTGCACTCCGGCGTGCGCAACAGGAACATGTACGGGGACGGATTGATCGACCGAAGCGCGCGATAGAGCGTCAGCGACTCCGACGCGGGAAACTCCGTCTGCCACCGCTGCGCGACCACGATCTGGAAGATCTCGCCGGCGGCGATCTCCTCCTTCGCGTCGCGGACCATCTGCTCGAACCCGGCGCGGTCGAAGTTCGAGCGGAACTCCGCCGGCTCGGCGCGCTGCGGGAACTCGACGAGGTCGACGGCGGCGCGGCGGAGGCGGGCGATGGCGCGGTCGAGCCGCGCGTTGGCCGACTCGATCGACGCGTCGGGATCGCTCGTGAAGAGATTCGCCACGACGAGGAGCCGCTGGCGGACGTGATCGAAGACGACGACGTTGTCGAAGAAGAGGAGTCGCGCATCGGGGACGCCGAGGTCGTCCGCGTGCGAGTCGGGGATCCGCTCGCTCCAGCCGGCTACGCCGTAGCCGAAAAAGCCGACCGCGCCGCCGAAGAACGGCGGGAGCTTGTCCTCGTTGTAGACGCGGAGCGGGTGAAGCTCGGCGTTGAGGAGGCCGATCGGGTCGGGCGTCGACTTGTCGAAGCGGAGGCTGCGCCGCGGCTCGAAGCCGATGAAGGAGTAGCGCCCGAGGTTCTCGCCGCGCTCGACGCTCTCAAAGAGAAACGCCTCGGCGTCGTCCGGCGAGAGCGCGGCAAACGCGGAGAGCGGCGTGAGCGTGTCGGCGGCGAGCTCGCGCACCACGGGCACGATGTCGTACTGCTGGCGGAGCTCGTCGAAGTTCATCGGCAGGCCTCGAGAAAGATCGCACTTTGCCTGATTGCCTGCGCGCGGAGCAAGTCGTTTGCGGTTTGTTTGTAGGCGGCGCGGATTGTTTTGATCGGCGGCATCGGGACCTCGACCGGGAGCGTATCGACGATGAGATCGCCGTCGAACGTCTGCAGCGCCTCGAGCGGCAGCGCGCCGTCCTTCGGCGTGCGGTTGTAGACGGTGAAGGGGATGCCTTTCCGCATGAGCGCGACGCGCGCCGCGCGCGCGGTGCCGCCGGCACCGACGAGAGCGGCCTTCGTGCCGTCGACGAGCGCCTCGAAGCCGTCGACGTCCGTGTTATCCGCGACGATGCGGCCCTTCACCCACGCCAGCGTGTTCACCGCCTCGGCGTCGCGCGCGTTTGGGGCGACGTCCGCATGGCGTTGCGCGAATGCGAACGCCTCTTCCTTGAACGGCGCCGTGACGCTCATGCCGATCGGGGCGAAGGGCTCGCGACGCAGGAACGGCTCGGCGATCTCGGCGAACGTTTCGAAGGAGGCGATCGTGTAGGCGGCGTTGACGCCGCGCTCGCGGAAGATCGGGTTGTGAATCATCGGCGAGCGGCTGTGCGTCGCGGGGTTGCCAACGATCGCGAAGAGTTTGTCCGCGCGCGGATCGCTCCCGTAGATCGCCAGCGCATCATCGAGCGTGAGCTGCCCCGGCGCGGCGACATGCGCGTCGTCGACGGCGACGAACTGGAGCTCCGAGCCGAGGAACGGCGCGGCAATGCGCGAGTAGAGCCCACGCTCGCCCATTCCGATCACCGTGACGCCGGGCGCGATCGCACCGAGGAGCCGCGCGTTCTCGGCAAATGTGCGAGGCGTCACCGCGATCTTGCGATGCGCGCACTCCGGCATCTCGCGGAGGAGGCGCTCGACGTCCGGCATCGCCTCGTAATCGTGATGCGAGAGGACGACGCGGTCACGCCTCGGCCCCGGATCGTGTCCGAGCTCCACGTCGACAAAGTCGATGCCCGCGCCGTACGCCGCCTCGAAGTCGACCGGCGCGCCGCCGCGGTTCGTCGCAATGATCGACTTCTCGGTCGCGGCGCGCACGGCCTGAAAATCGACCGCGCCGCCGAGGGCATCGACCCGCAGCTCCACCATGTCGTACGGCGCGTCCAAGCCGCGGATCGCATCCAGCGCCGCGTCCACAGTCCGCTCGTAGATCGTCACCACCAGCTTCATCGCTTCTCCAGCAGCGCGATCCGCTCCGCCGCCGCCGAAGCCTTCCGCCCCTCCCCCACCCTTCCCCACATGTTCTGCAGATTCGCGAGGACGCGGATGAGCGTCTGGCGCGGCGTCCAGGCGCGGAGGTGCTCGCTGGTGAGGCGTACCTGGCCGCCGCTGACGCCGCTGATCATCGTGGCGATCTCGCTCATCGTCAGCGTCGCGCCGCCGTGGAACGGGTCGATGTAGAGCTCGTTCATTTCGAACTGCACTTTGACGACGTAGTGCCCCGGCAGCCCGACGCCCGCGGCGTTCAGCCCGACGCGCGCGGCGACGTCGAGGAAAACGATCGACAGCAGGATCGGCAGCCCGACTTTGCGATCGATGACTTCGTTGAGATACGCGTTGCGCGGGTCGTAGTAGTCGGCCTCGTCGCCGCTGTAGCCGTCGGCGTCGAACATTTCCGCGTGCAGGTGCCCGAGCCGAAACACCTCCGGCTCAGAGGCAAAACCCCGCCGCACCACCCGCCCGGCCAGCGCGGCGAGCTCGGAGAGGTAGTGATCGACGTCGAGGCGCGGGTACTCCTCGAGCGCGATCAGCAGCGCCCCGTGGGCGAGGTCCGCGATGCCGATCTCGCTCGCCGCGAATTCGGCAAAGCGGCGCCGCCCCTCGGCGGGATGGATGAAGGTGGTCACGATTGTTCTCGAATCTGGTGCAAAATTCGATGACTATGAAATATCGCGTGGTTCTTCACCAGTCGGAAGAAGGGTACAGCGTCTCGTGTCCGGGCCTGCCGGGATGTTGGTCGCAGGGGGTGAGCGAGGAGGAGGCGCTGGAGAACATTCGCAGCGCGATTGGCGAGTACCTCGATGTGGTGGCGGAGATGACGGCGGGCGAGGACGTGCGCGAAGTCGAGATCGCGGTCTGACGTGCCGAAGCTCGCCGGAGTCAACCACCGCGACGCGGTTCGAGCCCTCGAACGAGCCGGCTTCACGGTCGTCCGCGAAGGAAAGCACGTCGTCATGACGAACGGCGCACGCATCCTCACGATCCCACGGCACAACCCGGTGAATGCCTTCACGATGGGCGGCATCATCCGCGATGCGGGGCTGACGGTGGACGAATTTCGAGCTCTCCTCCCATGAAGCCCCAAACCACCGAGGCCATCGTCCTCCACACCCTCCCGGCCCGCGAGCGGGACAAGCTCGTCGTCTTTCTCACGCCGGAGCACGGCAAGCGGAAGGGGTGGGCGTACGGGGCGCGCGGGGGGCGGACGCGGTTCGGGGCGTCGCTCGAGCCGTTGGCAAAAGTGCGGATCGGGTTCGTCGAGAAAGAGTCCGACGAGGTCGTGCGCATCGAATCCGTCGACCTCATTCGGTCATTGTTCCCCGCGCAGCAGAACCTCCTCGCCAGCGTCGCCGCGTCGTACATCGCCGAGACCGTCGACGTCTTCGCGCAGGCCAACGATCCGTCGGAGCTCGTCTACCGCCTCCTCGACAAGACCACCGAGGCCCTGCTCGACGGCGCGCGGCCGCTCGCTGTCGTCGCGTACGCCGAAATCTGGATGCTGCGCCTCGGCGGCATCCTGCCGACGCCGAAGCACTGCATCGAGTGCCACCAGCCGCTCGAGCGGCCGTTGCGCTTCGACGCGCAGGCGCAGGGCTTCGCCTGCCAGTGGTGTGCGACGTCCGAGGCCGAGGTCGTGGCCAACGACGTCGCGGCGGCGCTCGATGACTTGCTGCGGATGCCCGTCGCCGACTTCCGCGCGCCCGAGCCGATCCTCTTCGAGCTCCGCGCCTTCGCCGGCTCAGTTCGCCGCTACTTCCTCGGTCACGAATTGAAATCGTTCGACGTCCTGGCGACCGTTCTGGCGCGCCGCTGAGTTACCATCAGCACTTCCATGCTTACAGCGATCCTCTTTGCACTGGCACAGCCGGAGCGTGTCTCCGTCATGATCGAACTGCAGTCGCCGCCGGCGATCGAGAGCTATCTCAACTCCGCGGCGGCCGGCAAATCCGGCCCGAGCGCGTTGCGCGCGGCCGTCACCGCGGCGCGGAACGAGATCGCCGTCGTCGAGGCGGAGCAGCAGAGCGTCGTCGCTCGAGTCGACGCCATCCCCTCCGCCGTCGTCCTCTACCGCATGCAACGGCTCTTGAACGGCATCGCCGTCGACGTCGACGCCTCGCAGCTCGACGCCCTCCGCGCGCTGCCGGGCGTCAAATCCGTCGAGCCGCTGCCGGTCTACAAACAGACCAACACATCGAGCGTCCCGCTCATCGGCGCGCCCGAGGTTTGGCGGGCGCTGGCGCCGAACGGCGCGACCGGGAAGAACATCCGAGTCGGCGTCGTCGACACCGGGCTCGATTACATCCACAGAGACTTCGGCGGCAACGGCGACTACTCCGGCAAGACCTTTACCGGCAGCTCCTTTCCGACGACCGACAAAGTGCCGGGCGGCATCGACCTCGCCGGCGATGACTTCGACCCGAACTCCAGCACCGTCGCGAACCGCACCCCGAAGCCCGACGGCGATCCGATGGACTGCGCGGGCCACGGCTCGCACGTCTCCGGCACAATCGCCGGCTTCGGCGTGAAGAAAGACCTCTCGACGTACACCGGCCCGTACAACATCGCCCTCGACCCGGCGCTCTTCTCCATCGGCCCCGGCGTCGCGCCGGAGGCGAAGCTCTTCCCGATCCGCGTTTTCGGCTGCACCGGGGCGACGAACCTCGTGGCGCCGGCGCTGGAGTGGGCGCTCGATCCGAACAAGGACGGCGACTTCTCCGACCGCATGGACGTTGTGAACATGTCCCTCGGCGGGAACTTCGGCACGAAGGGCAACTCCGACATCACCGCGGCCGACAACCTGGCCAAGGCCGGCTGCATCGTGGTGGCGTCGGCGGGCAACTCCAGCGACACGTACTACATCGTCGGCTCGCCCTCGACCAGCGATCGCGTCATCAGCGTGGCCTCGTCAGTCGATGCGCTCGAGCCGGCGGACGCGCTGCAGATCACCGCTCCGGCGTCGATCGCGAACACGTACGTCGCGCACCACTCCGTCAACTTCGACTGGTTCAACAAGCCGGCCGTGAGCGGCACGCTGGCGCGCCCGGTGACGCAGCTCACCGGCTGCTCCGCGTTCGGGCTGTCGGACAAAAACATCATTACCGGAAAGATCGCGCTCCTCGACTGGACCGACAACGAGTGCGGCACGGCCGTACGCGTCGGCAACTCCTTCACCGCCGGCGCGATCGGCGTGATCCTCCGCCACACGAAGAACGATCTCGACATCGCCATCGCCGGCGCGACGACGATCCCGTCGACGCTCGTGCCGCGCGACACCGGCGACCTCTTTCTCGCGAACGTCGGCGGCCCCGCCGGCGGCGTCGTCGCGGCATTCAACGGCGATCAGATCGGCGCGAAGCCGATCCTGACGCCGGCGAACGTCGACACGCTGTCGGACTTTTCCTCGCGCGGACCGCGCATCGACGACACCGCCATCAAGCCGGAGATCGCCGCGCCGGGGCAGTCGATCTGGTCGGTGCGCGCGAAGAGCGGCTTCCGCGGCATCTCGATGAACGGCACGTCGATGGCGGCGCCGCACGTCACCGGCGCGATGGCGCTCCTCAAACAGCTCCATCCCGACTGGACCGCCGAGCAGCTCAAGGCGCTGGCGATGAGCACGGCCTCGCACGATCTCTTCACCGGCCCGAGCCACACCGGGAACCGCTTCTCCGTCAGCCGCATTGGCGCGGGGCGCATCGACGTCGCCAGCGCGTCGCGCACGAAGACGTTCATCTCCGTCTCCGGCGAAGCGCCCGGCGTGGTCGGCGCGTCGTTCGGCTCCCCCGAGGTCGTGGCGAAGGAGAAGGACAAGAAGAACAAGCCGGTCGTCGTGCTGAATCAAGGCTCGGGGACGATCACGACGTACCGCGTCGCGTACGACCCGGCGGTGACGCAGCCCGGCGTCACGTTCACGGTGCCGGACTCCGTCACGGTGCCGGCGAGCGGCAGCGCCACGTTCACGCTGACGATGGATCTCGACGGCGCGGCGATGCGCCATCATCGCGACGACAGCCTCACCTCGAAGCAGGTCAACGTGACGCGGAGCTGGCTCGGCGAGGCCTCGGGATGGGTGACGCTGACCGCAACGGGGCAGGAGACGCTGCGCCTGCCGGTCTTCGCCGCGCCGCGGCCGGCGTCGGCGATGAGCGCGACGAGCACGACATTCCCCGATGCCAGCGGCAAGTTCCAGGTCGCGCTGAAGGGGACGCCGCTGTCGACCGGCAACGGCACCGACGACGAGAACTCCATCGTCGCGGCCTTCGAGCTCTCGAGCACGGTGGCGACGGCCAATGCGGCGCTGCAGCCGCATCAGAACATCAAGGCCACCGGCATCGCGAGCGACGCCTCGACGATCTACTTCGCCGTGGCCACGTTCGGCCCGTGGACGTCGCCCGTGCGGACGCCGATCCGCATCGACATCGACAACGGCGCAGCGCAGTTCCGCCTGACGACGGCGGACCTGGCCACGTTCACGAGCGTGAACAACGACCCGAGCGACGTCTACATCGCCCAGATCTGCACCTCGACTGGCACGAACTGCAATTCGTCGTTCCGCAACGTCGTCGACCCCTCGGTCGCCGACACGGTGATCTTCAACACGAACGTGGTCGTGCTGCCGGTGCGCAAGGCGGACATCGGCCTGACGGGGACGCGGACGGCATTTACCTACCGCGTGCGCATCGGCACCGGCACCACGCCGATCGACCAGACGGCGCAGCTGTCGTACGACTCGGCAAAGCCGGGGATGTCGTTCACGTCGGATCGGACCCTGCCGTTCGGCTTCGCCGACACGCCGTCGAACACGATCGGCGTCGTCTACGACAAGGCCGCGTTCACCGCCGCCGGCTCGAAGGGGATTCTGCTGCTGCACCTGCACAACGCGAGCGGAAAGCACGAGGAGATCGTGACCCCGGGCGCCGTGCCGCGGCCGCGGCGGAGGACGACGCATTAAACATCCACACCACCGCGCCCCTCGGCAATGAGCACACGGTTGTGGAAGCGAAACTCGTTGTCGACGCCGAGGGCGAGCGTGCGGCGCTCGATGCGCTCCTCGCCGGCGCGCGTGTAGACCGTGACGTCGAGGAGCGCCGTACCGTCGTCGCGCAGCTCCGCCGAGGGCAGGAGCGGCGGTGGAATGGCCCGCACGATCTGCGGCGACTGCATGCGCCGCAGCGCGTCGTCGTACTCGCCCGGCTCGGCGATCAGCTTCGTGACGTGCCACGCCGGCGAGGCCAGAATCTCGGAGACGATCAGCCAGTATTCGAAGACGCCGACGGCGGTGCGCTCGACGTCGAAGTACGGGAAGACGGGCTGCCCGCGCTCGACGTACGGCGTGGCCAGGCGGTCGACGACGTCGTAGCGGATCGTGCCGCGCACGCGCGTATGCTGCGCGCACTCCACCAGCGCCGCCGCCTGGATCTCCAGATGGGCCTCGGCGCGCGTATCGCCGGCGGCAAACGCGTCGCGGAAGCGCGCCGCCGCGAGCGCGTGCGCGCGGACGATGCGCGCGCGGGTCGCGGCTACTTCACCTGCTGCAATCGTTTGAGGAACTCCGCCGGAGGCTCATACCCGGTCAGCCGCAGCGCCTGCGCTTCCTTGCCGCTCGCGTCGAGGAAGACGAGCGTCGGCACGCCGACGATCGCGTACTCCTTCGTCAGCTGCTGCACCGTCGCGTCGTCGGCCTTCGTCAGGTTCGCCTTCACGCGCACGAAGCGGTCGAGCTCCTTCGCCACCGCCGCGTCGCTGAACGTCTTCTGATCGAGCTCCTTACAGGGGATGCACCAGTCGGCGTAAAAGTCGACGACCACCGGCTTCTGCGCCGTGGCTATGACCTGCTTGTCGTAGTTGAGCCACGCGACGTGCGTCCCTTCGTTGCGCGGCCAGGCGAACGCGGCGCCGCCGATGAGCAGCACGACTGCGAAGGCCAGGCGCAGCGCGCGCGCGCCGCCGCCTCGGACGATGAAGAGAAAGACCGCGCCGACGAGCAGGCTCGCCGCGACGCCCCAGCGGAAGATTTCCTCGCCGACGACGGCGCGGAGGAAGTAGAACGCCATGGCCACGAGGACGAAGCCCATGGCGCGCTTGACGTGCACCATCCACTCGCCGGGCCGCGGCAGCGCGTTGAGCGCGACGAGGTACGGAAAGCCGAGGCCGAAGCCGAGCGTGGCGAACATGAGAAACCCGATGGCCGGCTTCGCCAGCGAGGCCACGAGGACGAAGAGCGCCGCCACGACCGGGCCGACGCACGGCGCGGCCACGATGCCGACGAGGAGGCCCATCGCCGCGGCCCCCGCCACGCCCGCCCGCCCCATCGAGCGCGCCGCGATGAACTGCGGCACGCGGAACTCCCAGAGGCCGAACATCGACGAGGCGAAGACGAGCATCATCACGGCGAAGCCGATCAGCACCGAGGGCGACTGCAGCCACGAGCCGAAGAGCTTCCCGGCCATCGCCGCGGCGACGCCCAAGGCCGCGTACGTGATCACGATGCCGAAGACGTAGGCGGCCGAGAGGGCGAAGCGGCGCGAGCGGCGGCCGTCGCTCTGCATGGCGAAAAAGCCGAGGGTGATGGGGATGACGGGGAAGACGCACGGCGTGAGGTTGAGCGCCAGGCCGCCGACGAAGAGCACGAGCAGCGTGAGCGGCAGCCCATGCGCCTCGAAGACCTCGGTGAGCTTGTTCTTCGGCAGCGCGTTCTTCGGCGCGGCGGTGAGCGGCGTGAAGCCGGCGCTCGCCTTCGGCGGCGCCGCCGCGGCTACGACATTCGTGGAGATGTCGGCGGAGACGTTCTTCGGCGGCAGGCAGACGCTGTCGTTGCACGCCTGGTAGTGCAGCGTCGCATGAATCGACGCCGCGCCGCCCTTGAGCTTCGCCTCGAACGGAATCGCGATCGTCCCCTCGTACACGGCGAGCTTCTTCCCGCCGCTGAAGGTGAAGTCCTTGAGCTCGTGCGGCGGGAAGTCGGCCTTCACGAGGTCCGCGCCGTCGAATGCGAGCGTGGTCGGGATGACGAAGTCGTCGAGCGGCTTGACGGAGTTGATGTGCCACCCGCTCGCGATCGCGGCGGTGATCGTGCCGCGGATGTCGTCGCCCGTACGCTGCGTGACGACGCCCGAGAGCTTGATCAGCTCCTGATCGGGCAAGAGGGAGAGCTGCGCGTAGGACGCGGCTGCGATGAGGAGGAGCGAGAGTGCGAGTGCGGTGCGCTTCACTACTTCTTCGCCGTCGGAATCTGCCGCTCGAGCTGCGGCAGCATCATGTCGATGTTCTTCACGTACTGCGACTGCGGAAAGGCCGTCTTGAAGGCGCGGTACTCGGCGACGGCACGGTCGATTTTGCCTTGCTGGAGGTAGACGTCGCCCATGAGGAGCCGCGACTTCTCGTAGTTCTCACCCGTCTTCTGCAGCGTGCCGAACTTCTGGATCGTCTGCATCGAGTCGTCGTACTTCTTCTGCAGAAGCTGCGCGAGGGCCAGCTCGTAGTACGACTCGTCGCGCACCGCCACCGGCACGCCCTTCTCCACCGTCAGCTTCTTGAAGCGATCCTCCGCCTGCGGCAGCGCGTAGCGGATGCGGAACTCCTTCGCCAGCTCGAGCCGTTTCTGGAAGTCCTTGGCGATCGAAGGCTCGCCGGCCACGCGCTTCATGAAGCCGTCGTAGCGCCCCTCGACGTCCTTGATGGAGTTGGCGAAGTCGTTCGGGACCTGATAGCCGCGGATGATGCCGACGATGATGGCGTCTTTGTCGAGGATGAGGAACGTCGGCAGCGACGTCACGCTGTAGCGGCGCGCGAAGCTGGTGCCGTCGCCCTGGTCCTCGGTGTTGAGGCGGAGGAGGACCATGTCGTCGGTGGCCTGCTGGAACGCCTGGGAGGGGATCACGTCCTGCTCGAACTTGTGGCACCACCCGCACCAGTCGGCGAAGAGGTCGACGAAGATGTGCTGGTTCTTCGTCTTCGCTTTCTGCTGCGCCTGCGCGAACGACTTGATCCACGGCGACGCCGACGCGGTCGACGAAACAGCCAGCGCAAGCGCCGCAACGATGGCGAGTTTTTTCACAGGTGGTCCTCCGGTTCCGGCGTCGGAAACGACTCGTGCAAAAAGGCTATTCCGTTTTTCCAGCCGCGGCCGGTGACAAATCCGTCTTCATTTCGTGGTACTTGCGGGCGGCCTCGACGAACGCCGCGAAGATCGCCGACGCCGACCGCTCGCTGCTCATGTCCTCCGGGTGCCACTGCACGCCGAGGTAGAACGGATGCCGCGGGTCCTCGAGCCCTTCGACGATGCCGTCGGGCGCGTGCGCGGTGATGCGCAGCCCGCCGCCGACGTCGCGGATGGCCTGGTGGTGCGAGGAGTTGACGTTGAGCTCGCGGTCGCCGAGGATCCGGGCCAGGCGCGTGTCGCCGTCGATCGAGACCTCGTGGCGGTGGCGGTCCGACGGCTCGCTGGCGTGGTCGATCTCGCTCTCGATGTGCTGGATGAGCGTGCCGCCGGCGGCGACGTTCATCACCTGCACGCCGAGGCAGATGCCGAGCGTGGGGAGACCGCGTTCGCGGGCGACCTTGGCGAGCGCAAGATCGTTCGCCTGGCGGCGCGGGTCCATCGTGATCTCGACGGTGGGGTGGCGCGGCTCGCCGTACGCGGCGGGGTCACAGTCTTCGCCGCCGGCGAGGAGGAGGCCGTCGAGCTCGTCGACGACGTCGGCGGCGTTCTCCGGCTGCGGCGGGATGAGGACGGGGACCGCGCCGGCGCGCCGCAGCGCGTCGACGTAGGTGGTGAAGACAAAGGCGCGGTCGCGTTCTCCTTCATGGATGAAGACGTCCGAGCCGATTCCGATCAGTGGCTTGGTCATAAGCAGTTATCGCACCGTGATGGTGACCGTATCACGCCGGCCGCGCTCGTCGACAGCGGCGATGATGTGCCTGCCGGGCTCCAGCGGCCACTCTTGCGCCACGCGCTTGCCGTCGACGCTCCAGCGCGCATCGCCCGAGGCGCGCAAACGGAGTGCCTGGAACTCGCGGCGCAGCGTCGGATCGATGAGGAACGTAGCGCCGTCGGCCGGGTTCTGGATCAGCCTTGTTGGCTTCGTTGCGCGTGCGACGCCCATCTTCGTCTGGCGAGGATGCGCACAAAACACAACCGCCGCATCCGACGGCATCCACTCGTTATCGACCTCCGGACACGCCGTCGAAGGTCGCAACCCGGTCAGCGCACACACCGGCACACGCTCCAGATCCCCCGGCCGCTCCACGATCTGCTCGTGATCCTTCGCCGCCGCCAGCATCACCGCATGAAAGACCGGCCCTGCCCCCGTGACGCCGCTCGAATTGCGCAACGTGGAGAGATCAAAGTTCCCCACCCACACGCCCACCGTCACGTCGCGCGTGTAGCCGATCGTCCAGTTGTCGCGATACGCCTGCGACGTGCCGGTCTTCACGGCCACGGGAAACGGAAAGTCGAGCGCTCCGCCGGAGCCGAAGATGTATTCGCGCGCACTGGGATCGGAGAGGATGTCGGTGATCCAGAAGGCGGTGCGCTGGGAGACGAGGCGCTTGCCCGAAACGGTCACGCCGCCGCGCGCGAACGTCGCGTACGCGCGCACGAGCTCTTCGAGCGTGACCTCGGCGTCGCCGAGCGTGAGGCCGAGGCCGTAGTAGTCGGCGGTGCGGTCGAAGTGCTCGAAGCCCTCGGCGCGGAGAAAGCGCAGCAGCGACGCCGGTCCGAGCTTCGACAAGAGCTGCACCGCCGGCACGTTCTCCGAGCCGGCCAGCGCCAGGCGCGCGCGCAGCGGACCGCGATAGCGCCCGTCGTAGTTGCGCGGCGTGTAGACAACGCCCTCCTCGGCCGTGGGAAAGTGCGACGGCACGTCGTCGAGCACCGTCGCCGGTGTGAAGCCCGACTCGAACGCCAGCGCATACGTGAACGGCTTGAGCGCCGATCCCGGCTGCCTCGGCGTGACCACGCCGTCGATCGCGCCGCCGAAGTCCGTGCCGAAGTAGTCGCCCGAGCCCTCCCACGCCAGCCAGTCGCCGCTGCGGTTGTCGAGGACGGCGACGGCCACGGAGTGCGCGCCGTGCCGCAGCAGCTCCGGCTTCGCGGCGGTGATGATGCCGAGGATCTCGCGTTGGAGCTTGGCGTCGAGCGTGGTCTGGATACGCGAGCCGTGCGCGACCGCACGCACTCGTTCGACAAAGTGCGGCGCGAGGAGCGGGTGCTTGCCCTTGTCGAAATTCAGTTTCTCCGCAAAGTCCGCGTGCGACGCGTGCATCCGCTGCAGCACCGCGCGATAGCGAACGTTCTTCGCCGACGGCCGCTGCGGCAGCGCCGCGAGGTACGCTGCCTGCGCGACGGTGAGCTGCTCCGGGTCGCAGCCGAAGTAGCGCTGGCTGGCGCGGGCGACGCCGACGGTCTGCTCGCCGTACGGCGCCAGGTTGAGATAGAGACCGAGGATCTCCTTCTTGCTGTAGCGCGCCTCGAGCTGCAGCGCGACGACGGCCTCGTGCAGCTTCTGCCAGCGCGAGTTGCGGCGGAGCATCAGCTTCGCGACCTGCTGCGTGATTGTGGAGCCGCCCTGCACGACACGCAGGTGTCGGATATCCGCAGCGACCGCGCGCACGACGGCGAGAGGGTCGATCCCGGGATGCAAGTAAAACCGCTTGTCCTCGGCCGCGATCGTTGCGCGCTCCACGTTGTGCGGGATCTCGCTCAACCACGCGCTGCGCGTGCCGCCGGCGCCGAGGGGCTCGTAGAGGATGACACCGTTGCGGTCGACGATCGTCGGCGTCGTCTCCGTCGGGATTGACGGCAGCGGCGCGAACCGCAACGCGCACGTTGCGATTGCGACGAAGGAGACCCAGAGAACGATCTTCTTCATTTCACGTCGACCACGGCGCTCGCCGTCCGCCCGAACACCTCCGGCTCGTACATCTCCTCCACGTGCGCCGGCGCGGCCACGAAGTGCCCCGCCGTCGTGGCGCGCACCAGATACGTGAACTCGTGCGTCCCCTCGCCGAGGCGCGTGGCGAACAAATTCACGCGGTCGTCGTGGCGCTCCACGTGATCGAAGCCGCCGTGTTGCCACCACGACATCCAGTCGTCGCCGCCCGTGTCCGCCTTGCGCTGCTGCTCCGCGAGCTCCGTCGCCGTCGTCGAGAACCACGACTCCACCGGCTCCGTCCCCGCGGGAATCGGATCGACCACCGCGACGAAGCGCCGCTCCTTCGTGTTGCGGATGCGCAGCGTCACCTTAATGAGATCGCCGGCCTTGAACGTCTCGGGCGAGTACTTTCGCTCGATCGCGAAGCCCTGGTCGAGCGGATCGTGCATCAGCCCGAGCGGGATGTAGCGCAGGCGCATCAGGTAGAAGAGCGTCCCCGCGCCCTGCTTCTCGAACGTCACCTCGCCCGACTTCAGCGACGCAATCGGCACGTCGTGGCTCTTCGCCTCGGTGCTGCGGCCGCGGAAGGCGTCATGCGCAATATCCTGCCCCGCAGCGTTCACGATCGCCGTAAAGTCCGGCGTCACGCTCTCGTACTTGCGGTAATAGTCGACCAGCGCCTCCATCGCCCAGACGTTCTCCTGCGTGTTCCCCCACCGCCCCCTCTTCCGCTGCTGCATCAGCCAGCGGACCATCCCCTTCACGTTCGCATCGTCGTGGCGGACGAGCGTGTCGAGCACGATCGCGGTCGAGCGGACGTTCGAGCTCCAGTACCACAGCAGGTACGGATCGCTGAGCTCCTCGACGTGCGCGCTGCCCCCCTCGGGGAGGATCGCGTTGTCGATGCGCCGCAGCAAGTCGGCCGTGCGCGGATCGCCCTTCATCGCGTCGACGAGATAGGCGATGCCGAAGACCGGCATGCGGTCGACGTACGTAATCAACCGGTTGACGTGGCTGTCGACGTTGCGCCCTCCCTCGGACAGCACCTTCGCCGAGAAGGCCTGCCACGCCGTGTACGCCGGCCACCACCCTTCGTTCGTCGGGCGCTTCTGCTTCAGCTGATTGTCGAGGTACGTGTAGGCGCGGTCGAGCACGTCCTTGTTGACGTCGTACTTCAGCGCCTGGCCGCGCTGCATCACGTGCAGCACGTTCGCGGTGAGGTACGGCCCCTCGCCCGAGCACTCGCCCGCCCACAAAGAGAAGCCGCCGTCGCCGCACTGGAACTTGTAAAGCTCGTAGATCGTCGTCTGAGCGACCGAGCGCGCCTTCTTCGCGTCGAGGTTCGGCAGCGCGAAGGCGTCGCCGAGGTCGCCGGCGAGCATCGTGGCCATCGCGGCGGAGGAGCGCTGCTCGGCGCAGCCGTACGGATACTCGATGAGGTACTGCGCCCCCTCGGCGAGGCCGACCATCGCCGTCGAGGCCAGCTCCACGTGCAGCGCGCCCGTGGCCACGTCCTTCGGCACTTCGAGCGTCTCCTTCGCTGTCGGATTCGCCTCGCCGTACGCCGCGACCGTTTCGGGCGGCGTGAGCAGGCGCACCGGCAGCGTCTCTTCGAACGCGTCGGTCTCGCGCGACATCGAGACGCTCATCTGGATGCGCGCGGTGCCGATCGCTTTCGCGACCGCATCGAAGCGCACTTCGACGTTGCCGCCCGCGGGAACATCCACCGTCTGCGACCCCGCAACCTCAACGAACGGATCGAGCGACTTGATCGTCACCGTCGCCTTCCCCGCCTGCTTCAACTGGCTATGCACGACGCCGCCGAACGTCGCCTTGTCGCCGAGGGCCAGGAAACGCGGGAACGCCGGCGTGATCAGGAGCGGCTTGTTGATGCGGATCTCGTTTTCGCCCCAGCCGAAGCGCGAGGCGCGGTCGCCCGCCACGGCCATGATGCGGTACGTCGTCAGCGACTCCGGCAGCACCACGTCGGCCTTCGCGCGGCCGCTCTTGTCGGTCGCGATCGAGCCGAGCCAGAACGCCAACACGCGGAAGTCCTTGCGGATGGTTCCCGGCCCGGCGTCGCGCCCGCCGCCGCCGCCCTGCGTCTCCCCCTTCGGCGTGAGCACGCGGCGGCTGACGATCTTCTCGCGCGAGTCGTCGGTGACGACCTGCAGCGCCTTGCGCAGGTACATCGACGCCAGCACGTCCGGCGTCTTGTACGACGTCAGCGACAGCACGCCGTAGTCGACCGCCCACAGCGTCACCTCGGACTGCGAGCCCTTGCCGCCCGCGTCCTTCACCTGCACCTCGACGCGCGCCTTCGACGCCGGGCGATACTCGTCGCGGTTCGCCTTGACATCGACTTTCAGCCGCTTCGCCGCGTCCTCCACGCCGAGCTCGATGTAGCCGACGCGGAAGGCCGGCTTGCCGGGATCCGCTTCCTCTTCGATCCCTTCCTTCGTCCGCCCCTTCACCAGCACGACGGAGACGAAGAGGTTCGGAATGTCTTTCTCGGTGATCGGCACGCTGACGGTCGGCTGCGTCGTGGTGAGCTCGAACGTCTTCCACGTCCGCACCCCTTCGCGCTCGGTCGTCAAGAGCGCCGTGGCGTGCTCCCACGGCGACTTGATCATCACGCGCGCCGTCTCGCCCGGACGGTACGTCTGCTTCTCCGCGACGAGGTCGATGCGGTTGTTGTCGTAGCGGGCCCACGCGGTGTAGCCGCCGCCGGCGGCGTAGAACCATGCCCGCGTCGTGGTGTTGCGCCCCTCGGCGTCCTTCGCTTTCGCGATCAGGACGTACTCGCCGCCTTCGCCGAGGGGGACGTGCAGCGGCACCGGCTCGGCTTTCGTCGTGATCTTCCACGAGCCGGCCGGCACTTCTTTCCGCTCCGTTTCCCAGTTGTAGAAGCCGTGCCCCGCGGCCTGGCGGACGGAGTTCCACTGGATGCGGTGGAGCTCGACGTCGACCGCGACGTCGGGCGCGGCCTTGCCGTCGAGTGCGACGGCGATGAGCTGCGTGTCGATGCCGGCCTTGGCGTCGGCAAAGTACGGCGGCGTCTGCACGCCGATGTACCACGGCGCCGGATCGATGCGCGTGGAGGCGCGGTTGGCGATGCGCTGGCGCGTGACGTCGACGACGTCGCCTTCGAGGCGGTAGGCCCACGGCGCGCCGGCGGCGAGGTCGGTGTCGAGCTTGAGCTTCAGCTCCCCCTTGGCGTCGAGCTTCCCTTCCTTCTTCTGGATCGTGACGGTCGACCGCCGGTTCTCCTCGTCTTCGCCGAGGAACGTCCACTGCTCCTCGGGGAATCGGTCAGCAATCGCGCGCGGGACGGTGTAGACCGGAATCTTCGAGTACGTCCACGTCACCGGGCGCGACGCCATCGGCGCGCCGAAGAGATAGCGCGCGGTGATGGTGCCGGAGATCTTCGTGCCGGCGATCGACGTCGGCGCCGTCGTCGTCACGTCGACGCGGAAGTCCGGCCGGCGATACGCCGCGACCAGGAACTCGCCGGACGACGTCAGCCGCTGCCCCGCCACGCTCGCGCTGATGCGGTAGTCGCCGAGGACGCCGTCGGCCGGGACCTTGAACGTCCACTCCGCCGACGACCACTCGTTCAGCGGCACGCTGCGCTTGTCGACTTCCTTGTCGTGGCTGTCCTGCACCACGATCTCCGCCTGCGTGCCGGCCGGGAGGAGCTGCATGCCGTTCGGCGTGTCGCTGCGAAGCACGGCCTTGGCGTGCACCTCCTCGCCGAGTTTGTAGACGCCGCGGTCCGTGAAGATCGTTCCGCGCAGCAGCGGCTGGCCCTCGAACAGATCGAAGCCGGAGTTGAGCGAGAAGTCGAACGGATTGATGCCGCTGTTCCAGTTCGAGGCCACGTAGGCGACGTCGCCGTCCTTTTCCGCCGTGACGATGAAGTGCAGCTCGCCGATGGCCGTCCACGACTCCGACTCCTCTTCCTTCGTGCGGTCGATGCGCAGGTCGGTATTCGGCGCCGTGGCGAGTCCGCGCGCGTCGGTGGTGCCGCTCCAAACGACTTTGTTCTCCGTCGTGCGGATCGTCACCTTCGCGCCGGCGACCGGCTGAGCGTCATCGAGGCGCGTGACGAAGATGAGCGTGTTCTGCGGCGAGTCTTTGACCGAGAGGCCGAGGTTCGTCGTCTGCACGAGCGTGGAGGTGACGGTCTCGCTGTAGCGGTTCGTCTTCGGGATCGCGGCGCCGGGCTGGATCGACGCCCAGACGATGCCGTGGCCGTTCGTCAACGCGCTCGACAGGTTCAGCCCGTACGACTGCGTCTTGTCCGCGACCGGCGCGAGCTTCCGCTGCGCCGGCTGCGTCGGCGGCGTCTTCTGGAAGTTCTCCTTCTCCAGCTCGAGCATCGTCGGCATGACCTGCTCGATGGAGATCGGCTGCAGCCACTGCTGCACGTCGCGGAAGTTGCGGGCGTGGAACGGCAGGATCGGGCCGCCGCTCGACTCCCAGACGCCGTGGCCGTCGCCGAAGCTGATGAAAGCCGGCTTGTGCCAGTTCTCGATCGTGGCCGTGAAGGCGTAGCCGAGCTTCTGCCCATCCTCCGACTCGAGCGACGGATCGATGCGCAGCGTGTACGTGTGCGCCGGCTGCAACGAGTATCCGAGCTCGTCGAGGGAGTAGCTGTTGTCGGTTTGCCGCCACTCGGAGATCTCTTTCTCTTCGCGCTTCAGCTCGCGGCCGCTCTCGTCGATGACGTGCGTGGCCTTCTTCACGTCCTCGTAGGCGAGGCCCGCTTTGGTGCGGAAGAAGATCGGGTTGTACTGGTCGGGATTGCACTCGGCGGTGCACTCGATCTTCTCGACGAAGAGCGTCGGGTCGAGCTGCAGCGTGAACGTCTGCGCCTTCCCGCTCGTCACGCGGCCGTTCTTGGCCAGCTTGTCGTCGAGGTAGACCTGCACCCACGTGTCGGGCGGGAGGTTGGGCTTGGTCTCGATGACGACGAGGTCGTTCTTCGGCGGCCAGCGCTTGTCGTCCCAGACGGTGGCGAGAAACGACATGACCGGCTGCCCGTCGCTCGCGGCATTCTTCTGCGCCTGCGCGACCTTGGCGTCGAATCGCGGATCGGGCTTCGACGGCGCCAGCGGCGGCTTGAACTCGTGCGCCTCGGTTTTGAGCTGCAGATGCTGCGCGACGGTCTCGGGCTCGACCGGCTGGTTGAAACGCAGCGCGATGACGACCGCGCCGGTCGGCTTGCGGTAGTGATCGGTGGAGAGGAGCTGGATCGTCGGCGTGGTGAAGGAGAACTTGTAGTCTTTCCCAAGCGTTTTGCCGCTGACAGCCTTGGCGTCCTTGTCGATCGTGACGTCGAACTTCGTCGCGAACGGCAGCGACACCGGCGTGAAGATGAGCGTCGTCGTCCCCGACCAGCGGAACGTCCCCTTCACCGCCGGCGCGATGTGGAACCACGGCACGGCCAAGTCCTTCGGGATCTTGCCGACGACGACCATCGGCTCGCTGAAGACGACGCGGACTTCGTTCGCTTCCGCGAGATTCGCCACCTCGCCGACCGGACCGGCCTTGACGATGGTGAGCTTGTCGGCGGCGCCGGCAACGCTCGCCGCGAGTGTGAGCAGAAGGAACAGACTCAGGCGCTTCATTCAGCGCGAATGGTAGCCTGACGTGATGGGAAGATTCGCGTGGCGGTTGCCCGCAGCCGCGTTCCTATCACTGTTGCTGCTGCCGTTTCTCGGCTGTCACCGCTCGGGAACCTGGATTGACGATCCTAAGAACTTCGAGCGAGCTTTGGGCGAGTCGCCGCCGCCGGGCCTCAGAGTGATCCATTCCTGGTACTGGAGATCTCCGCACTTTTTTCGCGAGGAGATCTACTACTTTGAGCTTTCGTCTCTTTCCGGATATGCCGAAGCCTTCGCTGCGGAAAATGGGCTACGCCGTCTGCCAGCGGGCTCATTGAGCCGGATTCCTTTCGATGACAATCGCCCGGCGTGGTTCGCTCCGGGCCCACTGGAACAGTATGAGCTGTGGAGGAGCCCAAGTGACGTCATCACCGGATTCATTCTCCGCGACAAAACGAACGGCGAAATCTTTATCTATTGCAAGCAACTGTAGCCACTAGCAGGTGAGCGTGCTTGTCGAAGAGCAGACAATCGCCGCATCCGTTCGCCGCGAGCGTGAGCAGGAGCAACAGGCTCAGGCGCTTCATCAGCGCGAATGGTACTCGCTGGCGTGTAAGTTGAACGTGCGCAACGCACCACCGTGACCGCTCCCCGCGAACGGCGTCAAAACCCGCCGGATGACTCCGAGCATCCCCTGCGCATTCTCCTCGTCGACGACGACGCGAATTACCGCGCCTGGGTAGCCGCCCTCACCCGCCGCCTCGGTTTTTGGGTCGATACCGCGGAGGACGGAGAAGCGGGATTGCACCGCCTCTCCACGGCGCCCTACGACGCGGCCATCATCGACCAGGAGATGCCGTGCCTCAGCGGGATCGAGCTGATTCGAAAGCTCCGCGCCCAGGAGGAGACGAAGGCGATCTACGCGGTTATGCTGACGGGGCGCGAGGACATCGACACGAAGCTCACCGCGCTCGAGGCGGGCTTCGACGATTTCCTCAACAAGGCCTCCACCGAGTCGGAGCTCGTGGCCAAGCTCATCGCCGCGCGCCGTCTCGCCTCGCGCCAGCGCACGATGAAGATCGCCGTGCGCGACCTCTACGGCCTTTCCATCCGCGACGACCTCACCGGCGCCTTCAACCGGCGCTTCTTCATCTCCGAGAGCGAGCGCCTCCTGGCGGAGGAGACGATCGTCAACCTCGTGCTGCTCGACATCGACGACTTCAAGCGGATCAACGACACGTACGGCCATCTGGCCGGCGACGAGGTGCTGCGCGGCGTCGGCGCGGCGTTGCAGAGCAACACCCGCCCCGACGACGTCGTGGCCCGCTTCGGCGGCGACGAGTTCATCGTCACGATTCCGGACGCCGACGTCGACGTCGTGGAGCGCATCGCCGAGCGGCTCACCGCCGCCATCGCGGCGCTGCGCTGGGGCACCGAGGAGGTGTTCCAGGTCGGCGTGTCGGCGGGCTTCGCGTCGTCACGGTTCCTGGAGAAGCCGACGCTCGCACAGCTCGTCAACGCCGCCGACCGGGACATGTACAAGAACAAGTGGGTCCGCAAGCATCCCGACCTGCGGCCGGAGCTTTACGAATACCCGTCGCAGGAGCGGGACGTGGCGGACCTTCTGCGGGAGAGCGTGGCCGATCAGCTCCGCCGGTGATGGCGGCGGTGGTGAGCGACGTGGCGGACGCGCTTGCGGTGCTGCGAGTGGCGATAGGCCTGCACGCCGTTGCCGGCCGCGGCGCCGATGATCGCCCCCTTCTTCCCACCGACGAGAGCCCCGGCGACTGCGCCGATGACCGTCCCTTTCGTACGGCTGTCGGGCTTCGACCAACTGACCTGCGCAACGGCCGACCCGGCCGGCAACAGCAGCGCCGAGCTCAGGACAGCGGCTTGAAGTTTTCGAGTCCAAGGAGTCATTGTGGTTCCTCCAAGGACTCGATGATTGCGAGGCTTGTGCCGAAGCTAAGCCGTTGTTATCCAGAAGTTTACTGAGACTTCCCTCCCAGGCGCAGATGACCGTTGGCCGCGGTCGCTTTCTGCATGCCGCTCTGGTCCGTGAGCATCGTCAGCGCCGGGTCGAGCTCGATGCTCTCCGGCGCTCCCGTGACCTCGATCTCGGCCACCACGCCGCTCACCGACTTCTCGCCGAACGAGACGAGATAGGCGGCGCCGTCGCTCACCTTCGGCGCGGTCTCGAAGAGCGGTGTGACGCCGACCGTGCGGCGGATGCCGACGACGTTCGCGCCGCGCACGCGCAGCGAGAGCGCGTGCGGCGCGCCGCTGACGATCACGGGGATGAACGTGCGGCCCTCGCGGACGATCGGCGCGCCGAGGGTGATCGAGCCGTTCGGCGCGGGGTGCGCGGACATCGGCGCAGGGCCAACGGACATCGGCGCGGGGCCGCCGGTGAAGATGTAATTGACGAGATAGAAGATGTCGGCCGCGTCGCAGACGCCGTCGCCGTTGGCGTCACCCGAGGCCGCGCCTCCCCCTCCGGCCGGAGCCGGACCGCCGGTGAAGAGATAGTTCACGAGATAGAAGATATCGGCGGAGTCGATGACGCTGTCGTTGTTCGGGTCGAAGAGCTTGCCGAGATAGGTGAAGGCGTTCGTCTTCGTCGCCGTCACCGCGTCGGGATTCGTGACCACGACGTTGACCGCACCCGGCGTATGCACCGGCGTGATCGCCGTGAGCGTCGTGGAGCTGACGCGCTGCACGTTCGTCGCGGCCGCGCCGCCGACGCTGACGGCGGCGCCGACCTGGAACCCGCTGCCGGTGATCGTCAGCGGCGTGCCGCCGGCGATGACTCCGTTGGCCGGCGAGACCGTGCTGATGTCCGGCGCGATCTTGACCGTCACCGACCTCTGATCGCTGCAGCCCGGGACGCTGACATACGCGCTGAGGCTCACCGCCCCGACGCTGCCGACCGTGTAGCTGATCGTCCGCGTGCCGTAGCCGGAGTCGATGAAGCCGTTGCTGATCGACCAGGAGTAGTACGCGCTGGGCCCCGCATCGGCGATGCTGGCCGTGCCGGCGGCGCCGGCGGTGAGCGTCGCCGGCGTCGTGATCGCGGCGCTCGGCGGCGGCGTGATCGTCACGACGATCGCGTTCGACGGCACGCTGCCGCAGCTGTTCTGCGTCACGACGACGTCGTAGCTGCCGGCGACGGAGGCGTAGTAGAAGCTGTTGGTCGCGTTGGCGATCGGTGTGCCGTTGAGGCGCCACTGCACGCCCGTGGAGTAGTTGCAGTAGAGATAAACGTAGCCGCCGCTGCAGGACGTCGTCGAGCCGCCGGGGTAGATCTGCGGCACCGGCTTGGCCGTGACGCTGACGGCCGTCGTGGCGGCGGTGGAGGTGCAGCCGTTCGCGCTCGCGGTCACGGAGTACGTGCCCGTAGCCGCGGACGTGGCGCTCGTGATCGTCGGATTCTGGAGCGCCGAGGTGAAGCCGTTCGGCCCGGTCCACGCGTACGTCGCGCCAGCCACGGTCGTGGCATTGAGCTGCACCGTGTCGCCGGAGCAATACGGGCCGGTGTTCGACGCCACGGGCGCGGCCGGCTTCTGGTTCACGACGACGGTCGTCGTGCCGGCGGCGGAGGGGCAGCCGTTCACCGTGACGGTGACGGAGTAGGCGCCGGCGTCGGCAGTCGTGACGTTCGAGCGCGTGGCGTTGCGAACCGAGGCCGTGTAGCCGTTCGGGCCGGTCCACGCGTACGTCGCGCCGGTCACGGCGGGGGTGGAGAGCGAGATCGTCGAGCCGGTGCAGTACGGGCCGCTGTTCGTCGCCGTCGGCGTGGCCGGGACGGCGTTGACGACGACGTTCGTCGTGCCCGCCGGCGACGTGCAGCCGTTGACCGTGACGGTCAGCGAGTACGCACCGCCGTTCGCCGTCGTGGCGGAGGCGATCGTCGGATTCTGCAGCGCCGAGGTGAAGCCGTTCGGCCCCGTCCACGCGTACGTGGCGCCGGCAACGGTCGCCGTCGACAGCGCGATCGTGCCGCCCGTGCAGTACGGGCCGCCGTTCGACGCCGTCGGCGCGGCGGGGATGGCGTTGACGACGACGGTCGTCGTGCCGGCCGGCGAGGTGCAGCCGTTCGCCGTGACGGTGACGGAGTAGACGCCGGCGTCGGCGACGGTGGCGCCCGCGCGCGTCGGATTCGGCAGGGTGGAGGTGAAGCCGTTCGGGCCCGTCCACGCGTACGTGGCTCCGGGGACGATCGGAGTGGCCAGGGCGATGGTCGAACCGGTGCAGTACGGGCCGCCGTTGGCCGGGAGCGGCGCGGCGCCGTTGGTGAGGACGACGCTCGTCGTGCCGGCCGCGGACGTGCAGCCGTCGACCGTGACGGTGACGGAGTACGTGCCGGCGTCGGCGGCGGTGGCGTTCGCGCGCGTCGGGTTCTGCAGCGTCGAGGTGAAGCCGTTCGGGCCCGTCCACGCGTACGTCGCGCTCGCGACGGTCGGCGTCGACAGCGCGATCGTGCCGCCGAGGCAGTACGGGCCGCCGTTCGTCGGCACCGGCGTCGTGGGCGGCGCGCTCACCGCGACGGTCGTCGTGCCCGTGGGCGAAGTGCAGCCGTTGAAGATCGTGACGGAGTAGATGCCGGCGGCGGCGAGCGTAGCGTTCGGGATCGTCGGGTTCTGCAGCGCCGAGGTGAAGCCGTTCGGCCCCGTCCACGCGTACGTCGCGCCCGCGACCGTCGCCGTCGACAGCGCGATCGTGCCGCCGGTGCAGTACGGGCCGCCGTTCGTCGGCGCCGGCGTCGTGGCGGCGCTGTTGACGACGACGTTCGTGCTTCCCGCGAGCGACGTGCAGCCGGGCGCCGTGACGATCACGGAGTATGTGCCGGCGTCGGCGGGCGTGGCGCTCGCGATGGTCGGGTTCTGCTGCGCGGAGGTGTAGTTGTTAGGGCCCGTCCACGCGTACGTCGCACCGGCCACCGTCGGCGTCGAGAGCGTGATCGTGCCGCCGGCGCAGTAGGGGCCATCGTTCGTTGCCGTGGCCGCGGCGTTGCCGTCGAGAACCGTCGTCGTGCCGGCGGCGGAGGTGCAGCCGTTCACCGTGACGGTGACGGAGTAAACGCCAAAGTCCGCGGCCGTGGCGTTCGCGCGCGTCGGATTCTGCTGCGTCGAGGTGAAGCCGTTCGGGCCCGTCCACGCGTACGTCGCCGTGGCGACGAGCGGCGTGGAGAGGGCGATGGTCGAGCCTTCGCAGTACGGGCCGCCGTTCGACGCCGCCGGCGTGGCCGGCTTCGGCGTGACGCTCACGGACGTCGTGCCGGCCGCAGACGTGCAGCCGCCGACCGTGACGGTGACGGAGTACGTGCCGCCGTCGGCCGCCGTGGCGTTCGCACGCGTCGGATTCTGGAGCGCCGAGGTGAATCCGTTCGGGCCCGTCCACGCGTACGTGGCGCTGGCGACGGTCGGCGTCGACAGCGAGATCGTCGCGCCTTCGCAGAACGGACCGCTGTTGCTCGCCGTTGGCGTCGCCGGGATCGACGTATTGACCGCGACGCTCGTCGAGCCGGCCGCCGAGGCGCAGCCGTTCACCGTGACGGTTACGGAGTACGTGCCGGCGTCGGCCGCCGTGGCGCTGGCGCGCGTCGGGTTCTGGAGCGCTGAGGTGAAGCCGTTCGGGCCGGTCCACGCGTACGTGGCGTTCGCGACGGTCGGCGTCGACAGCGCGATGGTCGCGCCCGCGCAGTACGGGCCGCCGTTCGACGCCAAGGGCGTCGCCGGCACGGAGCTCACGACGACGGACGTCGTGCCGCCGGCCGAGGGGCAGCCGTTCACGGTCACGGTCACAAAGTACGTGCCGGCGTCGGCGAGCGTGGCGTTCGCGCGCGTCGGGTTCTGGAGCGCCGAGGTGAAGCCGTTCGGGCCGGTCCAGTGGTACGCCGCGCCGCTCACCGTCGGCGTGGAGAGCGAGATCGTCCCGCCGGCGCAGTACGGGCCGCCGTTCGACGGCGACGGCGTGGAGGGAATCGGATTCACGACCACGCTCGTCGTCCCAGCCGGCGAGGTGCAGCCGTTGACCGTGACGGTGAGCGAGTACGTGCCGGCGTCGGCCGCCGTGGCGTTTGCGCGCGTCGGATTCTGAAGCGCCGAGGTGAAGCCGTTCGGGCCGGTCCAGGCGTACGTCGCATTCGCGATGGTCGGGGCCGACAGCGCGATCGTCGAGCCGGCGCAGAACGGACCGCTGTTCGACGGCACCGGCGCCGCCGGAATCGCATTCACCGTGACGGCAGTGGCCGTCGATGGCGCGCTGATGCAGCCGTTCGTCGTCGTCGTGACGGTGTAGCTGCCGGTGGCGTTGGCGACGACCGAGGCGCCGGTCGCGCCGGCGATGATCCCGCCGTTCAAGTACCACTGGTTGCCGCTGGCCGCGCTCGAATTCAGCGTGACGCTGCCCCCGGCGCAGAACGTCGTCGGCCCCGCAGGCGTGATCGTCGGCGTCGCCGGCGGAACGCAGGTCGGGCAGGCGCCCGGGCCGGGCGTGTCGTCGATGAGGCCCGTGACGCTGCCGGAGAACGACGTGCAGGTGGTGTTCGGATCGGCGGTGTTGAAGACGAGGATGAAGTCCTTCTGCGCCGCGACGGTGAAGGAGTAGGAGGTGTCGGTGATGGCGGTGCCGAGGCCGCCGATGCCGCTGTCGCCGAGGTAGTTGTTGCAGACGCGCGCGTCGCCCGTGCTCTGCGGCGGATCGTAGACGCTCTCCTGATACGCGACGCTCTCGATGTCCGAGCCGCAGGTGGCGTGGATGTTCACCGTCACGCAGCGGGCCGAGTTGCTGGAGTTCGTGAACTTGAACGTCTTGTAGCGCTGCGGCCCGTAGTAGAGCGGGCCGTAGCAGGTCTTGCCGCTGCAGGTGCTGGAGACGCCGTCGCGGGTGAGGCGGTCGGCCTGCGTCGGGTCGGTGGCGGTGATGGAGCTCGGCGGGATGGCCAGGCCCGCGCCGCCGCCGCACGTCGGCACGGTGAAGGTGACGCTCTTGTTGCCGCCCGCCGCCGTGACATTCAGCGTAAAGCTGATGTCGGTGCCGCAGACGAAGCTCGACGATGTCTGGAACGTGAAGGGAATCGTGTTTGCCGCGGTGGCGCCGGCCGCGACGTTCGGATAGAACGAGCTCCCCTGCGTGACCGTCACGCCCGCCGTCGACGTCGTCAGCGTGCCGTTGATGGCCGACTCCATGGCGCAGCCGTTGTTCGCCAGCGTGACGCTCAGGTTCACGCACTCGTTGCGGTTGACGATGCCATTGCCGTTGCCGTGCGGCGCGTCGTCGACGGCGTCGGCCGAGAATTCGAGCTTCGCCGTGCCGTTCATGCAGAAGTCCTGCGAGACGCTGCCGTCCGCCGGGACGACCACGCTCACCGTCGCCGGCGAGCTGGAGGTGCAGTTCTTATCCGTCGCCGCCGCGCTCGCGCTGTACGTGCCGGCCGGCACGGCCACGGTGTAGTGGCCGGCGGCGTCGGTCACGGCGCTGTAGCCGCCGGTGAGCGTGACGGCCACGCCCGGAACCGGCGCTCCGCTCGCGCAGCCGGTGACGGTGCCGCTGACGTTCCCCCACGACTCCGGCGTGCACGACGGGAACTTGAACGAGGCGATGCGCGTGGCCCAGTTGTACGTGCCGTTGTTGAGGAGGTACTCGCTCGTGAACCAGAAGGTGCACTGGTCGATCGGGTCGAGGGTCATGGAGCTGTAGTCGCCCCAGCGGTTGTAGGCGGTCTGCACGCCGCCGCCGGCCTTGACCTCGGTCTCCGTGCCGAGGGTGTTGAGGGGATCGGTGCCGAGACGGCCGTTGACCCAGATCGAGGGATTCACCGTCAGGCTCGACTTGGTGTAGCCGAGGGCGATGTTGTGGTCCTTGTCCATGGCGATCGAGCCCATCCAGCGGTAGTCGCTGTCGGGATCGAACGTCGAAGCCTGATAGACGGTCGGCGTGGCCGTGGAGCTGCCGTCGTTGCGGAACTCGAACCAGCGCACCGCGCCGTGCGACGGCGAGCTGGCGCTCCCTGGAACGGTGATGTTGGCGACGAGCGACTCCTGCGTCGGCGTGCCGCCGAAGTTGCGGTACGCGAGGCGGTACATGAAGGCCTGATCGAGGTTGTCGAGGTACGCTCCGCTCGACGCCGGCGGCGGCTGCGGCACGCAGGCCCGGGTCCCGGAGCCGCCGACGCACGGCGGGATGCCCCAGCTGGCGTTGATCTGCGTCTCCGTGAGCGAGATCGTCGGCGTGCCCCCCCACGTCACGGCGACGCGCGTGGAGTCGAGCATGTTCGTGCTCGCCGGATCCGGACCAATGACGAATTCGGCTTCGCCCGGCGGCGGCGCCTGGGCGCTGTCGACGTCGGCCGGAAGGAAGCCGTACTGCGGGAGGCCGCCGTATTGTTTGAGGTCGGCGCTGAGCATCCGCGCCGGCTGGCCATTGAGCATCTTGTCGCGCTCGAAGGCGTAGATGCGCCCCGCCGCGTAGTAGGAGCCGCCGCCGCCGAAGATGTGCGCCGACATGTAGTACGCGTCGGACCAGACGGCCATCTTCGGGTAGTCGACGAAGTCGCTGGCGCCGGTGGCGAAGTCGTAGAGGTACCACGAGCCGGTGGCGTCGCTGGTCATGGAGACGGCGATGCACTGGTGGGAGAAGTTCGGGCTGGCGTAGACGACGAGCTGCGAGAGCACCCAGCGCCCGGCCATGATGTCGTAGTTGACGACGGGGTCGCCGTCATTGTGCGAGGCGCAGACGCCGCCTAAGGGCTGGAAGAGGGTGTTGCCCGCGGCCGGCCCGTAAAGCTTGTTCCCCTGCTTGTCCCAGATGGCGAAGCTCAGGTTGTTCCATTGGACGTACTGCGTGGCACCGACGTGGCCGTTGGTGTCGGGCGGCACGGCGCTGACGCTGTAGCCCGGCATGCCGGCGCCGACGCCTTCGAAGCTGAGGCCCGTCGAGACCGGAGCGGATGCGCGGAGATCGCGCGACTGTTGCCGCCGGCCGTCGTCCTTCGGCGTGTCGGTCGGGCGCTGCGGGTGCGGCGGCTCGAATTTCTCGACCTCGTCGCCGCGGCGCGGCGGCGGGAGGGCCGGCATGGTGCGCAGCGGCGGCGTGCGCACCGGCTTCACTTCCGTGAGCGGCGGCGGACCGGCGTACGGCGCCGCGGGGAATGGTCCCTTGCGCACGGGGCCGACCGGGATGGACGGCGCGGCGGACTTGGGCTTTTTCGCTTTGAAGCGGCCGGGTGACGGCCAGGCGAGCGCGCTCCCAGTGGTGATCAATAAGAAAAGAACGGAGACAGCGGACAGGAAGCGGCGCGAGACCGGCATAAAAAGTGACCCCTTGGTTGGACCGTTCGCGCATGATCGCCCACTGCCGCAATTCCTGCAACTACTGATTTGGGGTAGGGGGGTCTACGGGCGCCGGCCGGCGTCAAGTCGACCAGACGCGCGCCTGTCCGACGGCGATGCGCCAGACGTTTCCCGGGCCGCGCCAGCGCCACGCGGCCGGCAGCGGCCTTCCGATCCGCTCGGCGCCAATCCACAGCGTGATCGCGAACATCGCCGGCACATGCCCGCGCGTGAACAGCATCGGCAGCAGCATGAGTCCCGAGCACGCGCCGATACACCACCAGGCGTGTGTGAAGCCGAAGCGCAGCACGTCGAGATCGGCTTTCGTTCCGAACGCCGCAAGCTCGGTGTGCGCGTGACATCGGTTGAGGCATCGCTGTTTCATCGGCGAGCATTGCCACAGCGCGGCGGCGGCAATGGCCGTCCCGACCCCCGCCGTGCCCCCTGCAACGATCCACGACGCGCCCCACAGCAGCGCGACACCGGCCACGATCCACGGCAACCCATAGCCCGCCACGAACAACGCCGTAGCGCGCAGGCGCCGCCGCGCAAAGCCCCGCTCGCGCACGTGCGCGAGCGGCGCGCCGACGAGCGGGACCATCATCGCCGCGAACATGATCGCCGACGCCGCCAGGAGCGACGCCGGCGTCCATCGCATGGACGGCATCATGCACACTGCGGAGTCGTGCGGCTGCACGGCCAGCATGAGCCACGCCGCGGCGCTCACCGCAAGCAGCGGCACGCGAACCCGCATCCGGGCCCGGGCGGCGTCCGTCACGTCAGCTCCCCTGGCGGAAAACGCTCACCCGGCCGACGCTGATCTCCGCCTCCTCCGGCACATCGTCGAACGGCACGATGCGCACGTCGAGCGCGTTCGTGTCGAGATCCAGCGCGTTGACCATGTGCGTAATCTCGAGAACGTACGTCAATCCCGCCTGGCCGTGCTCCTCGGACGTCGTGGCCTCGCTCACGCCGAACAGGCCGATGGTTCCGGCCCGGCGTTCCGGATGGCTCGACGGATCGGCGTTCTCGGGCAGATTGACGTAGACCTGAAGGATCGTCGCATCGGAGAGTCCGCGCACATTCTCGAGGTTGAGGAACACGCGCTCCGGCTCGGCCGCCGCCCCCTCGGCGCGCATGCTCCGCACCACCTTGCGGCGTACGGCGCCGTCGAGCGCCACCGACGCGTGGACCGGCGCCGCGCCGACGATGCGCAACCCGTGGTGGGACGCGCCGACCAGCTCCACGTTCTTCGAGGCGGCCATGGCAGTCTCCTCCGTCGATGCCTTGCGCGCGAACGTCGCGCTCACCCGCTCCATCTGATCGAGCATCCTCGGGGTCGCGCCGGCAGTCGTGAAATCATCGTACGTATAGTCGAGCCGTGCCAGGTCGTCCACATCGGCCGGCGTGAACTTCCACTCCTTGCCGCCGGGCAACGGCACGATGAATGTGCGCTCGGGCGGCTGCGGGCCGCTGCGCCATTTCCTCTCCGTGGGATTGCCGCGGCTGGTCGGCCGCCGCAGCCAGACCTCCCACAGCCGGTCGATGTTCGCGTGGTGCAGCCAGAAGATCGGATCGAGCCCGGCGGTCAGCGAGGCCGACATGAGGCCGCCGAGGCGTCCCGGGTCGGCGGGATTCCGGCCGCCCACGGAGCTGTGCACCACGTCGTGGGGATTGCTCTCCAGAGCGCCGTGAGGGCTGTTCATCCGAGAGAAGCCGGTGTCCGGGCCGCCGAAGCCGGGATCGCCGCCGCTGGTGACACCGGTGAAGTCGCGCTTGGCCAGCGCGTTGAGGTCCACCTGATCGAGCGGCACAAAGACGTTGCCGGGCGTGGCCCGGTCGGGACCCCAGCGCTGCTCGATGAAGAGCGGGTTGTGGCTGCCGTCAGGCAGGAACGAGTTTTGGCTGCTGCCCGGAGGCAACGTCTTCGACGCGAACGCCGGCGGCAGTTGATTCTCGTGTTTGACGAAGTAGTTCCAGTAAGGCATCGCCCAGTCCGACGGGCCGCCATGCCTGACGATCGCATCGCGCAGCGTCGCCTCGATGCCGAGCAGATACCCGCGATGCCACGGCAGGAAGTACCAGCTGCCGTGCTGGCACTGCTCCCAATAGAGACCCGTCACCGCCGCCGGCGGCACACGGTCGCCGGCCCGCAGGTACCCGTAGGTGCGCCACAGGTCCTCGCGGAAACCGTGGATCGCGGCGTAGAAGCGCCAGCTCAGTTTGTCGTCGAGCGCGAGCTCATTGAGCGCCTTCACGCCAAGCGCGTACCAAAAAAGCGTCTTGTTCTTGAAACTGCCGCCGTTCGTGTAGACGTTCGTCCGGGTGTACTTCGCCATCGCTTGTCCCCTCTCAATAGAGGAGTGACAGCGCGGGCACGATTCCTACCCTACCCTCCTCTCACGAATGCCCATCAGCACCAGGATATATTTGATGGCAGTAATGAATTACATGATAGGGTGCACCTCCGCGCGCGTGGCGCGGGATTGAGCGCGGGTCAGCCCATCTGCCACTAAATCGATTGCACCCATTGGAGATCCCTGTCATGTCATTGTTCATCGGCACCCTTCTTTCCGATTACCGCAAACTCTCCGGCCAGGACCACCGCTCTTCGTGGGGCGATCTGGCCGTCCGCGCGCTGGGCGATCCCACGTTGACGCTCGAAGTCGACGGTTCGTCAAGCATCACCTTCGACATCATGAAAGATGTCTCCGGCGGCACCGATCCCGTGATCCTCAAGGGCGCGAAGAGCGGTTCGTCGTTCAAGGCAAAGGACGGCGACGCCTATTACATCGCCAACCCGGCGAACGCCGGCAACACGACCTTCAAGGTCAGCTTCTCCGCGTAGCGTTTGATTCCTGACCCTCGCTCAGTATGGCTCTGAGAGCGAGCTCCCCGCCCATGACGGCAGCGTGAGCGGGCGAGCTCGCTCCCTTGAAGCAGGTCAGGCGCGCGCTGATGTAGCATCGGCCATCGCCCCATGCCAACCGCTGCCCCGGAGCGCCGCAGCAATGCCGCCCGACTGTTCGGCTACGACGTCTTCGTCTCCTTTGCCTTAGGACCGCCGCCGCGCGGGTCGCGCAGTTACGCCTCCGATCTCGCCCGCCGGTTGCGGGAGCGTGACTTCACCGTATTCTTCAGCGAAGAGGAAGCGCCGGTCGGCGACCAGCTCGACGCAACGCTCAGGCATGCCCTCCACCGCTCGCGCATCCTGGTCGTGATCGCCAACAGCGGCATGCTCGCCGAGCCGCGCTGGGTCAAGGCTGAAGTCGAGGAGTTCCGGCGGAAGCATCCCGAGCGGTCGGTGATCCCGATCAGCATCGGTAACGCACTACAGCACCCGACTCTGGGACCTGGCGCCGAGCCATGGCTGCGCTTCTCCGACAAGATCTGGATCGACGAGACGCCGTCCGCGTGCGATGAGGGTGTCGTCAGCGACAGCGTCCTGGAGCGGCTGGTCACCGCGCCCAACGCGATGCGCTCGCGAACGCGCTGGCGGTGGACCGTGCCGCGTTCGCGGTTCTGTCCATCGTGACGGCGTCCGCGCTCTGGTTCGCCCGGTCGGACCGGCAGAACGCCCAGCGCGCCCGCGCCTCGGCAGAAGACGCCCGAAAGAATACGGCCACGGCCCGAGCGAACGAGATTCAGGCGGAGCGCGAGAGCAAGCGCGCCGGCACGGCCGAGGGGCAGGCGCGGCAGGAAGCGGCCGCCGCCCGGCTTGCAGAGCGCATCGCCCAGTCGAGACAGCTCGCCGCCGAGAGCCAACTAGCGCGGGCATCCGACGCACGCCTGGCCCTGCTGCTGGCGACCGAGGGGTGGAAGATCGAGCCGACCATGGAATCGCGGCGGGCACTCTACGAGGCGCTGCACGAGCGGTGGGGATTCCGCTCATCAGCAATGCCATTCGTCCCAATGCACGGGACGCCGTCGACTACAGCGCCGACGGCAAGTTCATCGCCGGCGGCGACGGGCGGCTCATCCGCCTTTGGGACGCGGAGACGCGCCGCGAACTACGGCCGTTCCCGACGGCATCTATCACACCGTCACTGCCGTCGGCGACACGAACTGCTCCTAGCGTTCACACCGCGTCCTGAAGCGACCTCCGGCCTGTCGCGCCGGAGGTCACACGTTCGCTCCGAGCCCGTCGGTCGCGCCAATCTAAGAGCACCTTTACCCAACTCTGATCGTCAGTGGATGACGATGAGAGCGCTGCACCGGCAGGAGCTGTGGTCGCAGTGAAGTATCGCTCCGGCCGGATCAACTCGCTGCAATCCTGGGGCGTAACTCTTCTACACTTCCGTCCGGGAGAAGAGACGACGATGCCGTACGGGAGAGGCAGCGACATTCCGCCGAAGCTTCGTAAGAAGTTGGACGAAGATCCACAGCTGGCGGGCGCCGTTGTGCTCACGGCAGCCGACTTCAAGGTCTGGTTTGAAAACAACAACCTAGCGTTCTTTCCCGAGTATACGGACCACGGGGCCGATCACATTCGGTACGTCCTGGAAGCTGCGTGCTACCTCATCGGCCAGGGATCCTGGCGGTTGCTCACTGCCGCGGACGCAGCGGCACTGGTCCTCTCCACGCTGCTTCACGACTGCGCGATGCACTTGAGTGAGGACGGCTTCATACGGCTGGTCACCGAAGGGCAGCCGCCGGCACCGGGCTTCGACGACGTACCGTGGCCGCGCCTATGGGGTGATTTCCTTCGCGAGGCGAGCCGCTTCGACGAGCGCAAACTCACGGCTCTCTTCGGCGACAGCCGGCCGACGCGTACGCCGCCTCTCGCGCGCGAGCAGATGACCTACACCGACCGTCTGCTGATCGGGGAGTTCATCCGCAGACATCATCCTCGGCTGGCTCACGAGATCGCACTGCACGGCGTGCCGGGACCGCAGCAGCAGAGACTCACGGTGCGCGAGATACCGAACGACTTCGCTGATCTGGCAGGCCTCATCGCCCGGAGTCACGGTCTCTCCATACGCGCGGCGGCGGAAATGCTTCCCGAGACCGACCGGCGTCTGATGCACAACGTTCATAGTGCCTTCATCATGGCCGTGCTGCGCATCGCCGACTACATCCAACTGCAGTCCGGCCGCGCACCGGAGCAGATTCTCAAGGTGCGCGCGTTGACCAGTCCCGTGTCGCGTCTGGAGTGGAAGCTGCACAAGGCGGTGCGCGAGATCCAGCTCATCGACAACGACCCGGAAGCCCTCCGCTTCCGGGTTAGCCCCGAGAGCGCGACTGAATTCGTACGGCTGCAACGTCTCTTCGCCTCCATCCAGAGAGAGCTCGACGAGTCGTGGGCGGTCATGGGTGAGGTCTTCGGCCGATTCCGCGAGCTACAGGACCTCGGCTTGAAAATCCGGCGTGTCAAGTCGAATCTCGATGATCCGAGATTCGTCGCATCCGTTCCTTACATTCCGATGGAGGCGGCATTCACGACCGCTGGAGGTAACCTTCTCAAGCTGCTTATCGGTCCTCTCTACGACAACAGACCGGAGGTCGGCGTGCGCGAGCTCGTGCAGAACGCCGTGGACGCCGTTCGCGAACTGAAGGATTACGGAGCGAATGCGGCCGCGAACGCGGCTGACAGCGTGGACTCCACGATGCAGGGCGACGTCCTGGTATCGATCATCGATGCAGCCGGGAGCTCCGTGCTCTCAGTGCGCGACCGCGGGATCGGTATGACTGCCGCGACCATCACCAAGTACTTTCTTCGCGCAGGGGCGTCGTTTCGCCAGAGCGATTACTGGCGTGAGCATCACACAGACGGGGACGGCCGCTCGCGCGTTCTGCGCTCCGGCCGCTTCGGAATCGGCGTTCTGGCCGGTTTCCTGATCGGCGACCGCATCAACGTTATCACTCGTCACATCTCTGAGCCGGACGGGATCTCCTTCACGGCTGACCTGGAGAGCGACATTATCGAGTTGAAGAAAGTTCCGGCTCCGGTCGGCACGACAATTACCATTCCTATTCGAGATCCTCGCGGGACATGGCTTCGTTTCGACCCTGACTGGGACTGGTATTGTCTCGCCGAGCCAAGCGTGCTTCGCCTCTACAACGATCGCGTTCTTATCCAACGAGATACCTGGCCCGCCGAGCGCGAAGAGGCGGCGCAGTGGCGATCTCTCGAGTCCGGCGGTCTCACCGTGCGCTGGTCCTATGAGCACCGGAGCGCGGCGAGTCTCGCCTGCAACGGCATTCGCATCTCTGCGCGCGAGGACGAGCCTAGGAATGAGAGGGAGGACCGATATCGACACGTGGTGGCGATCGACATGGCCATCGCGACGCCGAAACTGTCAATCTTCGACCGCGAAGGAAGACTGCCGCTGAACCTTCAGCGTACCAAGCTGGCGGCCCGCGGCTTGCCCTTCGAAGACGATCTGGCCCGTGAGATTGCCAGAGACGCCTTGGCCTATGCCGCGGTCGCCCTTCCATCGGAGCCGTCACAGGTGTTCGAGCGAGGTGGCAATGTCTATTACCCCGGCATCGTCACGGGCGACAGAACGCTCGTGATGCCGCACTTTTTTGCCACTCCTCGAGGATGGGCGCCGTTCGATCCGATGGTCTTCGCGTTCTTTGACGTCGACCGGGTCGTCATCGGCATCTCCGCCACGGAGCGGCCGCTCCGCTTCTCTTTCGGCGTGACGGGACATCACGTGGTGCCATGGCACGTATCGTACAGTTCGGAGGGGGCATGGCTGCATACCCTCTTCGATCACAGCGGATTCGCGCGGATGAGCCGAGGAATCCAGATTGTGATGGCCAAATCCGACTTCCACAGGCTGATTCAAGAAGACGAATTCAATGACTGCCGTATGGACACTCTGGGCACGAACGTGCTCGTCAAAACGGGCGCTGATTTCGAGCTCTCCTTCAAGCCGGCGGACATCCATGATCTCGGAAGCGGAGGCAAGGTCGTGGAGGTCCTTCTTGCCAAACGGCTACGGCGCTCGTCGAAGACCTCGCGCGTGGAGACGCTCCTGAATGTCTGGTGCGACATCATCGGAATCCCGGCTGTCCCCTTTTCTCACGACGAGCGGCGGACGATCCTGGAGAAGGAGGAGATCAAACCATACGCGGAGGCGTACCGGCGCAGGCTTCAGGAGTAGCTACAGGCAATCGGCGTCGCCATCACCATCCGCTACTACAACGCGTCGCAGCAGCCCGTGGCTCCGGCACGATTCCGCCCGGCTCCGCTTCCGCCGCCGTACCGCGCAAGGCGAAGCAGAGCCACGCTACAAGAATCTCCGATGCTCAGGCGGTAGGGACAGCCCCCGATCCGACACTCCTCTTCTGAGGAGCGTGACCATCGTGAAATTCGTCTTCGCCGTACTCTGTGCCGCGGTCGCCGTCAATGGCGCAGCCGCGAATCCGGACACCATCACCATTTGCGGCGGGATGCCGCCGGCGGGGTGGATCACCCTATCGATCAATGGAGTTTGCGGAAAGAGCGGCTCGACGCAGCTCATTGGCAGAACGATCCGGAAGATCGATGCACTGCCTCCCAAGACGTCCCTCGACGTCTGCGGCGACCCGCCGCCGTCCGGCTGGATCACCACCGCCATCCGGACCTGTGCGACGGTCGGCTCGACGCCCCAGAAGGGGAGGACCATCCTAAAGATCCAAGGCCTGCCGGTGAATACCTCCCTGACGAGCTGCGGCGACGACACACCCCCCGGCTGGATCACGACCGCCATCAGCAACGCCAGCTGCTCGAATTTCGCCTCGACCAGCCACATCGCACGAACGATCCGAAAGATCGAAGGCCTGCCGGCGAATACCTCCGTCACGAGCTGCGGCGAGGCTGCACCCGCCGGCTGGATCACGACGGCGATCAGCAACGCCAGCTGCTCGAACTTTGCCTCGACCAGCCACATCGCCCGGACGATCAAGAAGATCGAAGGGCTGCCGCCGAATGCCTCCGTCGATATCTGCGGGGATGCTCCACCGGCCGGCTGGATCACCACCGCCATCAGCAGCGCCAGCTGTTCCAGCTTCGCCTCGACGAATCACCAGGGCAGGACCATGCGAAAGATCGCCGGAATGCCGATCGGCAGCGTCGTCGACGTCTGCGGCGATCCCCCGCCGGCGGGCTGGGTGACGATAGCCGCCAAGGGAACGTGCGCGCGCTTCTCGGGCAGCACGTTTAACGGCGCGACGATCAAAAAGATCGCGCAGTAGCGTGCCGCGTCGCGCGTTTCACCCCCGCAACACAAACAACCGCAGCAAATCCAACGCGCTCTGCGTGGCGAAGCGCTTGAAGAGTGTCCGCTCCATCGGCCAGAAGAGCTTCCGGTGCTCGTGGCTTTCGGCGCCGGCGACGGCGATGTGCACGGTGCCGACCGGCTTCGCTTCGCTCCCCCCGCCGGGCCCGGCGATGCCGGTGATGCCGACGCCGAACGTGGTCCCGAAGCGCTCACGGACTCCGCGCGCCAGCGCGATCGCCACCGCCTCGGAGACCTCTCCATGCTCGGCGATCAGCGCCGGCGCGACGCCGGCGAGGTCCTGCTTCGCCGCAGCCGTGTAGGCGACGGCGCCGCCCATGAAGTACGCGGAGCTGCCGGCGACGTCGGTGATGCGCGACGCAAAGAGGCCGCCGGTGCACGACTCCGCGGCCGCGAGGGTGGCGCCGCGCTCCGCGAGAAGCCGCCCGACCGCCGCTTCCAGCGAGTCGTCGTCGTAGCCGAAGACGCGCTCGCCGAAGAGGTCGAGGAGCTCGCGCTCCCGCTCCGCGATCCGCGCCTTCGCCGCGGCCTCGTCGCCGTCGGCGACGAGGTGCAGCTCGATCTGCCCCCCCGTGGCGAGGATCGTCAGCCACTCGTCGCGGTGCGCGTCGTAGTACGGCTTCAGCCGTTCGTCGACCGCCGACTCGGTCATGCCGGCGATCTTCAGCACCCGCCGGTGCCGCGCCCGCGCGCCGCGCTGCTGCGCGAGCCACGGCGAAAAGTACGTCGCGAGCATCCACTCCAGCTCGTGCGGCACGCCGGGAAAGACGAAGACGTGCGTCTCCCCGATCCGCAGGTGAAATCCCGGCGCCGTGCCGCGCTCGTTGGTGAGCGTCTCCTGCCCCACGAAAACGTTCGCCTGCCTTTTATTGACCTCGGGCATCTTGAGCCCGCGCTTGGCGAAGCGCTGCTCGAGCCGCTCGACGATGGCGCGGTCGACCTCCATCGTCAGCCCGAATGCCTCCGTCAGCGCCTCCCGCGTCAAATCATCCTCGGTGGGCCCAAGCCCGCCGGTGACGATGAGGACGTCGGCGCGGTCGTGGTCGTAGCGGAGCTCGTCGACGAGCTCGCCGAGCGCGTCGCCGACGACGCTTTTGCGCACGAGCGGCACGGCGTACTCTTCGAGTGCGGCAGTGATCTTCAAGGAGTTCGTGTCGAGGCGCGACGGCCCCAGCATTTCAGAGCCGATGGCGATGATGGCGGCGTTCACCCGCTACTCCTTCTTCGCGTACACCGCCGCGCCGCTGAAGTGCAGCGACACGTAGGTCTCGTCGCCGACGACCCAGCTATCGTGCGGCTCGGGCGGGACGTAGAAGAGCGTGCCGGCGGTGAGGTCGTGGACCGTGCCGTCTTCCATCGCGACGGTCGCGTGTCCGGACAAGACCAACCCGACGTGCTCGACGGTGCAGTGCGCGGCGCCGAGCGGCGCGCCGACGTGCGTCGACCACCGCCAGCCCGGCTCGTACGTGGCCCGGCCGATCGTCATCCCGCCGACGTTCACGACGTCGTAGCGGCCATGGTCGAAGATCCGCGTCTCGTCCGGAGTCTCGAAGCGTTTCAGAATCACGTCAATCATGGCCGGCAATGGTACCGGCTAACCGCCCGGCCGGCCCGCCGTCCAACAGGCATGCGACGAACAATCCTGATTCTGCTGGCCCTGGTCCTGACGACGGCAGCGGCGTGGCGGCACGGCGACGCCTACATCCTGCACAGCGGCAAGACCAACGTCACGATGATGTCGAACATGACGATCGAGAAGCTGGTCGCGGCCCAGAAGCGCTTCGGCGAGAACGAGCCGTACTTCTGGATGCGCATCGACGGCCGCGAGTACCTGATCCGCGACGAGGCCTTCCTGCGCGAGGCGCGGGAGCTGTGGGCGCCGATCAACGCGCTGAAGCCGGAGCAGAAGGAGCTCGATGAGGAGGAGCGGCGGCTCGACCACCGCATCGACGCCATCGAGGACGGCAAGGCGACGGCCAGCCGCGAAGAGCTGCAGCAGCTCCGCGAGCGCATTCGCGTGGTGGAGCGCCGCCAGAGCGAGCTTGACCAGCGCGAGGAGGCGATGGAGAAGGTGGTCGAGGCGAAGCTGCGCGACATGGCCGAGGATGCGATCCGCAACGGCGTGGCCCGGCCCATCCGCTAACGCGGCCAGCGGGCACGGCGGTTGCTGGCGAAGTGAACCATGCGAAAGACAGCCATTTTTGCGGCCACGCTCGCACTCCTCGCCGCTACCGCGTGCGAGAAGCGCACGGAAACGCAGACCGTGACGGATACGAACGGCACGGTCCAGGAGAAGACGACGACGGTCTCCGCAACCGTCCCCTCGGTCGACACCGCGGCCACGGCGGAAGCGAAGCGGAAAGTCGAGAGCGGCGCCGAGAAAGTCGAGACGGCCGCACGCGACGCCGCGCACGCCACCGGCACGGCCATGGAAACGGCCGGCAAAGAGATCCAGCGGCGTACGAAGAAGCATTAGGACGGCGCGGCGCAGCCGGCGAGGCTGCGCCGCGCGCATCTCACGATTGCAGCCGGATCCCGGCGGCCTCGATCTTCTGAAACACCCAATCGGGCAGAAACAGGTCGGCCTTGTCTTTGCGGCAATTCGAGTGGCAGACGATCGTCGCCACCTTGAAGCACCGCGGGAAGTCGTACGTCGTCGAGGGGTAATAGAACACCGGCTCGATGTCGTTGCGGCGGCAGACGTCGAGCGTGAGCTCGATGGCGGCGTCGACCTGCGGCTCGTCGAGCTCCGCGAAGTGCGTGTGGCCGCGCCAGTCGGCCGCGAAGTCGAAGCCGGTGTAAATCGTGTCGGGCGTATTCATGCCGAACGCATACAGCCGGTCGCCGTCGAGCGTGAGCGGGCCTTCGTTGGCCAGCTCGATGGCCACGGAGGCCTTGTCATAGCGCCCATCGGTGCCGGGGATGCCGAGGTGATTGATCCAACCGAGGTCATTGAAGGTCTTGTAGATCGTGCCGTCGCGGTCGACCAGATATGGAGCGCCGGCGCGGATGGCGGCGAGGTTCCAGGCGTCGATCGACGTCGTGGCCCGGCCCGGCTGTCCGGACGCCGGCGTGCAGCGGGTGCGGCCGAGGGTCGCGTGCCAGACGACGTACTTTTTCGTCGTCAGCCGTTCGACCCATTGGCCGCGCTTGAGCGGATAGTCGATGATCTTCATGATGTTCGCTCCCGAAGCGGCGAGGCGCGCGGAGCGCGCGCCTCGCCGGGGAATCCTTAGAGGTCCTTACCCGCCTTGAACTCCGGCACGGGCTGCGGATCGTCGATCGTGATGATCTCGCCCGGGCCGAGCTGCGGCGCCACGACGGCGACCGCGTCGAGCGCTCCGATGAAGACCTTGATCCCGTCCCGCCAGCTCGTCGGAAGAACGACGAGCGTGCTGAGAAGGAGGAGGAACGGCTTGACGCGGCCGTAGATCTTGACCAGGTGCTGGACGCGGCCGTTCGGCGTGTCGGCGATGGCGCTGTTCTCCATGACGCCGAGGGTGTTCATCGATGCGGTGATGTGGTTGTGCTGAAGATCGGTGTGTTCGGTACTCATGATGGTGTTCTCCTTTCGAATGTTCGTGGTGAGTGGAGTGGGCTGCGGCCGCGGCGCGATGGGCGACTGCGTGGGCGGCAGCCGCGGCAGAAGGCCGACCTTGAACCAGTTGGCGATGACGATCTGCTGGACGCGGCCGCCGTTGCCGAACATCTCGCCGGCGACGTCGATGGTCAGCTGCGCGAAGTCGTCGAAGCCGGCGCTGGAAGGCAGGCGCTCGGTGAGCGTGACGTACCAGATGGTTCCGGCCACCTCCCACGCGTAGCCGCCGAGCGCGATCGCATTCAGATAGAACGCGTGGTTCAGGATGCCGGAGTTGATGTGGACGCCGCCGTTGTCGTCGTCGGTGTCGACGTAGTCGCGCATGTGGGCCGGCTGCGGGTCGCGCCCGAGGACAGGGTCGTCGTAGGCCGTACCCGGCGCGGCCATCGAGCGGATGGCTTTGCCGCGGACTGCGTTGGTGAAGAGTCCCTTGCCGATGTACCAGTCGGACTCCCTGGCAGTCTGGCGAAACGTGAACTGCTTCACCAGGATGCCTTCGACGTCGGAGACGTGCTCGTTGAGAGCACCGGTCTCGCCGAAGTAGCCCAGGTTCGCGGAGTGCTGCGTGACGCCGTGCGTGATCTCGTGGGCGATGACCTCGAGCTGGCCGGTGAAACTCGTGAACAGAATGCCGTCGCCGTCGCCGTACACCATCTGACGGCCGTCCCACATGGCATTGTCGAAACCGACCGAGTAGTGCACGGTGGAGTCGATCCGCATGCCGCGGTTGTCGATGGAGTTGCGCCCGTGGACGCGCGCGTAGAAATCGAACGTCGCGCCCGCGCCGTCGTAGGCTTGGTTGACGTCGATGTCTGTGCCGCGCGCCTTGTGCTCGCTCATCACGAGCTTGCCGGGCAGTTGTTGGCGATGCAGGGCGGTGTAGACGTTGCGGCGCCGGTTCAAAGCGCCCACGGCCGATTGAACGACGAGGTCGGAGACGACAGCCCTGTGAATGCGCCTGTGTCCGATCTCGCGCATTTGCTCGAGAGTCGAACGGGCATTGCCGGCTGCTACGCGACCGCCGTTCCGGGCGATGTTGTTGAAGACGTGCTCCGGGATGACGGGGCACACGGAGTGCGATATGTTATTCATGACATGAAAGCTCCTTTTGTTTGGCGACAGGGGTGCTGAGTGTCGGACCGGGCCGCGCTCTCGCGCGGCCCGGCAACCTTTATGTCGTCATACCTCCTTCCTTGATGGCGTTGGGAAGCGGCAGGAACGGCGGCGGCAGCTTGACTGCCTTCGTCGTCGAGCCTTTCGGGCGGCCGCGGCGGCCGAGGTCGCGCTTCATGTTCGCCACGTGCGCGGCCACGCTGGCGCTGTTCACGTCGCGGGCGAGAGCCTTGGCGATGGCGTAGGCCTGCAACGAGTTGGCGGCAAGGCCTGCCTGGCTCTTGTCGATCGTGTCGGTCAGGCTTTTGGAAAACGCGACGACCTTGTCGGCGACGGGGCGGAACGCCTCGATGAACTGGAGCGCGTCGCGCGCGGCCACGACGTCGAGGCGGTTGGTGCTCTGGAGCTCCGGCACCTGGTCGACGACGGCGACAGCGGTGGCGATGAACTCCATCGGAACGTTGAGACGGGAGCGGACCAACTTGGCCGTGGAGGCGTGCGTGAGCTCGAGGTTCGGGATGATGGCCGCGATGGCGTCGAGCTGCTTGCAGAACTCCGTGGCGAGTTGCTGATAGTGCGTGACCGTCGGCGAGATGCCCGGTTCGGTGGAGGCATCGGCCGCGGCTACGGCTGCGGTACGGGTGCTACTGCTGGACATTGGAATCCTTCCTTTCGTTTCTGCCTGCGGCGAAGCGCTACGAGCGCCGCGGCGCCGGCTTTCTCGGTTACCCGCCCCCGCTGAGGCCCCAACGTGGCGGGCATTGGTCACGGATCCGAACCTGTTTGAAGATACGTCCGAGGGCCCGACAAGTAATGTGATCGAATCGTAACGAGGTCGGAATCTCCATCCCCCGCCCTGATCCGTAAGCACTTAGAATTGTGCGATTTACTCCGGCGCGGCGGAAATAAGGCCGAGGTTTGTAACAACGCCTGGCGCACCCGCCGGTGTCGATTGCGGGGATTTCTGGCACGAAAAATCACGCAGGGCGCTCGTTTCCGACCGGCGATCACTTAAAAGTGCCCGGCGAGCAGATAAAAGTGCCCGGCGATCAGATTCGCTGTCCTCCGGAGGAGATTCATGCGTGCCGCGATCACTTAAAAGTGCTCGCCGATCGAATTCACCATCCGCCGGATCAGATTTAAGTGCTCGCCGGTCGGATAAAAGTGTCCGGCGAGCACTTTTAAGTGATCGCGGCACGCATGAATGCGGCGACCTCCTGTCGCCATATTTGCCCGTTGCGCATTCCTCCGCGCGGACCTACGTTTGCTGCCGGTCCCGCCCCCAAAAAAATAAAAAGTCGTAACCGCGCGAACGCGTTTTCGGAGGACTTGTGCGCCCCACCGAGCAGGAGACCCTTCACTTCGATCTCGGCTACCTCCCCGACGCCCCGTACACCTTTCGTTGCGCCGGACGCTCCGCGCCGTTGCAGCGGCACACCGCCGCGACGCTCGCCGCCGCGCGCCAGGCGCAGCCGATCCTCCGGCTCTTTCCCGACGAGCGCATCTCGCATTACGTCACCGCCGTCCTGCCGTCCGACGCCATCGCCTCGATGATGGTGACGACTCCGAAGACGCTCGGCGGCACCGCGTACAACGCACCGGTGCACGTCGGCGTTCACCTTCCCGCGGCCAGCCGCGAGGCGGCGCGGAAGCGCATCCAGCCGCGGCCCGGGGCCATTCATCCGAAGCTCGCCTTCCACAACATCTCCGCCGAGCAGTTCACGGCCGTCGCCGGCGACGGAGATCTTCCGTCGCAGCCGACAGCCATCAACGTCTATAACGACGCCGTCGACGCGGCGACCTGGTTCCTCTTCTGCCACCACGACCTGATGTGTCTCGACCCGAACACGGGCAGCTACATCGTCGCCAATGAGATCGCCAACGCGCTCTCGCAAACCAATGGCGATCTGGCGACGCAGATCTACCACGACGCGACGCACGGCAAGCCGTGGATGGTCTCGGTGCAGGCGAGCGACGGAAGCGTCTACCAACAGCCTTCCTCCGATGTGCTCTATTACATGACCTTCGCCGTGCAGCCCGCGGTGCAGGAAGTGAAGAACGACCCAAACCTCGAAAACATCATGTGGTTCGTCAACCCGGGCTCGACCTCGAACAGCTACGGCGCGACGAATTCGGCCTCCGGCGGCGACGCCCTGGCCGTGCTGGACGTCCCCGGCAGCGGCAACGTCTGGACCGCGCGCAATCTCACGCCCGGGAACGGCCTGACCGTCACCTTCAACAGCTATACGCCTCCGCCCACGACCGATTCGTGGACGGCCGTCGGGACGTGGTCGCAGAACGACGCCACGCCGATGAGCAGCAGCGTCGTCACGGCGCTCCTCGCCGGCAACGTTCAGGTCACCATCACCACGCCGACCGGCACCGTGTCGAGCGCGACGCTCGTGCCGGGCACGCAGACTCCCGGCCAGCCGGTGACGTTCACCACCAACTTTTCCGGCACCGGCACCGTGAGCGCCACGTTCACCCTCAATTCCGGCCAGTCCGGGCTCACCTATTCGCTGACGGCGAGCGGAATCGGCGAGAGCGCGGGCGCGCAGCTCGTCGACGGCACCCAATCGCTCTGCGACCTCCACATCAGCGACGTCAGCGCCATGGGAACGATCTCCGCCTCCTGCCAGAACTCATGGCTGCGCCATCTTTCTCTGTACGTGCAGTTCCTGGAGGCGGACGGCGTCACGGTCATCACTCCCCCCGCCGATTATCCGGACCCGATGCCGTTTTACCTGCGAGTCGGCGTCGACAACAATTTCGAGCCCGACCCGACCAAGAAATTCGTCGCTCTGATCTCGCCGGTCAATACGGTGATGGCAGTCCCGCTTCCCGCGAACACGACGAACTTCACAATCTCCGTTCCCGCCGGAGCCTCCACGGTGCGGCTGTTGTTCGGCGGCCTCGGGCGCGGCACATACGACAGCGCGGTCTGCCCGGTCGGCATCGTGATGACGGCGTTCGCCGAGCTGGCCCTGCCGATGCTCCTCTTCACCGGCGGCACAGCGGATAACGGCAACAGCATCATCAGCAACCTCATCTCCGACCCCGAGGTCCTGTTCGCGATCTGCACCGCCGGGGCGTTTCTCGTCGCCGGCGGCGTGGCCACATACATCGCCCTGTCGGACGACCCCGGAACGATCGCCGAGAGCCTGGCCACGAAGTTCGGCCCGATGCTGTTGCAGAAGGGCGTTTCGTCGCTGGCGAAATGGTTTGCCGAGCAGGAAGCGGAAGGGTTGGCGGAAGACGCCATTCCGCTCGTCGACATCGGCATCGAGGCGCTCCGGGCTGCCACGACCACCGCGCAGCTCATCGAGACCACCGTCGAGCTTCTCGATTCGCCATACGTCTACGAGACCGATCTCACACAGACGATGGCTTTGAGCGTCGTCATCAGCTGCGATCCGAAGGACAATGAATTTCCGCCCTACCACGCCCTCTTGAGCGTGATCGTGGCTTACGACTGCGGAACGACGCTGCCGGCCTCGGAGCAGTCGCTGCCCAACGAGCTTCCCAACACCCCCATCACCGTGAATTTCAGCAGCATCCCGGCCGGAGGGAACCTGCAGGTCTTCGCCTTCTTCTATGCCGCGAACGGCTGGCAGTCGGCACAGGGACAGAGCGGATGGCTGCCGGCACAGTCGACGGCGAACGGCACGCTGACGGTGAGCTTCAACGTCACCAACAACGTGATCCCGCTCGACTGCGACTCCATTTATCAACACAACGCCAAGATCGGACTGGTCTCGAACGAGCTCTCGTGGATCAGCCCCTCAGCGGCACCGACGGAGACACCCCAGTCGCCGCCGCCGCAATCGCCGCCGTCCGGACCGGCGATGTCCATCACCAAACTGGTCGACATCACCATCGCCCAGCGCCCGCAGATGGTCGGCTACGCGTGGGAAGCGAGCGGTCTCGGCGGATCGTCCAGCGATCAATTCACCGTGCAGACGCTCTCCACCGGAGCGACCCCGTCGAGCTGTCTGGCCTTTCCGGCGACCGCTTTCAGCTTGCAGAGCGGCATTACGTTCGACATCGCCTCGCCGGACGACGGGACGGGCCGGAATTTCTATATCGATCCTTCGCCCGGCGGATATGACGTGAACACGAATCCCGACGGCGGGTATCACCTGCGCCAGGTGGCTCTGCAGGACTCGACGGCGCCGAGCATGCCCACGGGCGATTCGCTCCCGAGCTGGGGACGCTTTCTCTGGGCCATCGACCGCTACGTCGTCCATCCGCAGGGATACGTCTTCGGAATCACGGCCAGCCCGGACAAGATCCACCGCATCGACCTTCCGGCACAGCCGACGACGGACGACCAGGCGCCGATGGCAACGCTCCTTTCCGGCTCCGGCAACCGCGAGGGATTGATCGGCGGCCCGGCCGGAATCGCCGTCGCTCTCGATGGCCGGATCGTGGTCGCCGAACAGGACAACCTTCGCCTGCAGGCATTCGACATCAACGGCAACCCCGTCCAGTACTTCGCCGGAGGGACATCGGCCACGACGCCGCTGCAGAACTCTCCCGGCGACACGATCCTCGACCTGGCCATCGAGGCCAAGGGCTACATCTACGTGCTCTATTACACGGGCCAGGGGGCGACGGCGTCGCAATTCTTCCTGGATATCTATACGCCGGACGGCACGTTCCTGGTGCAGACGCCGTCGATGGCCGCCGGCTGCATCAGCGTCGATCTGCTGCGCACCATATTCACTCTCAATTACGAGACGATCATCGACCAGAACAATCGCGTGCAGCCATCGATCAGCCAATGGCTGCCGCCACCGCCGCCGGCGAAGCCGCCGGACTGCGCCGGGAGCACGAAATGAGCAGCGCCACGCCTTTCGTCGCGAAAATCACGCTCTCGACGAGCGATGGAACGGTTCTCTCGCTACCGACGTCGTCCGGCAACACCCCCAACGTCGATGTCTTCTTCCTTTATGACAACAGCGGGACGTCGCCGACGTGGCCCGGCACCGGCACTTGCCTCATACGAGGAGGGCCGGGGACCGGTTTGGCGAGCGACGGCAGCGGTTTGCCTTACGGCACGTTGGTTGCGGGTGCGGGGGTGAGTGCAGTCGACTTTAGCGGCATGTATCCCACCGAGGCTTCGCTCGTTTACACACTGAGTGTTTCGCTCATTGCGGTGACGCTGCCGACTCCTCCGCCGTCCGTTTGTGAGAATTGTGGCGACGTCACTCTGTCGATCATTTCTTATCCCCAGAGCGGCGGAGGTCAGGGGCTCTTTCTCGGATGGAACACTCTGAGTCAATACACGGACGCCGGCATGCAGATCACGCTCAATACGCCGGGAATGGTGGTGGCGTCGCCGGATATCCTTTTAGCTGTGCTCGATCTGGGCCTGAATCCGTTCGACTTCAGTTGGGTGGATTTGAGCGGCGAGGACTACTCGTCCGTGATCCTCTCGCAGTACTACGACGGCAATCTTTGGTGGCCCGCGGCGATCTCTTCCGACTGGTCCTACGCGAATCTCACGAAGACGAGCTTCGCCGAGAACAGCCTCACCAACGCCACGTTCGACAACGCGGTGCTCGACGGCGCCGACTTCTCGAATGCGTCGCTCGTCAACGCCACGTTCGACGGCGCGACCGGAGCCGGCACCAGCTTTGAGGGGACGATTCTCGCGGGGGTCTCGTTTGCCGGCACGCTGATGACCGCGCCGCTCCTCAATCAAGGGACGTTCTTCAACGGTCCCCTGGGAGTCGTGGATTTCTCGAATTGCGGCGACTTCTTGCAGGGTATCGATTTCTCGAATTGCGATCTGCAGAAAATTCATTTCGACAATGCCAATCTGACCGGAGCGAAATTCATCGGAGCGCAGCTTCAAAACGCTTCCTTCGACGGAGCCACGCTCACCAATGTCGACTTTACCGGCGCGTCGCTGCAGGGAACGCAGTTCACGAATACGGACGTCACCCAGGTCACCTTCTCGTCCTCGCCGCTGTTCTCTACCGACCCGACCGACATGACTTCATTCTCCGGCTCGAAGATCCCCGCTGCGTTCAATGGCTACAACTGGTCCTGTCTCGATCTTTCCGGGAGCTCCTGCGACTCCAAGCCGGCGACCATCGACAATATGAACGCGCAATCGGCCGACCTGAGCGGCATGGATTTCTCCAATGTCGTCTTCACGGCCGACAACCCGTTGAGCCCCCCGACGTTCGCCGGCGCGATCCTGGCCCAGACGTCCTTCGCTTATGCCGATCTGGAGAGCGCGGTGTTCAGTTCCGCGAACGGCGAAGGCAACAGCGATCCCGACCCGAACAACCCGTTCACGCTGGCCGCGGCGTTCACCGGCGCCAATCTGCGCGATGCCCAATTCGACAGCGCTCTCATGTCCGGCGTCGACTTCTCGTATGCGTTGCTCTGGGGATCGGTGACGTTCGCCGAGGCCACGCTCACCGACGCCGTGTTCACCAATGCCTTCGCGCCGTCGGTGCAGTTCACCGGACTGAAGGACGATCAACTCGGCGGCGCGGTCTTCACCGGCGCCTGCCTGGTCAACGCCAGCTTCGAAAACACGACGCTGCAGAGCGGAGCGAAGTCGTCGCAGGTGTTCCTCGACTCGGCCTTCCTCCAGGGAGCGAACTTCAGCGGAGCGACGTTCAGCGCCGTGAACCTCAGCGGCGCCGTCATCGCAGACGTTGCCGGCGATATCAAGACGGCGTTTACGACGACGCCGCCCGGCACCCCGCCGTTCGCTCCGCTCACGTACAAGGCCACCAATCTCACTCCCTCGCAGACGACTTCGGGGACGTTCTGCGTGGACGGCAGCGACGGCCCCTGCAGCGCCGCGCAGCTCGCTCCGCCGAACCCGATGCCGGACGTATGGACCCAGCCGGCGTCGATCGGGCTTATGAAGTGAAGGTGAGGGCGTGGCGTTAGGGCAGCGCGTCGGCGGGTACGTCAGGCGGCTGACCGCCGGCGCAGCCCTCCGCTTCCGTCAGCAGCCGCTCGATGTCGAAGGGCTTTTCCAAAAAGCGAACGACCGGGGGACAGACTTTCTGAAGGGCTCTCGATCCGAACGCCGTCACGACGATGACGTTGGGGAGACTCTGCGGTTGGTGCTCGACGAGGTACTTGATCACGCCTTCGCCGTCGATGCGCGGCATCATCAGGTCGAGCACGATGACGTCGTAGGTGTGCTGCAACAGCTTTTCGATGGCTTCGGCCCCATCCGGCACGGCGTCGACCGAAAACCGGTGCCGCTGGAGGATGCGCGAGACGAGGATGCGGATGGCCGCATCGTCGTCGACAATGAGGGCCCGCCGCAGCGGTGCTTTCGGCGTCTCCTCCGCCCGCTCCATCAGGGTCAACGCTAGCAACGGCAGCGCCAACGCTGCACATGAGCCTGTGCAGGCTCCACCGCTACGGCCTCAGCGGGACTTGCAGATGGACGAACAGCGCCGGGCGGCCATCCACGATCGAAGGCGTGAGCGTCCACGCACTCCTCCCGCGCTCGCGATGCGCCGCGATGCCCTTCGCGAGGGCGCGTCCGATCAAACTGCCGGCGACGACGTCGGAAACGAAGTGCGCGCGGTCGTTGACGCGCGACATGGCCACGCCGCCGGCAACGGTATAGATGATCGCCGGCACGGCCCAGTTGTCGTAGTGCGCGGCGATTCCCGTGGCAAGGGCGAAGGCGTTCGTGGCATGACCGGAGGGGAAGCTCTCGTGCCCCGAGGAGAAGGGATGAAACGAGCGAGCGCCTTCTTCCTGGTTCGGGCGCGCGCGCCCGAAGCCGCGTTTGAGCAAGGGCGTGACGATGCCGCCGGCGATGATCTCCGCTTCCAGGGAGTCGCGTCCGGCATCGCGCATCGCATCGTCGTGCGACGCCGCGCCGCCGATGATGAGGAGCGCGGAAAGGTACTCCGCGCGCCGCCCGCCGAAGGGCGTGATCGCCCGCGCGAAGCTGTTGGTCGCGGCGGAGCGGTTGCGTTGCACGGCGTCGTAGAGGTGCGGATCCGCGGCGTAGATGGCGGCTACCGCCGCGGTGCCCTCGCCGAAGCGCGCCCACTGCGATGAGCTCCAGTGCAGCGGTGCGGCGGCCATCGACTTCGCGTCTTCGACGTAGCGGTGGATCTCCTTACGCACTGCGTGCGCCGCGCGTTTCGGCGCGCTGTCCTCGGCCAGCATCGGAGACGCGATGACGAGAAGGAGTGCGAGGCCGATGCGTGCCATGCCGCGTTTTGGACCGCAGCGGATAAACAGGCGATGAACCGCGCGCAGCCGTCGCGTTCATCTCCCATTTATGCAATCGCCGGCATGGCCGCAGGGTTTAGGAGCGCGCAACTCAAAGGAGAACCGATGAAACACAAATCGATTGCAGCATTCATTGCCGCCGCCGCGATGGCGGCATCCACCTTCGCCGCCACGACGGCGACGAAGCCGAAGATCACGATGCAGCAGGCCCGCGCCATCGCGCTCAAGAAGGCGCCCGGCACCATCAAGAGCGCCGAGCTGGAGAACGAGCATGGGAAGCTCATTTACTCGTTCGACATCGCCACCTCGCCCAAGGTCATCACCGAGGTGAACGTCGACGCGCTGAACGGAAAGATCGTGGCCGTGCAGCAGGAGAACGCCGCGCAGGAAGCGAAAGAAAAAGCGGCTGAGAAGCACTGAGCAGCGTCAGCGCTTCGGAGGTGAGACCACTACGAGGTCGCTCGACGTGACGCCGCCGCCGTGCGCGAGATAGACGTCGCCGTTTTTCGCGACGGCAGGATTTCTCGCGCCGGCGGCGGTCGGCACGGTGGTGACGAGCGACAGATGGCCGGCCGCGTCGACGCGGGCGATCGTCAGCTTCGCGTCGCGCGCGGCGCCGGCGTACAGCATGCCCGATGCGTAGTCGAAGTCGTCGACGCCATTGCCCGTGTCGATCGAGGAGAGCACGGCGCCGTCGCCGCCGGCGTCGAGCGCTTCGAGCTTCGCGCTGCAGGCCACGAAGAGGTGTCCCGACTTCTCGTCGATGCGCAGGCCGTGCGGCCCGTCTTCGCCGCACGCGGGATTCCACGTCGCCATCGTCTTGTGCGTGGTGAGATCGATGGCCAGCGTGCGGTCCTTGTCTTCGAGATTCGTATAGAAGCGATGGCGCTTCGCGTCGACGGCGAAGCCTTCGGGGTTGCCTTCGAACGTCAGCTTCGCTTTTTCTTTCAGCGTAGCCGCGTCGAGGATGCGGATGGTCTTGTCGCGCGGCGCCGTGACCCACACTTCTTTCGTCGCCGCCACATACGCGAGACCGTCGGGCATCGAGTCGAGCACGGAGCACTTTCCGCGCTGGAGCGTCTTCGGATCGACGGCGCAGACGCTGCTGTCGCCGCGGTTCCCGATGTAGACCTTGCCGTTGCCGAAGGTCACGGAGCTCGGACCGAGGAGACGCTTGCGGTCGCGCACCGTCACTTCCTTCGTCGGAAAGCCGCTGACCGGCCGGACCTTTCCGCTTGCGGCATCGATGACGTACACCGTGCCGTTGTTGCCCGGCACCCACACCGAATTCATCGCCGAGTCGAAGGCGATGTAGTCCATGGCGATTCCGGCCGGCGTGCCGCCCGGCAACGGCAGCGTGCGCGTGGAGTAGTCGGCGGCCAGCAGCGGCAGCGATACCGCAAACAGCGCGGAGACGAACAAGCGAACGGTCATCATGAATCCTTTCATCGATGTTTGGTGATGAGGAATGGACCGGCGGTGCGCGTGCCGGCCCGGTCGTAAAGAGTGATCGACAGGTGATCCTGCGCAATCGCCAGCACGGCGAAGCCGAAGTAGGCCTGCGTAGGGAACGACGGATAGATCGTCGGCGGCTCGTCCGCCGCGCGGCGGCGACGCAGCGGGTCGAGGCCGGAGCCGGCGCCGCTCACGAGGAACACCGGATCGGCGCCGTGCCCGAGGTCGCCGAGCAGCTCCATGTCGTGATCGTGACCGCAAATGTAGAGATCGACGCGCTCCTGACGGAACAGCGGCAACAACGCCCGCATGCGCTGCTGCGTTGCGTCGTTCTTGCGGCCGTGGATGCCGGACGAATAGATGGTGTGATGTCCGACCACGATGCGCCAGTGACTCTGCAAGCGGTCGAGGGTCGCCGTCAGCCAGGAAACTTCCTGGCGCGCGGTTGCGCTTCCCGCGACCGGCCTCGGGAAGCCGAGCGCGATCGGCTGCGTGTCGAGCATCACGAAGTCGGCCAGCGGCGACCGGAGCAGGTAGTTGCGGGCCGGGAAGTGCCATTGCGGGATCTTCCCGGTAGCCTGCACCTCTGCGCCGGGATCGGGGTGCCCGCACGTCGAATAGCTCCCGCGCGCGTGCTCCTGCTGGTCGCCGTAGTCGTGGTTGCCGAGAATCGGGTAGATGGGGAGGTGGGCCGGTCCGAAGTGCGCGGTGATTTTCGTCCACTGCGGGTCAGAGAGGCCGCTGATGCCGCAGGGATAGAAGTTGTCGCCGACGAGGATGATCCCGTCGAGGTGCGTGCGCGCGCTGACGGCGGCGATGCCCTGGCGCAGTTCCGAGTGCGTGCCGCCCGCGTCGCCGGTGACGACGAAGCGCAGCATGCGATGACTCGGCAGCTCGACGCTGACGGCCGCCGTGAGCGAGAGGGCGAGGAGAAGGAGAAGCGCGGCCGCAGCGCGGGTCACGCGCGACACCGTAGTGCGGCGCGGCTAAACGCGCGATGAATCTCGAGCGTTGGCCCCACAGGATAGCGTGATAATGAGGGCATGCCAACGCGGCGAGCCTATGTGTCGGCGACGTATGACGACCTTCGAGAATATCGAGAGATCGTCAAGTTGGTTCTTCGCAACTTCGGATACGAAGTCGTTTCGATGGAGTACTACCCCGCTGACGAAAGAACACCGCTTCAAGCGTCTTTCGACGAGCTTGCGACATGCGATCTCTACGTAGCGATCATCGCTTGGACTTACGGCTACATCCCCAGGGAGAACAATCCTCGCGGACTTTCGATCACCGAGCTCGAATACGAGCGGGCAGTGCAGCTCGGGAAGACACGACTCATCTTCGCCGCGGACCAGGAAATTTGGGAGAAGCCATCTGCCATCGACAAATATCAGCTCAGGATCTTGGAGTTTCGTGAGCGCCTTCTACGTGACAACATCGTCGAATTCTTCACGAGCCCCAGAACATTGGGAGAAGCCCTCACAATAGCTCTGGGAAATCTCGGCGCGCGATCGCGCTCCATGCCGCCCCCCTCCCCGGAAACCATCGCCCTCGTCCGCTCCTTCATCGCCTCCCCCGAGCGCATCGCCCGCCTCCTCGCCTCCATCGTCCTGGCCGACCGCAGCCGCCTCAACCTGCTCGAATCGCCGAACACCGCGGGCGTCGCCGACGCCCTGAGCGGCCAGAACGCGCAGAGCGCCGACGGCGTCGCCGCGCTCATCGCCCGCATGAACGACGAGCCCTTCGAGCCCGATCCGCTCTGGCTTGCCTGGATCACGCACATCCACCGCGAGCGCCTCGACGAGATCGGCGCCGAGGTCCTCCGCGTCAGCGGTCTCACCCAGCCCGGATGAACGAGCCCGCCCACTTCCCCGCCAAGGCCCTCGGCCGCCTCGCCGACCGCGTCGTGAACGGCGGAGTCGTCTTCTTCATCGGCTCCGGCTTCTCCATCGACAGCGAGGGGAACAGCTCGCGCCGCCTCATCACCCGGCTGCTGATCCGCCTCCTCGCTCTCGCGGACACGCTCGGCCGCCCCGAGATCGTCGACGATCTCCGGCTGACCTTCGGCCTCAAAGACGCGCCCAGCGACTCCAATCTCTTCCGTTTCACGCTCGCCCATGTCGACGCCTTGGCGACGCGCTACTACGAGACCAATGACTGGTTCTGCGTCGCCTTCGGCACGCTGCTCCGCGGCCTGCCGCCCGGCACTCTCGACGCCGTCGCCAATCGCGAGGAAACGATCCGCCTGGCCGCCGCCGGCCGCGACGCGAAGCTTCGCGACGACATCCCGCTCGACCGCATCGACCCGCGCCTCGGCGAGTGGGCCCTCCGCGAATCGCGCGCCGCGGGCAAGGCGCTGTTCCTCGACACCATGGGCTTCCGCTCCGAGCGCGTCATGGGCGGCGAGCCGGAGGAGTCCGATCCTCGGAAGGTTCTGGAGAGCTACGGCGGCCGGCTCCTGCCGCGGCACCACATCATCGCCCGCCTGGCCCGCGAGGGCTTCTGCAGCATCACCATCACCGCGAACTTCGATCTCCTCCTCGAAGGCGCCTTCCGGATGTCGGGCTTCGCCATGCGCTTTCCGAACGGCGGCATCACCGAGACGCTCTCGCCGCCGACCTACATCGACGAATTCGCCCGCATCGCCTCGCCGTCCGAGTTCTTCGTCCTCGGCACCGGCCACCGCAGCGCGGTCCTAGTGAAGATGCACGGCTGCGCGCAGCACTACAAACAGCTCCGCGACCGCGGCGATGACGAAGCAGTCGCGAAGTACCTGCCGTCGATGGTCTTCACCTACCGCGAGATCCAGAACTGGCGGCAGGACTCGTGGGCCGCCGACTTCCTGCGCACGCTGATGCGCACGCACACGGTCGTCTTCTGCGGCTACAGCCTGCAGGACCCCGTCATCCACGACACCTTCCGCACCGTGTACGAGGAGATGGGCCGCGCCTCCGGCACGACGGACGCGAAGAAAACGGAGGAAGACGCGCCGGCGTTTTTCCTCGCGCCGGGCGAAGAGAACGAGCGCGAGTTCCACGGGATGGAGGTGCTGCACGCCGCAACGCGCGCCTTCGGCACGACTCCCGAGCACTTCAACAAGCACGAGAACTACGTCCGCTTCCACTTCCGCAGCGACAGCCGCTTCCCGCACGTCGACGAACAGTTGCAGTGGCTCGAGCACAAGGTCTTCCGCATCCGCCAGCAGCAGTGCCTGAAGGCGTTCCTTCACCGCGGCGTGGCCGGGATGTTCGGGAAGCCGCGTCCGGATGCCGAGGTCCAGGCGGTGATCGACGCGTTCGAAGCGCAGATGAAACGCGAGCAGGAGCGCGCCGAGGTGCAGTGGACGGAGGCGCAGGGCCGCCGCGAGCACGCCGCTGTCTGCGCCTGGACGTCGCAATTCCATGCCGGCCTGCTGCGCGAGTTCGCTTCCATCGATGTGCTGCACGCCGACCGGCGGCCGAGCCGCATGATGTCGCTGATGCGGCAACTGCCGTGGTACTACCCGACGACCGCCTCGGGCGGTTGGGTGGCGTGGGGAGCGGTCGTGGAGCTGGCGCTGCGCAACATGGCCGCGGCGCTCTGGAACAAGACCGGCGCGGCTCTCGACCCGATGGAGCTGCGTCCCGCGGAGTCGCTCGCGCCGACGCTGTTCTTTTCGGAGAAGCCCGGCGAGACGCCGACCGCGCTGACGATCCGCTTCTGCGGGTTCGAGCGTCACGGCGCCGAGCCGCGCATCGTCGGCTTCCCCGCGCGCAAGGTGCTGTGGGAGCTCTGCCGCACCGACGCGCCATGGCCGCTGCAGCGCGCGAAGGACCAACGGGGCGACGACCCGAACATGCAACGCATGTCGCCGCCCGACGCGAAGACACTGTGGGACGCCGCGATCGGCACGGTGACGGCCGCCGAGGCGCGGAACTATCTCGGAGTCGCGGCAAAATGAGCAACCCCTTGCACGACCAGCTTGCCGAAGTGATGAAGGCGATCCCGCGCATGAAGGCGGTGGCCCTTGCGGATCTCTCGCAGGACGCCGCCAGGCTGCGCGAGTACGTCGTCGGAAGTCCCGTGAGCATCCGCGTCTCGCAGCAGGTCGACTTCAAAATGGACGCCCTCATCCGCGACGGCGAGCTCGGCTCCCTCGGCATCGTGCATCTCGTCGACACGACGACCGACGTGCGGAAGAAGATCGACGAGGCGGCCTATCTGCGACACCTTCTGATCGAGGAGACGCGCTCGACCGAGAACGTGAACCGTCCGCCGTACGCGGTGGAGATCGTTCTCGCGTATTTGGGCGGCGACGTTCCGCAGCTCGCCGAGACGCTGCGCACGATCCTCCGCGATGGCATGTACCTGCACGCCGTCGGCGTGAACGTCTGGCGTCCGGAGAACGGCAGCCTGACCGACGACGCGGCCGTGCGCCGCGCGTTCTCGTGGCTGCTCGCGGACACGGAGACGTGGTTCGGGCAGCGCCCCGCCGCGCGAGCGGCGGCGGGTGCGGCGCTGGAGCGCATCGAGCTCGATAACCTCCGGATCTCCGGACGGCGCGTGTTCGAGCTGGGGCACGACCACCAGCTCCTCATCGTGCACGGGCACAACGGCAGCGGGAAGTCGTCGCTCTCCGAGGCGCTGGAGCTGTTGGCGACCGGAAAGGTGGCGCGGCTGGAAGGGCAGGACCACGCCGTCTGTCTCGCCAATCGCGAGGCGCCCGGCACGGCGGCGACGATCGCGATCAAGCTCGGAGGAGAAGAGCGAACGTGGACGGTCTTGAAGGACGGCATCGCCGAGCCCCTCGGCACGATGAATCCGAACGCCTTCCGTCTCGACCAGACCGTCGCCGACGATCTGACGCATTCGTCAGCGGCCGAACGGGCCCGGCTCTTCCTCAGCGCGTTCTTCGACCTCGAGAGCCAGGGGCTCCGCGAGCGCAACAAGCTGATGTCCGACGCGAAGGCGCACTTCGCGAACCTCCCGCCGAGGATCGTCGATACGGTCGGAAAGAAAATCGCGGACGGCTACGAGCTCGACGACGCGCGGGCCCGCGACAGGTTGCAATGGCTCGCGGATCCGTCGACGACGACGTGGGAGAAGTTCCTCGAGCTGATGCCGCTCACCAAAACGCAGGTTCACGACCTCGGCGCGATGCTGCCGCCCGCGATCCGCGACTACTATCAGAAGTCCGGTCCCGCCAGCGCCGACGATCTGCAGAACGCCGCGCGCGCGCTCGACGAGGCGCTGAAGACGCTCGGGCCGGAGCTCGATCAGCGGAAAGAAACGCTGACGAACGCCGTGACGGTGCTCGAGCACTACGGGATCACGGCAGTCAGCGGGGACATGGAAAACCAAGGCGACCTGCCGGCGCTGCTGCGGCGCTGGATGCGCCTGCATGCGCGAACCGATCTCCTGGAACGGCAGGCGAGGATCGTCGAGACCGTCAACGATGCGATTCGGCGAGGCTCTGAGGACGCGTCGTCGCTTCTGACCTCAGTGCGGGTGTCGCTGCTAGACCTGGAGGCGGCCCGTGACCAGTGCGTCATTGCGCGCGAACGCGTGATCTCGTTCGTGTCGGCGGCGGAGGCGGCTGCGGCGATGGCGGCCGCGGAGGCGGCGATGCCTGCCGCTCCGCCGAATGTCGACGCGCTCACCGCCGCGGCGGCGCTCGGCGTGTTCGGCGAGGAGCTCCGGCAGACGAAGCCGTCTCTCGGGCAGGCACTGCGCGACGCCCTCGGCCGAGGACATCCGGTCAATGTGCCGGCGGGCTCGCTATCGATCGCGGTCGGGAACAGGGGCTGGGGACGCGAGCTGCTGCGGAGCGCGAAGGCCGCGCTCACCGCCATCACGCAGCTCGCCGACACACGCGCCGAACTGCCGGCCGCGCCGCGCACGTTGGAGGCTTTGCTCCCCACGCTCCGCGAGATGCACAAGGCCGCGACGCAGATCGCGAAGCTCGACGCCGGGGACGTGCAACGGCTCGACACGCTGTTCGCGGAGAACGGCGCGCTGCGCCAGGCGCTCAACGAGCTGACGGCCTTGTTCACGCCCGCGCGCTGGGCCTACCGCGACGTCATCCCTTCGGCCGATCTCAAGTCGAGCGAGCAGCGTCTCGACCTGCAGGCCTACGGGATCTCGGCGAAGTTTCTCCTGAATACGGCGGAGCTCAACACGCTGGCGCTGGCAATTTTCCTGCTCTGCTCGCGGCGCGCGGAGAACCCGCTGCGCACGCTCGTGCTCGACGACCCGCTGCAGAACATGGACGAACTGACGGTCACGACGATCGCGCGCGGCCTCGTGCGCGTGCTCCGGCTGTGGAAGCGGTATCTCGACAAGGATGCCTCTCCGTGGCGCATCTTCCTCTTGCTTCACGGCGAGGACGACGTGGAGCGCATCCGCAGCGAGGTACCGTGCGACGTGCACCGCCTGCCGTGGCTCTCGCCGAGCACGATCAGCGCGCCGGCCGACGGAAAGGTCCAGGTGAGCACATCGCTGTTGAAGGACGAGCTGCAGACGCTCAAGACGGTGATCGAGGCTCCCTCCGCCTGACGCTCATTTCCGTGGCACGAGCCGCTCTCCGTCCAGACGCAGTGGCAGCAGGCGCGCAATGTCACCCGATATCTCGGCCGGCAAACGCGCTTCCGTGGGCACGCGCCACAACTGCGTCAGCTTTCCCGCCTGGACGAGGATCTCGCCACCAACCTCGCTGAATCGCGCCGGCCGAGGCACCTCTGGAACGCGCATCGAGGAAATCAGCCGCCCCGAAGCCAGGTCCCAGACCCGAACCATCGCGTCGGGGCCGGAGGTCACCGCCAGCCGGCTGTCCGCGCTCAACGCCCAGCGGTCGCCCGACATCCGGCCCGTGCAGAGCGCCACCGAGACGTAATGCGTCAGATCGAGAATCTCCGTCGACTCCGCGTTTCCGATGAGGGCGAAGCGGCCGTCGCGGCTGATGGCGATGCTGGTGGAGTCGGATAACCGCGTGCGGATCTGCTCCCGCCGCGATTTCGACGCGTGGAAACGGGCGATGCCGTCCCGGTCCGCCGTCAGGATCGTTTGGCCGTCCGGCAGAAAGGCGGCTGCGGCAGACCTGATGAATCCTCCGCTCTCACGGATGTAGTTCGGGCTCCAGTGATCGGCAATCGTGTCGGTCCACATCGATGGATTCGTACCATTGCGCGATGTGGTGAAGAGCTCGTGCTTCCTCCAATTCATGGCAAGCGCGTCGAAGTCATCCCCTAACGCGGTCAGCGATGAGAGCTGTTTGCCGGTCTGCAGATCGCGCAGCTCAAAGGTGGTCCGGGAACCGTCGTCCCACTGAGCCGGATACTTGATCATCATCAACTTCGTGTCCACGTCGGCTGCCCAGGATTCGGGAGCGGTGCCTTCGCTGTGTTCCCGGATCACCGCATTCGGATCGAGCTCCAACTGTGCCAGCGCGGCGCCGCCGCGGGCGGCGAGAAGCTCCGCGTCTTTGTTTCCTTCGGCGATCACGCGTTCGGTCAGAGGGATGAGCGTGGCCGTGCGACCGGACGGCACCGTGGTACCGCCCACCACGGCTCCGCTCTTCACGTCCCGGACCTCGATCCTGTCCTTTTGCGCGACGACGATGCTCTTCCCGTCGCGGTCCGCGAAGACCGCGTCCACACCGCCGGTCTGCCATTGCGCGAGCAGTGCGGGGCGCGCCTTCTGCCATTCCCAGACCACGGCTCCGTCGCCGTAAGCGGTCGCGAGCAGCCGCCGGTCGTGACTGAATTGCGCGGTACGAATCGCCGTCGGCCCTTCCACCTGCGTGACCCATGCGCAATCGGACGTTCGATACAGCATGCCGTTCGGGTCGACGACAAACGCACCATCACCGCTCGCCCACCTCGTGACGGAGACCGTCTCGGCGCAGGGTTTCGCCGCATCGTCGACTGCGACCGGCGGCGGAGCCTTCGATTGGAGCGGAGCGATGCCACTCGCGTCCCGAGGAGATCCATCGGCGAGGGAGAAGACCTCGCCGCGGGTGAAGTCGAACGTGAACGACTTCCCATCCACGGTGAAGCGCGGCGGCTCCATGCCGATCCAGGCCGGGTCATGTTCGCCTTGATTGTTGCTGTCGTAGTGCTCGAGGCTCAGGCCCGTCGAGCAGTCGATCAGATACGCGCGCAGCGTGTAATAGGGCTTGTCAGTGCCGTCACCATTGCCGCGATAGTGACTCTCGTAAGCGATCACGCGATTGCGGTCCGGCGTGAACGCGGCACCGATCATGAACGAGCTTTCATCCGGGTACGCCCCGCACACATTTTTTCCGGTCTTCGTTTCCCAGATCGACAGCAGTCCGTCGTCGGTCGCCGTGGCGACCTGCGAGTCGTCCGCGCTGAAAGCAACGAATGAAACGCCTTTCGCGTCTTCGCTCAGGACCGCGCGCCGTCCGGCCAGCGGCGCCACCGCGCGAGCGAGCATGGTGCGCAGAGCGTCGGTTTCGCCAAGCGGCGGATTGGCGACTCGTTGCGCGTAGACGGCTGCGAGATACGGCGCCGCATCGGTCGTTTTTCCCTCCGTCAACAGCCGTCGCCCCATGTCCTCGGTCAGCCGCAGTTGCTCGCTCAAGGCGGTCTCCGCATTGGCCGCGGCGGCGATTCGCTGCTGCGCCGCTTCGTGTTGCTGATCGCTGGCAAACTTCTCGGCGACCCGCTTCCTCTCCTCCGCCTCGAGCTTTAGCTTTGCCTCGCCGAGTCGCAAACGGTCGGCAAGGGCGCGACCTTCTTCCGCCTGCGCGCGCAGGCGCTCGGACGCCGCTCGCGCGTTCGCTTCCCGCAACGCGAACGCTCCCGCCGCCAGAAGGATGAGCAGGACGGTGATGATCGTGCCGAACGCAACCCGCTGCGCCGTCTTCTCGTCGCGCCGGCTCTGAGCAACGAAGTCGATGATGGCCGGAGTTGGACGCGGTGTGAGATCGGGATTGGTGCCAGCGCGCGCGATCCAGCTCTCCGCCCGCCGGAGATCGTCGCGACGCAGCGTGAACGAGCGCTTGCCGCCGGATCGCGCCCACTGTTCCTGTCTCTCAGCGATTCTGCTGTGCTCGCGTTCCCAGTCGAAGTCCTTGTCGATCCCTTCTCGAAGAAGCGTCGCAAGGCGTTGCACGTTGCCGTCTTGCGGCCACACGATCCAGTTGATGGCTCGCAGTTCCTCCGGCATCGTCTCCGTCGGGACGCGACGCAGCAGGATCGGCGCGAGGCGCTTGCCGAGCCGCCGCGCGCGCTCGACTTCCTTCGCACACTCAGCGGATGCGAGGAACTCGGGCGTCAGCATCAGCACGACCGTCGACGCCGAGACGATCCAGTCGCCGAGAACGTCATGGAACGGCGCGCCCGCGGTGAGAAGCCAGTCGCCCTTGGCGACGATGCCTGCCTCTTCGAGCGCGGCGGCGAGCTGCATGACCACAGGCTGGTCCGGCCGCCAGTAGGAGATGAAAAGCGTGATCTCCTGTCGCCCTGCCGCAGCGGATGGATCGCTTGCTGATAGAACGGGGAGCTGCGAGACAGTGGACATTGATCGAACGCCTCCTCTTCATAGGAGGTGCAGCATCGCTCAATTTCCCACGTTCGCGCTTCGAGCCGCATGCTGTAAATTCTCAGGAGGAGCCCGTCGCGCTCGTGTATTGCTCGATCATGCGCCGCGTGATCTCGCATCCAAACTGATCTTCTTCCACTGTTTCATAGATCCCGAGCGCGGCCTGCAGGAAACGAAGGCCCGAGCTGGTGAGTCCGTGATCGCAGACCAGTCGACCCATCCAGCGGAGGAGATACGCCGCTACGTGATGAAACCCATAGCGACCGGCGATTCCGAGCGCGACGCGGCGCATCTTTCGTGCGTCCGCGAAGCGTCGCGCCATGTGGTAAGCCACGCTAAGGTTCGCGGCGTAGAGGGCGAGCGCGGCGAGATCGCCGCGGCGGTCTGCGTCTTCGATGCTGCGCGGGAACTGCTTGATCGCGGCGAATGGCATGCCCGTGATGAGAAAGAGCACGCCGAGATTGTTGGCAAGCGCCGCACGGAATTTCATAAGGGTGTCGCGGGACTCGTCGTCGTGGAGCTGCGACTCCAACTCGCTTGCCATCTTCGCCGCATTGACGAAATACGCCATGGCGCGGTTCGAGTCCGGATGCTCCGACTCCAGCTCCAACGTGCCCAGGGACATGGAGATCAGCGCGAGCTCGTATGCGGGTCCCTGTGGTTCGCCTTCGCCAACATGTCGGCTCACAGCGGCGATGGCTTCCTCAAATTTGCCCTGCGCACTTAAAGCCTCCACTGCCGCGACGCGAAGAGCGGGGCGGGCGCGCCCATCACGCGTGGCGCTCAACGCATCCAGCGCGACCGAGGCCGCAGCTTCATAATGCTGGACCGCATGGAGCAAGTTCGAGTTCGCAAGAGCGAGTGTGCCGCGGGAAAGCTGCCGGGTCCACGCAGTGCGATGTTGGTGATTCCGACGGCGCGGTCTCTGGGGTGGATTCGTGGCGCCGAGCCGTGTCACGAGATCGCCCATCTCCCCTGTCGTAACGACGATGCCGATGTCAGGGTGCGCGAAGTATTGCAGGTTGCGCCATGCCCAATCGGTTTCATTGCGGATCAACCAAAGGATTCCTTCCGGCCGTGCATAACGTACCGCGGCGGCGATGTCACGGTCGTTACCGGAGTAGCCCAGGACGCATAGCAGACGGCCACGGATGGCACTGTCAAGGCGCTCCTGCAGATCCTCTCCGATACCGTGCCCGATCTGGTGCAGACGCACTACCATCTCAGCCGGATCGGCAAGGCTGCCATGCAGATGGACGACGCTGCCCGGCGGAGCAAAGGCATCGATCAGATGATCGAAGTTCGTCGTTAAGATCGTCACTCCCTCGTGCGCCCACCTGCCGAGGAGCGCATGTACCGCGTTCGGCTGCGCGCCATCGAGGACGCGGAAAAAGTCGAGGAAGTCGTCACCCACGGAATCGTAAACGTGCTGGAACAACACCTCAGGGACCGCCTTGGCATACCGCGGGTTCGTGCGCACACTCTCCCATAGGTCCGCGCGCCCGGCAGCTTCAAAGAGAGCGGATACACCCCAATCTTTCAGAAGCGGTCCGGAAGGGAGGTCGCAGGGAGGGAGCATGGACACGCCGGCTCCTGCAAGAACGCTCAGCGTGCCGCGACGCTTCTGATCCTGGAGAACAAGTGCCAGCTCGTCCACAGATAGATGCACGGATGGAAATATTAGTGAATACCGTGGCTCTACACATAGTGCATACGCAGCCGATCCGTTACACCGCGCCCACCTCTTCCTTCTCCTTCGCCAGCGCCTCCCACTTCCCATACAGCAGGTCGATCATCGCCTTGAGGTCGCTGTTCTGCTGCTGGATCTTCTTCACGCGGGGGCCGTCGCGGAAGACTTCCTCGCTGCAGAGGAGGAGGTCGTTGCGCTCGCGCTCGCGCTCGGCGGCGGCGATCCGCTCCTCCAGCGCGGCGATCTCGTCGTCGATCTTCTTGAGGCGCTTTTCGCGCTTTTTGTGCTCGGTCTTGTCGGGGGAGGCGTGGGGTGCG
>DATELQ010000133.1:0-26593 GCA_035276475.1 Thermoanaerobaculia bacterium | reverse complement strand
CCGCGTGCAGTCCGTGGCGCTGAAGATGATCGTCGACCGGGAGGAGGAGATCAAAGCCTTCCAGCCGGTCGAGTACTGGACCTTCGCCGCCCGCCTCGCCGCCGAGAATCCGCCCCCCTTCCTGGCCAAGCTGACCAAGGTCGAAGGGAAGAAGGCGGACGTCTCCGGCGAGCAGGATGCGCGCAAGATCGAGTCGGCGCTCAAGAGCGGCAAGTTCGTCGTCTCGGAGATCGCGCGCAAGGAAAAGAAGCAGTCCGCCGCGCCGCCGTTCATCACCTCGACCCTGCAGCGCACCGCCTACAACCGCTTCAAGTACCCGGTGAAGCGGACCATGTCCATCGCCCAGAAGCTGTACGAAGGCAAGGACCTCGGCAACGACGGCGGCCTGGTCGGCCTCATCACCTACATGCGTACCGACTCGGTGCGCATCTCGGATGACGCGCTCGCCGAAGTGCGCGGATATATCGCTGCGAAATATGGCGACGATATCCTTCCCGAAAAGCCGAACGTTTATCGTGTCAAGAAAGCTGCACAGGCTCAGGAAGCGCACGAAGCCATCCGCCCCACCTCGCTCGACTTCGATCCGGAGAAGATCAAGGATCACCTGACCCGCGAGGAGTACAACCTCTACAAGATGATCTGGGACCGCTTCGTCGCCTCGCAGATGAAGCCCGCCCTCTTCGACGTGACGGACGTCGACATCGCGAACGGCCCTTACACCCTGCGCGCCTCGGGCGAAGTGCTGAAGTTCCCCGGCTTCCTCGCCGTGTTCCAGCAGACGCTCGTCGATGACGATGAAGAAGGCGAGAAGCAGGACGACAAGGCGCTCCCCGCCATGCGCGAAGGGGAAGTGCTCGACCTGCTGAATCTGGAGACGAAGCAGAACTTCACCCAGCCGCCGCCGCGCTACACGGAAGCGACGCTGGTGAAGGCGCTGGAGGAGAACGGCATCGGCCGCCCCTCCACGTACGGCTCCATCCTCACCACCATCCAGACCCGCGACTACACCTACAAGCACGAGGGAAAGTTCTTCCCGACGCAGCTCGGCATGGTCGTGATCAAGCTCCTCAAGCAGTCGTTCGGCGACATCATCGACGAGGGCTACACGGCGGACCTGGAGCTGAAGCTGGACGACGTGGAGGACGGAGGCCGCGAGTGGAAAGACCTCATGCGCGACTTCTCCGACAAGTTCAACACCGACCTCTCCCGCGCGGCCACGGAGATGACGGAAGTGAAGCGCAGCGGCCTGGAGACCGATGAGGTCTGCGCCAACTGCGGCTCGCCCATGGTCATCAAGTTCGGCCGCTTCGGCGAGTTCCTGGCCTGCACGAACTACCCGGAGTGCAAGACCACGAAGGAGATGCCGAAGGGCGACGCCGCGGAAGTGGCGGAAGGCGAAGAGCAGGTCATCTGCGACAAGTGCGGCAAGCCGATGCAGCTCAAGCGCTCCCGCTTCGGCCAGTTCTTCGCCTGCACCGGCTACCCCGAGTGCAAGCACACGAAGGATCCGCGCCTCATGAAGGCGAACATTCCGACCGAGCCGCAGCCGCCATGCGAGAACTGCGGCAAGGAGATGGTGCTCAAGAGCGGCCGTTACGGCCCGTTCTACTCCTGCTCCGGCTACCCCGACTGCCGCACCATCCGCAAGATCGGCGGCGGCAAGTCGACCCCGCCGAAGCCGACCGGCGTGAAGTGCCCGCAATGCGGCGAAGGGGAGCTGATGGAGCGCCGCTCCCGCCGAGGCATCTTCTATTCGTGCTCCCGCTACCCGAAGTGCGACTTCTCGCTGAACAACCGCCCCGTCCCCCGCCCCTGCCCGAAGTGCGGCGCGCCGTACCTCCTGGAGAAGGAGACGAAGCGCGAAGGGCACATCGAGTACTGCAACAACGCGGAGTGCGATTACCGGGCGCCGATCACGAACGCCGCAGCTAGTTAATACGAACGGTCGTTCTATTTCGCAAGAGCGGCACGCACTGCCGGCGTGATCAGGTCGTAATCGATCAAAAACGTGTCGTGCCCGTTCGGCGAGGAGATGCGCTCGTGCCGCACGGCGTTGCCGTTCGCCCGCATCGCCATCTCCACTTTCTCCACCTCGGACACGGGAAAGAGCCAGTCGGTGTCGAACGAGATCAGGAGTGCGGCGCCGCGGTATTTGCCGAAGGCGCTCTCGAGCGAGCCGTATTGCTCGGCGAGGTCCATTTCGTCCATGGCCGCCTGCACGCGGATGTACGAGTTGGCGTCGTAGCTTGTCGCGAATTTCTTGCCCTGGTATTCAAAGTACGAATCGATCTCGAACTGGCGCGTGTTGCCGCGGCGGCGGCGCCCGAACTTCGTCTGCAGCGCCTGCGGCGAGAGGTAGGTCATGTGCCCGACCATGCGGGCGACCTGCAGGCCGCGCAGCGCCTCGGCGTTGCCGTAGTAGTCGCCGCCGTTGAAGCGCGCGTCGCTCTCGATGATCTTGCGGCCGATGATGTGCCAGGCGATTCCCTGCACCGGCACGGCCGCCGCGGCGGCCATACAGATGATCGAGTCCATGAAGTCGGGGTAGAGGGCACACCACATCAGCACCTGCATGCCGCCGAGCGAGCCGCCGGCGATGGCGCGGAGGCGCGGGACGCCGAGGTGGTCGAGGAGGATCTTCTGCGAGTGGACCATGTCCTCGATCGCCGGCCACGGGTAGCGCGAGCCGTACGGCACGCCCGACTCCGGATCGATCGACGCCGGCGCCGTCGTGCCGAAGGGCGACCCCGGGAGGTTCGCGCAGACGACGAAGTATTGGTCGAGGTCGATGCCTTTGCCGTAGCCGACCAGGCCGTCCCACCAGCCGGGCTTCTCGTCGTCGTCATTCGTGAATTTGCCGGCGGCGTGCGCGCTTGCGGAGAGCGCGTGACAGACGAGGATGACGTTCGACTTGTCGGCATTGAGCTCGCCGAAGGTCTCGTAGCGGATGGTGAAGGGGGCGATGGTTTGGCCATGCAGGAAGCGGAAGCCCTTATCCAGAACCAGATCTTTCGGCGGGGCCGCGATAAACGTGTTTTGAACGAGCTCGGGCATTGGGCGAAGGATAGCAAGTGCTGAGTGCTGTGTGCTGAGTGCTGAGTTTCGCCGACACAGCACTCAGCACTCAGCACTCCCCTCGCGTTTGAGCTGTCCCTCGTAAATGCGCCGCACCTCGTCGATCGTGGAGATCTGCTCGACGGTCTTGTCGTCGCGAATGCGCGCGATGCGCGGAAAGCGCAATGCGTAGCCCGACTTGTGCCTCGACGATTCCTGGATGCGGTCGAAGGCGATCTCCAGCACGACCGTTGGCTCGACGGCGTGCACCGGGCCGTAGCGCGCGGTCGTCGTTTCCTTGAAGTGCTGCGTGAGGTGGTCGATTTCGGCGTCGGTCAGGCCCGAGTAGGCCTTGCCGATGTTCACGAGCTCCTTGTCCTTGAGCACTGCGAACGTGTAGTCGGACAGGACCGCGCGGCGCTTGCCGTGGCCGTACTCGGCGGCGGTGACGACGCAGTCGAGCGTCGCCAGCGCCTTTTTATACTTCAGCCACGACTTGCCGCGGCGGCCGGGGGTGTAGATCGACTCCGGATCCTTGACGACCAAGCCTTCGTTCGCGCGGGCGCGGGCGGCGTCGAAGAGCTGATCGACATGCCCGGCGTCGACAATCGGCGTTTGGTCGGAGAGCTTGATGACGTCGTTGCGCACGATCGAGCGCAACCGCTCCAGCCGCTCCCGCAGCGGCAGCTCGAAGAGCGCCTCGCCATCGAGGTAGAGCAGGTCGAAGGCGAAGTACGCCACCGGCGCGTCCTGGAGCAGCTTCTCGCTCACTTTCCGCCGCCCGAGCCGCGTCTGGATCACGGCGAACGGCAGCACGCGGTCGGAGAACGCTACGATCTCGCCGTCGAGGATCACGCCGCGGCCGAGCGAGCGCGCCGCAGCCTCGATCTCCGGAAAGCGGTGCGTGACGTCGTCCATCGTCCGTGAGTAGATCCGCACCTCGGCGCCGTCGCTGTGGATCTGCGCGCGGATGCCGTCGTACTTGTCGTCGGCGAGCGCGCCGGCGCCGAGCATGGCTACGATCTCCGCCGGGTCCTCCTCCGGCTGCGCGAGCATGAACGCGAAGGGGTGGAAGAGCGTCATCTTCGCGGAGTCGAGCGCATCGCTTTTCGCCAGGAGCGCCGTCGCGCCGATGTCACCGGTGAACATGTTCGCGCGGCGCACGGCGTCGAGCGTGCGGCCGAACGCCTTGGCGATGGCCGACTCGACGAGCCCTTCCTGCAGGCCGATGCGGAACTCGCGCAGGAGGATCTTCACGGCGAAGCGGACGCCCTGCGCGTCGAGCTTGCGAAAGAGGGCGGCCAGGATGGCCTTCTTCTCGATCGCCCCCGAGGTCGCGGCCAGGCGCTCGAACGTCTCGCCGAGCTCCGAGAGCGTGATCGTGCGGCTCGGGTCGTCGGGGAAGACCGTGGCCAGCGTGTCGCCGGCGTCGCCGTAGTCGTGCCAGCGTTGCCACACCTCCTCGGCGGGCAGCCCCGTCACTTCGCAGACGGCGTCGGAGAGCAAGGCACCCCCCACGCCGACGGCGCGCTGGTCGCGCCGCGGGAACGGTCCGCCTGCGAAAAAGACGGCGGCGCGCTCGAGCGAGGCGTCGTCGAGTGCTCGCAGATAATCGGCTAGCAGCCTCTCCTTTTCGAGCTTCTTTGTTGTGCTCGCGATGGCCGCAGCGGTCGCACAGAAGTCCGTCAACATTGGCGATATGATCCAACCATGAAAACGAAAGTGACAGTCGTTGGCGCCGGCAACGTCGGTGCCACCGTGGCGCAGGGAATCGCGCTCAAAGAGCTTGCCGACGTCGTGCTCGTCGACATCGTCGAAGGCGTTCCGCAGGGAAAGTCGCTCGACATGAACGAGACCGCGCCGGTCGAGACGTACGACGCCCTCTTGACCGGCACGAATACGTACGACGGCACCGAGGGCTCCGACATCGTCGTCATCACCGCCGGCCTCCCGCGCAAGCCGGGCATGAGCCGCGACGATCTGCTGTGGAAGAACGAAGAGATCGTCGGCGGCGTGACCGCCGAGGTGGCGAAGCGCTCGCCGAATTGCATCCTGGTCGTCGTGTCGAACCCGCTCGACGCCATGTGCGAAGTGGCGCGCCGCGTCTCCGGCTTCCCCCGCGAGCGCGTCATCGGCATGGCCGGCGTGCTCGACTCCGCGCGCATGCGCTACTTCATCGCCGCCGAGCTGAACGTCTCGGTCGAGAACACGCATGCCTTCGTCCTCGGCGGGCACGGCGACACGATGGTGCCGCTGCCGCGCTACTCGACGGTGGCGGGCATTCCGATCACCGAGCTGATCTCGCAGGAGCGCATCAACGCGATCGTGGAGCGCACGCGCAACGGCGGCGCCGAGGTCGTGAACCTGCTCAAGACCTCGGCGTGGTACGCGCCGGGGGCGTCGACGGTGGAGATGGTCGAGGCGATCCTGAAGGACAAGCGCAAGATCCTGCCGTGCGCGGCGTACCTCACCGGCGAGTACGGGCTCAATGACCTCTACGTCGGCGTGCCGGTAAAGCTGGGCAAGAACGGCGTGGAGCAGATCATCGAGATCACGCTGACAGCCGAGGAAGAAGCGGCGCTGCAGAAGTCGGCGGCCGCGGTGAAGGAGCTCTTCGACAAGCTCAAGACGGGCGCGGCTGCGCCGGTCTGACCGGGCATGGATCGGCGGGCGAGCGCGTTACACTGACCTCGCCCACCATGAAAAAGCTCGTCATCGACATCGAGACTGTCGGCATCCCCTGGGAAGAGCACGACCCCTACGTCCGCGAATACCTGATCAAAGGCCTCTCCGACGGCGACGCCGAGGAGGCCAAGCGCTCCGGCGGCCTCTCGCCGTTCCGCGGGCGGATCATCGCCATCGGCGTCATCAACATCGACGATGGGCGCTCCTGCGCGCTGTACGAAGTGCCGGGGCAGGAGGACGTGCGCGTCGAGAAGGCCGGGCTGCGCACGTACATCTCGGGGACGGAGAAGCAGATCCTGGAGAAGTTCTGGGACTGGTTCGAGTCCGACTCGCGCTTCATCACCTTCAACGGGCGGCAGTTCGACGGGCCGTTCCTGATGATCCGCTCCGCGATCAACGGCCTCACGCCGAAGCGCGACCTCGTGGGGATGCGCTACGAGCTCCATCCGAACTGCGACCTCCGCGAGGTGCTGAACTTCTTCGGCACGCCGAACCCGCGGCAGTACAAGTTCAACCTCGACCTGGCCTGCAAGGCCTTCGGCGTCGAGACGTCGAAGGGCGAAGGCCTCGACGGCCGCTCGGTGGAGACGTGGTATCGCGCCGGCCGCCACCGCGAGATCGCCGAGTACTGCATGGACGACGTGCGCGCCACGGCGGAGCTGTACGAGAAGCTCGCCGCGACGCTCCTGCCGATGAACTACAAATTCCGCGATGCGGAGCTCCGCACCGCGCGCAACACGGGCCAGATGGCGCTGATCCCGACGAGCGAGAGCACGTTCATGCAGTCGGTCACGCAGACGTCGATGACGTTGGCTGCGGCGCTCGACGAGGCGCCGCCGATCGTGGGCGGCTCGCACGAGGCCATCGTGCTGGAGAAGCTCCTCAAGACCGACGAGGTCGAAGAGTTGCCGTGACGGCGGGATAAACTACGCGCGCCGTGAAAATCTACCGCGCGCGCGTCTTCACGCCGGTTGCCGATCCCTTCTCTTCCGAGATTGCGAAGTCGTACGTCTATCACGAGGACGGCTACGTCGCCGTCGACCACGACCGCATCGTCGGCGCCGGCGACTTCGCGGACATGCCGCGCGAGTCGGCGGCCCTGATCCAGCTCGGGCCCGACGCGCTCCTCGTCCCCGGCTTCGTCGACACGCACCTCCATGCGCCGCAGCTGGAGATGATCGGCTCGTACGGCGGGCATCTCCTGGAGTGGCTGAACCGCTACACCTTCCCGACCGAGGCGAAGTTCAGCGATCCGCAGCACGCCGCGCAGATCGCTAAGGCGTTCTTCGACGAGCTTCTGCGCAACGGCACGCTCTGCGCGTTCATCTTCTCGACCATCCACGCCGAGGCGACGGAGATCTTCTTTGCCGAGGCGGAGCGGCGCGGCTTCCGCGGCATCATCGGAAAAACCATGATGGACCGCAACGCGCCGCCGGAGCTGCTCGAAGACTCGCAGCGCTCGTACGACGAGAGCCGCGCGCTCCTGCAGAGGTGGCACAAGCGCGGCCTCTTGCGCTACGCCATCACGCCGCGCTTCGCGCCGACGTCGACGCCGGCGCTGCTCGAGGCGGCGGGGCAGCTCAAGCGCGAGTTCCCCGATGCCTACGTTCACACGCACATCTCCGAGAACAAGAACGAAGTCGCCTGGGTCCAGCAGCTCTTCCCCGACGCCGAGTACGCCGACGTCTACGACCGCTACGGCCTCCTCGACGAGCTCGCCGTGCTCGCCCACGGCGTCTGGCTGACGGAGGAAGAGCTGGCTCTCCTGGCGGAGCGCAAGTCGCGCATCTCGCACTGCCCGAACTCGAACCTCTTACTCGGCAGCGGCCTCTTTCGCCTGCAACGCACGCTCGACGCCGGCGTCGGCGTCGGCCTCGGCACGGACATCGGCGCCGGCACGACGCCGTCGATGTTCACGGCCATGGCCGACGCGTACAAAGTCCAGCAGGTGCAGGGCGTGTCGCTCAGCCCGTTTCACCTCTGGTATCTGGCCACGCTCGGCGGGGCACGGACGCTGTCGCTGGACCAGGAGTGCGGCTCGATCGAGCCCGGCAAGTCGGCCGACTTCCTCGTCCTCGATCTCCGGGCCACGCCGCTCGTGTCGATGCGCAGCGACCGGGCCAGCTCGATCGAGGACCTCCTGGCCGGGCTCATCTTCATGGGCGACGACCGCGTGGTGAAGTCTCGCTTTATCGCCGGCCGCGAGGTGTGACGGCACGCGCGCCGCATCGTCTAAGCCCCAGGAGGTACGCATGAAGGCGAAACTCTCTCTCGTCGCGCTAGCGCTGCTCGTTTCCGTGTCCTCTTTCGCGGATGACCGTAGTCTCTGGAAGACGAGCGCCGACGTCCGCGAAGGCGTGGTCGGCAGCGCGATCGGCACCGTAACGGACATTCAGTCGGGCAACCGCTTCGTCATCGCGCCCGACGACGACAAGTACAGCACGATCCTCGTCGACACCGACTCCCTGAGCACACGGTGGAACGGCTTCGGGGGCACGATCAACGGCTCGCCGGAGATCTTCGTCGGCAGCGCCGGCTTCCCGAACCTCCGCACGGCGGACCGCGTGGAAGTGCGCGGCGTCGGCCGCGGCGTCGGCAACGTCCGCGCCGACACGGTCACGCTCCTCGGGCGTCCCGTCGAGGCGCCGCAGACCGGCATCGGGCAGACGCGCGATCCCGGCAACATCTCGACGCCGACCGCGTCGCAGACGACGCCGTCGACGGCGCCGGAGCGCATCGGCCGCGTCGACGGCATCGTCCGCTCGGTCAACGCGGCCGAGGGGCGCGTGGTGATCGAGACCGACAACCGGGCGCTCATGACCGTGCGCGCCACGTCGTCGACGCCGGTGCGCTACCGCGGCGACACGTATCGCATCTCCAACCTCGAAGAGGGCGACCACATCCGCATCGAGCCGGAGAGCGGTAGCGTGGCCACGGGCGGCGAGATCCGCGCGCGCTCCATCGACGTCATGCAGAGCGTGCAGGGGACTGGCGGCAACTCGACGCGCGCCATCGGAAACCTCAGCGGACGCGTGACGCGCGTCGACCGCACGAACAACCGCGTGACCGTCGACAGCGGGCGCGGGCCGGTGACGGTCGATCTCACGAACGCGACCGACTCGACCGGCCGCACCGTCCGCGCGCGCGACGTGATGGCCGGCGACCAAGTCGACATCACCGGCGCCTACACGAACGACGTGTTCAACGCCACGGTGGTGCGCTGGACCGACGACACCGGCGCGCCCGCAACGCCGTCGACGCCCGCCCCTGCCACCGCCCCACCGGCGGCGACGGGTTACGAGCTCGGCACGGTGACGATCTACGGCACGGTCACGCAGACGCTGAAGAACTCGCCGCGCCTGATCATCCGCGACTCCGCCGGCAATCTGGTGCGGGTCTACGCGGTGGAGGATCTGGTCGTGAAGACGCGCACGGGCGGCTATTCGACGGCGGACCGGCTGACGGAGGGAGAAGCGGTGGCGATCCGCGCCTATCGCGACGCAGACGGAAACTTCATTGCTCAGACCGTTAAGTTGAGGTAGTTATTTGGAATTTCAACGCTGCGGCGAACGTCGGAACGTTCGCCGATGGAAAAGCCCGTTCGTCGCAGCAGCCTCCTCCCCGGCGTCCGTGACGCCGGAACGCCGCCCGCGGTCGTGATCGACTCGCGGACGGTGATCGCGAGGGCCCGCCGCCGCGCGGCCATCCGCGATGTTCTCGATCTCGTGCTCCTGCTCTGCGTCGATGGGCTTTTCCTCGGCTGGCCGCGCACGCACGTCCCGCTCCTCGGGCGGCACGACTCGCTCCTGCTGCTCCTCGGCCTCAACGCGACGATGATCGCGTTCCTCTGGCTCGCCCGCGCCATTCCGCGCTGGCGAGCCCGCCGCGTCGCCACCACCTGGTGCGCGTCCGAGCGGACGCGCTACGACTCGGCTTTCGGCCGCATCAGGATCTCGCGTCCGACGAGGTAGAGCAGCAGAATCAGCACGAGGAATGGGATGCACGACAAAAGGTCGGCATGCCCACCCGAAGCGAACGGATTCTTTTCCGCGAACTTGTCGAGGCCGGCGTTGAAGTTCGTGACCCACGCCACCTTGTCCTGCAGGCCGGCGATGAAGGCGATGAGGATGCCGGCGATCGCGCCGCCGGCGATGTAGCCCGACGCCATCAGCACGCCGGGACTCTTGTCGCCCTCCGCCGTGAGCTGCTCCTCGGTTAGGTTCAGCCCGCGGTACTTCTTGCGTACGTACAGGTCGGAGAGCCAGCGGATCATGCCGCCGATGAAGATCGGGCTCGACGACGACAGCGGAAGGTAGACGCCGACGGCGAACGCGAGCGACGGGATGCCGGACATCTCCAGGGTGAGCGCGATCATCACGCCGAGGAGCACCAGGCCCCACGGCAGTTTGTGATTGAGGATGCCCTTGATGATGTAGGACATCAGCGTCGCCTTCGGCGCGTCGAACTTCTTCGGCGCGTCCTTGCCGTTGGCGAGGTACTTGTGCGTACCGTTGATGACAGGGTCGACGAGGTACTGCGGCGTGCCGCCGGCGTCGACCAGGAACTCCTGAGCGGAGGCGCCGCCGGCCGGCGTGTAGTGCCAGACGGAGTAATCTTTCCCCTCGTACGTCCGATGCGACAGCCCGGCCAGCGTCGACGCATCCGCGTGCAAGTCAGCCGGCCAGTTCTCGACCTGCTTGAGAGGGGCCCCTTCCTCGCTGCTCACGGGTTCAGAGCTCATGCGCGGCAGGACCACGCTGCCGTTGTTGTTGAGCATGAGCAGCAGCGGTCCGAGCACGAGAGCTGATGCCAGCGCGCCGATGAGAATGGCGATCTGCTGATTGCGCGGTGTGGAGCCGACCAGGAAGCCGGTCTTGAGGTCCTGCGACGTCGTGCCGCCGTTCGATGAGGCGATGCAGACAATCGCGCCGATCGAGAGCGCCGTGACGTAGTACGACGGACCGGTCCAGCCGATCACCAAAAAGACGAGGCAGGTGATGAGCAGCGTCGCCACGGTCATACCGGAGATCGGGTTCGACGAGGAGCCGATCTCGCCGGTGAGGCGCGACGATACGGTGACGAAGAGGAAGCCGAGGACCACGATGAGGATGGCGGCCATGACGCGCGCCATCACGCCGGTGCCGCCGTGGTAGAGGGGGCTGGCCAGGGCGATGATGGCGACGAGAGCGAAGCTGCCGATCAGCACGAACTTCATGGAGAGGTCCTGATCGGTACGGAGCATCCCCTCGCGCGCGGCCGAGCCGCCGCGTACGTCTTTCAGCCCTTCGCGTAGCCCGTGCCAGATCGTCGGCAGCGAGCGCAGCATCGAGACAATGCCGCCCGCCGCCACCGCGCCGGCGCCGATGTAGAGGATGTAGGCGCTGCGGATTGCGTTCGGCGACATGTCCTTGATCAGGCGCGTCGATTCCGGCGCCAGCGGTGCGGCCAGTCCGGCTCCGAAGAACTTGATTGCGGGAATGAGGACGAGGTAGGCCAGCACGCCGCCGGCGCACATGATGGAGGCGATGCGCGGGCCGATGATGTAGCCGACGCCGAGAAGCTCGGGCGAGATCTCCGCCGAGACGGAGCCGGCCGCGAATGGCGGACCGAAGATGCGCTCCGGCGTGTCCTTCCACCAGCGCAGGGCGACGTTCATCGCCTTGTAGATGAAGCCGATGCCGAAGCCGGCGAAGATCGTCTTGGCGCTCGTGGCCTGGCCGCCCAGCCTGGCCATCTCCTCTTTCGCACTCTCGGAGGCTGCTTCGATCGACTCCTTCGATGCGCCCGCCTTCAGCACCTCGGCGCACGCCGTCCCCTCGGGATATTTGAGCTTTCCGTGCTGCGCAACGATCAGGGCACGCCGCAGCGGGATCATCATCAGGATGCCGAGCAAACCGCCGAGAACGGCCACGAGCATCACGCGCGTGAACTCGAGGTCGAAGCCGAGGATGAGGATGGCCGGCATCGTCACGCCGACGCCGAAGGCGATCGACTCGCCGGCCGAGCCGGCGGTCTGGACGACGTTGTTCTCGAGGATGGTGGCGTCGCGCCCGCCGACCTTGGAGAGAATGCGGAAGAAGGTGATCGAGAGGACAGCCACCGGGATGGAGGCGCTGACGGTGAGGCCGACCTTGAGCACCAGGTAGAGCGAGGCCGCGCCGAAAACCATGCCGAGGAGCGTGCCGATGATGATCGGCAGCGGCGTCAACTCGCGCAGGTTGGTCGAGGCCGGGATGTACGGCTCGAACGGCGGCGGCTCGTCCGGACGCGCTCCGATGATGTCGGGATACTCCTTCTCAGCAACGCTCATCGATCTCTCCTGATGCGGCGCATTGTACCGGCTTACTCGCAGGAGACGCGCCAATCACCGTCGCGTTTGCCAGGAACGAGTTTGCAAGACGGTTTCAATTCCAGTTTTCCGCGCTCCTCGGCGGCCACGACGATCTTCGACCAGTCGTTCGGGATGCGTGCGCCTCGGTCGACGCTGATGTGGCCCCACGGCGCGGTGACGTCGAGGGTCGGGTAGGCATTGCCGGCGTCGCCGAGAGGAATGACGGCGTTCGGGTCGAAGCCAAAGTGGGCGTCGATCATCGGGAGCTCCAGCACGGGGCCGTCGACGAGGCGGGAGCGGTATCGGGCGACGCGATCGCGCTGTTCGCGATCGCGCTTCTCCTCGGCCGCGCGGAGCTCGGCGCCGCCGTATTGCTGTGGGCGCGCGACGCCGCCATCGACGCCCGTCACGGCCGCGAGGTCGTCCGTCACCTTGTACGTGCGCGTCCATCCCGGCTTGAGCTCATCGAGCAGCAGCCCGTACGCCGGCCCGGTGAGGTAGGCGAAGCCGCGCACGAACGACGTCTTCGGATCGACGTGCTCGATCTCCCGCGCGATCACCAGCCGCGACTCATCGGCCGGCGTGCCGCGCAGCGCGACGCCGGTGTACTCGGCGAGACCTTCGTTGTTCTCCAGCGCGCGCTCCAACTCCCCCGCCTCCTTGAACTGCGCGCGGCGTGCGGAACGGAACGCGACGGCATCGCGGATCGCGGCCATGCGAGCGTCACCCGTCGAGCGCAGCGCCGCCGACAGCGCCCGCAACTCGAGCTGCAGCGACACGCGCCCGTCGAGCGTGTCGAGATGCGCGTTGTTCGGATTGCTCGCCGGGAAGCCGAGGTCGTTCTGAATTCGGTGCCAGCACTCGTGCATGGCCAGGCGTCGCTGCTGCACCGCCGTGTCGCCGAGCGACTGCAGCGCGATCATCGTCGTCAGCTTCCCGTCGAGCATCGACGCTGTGTTCGCGACGATCGTCTCCTTCGGCAGCGTGCCGTTCGTGCCGTCGTTGCGCACGAAGTCGCGCGTGTTGCGGTCGACGATGATCATCGGCCCGTAGAGCGGCTTTCCCCACAGCTTGCCGGCGTCCTCGGCCGAGGCGATGCGTGCGTTGTCGAAGACGAGTTGAGCGGCGGCGATCGACAGCGCGGCGACGATCATGCCGCTTCGACGGGCTTGCCCGCGCGGAGGTATCGCCCGGTGATGCTCCGCTCGTTCGCCGCGATCTCCTCTGGAGTCCCCACCGCCACAAGCTCCCCGCCCTGGTCTCCCCCCTCGGGACCGAGGTCGATGATCCAGTCCGCCGCTTCGATGAGCTGGATGTTGTGCTCGATCACGACGACGGAGTTGCCGCGGTCGATCAGCTCTCGGAACGTGCGGATGAGCTGCTCCACGTCGGTGTAGTGCAGCCCGGTCGTCGGCTCATCGAAGAGGAAAAGGCGCGGCTGGTCGAGCTTCGTGTTCTCCGCGAGGAACGAGGCGAGCTTGAGGCGCTGGGCCTCGCCGCCGGAGAGCGACTCGGTCGACTGTCCGAGGCGGAGGTAGCCGAGACCGACGGAGCGGAGCGGCACGAGGCGCTTCAGGATGGCGCGCTTGTCGACGAAGAACTTCATCGCCTCGTCGACGGTGAGCTTGAGGATGTCGTCGACGTTCTTGCTCTTGTACGTCACCTTCATGACCTGCTCGTTGAAGCGCTTGCCGCCGCACTTGTCGCAGAGCACTTCGACGTCGGCGAGGAACTGCATGTCGATCGTGACCGTGCCCGCGCCTTCGCAGGTGTCGCAGCGGCCGCCGGCGGTGTTGAAGGAGAAGTGGCCGGCGGTGATGCCGTTCAGCTTCGCCGCTGTCGTCTCGGAGAGGAGCTTGCGGATCTCGTCCCATGCCTTGACGTAGGTGGCCGGATTCGAGCGCGTGGAGCGGCCGATCGGCGACTGATCGACGAACTGCATGTCGTAGATCGTGTCGCCGACGTCGACGTCCGCCTTGCCGACGTCGAGCCCCGTCACGCCGCGCACGTCGCGCTGGTATTTGTTGAAAAGGCAGTTGCGGATAAGCGTCGACTTCCCCGAGCCGGAGACGCCGGTGATGGCGACGAGCTGGCCGAGGGGGATGTCGACGTCCACTCCCTTGAGGTTGTGCTCGCGCGCGTTGCGGATGTGGAGGACAGGTCCCTCTCCCCGCTCGCGGGAAGGGGTTGGCTGAAGGCTGGGTGAGGGGCGCGCCTTCCCTTCGTAAACCACCGAGCCCCCAAACTCCCCCGCCCCCGGCCCGAGCTCGATCGTGTGCTCCGCGCCGGCGATGATCGTCGGATCGTGCTCCACGACGACGACTGTGTTTCCGGCATTCTTCAAACGCCGCAGCACGGCCAGCAGTCGCTCGGAATCGCGCGCGTGCAGCCCCACCGTCGGCTCATCGATCACGTACATCGTCTCCGTCAGAGAAGAGCCCAAAGCGGCGGCCAGGTTGATCCTCTGCGACTCCCCTCCCGACAAAGTACGCGTCTGGCGATCGAGCGTTAGGTACGACAGCCCCACCTCATCGAGATACACGAGCCGATTCACGATCTCCCGCCGCAGGTGCCCGGCGATCGCCTCCTCGGAGCGGTCCAGCGGCAGGTACTCCCAGAACCGCCGCGCCGTCTTCACGTCCATCGCAAACAGGTCGCCGATCGTGCGGCCGCGGAACTTGACGTTCGTCGCGGCGGCCTTCAGCCGCGAGCCGTGGCACTGCGGGCACGGCTCGTAGCTGCGGTACTTCGCCAGCTTCACGCGCACGTGGATCTTGTACTTCTTCGTCTCCAGCCACTCGAAGAAGCCCTTGATGCCGTACCACTTGCCGCGGCCGTTGTAGAGGAGCTCCCACTCCTCCGCGGTGAGCTTCTCGATCGGCACGTCGAGGCGGATCTTGTACTTCTTCGCGGCCTTCTCGAGGTCCTCGTAGCAGTCCTCGTAGCCGGCGGAGTTCCACGGCGCCACCGGCAGCTCGTCGAGACGCAGCGCGCGGTTCGGGATGACCTTTTCCATGTCGATGCCGATGATCCGGCCGTAGCCCTGGCACTGCGTGCACGCGCCGAGCGGCGAATTGAACGAAAAAAGATGCGGCACCGGCTCGACGAACTCCTGCCCGCAGCTGTTGCAGGCGAAGCGCGACGTAAAGCGGTGCGAGACCCAGCCGTCCTCCCCCTCCCCCAGCACGTTCACCGTCCCCTTCGCCAGCGCGAAGGCCTGCTCGATGGCCTCGGTGACCTGGCCGAGACGCTCCTCGTCGATGCGCAGCCGTGTGATCACGACCTCGAGCGAGTGGAAGCCGCTCGTATCGACCTCTTTGATGTCTTGAACCTCGCCGTTAATCCAGGCGCGGAAGTAGCCGGCCTTGATGAGTTGGACGAGCACCTCTTCGCGGTTGGCGGCGTCGAAGAAGATCGGCGCGAGCACGACGGCGCGCTTGCCGCGCAGCGTCTCCGCAATGGCGGCGGTGGCCGACTCCGGCGAGTCCTTGCGCACGATGCGCTGGCAGTCGGGACAGAAGGTTTCCCCGCAGTAGGTCATGAAGAGGCGGATGTGGTCGGCGAGCTCGGTGGCGGTCGCGACGGTGGAGCGGGCGTTCTTCACCGAATTCTTCTGCTCGATGGCGATGGCGGGGAGAATGCCGTCGATCTCGTCGACGTCGGGGCGGTCGATCCGCTCCAGGAACTGCCGGACGTACGTCGACATCGACTCGACGAACCGCCGCTGCCCCTCGGCATAGAGAGTATTGAAGGCGAGCGACGACTTCCCCGAGCCCGACGGCCCCGTCAGCACCGTGAGCTGGCGCTGGGGGATGTCGACCGAGATGTTCTTGAGGTTGTGCGTGCGCGCTCCGCGAATGGAGATCGTGCGAGAGGGCATGACACGGTTAGAACGCTTCGCGTCAGATCCGTATGCCGTGCTTTTGATAGAAGTTGACGTCTCCCAGCCGGGCGCGCAGCTTGTCGACGACGTCGGCCGGCAGCGCTCCCTCGGCGGCCGCGGCGTTCGTCTCCACCTGGTGCATGCTCTTCGCGCCGGGAATCGTCGTCGAGACGGCCTCGTGCGCCAGTACGAAGCGCAGCGCCGCCTCGGCAAGGTTGCGGGCGCTGCCGCCGATGATCGCCTTCGCCTCGTCGACCCAGTCGATCGCCTCCTGCAGCCGCCGCGGCGTGAGGAAGTTCTGGCGCACGTCGTCGGCGGGGAATTGCGACTCCACGTTGAACTTCCCGGTCAGCAGCCCGGACGCCAACGGCACGCGCGCAATGATCCCGTAGCCCTTCGCCTGCGCGGCCGGGAAGAGCTCGCGCGCCGGCCCCTGGTTGAGCATGTTGTAGAGCACCTGCAGGGCGTGCCCCCAGCCGCGCTCCACGATCTCCATCCCCTCCTCGGGCGTGCTGATCGAGACGCCCCACGAGCGGATCTTCCCGGCGTCCTGCAGCATCTCCATCGCTTCCTGGATCTCTTCGCGGCGCAGCTCTTCGATCGACGGGTTGTGCGCCTGGTAGAGATCGATGTAGTCGCTGCGCAGGCGGCGCAACGAGCCGTCGACGGCGTTGAAGATGTGCTGCTTCGAGAAGTCCTTGCGCATCTCGCCGGCGGCGGTGCGGACGATGCCGACCTTCGTGGCGATGACGACCTCGTTGCGCCGGCGCGAAAGGACGATGCCGAGGAGCGACTCGCTGCGGCCGAAGCCGTAGCTGTCGGCCGTCTCGTAGAAGGTAATGCCGAGATCGCGCGCGCGGCGGATCGCGGCGAGCGAGTCGTCGTCGCTGGTGCGCCCCCACCCCAGCGGCGTCCCCGAGGCCTCGGCTGCGCCGCCGATCGCCCAGCCGCCGAAGCCGATGGCACTGACTCGGATTCCCGTGCGCCCGAGATCGCGATACTGCATCCTCGTTGATTTTAGCTACAACCGGACCTGCTTCACCGCCTTGATCGCTGGAAAGATCCCGAACGCGTCGATCACCCTCGGGTCGAGCGCCGAGTCGATACTGACGATCGACATGGCCGTCCCGCCGCTGGAGTTGCGCGCGAGGTTGTATTCAGCGATGTTGACGCCGGCCTCGCCTAGCAGCGTGCCGACGCGCCCGACGACGCCGGGGACGTCGTTGTTGATGATGTAGAGCAAGTGCCCCTCGGGACGGAACTCGATGCGGAACTGATCGACCGAGACGATGCGCTGCTGGTGCTCGGAGAAGAGCGTCCCCGAGATGCAGACTTCGTGGCCGTTCGCGCCGGCGCGGAAGGTGATGAGGTTGCGGTAGTCGCGCGGCGTGTCGTGCGGAATGACGTCGACCGAGATGCCGCGCTCCGCCGCGAGCTGCTTGGCGTTGACGAAGTTCACCGACTCGACGAGGTGCGGCTCGAGCACGCCCTTGACCGCCGCAATGGTCAGGATCTCGTGCAGCCGCTCGGGAATCGCGTACGTCTCGATCGTGGCGCGCGAGACCGGCGCGCCGATGATCTGCGCGGCGAAGAGGCCGAGCTTCTCGGCGAGGCTGACGAGACCTTTGTCCTCCGCGTCGACGACGCCTTCGAACGGCAGGTTCACCGCGGAGACGAAGATCGAGCCGCGCAGCGCCTCCACGACGTTCTCCGCTGTCTGCATGGCCACGCGGTCCTGCGCCTCGAGCGTGTTCGCGCCGATGTGCGGTGACAGGATGATGTTCTTGGCATTGAGGAGCGGATGGTCCTTCCCCGGCGGCTCGTTCTCGTAGACGTCGACGGCGGCGCCGGCGAGCTTGCCGCTGTTGAGCGCGTCGGCGAGCGCCTGCTCGTTCCAGATCCCGCCGCGGGCGATGTTCAGCGCGATCGCGCCGTCCTTCATCTTGGCGATCTGCGCCGCGCCGAGCATGCCGTGCGTCTCCTCGGTCAGCGGCGTGTGCACGGTGACGACGTCGGACTTCGCCAGGAGCTCGTCGAGCGAGGCGCGCTGCGCTCCGGCGGTCTCGAAGACGTTCGGGGCGATGTACGGGTCGTACGCGATGACGTGCATGCCAAACGCGCGCGTCCTAGCCGTCAGCAGCTTGCCGATGCGGCCGAGACCGATGATGCCGAGGGTCTTGCCATTGAGCTCGACGCCCATGAACTTCGCGCGCGTCCACTCGCCGCGCTTCACGCTCGCATGCGCCTCGGGGATGTTGCGGCAGAGCGACAGCAGCATGGCCATCGTGTGCTCCGTCGCCGACATCACGTTCGCCGTCGGCGCGTTGATGACGAGGATCCCACGCGCGGTGCAGGCGTCGACGTCGACGTTGTCGAGCCCTACGCCGGCGCGGCCAACGACGCGCAGCTTGACGCCGGCATTCAGAAGTTCCGGCGTCACCGCAGTACCGCTGCGCGTGATCAGCGCGTCGGCCTCGGCGACGGCGCGCAGAAGGTCGTCGCCTTTGAGGCCGGGGCGGTAGTCGAGATCGACGTCGCTCGCGCTGCGGAGGATCTTCAGCCCCGCCTCGGCGATCGTCTCCGTGACCAGGACCTTCATGCCGCGGCCACCTCTTCGAGCGCGTCGAGCATCGCGTTCAGCGCCTCCATCGTGATGTCGCCCATGTGGCCGATGCGGAACGTCGCCTCCTTCCACTTGCCGTAGCCCCCGCCGAGGGTGAAGCCGCGCTGGCGCATGGCGGCACGCAGCTCCTCGGGCGGGCGGACGGGGGCGAGCGCGGTGACGGTGGCCGAGGCGTGCGCGCGGTCGGAGGCGAGCTTCGCGAACTTCGCCGTTCGTGCGATCGTCGTCTCGCGCATCTCCTCGTGGCGGCGCCAGCGCGCCTCGAGCCCTTCCTCGCGCAGGATGTGGTCGAGCTGCGCGGCGAGCGCGTAAAAGTGCGGGATCGACGGCGTCGACGGCACGCCGCCGTCGTCCGCGTGCTTCTTGTAGTTGAGGAAGTCGAAGTACGTGCCGCGGTACGGCATCTTCTGCGCGCGCGCCAGCGCCTGCTGCGAGACGGCGACGAGGGCGATGCCCGGCGGCAATGCGATGCCTTTCTGCACCGAGGCGAAGCAGACGTCGAGACCCCACTCGTCGAAGCGGACGGGGATGCCGGCGAGCGAGGAGACGGCGTCGACGAGAACGAGCGTGTCGGATGACTCCGCGCGCACGGCGCGCGCGAGCGCAGCGACGTCGTTCGTCACGCCGGTCGAGGTCTCGTTGTGCGTGATCGTCACCGCGTCGTAATGCGTCTTGCGCGAGGCGAGGTGGTCGGCGAGGTCCTCGGGGTCGATGGCCTGTCCCCACTCCACCGCGAGCTTATCGACTTCGAGCCCGAGGGACTCGGCGATCGCGGCCCAGCGCTCGGAGAACGCGCCGCACGTCGTGACGAGGACGCGGCGGCTCGCGCAGTTCACGAGCGACGCTTCCATGAGCGCGGTGCCCGTCGCCGTCATGACGAAGGCGTCGTGCGCGGTGGCGAAGAGCGGCTTGAGGCCGGCGGCGATGCGCGCGTAGAGCTCGCGAAATTCCGCGCCGCGGTGACCGATCATCGGCCGCGCCATCTCCTGCAGGATCTCGGGGCGCACCCAGGTCGGGCCGGGAATGAAGAACTTAGACATAGCGGAGGACATCGCGCAGATCCGTCACGAAAACGTCTGCATTCTCCCTTACGCGCGGCCGTTCGGCCACCCCTCCGAATCCGATGAAGAGGTCGACGGCCGGCTTGGCCTCGAGGTCGCTGGCGCCGTCGCCGATCATCGCCGCGCCGCCTTTCGAACGAGCGCGGACGGCGCGGACGACGAGCTCCTTCCCGCCGGCGCGCGCGAGGAGGGAGCGGCGGTCGAAGTCTTCGTAGTTGCCGTTTTCGTCGAACATCAAGCGTACGGCGTGGACGTTGCGAATGCCGAGCCGCTCCGCAAGCGGCGCGATGGCCTGCTCGATTCCGGCAGTGACTAAATGCAAAACGTGCCCGCGCTCGCGCAGTGACGCGATCACCTCCTCAGCGCCGTCGACGAGCGACGCGAGGTATTGGTCGGCGAGCGCCGCAACCGCGAAACGCGTCGGTCGGATGATCTCCAGCCGCCGCGCGTAGACCTCGTCGAGCGGCACCTCCCCGTTCATCGCCGCGCTCGTCAGCTTCGCGATCTCCGGATTGCCGCCGGCGAGCACGTCGATCCCTTCGATCGTGACGAGCGTGGAGTCGACGTCGAAGAAGAGGTACCGGTACTTCACGCAAAGACGATCTTCAGAAGATCCGAAAACCTCTCCAGAATATGATCCGGCGCCGCCGCGCGCAGGGCGTCCGAGGAGGACGAGCCGGTGGCGACGACGGCGACGTCGATGCCGCTGTTGCGCGCGGCGCGGACGTCGATCGGCATGTCGCCGACGAAGAGCGCTTCGCCCGGTGCGCACGACGTCGCCGCGAGCGTGTGAAGGACGTGCTGCGCCTGTGGCTTCCGCGCGCCCGCCAGATCCGGGCCGACGATGGCGCGGAAGTAGGGAGAGAGTCCCAGGAAGTCGAGGATCTTCTTCGAGAACGCCGTAGGTTTGTTCGTGCAGACGGCCATCACCACGCCGGCGTCGTGCAGCTCCGCGAGCGTGGCCTCGACGTCCGCGAGTACCTTCGACTCCTGGCAGCAGATCTCGTCGTAGCGGCGCTCGAACGCGCCGGTCACGCTGGCCGGCACGTCCACGGTATCGAACGCGCGCTGGAGCAGCGTCTCCAGGCCGTCGCCGACGCACTCGCGGATGCGCGCGCCGCTCAGCTCGGACAGGGCGTGCTGCCGGCGCGCAAAGTTCACGGCCTCGGTCAAGGCATCGTAGGAGTCGACGAGCGTTCCGTCGAGATCGAAAAGGACTGCGCGGTAACGAAGGGCGGTGGCCACGGTCATGATCGAGAGCGCCAGATTCTATCGAGAATCGCGGCCGCGTCTTCGACGGCGATCCGCTCACTGCCGACCTCGACCTTCGGCCACGCGTCGGACGACTTGAAGCCCTCGACGAGCACCACGTCGGTGTCGAAGAGCCGCAGCAATTCGCGCTCGTCGGCAAAGGTCACGTGCGCCGTGCCGTTGTGACGAAACACCACCGCTTCGCCTTTTCCGGCGAAAACGACCGGCTCCGCCCCTGCGTCGAGGAATTTGCCGGTGTCGCCGCGGTGCTCTTCGTTCAACACATGATGAGTGTGCTTGATGGCGCCGACGCGCTTCCCCTCCGCGATGAAGCGGCGGATCAGCGCCACGATCAGCGTCGTCTTGCCCGCGCCGGAGACGCCGGTGATGGCGGCGACGTTCATGAAGGTATCTTACGAATGATGAAACGACTCCTCGTTGCTCTTTTTCTCGTCACCGCGCCGCTCCTGGCCGCCGAGCCGGGGAAGATGACGATCGACGTCGAGCCCCTCGGCGACGCGCCCGACGGCGTGGTGGTGCGGACGACCTTCCGCTTCGGCATCGGCCCCGACGTGCCGCCGGGCGTGCCGCTGGTGATCGCCGGCTCGGTCTCGCAAAACGGCGCGGTGGTGAAGCGCTTCCGCTTCTCGCTGCCGGAGTCGCAGCGCGAGTCGCTCGCGGCGGTGCAGACGCTGCCGCCCGGCGACGCAGAGATCGAGGCGCGGATCATGGTGCCGCTCGAGGAGTCGGCGCCGGTGATCGTGGCCAAGACGTCACGGAAGGTGGCGATCGCGAAGACGAACAAGGCGTACGTCGCCGTCGCGGCGGTGCCGGCCGAGGGAGTCGTGCCGGAGAACGCCGGGGCGGTGAAGATCTCGACGCCGCGGCGCGACGTCGCCGTCAACCTCTTCCTCGTCGACGTCGACGTGCAGCCGCCGGTGAAGCGCGTCGAGTTCTGGGTGGAAGGGAAAAAGATCGTTACGAAGAACGAGCCCCCGTACCGCGCGGAGCTCAACCTCGGATTGCTGCCGAGCCGCGTGGAGGTCCGCGCGGTCGGGTACGACGAGCAAGGGCGCTACGTCGACGCCGACGCCTTCGTGGTCGACGAGCACGAGACGCCGCGCACGGTGACGATCATCCGCACCGTCACGCCCGACAGCATCAATCACATCAAGGTGAGCGTGCAGAACCCGGCCGGCAAGGAGATCGGGAACGTCGCGCTCTTCGCCGGCGAGAAGAAGATTTTCGAGTGGGCGCATCCGCCGTACGCGATCGATCTTCCGCCCAACGCGCTGAACGGCACCGACACGCTCCGCGCCTCGACCGGCGACAGCAGGGCGGCCGTGGCGGCGGCGGATGCGGGCGTGGTCGAGCTGCAGGTGAGCGTCCTCGACGCGGCGGGCGCGCCGGTAGGCGATCTAAAGCAAAGCGACTTCACCATCGCCGACAACGCCGCGCCGCAGACGATCACGGCGTTTCAGGAAGCCGAGAAATTGCCGATCGCGATCGGGCTGCTCATCGATCACTCCGTGAGCATGGGTAAACGGATGGAGGGGACGAAGAAGGCCTCGACGGAGTTTCTGAAACGCTTCGTGCGCGTGGGAGACCGCGCGTTCGTCGGCGGCTTCGCGCTCGATCCGCAGAAGGTCGCGCCGTTCGTCAGCGAGCCGGCCGCGCTGGAGGCGCAGGTCGACTCGATTCCGAAGCCGAAGGGGGTGACGTCGCTCTACGACGCGATCGCCACCGGGCTCTATCGCTTCCGCGGTCTGCCCGGGCGCAAGGCGCTGATCATCATCACCGACGGCGGCGACATGAGCACGCGCGTGACGTACGACGAGCTCGTGACCTATGCGCACTCCGCGCGCGTGCCGCTCTATTTCGTCGGCCTCGGCATGAGCGGTCTCTTCGGCCTCGGCGGCGGCACGATGCGCACGCTCGCCGCGGAGACCGGCGGCAACGCCTGGTTCATCCGCAACGAGAAGCAGCTCGGCGAGACGCTTGCGCAGCTCGAGAAGGAGCTGCGCGCGCAGTACATCATCGGCTATCGCGCCGAGCCGGCGAAGGGATTCCGCGCGGTGGAGGTGAAGGTCGACAAGCCGGGGCTGACGGCGCGGACGATGCGGGGGTACATCCCGTAGCGCGTTACTGCTCCTGCATGACCACGAACGAGCCGTCGTTCGTCGTCGTGTCCTTCATCACCACGTAGCCGCGGATCTGCGCGGTGCCGGCGATCTCGTCGACGAAGAATCGCGTTCTGCCGCGCCGCGTCGTTGAGCTGCATGACCTGTCCCGGCGCGAGCGTGAACTGGGCTGTGGGCCGGCAGCCGCGCCGGCGTCGTCGATGCCGACGTTCTCGATGCCGACGTTCGACACGATCCCGCCGCCCGCCCGCACGATCGACGTCAACGCATGCGCGCCGTTCGTCGTCAGCGCCGGCGCGCGGTAGGCGATGCCGTACGTTCCTTTCCCGTCAGGCGTGACGCTGTAGACGCGCGCCACCGCGGTCGCCTCAGTCCCTTTCGTGAACGCCGGATTCGTGAACGTCAGGAGCAGCGTGTCGAAGCTGTCGCCGTTGCCGGACGGGAGGAGCCCGGCGTCCGCGAGCGATTTCAGGAAATCGTCGATGTGCAGGTTGTCGAGCGGCGCGAGCGTGCCGAGAAGACCGCTGCGCGGCGCGGAGCCGTCGGCAGGAACGTACTCGAACTCGACGACCGTCGCTTGGTTGCTGTTGTTCGTGACGTCGAGCGCGGTGAAGAACGTCGTCGCGCCCTTCCGGCGAGAAGTGCCCGGTCACGCCGACGACAGCGTTGAGCTGCAGCAGCGCCGCCGTCGTGGCCGGATCGTCGAGGTTCACCGTGCCGTTCTTCACGCCGGCGACAACCGCGGGCGGCAGCGCACCATGTCGACCTTGAGGCCGACGGCGAGCGCGGTCTTCGGCGAGACCTTGGCGACGCCTTCGTGGAGTCTGAGCGTGTCGCTCCAGAACGCTTCGTCTCCGAACGTGTCGTAGCGGAAGATCTGCCGTCCGTCGGCGAGCATCTTTTGGTTGTTCGCGGAGATGCCGCGGTCGAACGGACCGGCGACGGCATCATTCGGCGCGTGAGCTTAGTTGGTCATCCGCGCATACGCCGCGCTCAGCATCGTCACGCGCTTCACGTAATTCCGCGTCTCCGCGAACGGGATCGACTCGAGGAACTCGTCCATCGGCTTCGACGGCGCGCCGCGCCGCCACTTCAGCACGTTCCCCTGCCCGGCGTTGTACGACGCGATGGCGAGCTCGGTCTTGCCGCCCAATAGGTCGACGAGATAGCGGAAGTGCATCGTCCCGAGCTCGATGTTGACCTCCGGGTTGGTCAGCTGGCCGACGTCGAAGCGGCGGAAGACGCGCGCGCCGAGCTCCTTCCCCGTCGCCGGCATGAGCTGCATCAGGCCGATCGCGCCGGCGCTCGACTTCGTGCGCGGGTTGTAGAAGCTCTCCTGATGGATGAGGCCCATGACCAAGTGCGGGTCGAGGCCGTTCTTCTTCGCGTATTTGCGGATCGCGCTCTCATACTTGATCGGGTAGTACATCTTCAGAAAGTACGGCGGCACGGAGTCTTGCTCGACGGTGGCGAGCTGCGGAAAGGCGCTGCGCAGTGCGCGCATCATCGACAGCGTGTCGCCGCTGTAGTTGTAGAGCTCTGCCATGAGCGCGTCCGCGTACGGCTGGTTCTTGCGCGAGCGGTTGGCGAGGATCTCGGCGCGCGCGTCGCGGGCATCGGCGAGCGCGGTGAGCTCGTAGGCGAGGCGCAGCTCGCGCGGCATGTTCTGCTCGGCGATGTCGCGCCAGTCGGGGCGGTTCATGGTCAGCGGGTTGTTCGTCGCCTCGGCGTGCGGCGCACCGCGCTGCTCGGCGAACTTCGCGTAGACGTCGTCGTACGGCGCGGATGACAGCGCGCGATACATCGCGCCTGCTTCTTCCTTCTTTCCGAGGCGCTCGAGCGAGCGGGCAATCCAGTAGGCGGACTGGCGCTTCACGTTCGGATTGCGGTAGTGGTCGCGGATGAACGTCATCTGCTCGACCGCGCCGTTCCAGTCGCCGCGCGCGTACGCCGCCCACGCCTTGTCCCAGAAGTGCTGCAACGACGCCTCCTGGGACGGGTCGAGCTTGGCGAGCTGCGGGATGAGCTCGCGCAGGTACTCGTCCTGGTTCTTCGCCTCTGCTGCGGCGATGAGCGCGGTGAGGACCTGGATGCGCACGTCGTCGGCGAGCGGCAGCGGCAACAGGTCTTTGAGGCGCCGGACGTAGAGCGCGTCGTACGACTCCTTCTTCGCCTTCTTCGCCAGGTCGACGAGCTGCACGGTCTTCTTCACCTTGCGCGTGACGGTCTTCTTCTTGACCTTCACCTTCTGCTTCACGGTGATGACTTTGTTGACGATCGGATTGATCGACGCGGCGAGCACGCGGTAGTTCCGCGCTGCGAAGTAGAGCGCCGGGACGGAGAAGCGGTACGGTCCTCTGGTGAGCGGCTCGAGGAGCTTGTTCGACTCCTCGAGGCGCCGGAGCTGCTGCAGCGCCAGGCCTTTGTTGAGCTGCACGGGCAGCCGGAGGTCGGCCGGGACGCCGAGCTCCTCCATGAGCGTGATCTCGTCGAGGCAGTTCTGGCCGTCGCCGTCGCGGAGGAAGCTGACGGCGCGCTCGAGGCGCTCGCGCGGCGTGAGCTTGATGGGACGGTCGGCTGCGAGCGACGACAGCGACTGCACGACCGCGACGGCGTCGCCCGCCGGCGCCGCGGCCGGATTCTTGATCGCGAGGTTGCGCGTGGCGTAGAGGACAGCGGAGACGTCGCCCATCGCCATCGCGGCTTCCATCGCGGACATGCGCGCCTTCGCGGCGTTGTCGGATGACGCGCTGTCCGACGCAAGCACGGCGGCGGTCTCGAAGGCGTGCCGGTAGTCGCCGGCGTTTTGGTAGAGCGACGTCAGCGCGAAGCCGGCGTCGTCGCGGTAGACGCCCTTCAGGTCGCGCACCCAAAGCTGGGCGAGCGTGACCCGCGCCTGCGGAGCGTTCTTCGCAAGCTGCAGCGCCTGGCTGAGGAGCCAGAGGCGGTACTCCTCGACGGCGCGCTTGCCGAAGGTGAAGGAGGCGAGCTTCGCCGCGGCCTCGGCGCCTTTCTTGTCGTTCAGCGCATCGAGACTGTCGGTGAACGTGGCGCGCAGCTTTTCGAGGTCCGGCGGCGCCTCCGGCTTCGGGCGTGCGACAGCTTCGGGGGCCTCTTTTTTGTGGCAGCCCGCTAGCGCAAGGACGACGGCGAAGATGAGGCAGCTACGACGCACGCAACAGCTGAATGCGCCGCGCGTGCCGGCCTACAGCCCGAGGGACGCGGCGTCGCCGTCCGCGAGGATCCGCACCAACTCGTCGTAGAAGTAGTTCGACGACTTCCGCACGTCCTCACCGATGCGCTCGTCGTACATCTGCCGGCTGCGGTCGATGTCTTCCTTGAGCCGCTCGTAGATGTCCTTGTTCTTCCGCCCCTGCTCGACCTTCGACTCGTTGTAGAGCTTGATCTCCGAGACAAGGAGGCGGGCGAAGCGGCGCGCTTCGTCGTGCTTCTTGGCGTCCTCGCTCTGCGGGCCGCCGAACGCGCCGCCGCGCTGTAGGCCGGCCGGCGGCACGTACTGCGTCGTCGGGCGTTCTTCGTGTTGTGGCGCCGCTGCAGCGGGAG
>DATELQ010000132.1:0-18871 GCA_035276475.1 Thermoanaerobaculia bacterium | reverse complement strand
CGGAGCTGAAGGAGCTCGCCGCGCGCGAAGCCGCCGCCCGCCTCGGCGTCGACGCCGCGCGGGCCCGCCGGCTCCCGAGCGTCAGCTTCGACTACCTCGGCGACTTGAGCGGCAACAAGACGAACGACCTCCGTTACTCGCGGCGCATCGCCGGCATGGTGGCGGTGCCGCTGCTGCACGCCGACATCGATGCGAACATCGCCCGGGCCAAGATCGAGGAGCACGACGTCGAGATCCGGAGCGCGCAACGCCGGCGCGACGTGGAGCAGGACGTCCGCCGCGCCTCGCTCAACGTTGAGAATGCGAATGCGCGCACGGCCGTAGCCGAGGAGAACGTGAACGTTGCGGAGGAAGCGCTGACCGTGGCGCGCGACCGGCGCGCCGCAGGGTACGGATCGCCGGTCGAAGTCGACCGCGCCCAGGACGCGTATCGGCAGGCGCGCGAGGACCTCATCGCCGCGCGCGCCGATGCCGCGGCGGCGGCGTTCGACCTCGCCCATGCCACGGGCGACATTCGCGCGCTCGTGCAGGAGGCGAAGCCGTGACCGCCGCGACCGTGAACGGCGTCGTCGCCGCCGCGCCGGAGCGCAAGCCGGTCAACAAGTGGCTCGTCACCGTCTCCATCACCTTCGGCACGCTCATGGGGGCGATCGACGCGTCGATCGTCAACGTCGCCGTGCCGCACCTCACCGGGTCGCTCGGCGTCACCATCGAGCAGATCACCTGGGTCACGACCGGCTTCGTCATCGCCACCGTCATGGTCATGCCCCTGACCGGATTCCTGGCGCGCCTCTTCGGACAGAAGCGCGTCTACATGACCTGCCTCGTCCTCTTCATCGCCGGCTCGGCGCTCTGCGGCATGGCCCGCTCGCTGCCGCTCCTCGTCTTCTTCCGCGTGCTCCAGGGTCTCGGCGCGGGCGCGCTGCAGCCGACCGAGCAGGCCATCCTCCGCCAGACCTTTCCACCGAAGGAGCAGGGGATGGCCATGGCGCTCTTCGGCATGGCCGTCGTGCTCGGGCCGGCGTTCGGGCCGACGCTCGGCGGCTACATCGTCGACAACTACGCCTGGCCGTGGATCTTCTTCATCAACGTGCCGATCGGTCTCGTGTCGCTGCTCATGGTCTCGCGCTTCGTGCACGAGCCGCCCGATGTGCGCGAGGCGCTGCACGCCATGGCCGCGCGCCAGCGCCAGAACATGGACTGGGGCGGCATCGCCATGCTGATCATCGGCCTCGGCACGATGCAGTACGTGCTCGAGGAGGGGAACCGCAACGACTGGTTCGAGTCGGGAGAGATCAAGCTCGTCGCGCTCGTGGCCATCGTCTCGCTCGTGTTCCTCGTCATCCGCGAGCTCTCCGCGAAGGTGCCCGCCGTCGACTTCTCGCTCTTCCGCGACGTCGTCTTCTTCTCCGGAACGATGATCGGCGCGGTGATGTTCGCGATGCTGATGGCCGTCACGTTTCTCCTGCCGATCTTCATGCAGATTCTCCTCGGCTTCACCGCCACGCAGGCGGGGCTCGCGCTGATGCCGCGGTCGCTGACGATGCTCGTGGTCATGCCGATCGTCGGGCGCATCTACAACCACGTCTCGCCCCGCATCGTCGTCGCCTTCGGGATCCTGATCTTCGCGTACACGGCGTGGCTGATGGGGCACTACACGCTGCAGACGTCGGCGCGCGGCATCGTGAACGTGCTGATCCTGCAGGGCGTGGCCTTCAGCTGCCTCTTCATCCCGCTGACGACGGTAGCACTCAGCTCGATCGAGCGGCATCGATTGCCCGACGCCACGGGACTCAATTCGCTGCTGCGCCAGACCGGCGGCTCGATGGGGCTGGCCGTGTTTGCGACGATGATGTCGCGCTACGCGTCGCGGGCGCGCGAGGCGATGCTGCCGAGCCTCAGCATCGACCGCCCCGAGGTCGCCGGACGCCTGGCGGCGATGCAACGCATGCTGCAGGGGCGCGGCTTCGACGCGCACGGCGCGCAGGTGACCGCGACGCAGATGCTCGACATGCAAGTACGCCGGCAGGCGATGGTGATCTCGTTCGAGAAGCTCTTCTACCTCTCCGGGATTCTCTTCCTCCTCGTACTGCCCCTGGTCTTCTTCTTGCGGATGCCGGAGCACGCGGAGCCGGTCGAAGTGCACATGGAGATGTAATGAGCGATATCCCGCACCACGAGCCCGTGCTGAAGCCGAATCGGGCCAAACGGATTTACCTGATCAGCGCGATCGCCATCGCCGTGCTGCTGATCGCCTACGGCGCGTACGCCCTGATGACCTCGGGGAAGGAGACGACGGACGACGCGCAAGTGACGGCGGACCTCGTCGCGGTGGCGGCGCGCGTGAGCGGGCAGGTCGTCACCGTGCACATTCACGAGAACCAGCCGGTGCACCGCGGAGACTTGATCGCGGAGCTCGACCCGCAGGACGCGCTGGTGAAGCTCGCGCAAGCCGAGGGGGATCTCGAGACGGCGCGCGCACAGGCCGCGGATGCCACGTCGCGCGTGGCCGTGACGAGTGCGACGGCGCAGGGCGCGCTGGTGTCCGCGCAGGGCGCCGTGCAGAGCGCGCGCGAGAACGTCGACACCTCGGCGGCCGCAGTGAACGAAGCGCACGCCTCGATCGCGCGCGCCGAGGCGAATGCGAAGAAGGCCCGGAGCGACTACGCGCGCGCCGAGGAGCTCGGAGGAAAGGGCGACATCTCGCGGGCGCAGGTGGACGCGGCGCGCGCCGCGCGCGACGCCGCCGACGCCGATCTCGCCTCCGCTCGGGCGAAGTTGTCTCAGGCGGAGAACGCGCGGCAGGCGGCGCAGGCAAACGTGCAGCAGGCGCAGGGACGCGTGGTGCAGAGCGCGCCGGTGTCCGCGCAAGTGGAGTCGGCGCGCGCGCAGACGCGCCTCGCCCAGGCACGCATCCAGGCCGCCGAGGCGGCGGTGAAGGCGGCGCAGCTCAACCTGTCTTATACGAAGATCACCTCGCCCGCCGACGGCATCGCCGCGAGGCTGGCCGTGCGGGTCGGCACCTTCGTCGCGCCCGGACAGCCGATCGTCAACGTCGTGCCGCGCACGACCTACGTGATCGCGAATTTCAAGGAGACGCAGATGAAACGCGTCCGCCCCGGCGAGGCCGCCCGCATCCGCGTCGACGCCCTCGGTGGCCGCGACTTCGAGGGCAAAGTGGAGAGCCTCTCCGGCGGCACCGGCGCTACGTTCTCCCTTCTCCCCCCTGACAACGCCTCAGGCAACTTCGTGAAGGTTGTCCAGCGCGTGCCGGTGCGCGTGTCGTGGAACGGCCCGCCCTCAGATCAGGTGCCGGCGGGATCCTCGGCAGAGGTGACGGTGTATACGAAGTGAAGGACGTTGTCTAAAGGATGACCGCGAGTGATCCGATCGAGCTCCTGTTACATGAATTCGTGTTCTCGAGTGATCCGATCGTGCTCGTGTGACATGAATTCGTGTTCCAGAGTGATCCCATCGTGCTCGTGTGACATGAATTCGTGATCGAACGTGATCCGATCGTGTTCGTGTTACATGAATTCATGATCGTGAGTGATCCGATCGTCATCGCCGTTGATCCAATATGTAACGCGAGTGATCGGGTATACGTCGCAGGAGATGCGAGGGTCGTCGCGAAGCACGCGAGCATCGCGAAAGTGGCTCCGGCAGTAGGACTCGAACCTACGACCCGCGGATTAACAGTCCGCTGCTCTACCAACTGAGCTATGCCGGAGTGCTCGTTTAGCAGGCCCGTAAACCTCGCTCATCTGCAACGTATTTCGCCAGTTTCGAGCGGAGGCGAGCCAGCATTTCGGCGGCGTCATCGTACTCGATCAGCTCGACTCCCGCGTCCCCCGCGACCATGGCCGAGCAGCGCTTCGTGTGCCCGGCGCGCCAGAGGGCGACGACCGGGATGCCGAAGCGGTGGCGCGCCGCGGCGATCTCGTAGCCGACGCCCGTCGACGGCACCGACACCTCCGCCACCAGCACGTCCGCCTCGGCGAGCCATCCGAGGTCGCGGGTGAAAATCGCGCAGGGATCGAGGGCCTCGCCGTGAGCGGTCACGTCCTCCGAGGCGACGGCGCCGGCGAGCACGCGGTGGCCGTCGGCGGCGAGCGCGTCGACCACGCGGCGGTAGTGCGCGACGTCGGCGCGGCCGCCGCTGATCGCGCCGGCGAAGTAGATGGTGAGCATGCCGGCATGCTGACATAATCGCCCGGTGTCCCGCGAGATCGTCATCAACGCCACCAAGCACGAGTCGCGCATCGCCGTGCTCGACGAGGGACAGGTCGTGGAGCTCTGGGTCGAGCGCACGCGGCAGCGGACTATCGTCGGGAACATCTACAAAGGCCGCGTGACGAAAGTGCTCCCGGGCATGCAGTCCGCCTTCGTCGACCTCGGCCTGGAGCGCGACGCCTTCCTCTACGTCTCCGACGTCATCGAAGACCTCGAGGACTACGACAGCGAGCACAGCGACGAGCTCCACCTCGACGAAGTCCCGTCACCGCCGCCGCGCGAGACGTCGATTTCGGACCTGCTGCGCGAGGGGCAGGAGATCGTCGTCCAGGTCTCGAAAGACACCATCGCCGGCAAGGGCGCGCGCATCACCAGCCACATCACCCTCCCAGGCCGCTTCCTCGTCTACATGCCGACCGTCAACCACATCGGCGTCTCACGGCGCATCGAGAGCGAGGACGAGCGGCTTCGGCTCAAGCGCGTCCTGGAGACGATCCGCCCCGCCGGCGCGGGCGGCTTCATCGTGCGCACCGCGGGCGAGGGGCGCGACGAGGACGAGTTCCGCGCCGACCTCAAATACCTGACCGACCTCTGGGACCAGATCCGCCGCAAGGCCGAGAAAGTCTCCGCGCCGACGGCGATCCACCACGACCTAGACCTCGTCCTGCGCACCATCCGCGACGTCCTCTCGCCCGAGTTCAAGACCGTCTGGGTCGACTCCATCGACCAGTACCAGCGCATCGTCGAATTCCTCGACCAGATCCAGCCGAACCTCGTCTCGCGCGTCCGGCTCTACCGCCGGGACGAGCCGATCTTCGACGAGCTCGGCATCGAGCCGGAGATCGCCAAGGCGCTGCGCTCGAAAGTGTGGCTGAAGTCGGGCGGCTACATCGTCATCAACCAGACCGAGGCGCTCGTCGCCATCGACGTCAACACCGGCAAGTACGTCGGGCGGAAGAACCTCGAGGAGACCGTCTTCCGCACGAACCTCGAAGCGGCCAAGGAGATCGTCCGCCAGATCCGCCTCCGCGACCTCGGCGGCATCATCGTGCTCGACTTCATCGACATGGAGGAGCCGAACAACCGCGCCCGCCTCTTCGAGACGCTCGAGGAGGAGATCAAGAAGGACCGCTCCAAGACGAAGATCCTGCAGATCTCCGAGTTCGGATTGATCGAGATGACGCGCAAGCGCGTGCGGCAGTCGCTGGAGCGGTCGCTGACGCAGGCGTGTCCATACTGCGGCGGCAGCGGGCGGATCAAGTCGAACACCACGATCGCGCTGGAGATCTGGCGCGAGCTCATGAAGCTGCGCGACCTGCACGAGGGGCAGGACGTGATCGTGCGCATCCACCCGGTCGTCTACAGCACGCTGCACGCGGCATCCGACCCGATCTTCGAGGAGATCGAGCGCAATCTCGGCATTCACCTCGTCTTCAAGTCCGACGAGGCGCTGCACCACGAGCAGTTCGACATCATGAGGATCTGATGCGGCGCAAGATCCTCTGGGCCGCGGCGCTCGTCTACTCGCTGGCGCACTTTGCGTTCACCGGCCTGCGCCAGCCGCTCCAGAACTTCTACGGCGACTTCCTGGCCAGCTTCCCGGTGCGAAAGCTCGCAGTGCTCGCGGGGCGGCCCGACCTCTGGAACGGCAGCTTGGCGCAGCGGTGGACGCAGATGTTCTCGTGGGGCCACCCGGACATCTGGTACTACGGCCCGCTCGAGCACTTGATCGCGGCGCCGCTCCTGGCGTTCCCGTCGCTGCGGTCGGCGTACATAGCGTGGCTGTTCGTGAATCTGATCTTCGTCGCCGTCACGATCGTCATCGCCGCGAAGATCGTCGATGACGTGCTCGTCGCCGTCGTCGCGTTCCTCAACTTCAATCCGCTGTACGAGGCGATCACGCAGCGGACGATCGAGATCTTCGAGCTCCTGCTCCTCTTCGCCGCGTATGCGCTCTATCGCCGCAGGCGCGACGGCGCGTGCGGCGCAGCCATCGGCGCCGCGGCGATGGCAAAGTTCCTCCCGATCATCTACCTGCCGTGGCTCGTGCTGAAGCGGAAGTGGCGAGCGGTCATCGCGGCGATCGCGGTCATCGTTCCGATTGCGATCGCGACGCAGCTCGTCCTCGGATGGCAGAACAACGGGACACTGCTGCAAGCGAAGTACGGCGGCTTCATCAAGTCGGAGTTGGATCAGAGCCTCTCCGGCGCGATCGTGCGCGTCGCCGGCTTGTCGCACGCGGCGATCGCCAGCCGCGTCGCCATCGCCGTCGCCCTCCTCGCGTTCTGCGTGCTGATGTTCCGCATGCGCAATCGCGAAGGAGTCGAGGACCTCGAATTCGGCGTCGTCGCGCTGGCCATGGTCCTTCTGCCGCCGCACAACCAGAACTACTACTTCAGTTTTCTCCTGCTGCCGTACGCGTTTCTCTACGCGCGCCATCGCAACCGAACGTGGTCATGGCGCACGACGCTGCTCGCGCTCTCGTTCCTCCTCGTCGCCGCGCCCGTCCCCTTCTCCATCGTGCAGCGCCTCACCGGCCTCGACGCCTTCAGCCTCTACCTCCGCGCCGCAATTCCTTTCGTTGGAGCCACTTTGCTCGCCATCGCGCTCGTCGCCGAGATCGGCATGTCGCATGCAGACTTGACAACCGAGCAGCCATGTCCCTCGAAGAAACCTTCTCGAATCTCAGCGCTTTCCTGAACTCCCTCGACGCCGAAGGGGAACAGAAATTCGAGCTGTCGCACTCGCTCGTGATCATCTGTCCCGACTGCGGGAAAAACATCGCCTTCCGAGGACGCTGTCCGAAGTGCGGCGGGAACAGTTGGATTCCCGCGGGACACGCGGGCGGCGTGTTCGAGCGGATGAAAGCGCAGCGCTGGCGGGAGCTGATGGCGGGATCGGAAGACGAGCCGGTGCCGCGGCGCACGAAAGCGCGCCGCGACGACCAGCAGGAAACGCGCTCCGAAGAGCGCGTTCAGTGAACTGATTCTTCTTCCGGCTCTTCGCCCTCGGCCTCAGCCTCGCCCTCGTCCTTCTCGACGAGCTTGATGGCAGCGACGACGCGGTCATTCTCCTCGGTTCGCACGACGCGCACGCCGAGGATGTTGCGGCCCTTGACCGGAATCGACGACACCGGAACGCGCAGGATCATCCCCTGCTCGGTGATGAGAAGAATCTGGTCCTCCTCGGCCACCACGGCCATGCCGGCCACGTTGCCGTTGCGCTCACCGGTCTTGATGTCGATGACGCCGATGCCGCCGCGGTGCTTGGTCGGATACTTCGACACCGGCGTGCGCTTGCCGTAGCCCTTCGCGGTGACGGTGAAGATCGACGGGCCGCCGCTCTCGACCGCCACCTCGGCCGTCTCGTCGCCTTCAGGCTCGCTGTCGTCCTCGACCACGGCGCCCGCGGGGAGCACGTCCATCTCCACGAGGTGATCCTCGCCGCGCAGCTCGACGGCGCGGACGCCGGCGGCGCCGCGGCCCATCGGGCGCACTTCGTTCTCGTTGAAGCGGATCACGCGGCCGCCGGCCTTGCCGACGAAGATGTCGGAGTTGCCGTCAGAGAGGCGCACGGCGTAGAGGTCGTCGCCCTCGGCGATGTCGATGGCGATGATGCCCGTCGCGCGGACGTTCGAGAACGCCGCGAGCTCGGTCTTTTTGATCTTGCCGGCGCGCGTGGCCATGACGACGTACTTGCCTTCGCTGAAGTCGCGCGTCGTGAGCAACGCGCGCACGCTCTCGCCCGACTCCACCGGCAGGAGGTTCACGATGGCCTTGCCGCGCGCGTTCGACGCCACCTCGGGGATCTGGTGCACTTTCAGCCAGTACAGCCGCCCGCGGTCGGTGAAGACGAGGACGTACGCGTGCGTCGAGGCGACGAAGAGGTGCTCGACGATGTCCTCTTCCTTCGTCTGCATGCCGATGCGGCCTTTGCCGCCGCGGCGCTGGGCGCGGTAGAGCGACAGCGGCGAGCGCTTGATGTAGCCGCCGCGCGACACGGTGATGACCATGTCTTCGTCGGCGATCATGTCTTCGATGGAGATCTCGTTCGTCTCGGGGATGATCTCCGTGCGGCGCGGATCGGAGTACGCCGCTTTGATCTCGCGCAACTCGTCCGAGATGATGTTCAGCACGAGCTGCTCGGACCCGAGGATCTCTTTGAGCTTGCGGATGACTTCGAGCACCTCAGTGTACTCGGCGAGGATCTTCTCGCGCTCCAGGCCCGTGAGGCGCTGCAGGCGCATGTCGAGGATCGCTTGCGCCTGGATCTCCGTGAACTCGAAGCGCGAGACGAGGCCCTGCTTCGCCTCGGGCGGGGTCTTGCTGCCGCGGATCAGGGCGATGACCTCGTCGAGGTGGTCGAGCGCTTTGACGAGGCCCTCCAGGATGTGCGCGCGCTCTTCGGCCTTGCGCAGGTCGAAGCGCGTACGGCGGACGACGATCTCTTTGCGGTGCTCGACGAAGTGCCGGAGGATGGTCGGGAGGTCCATCACCTCCGGCTTGTTGTTGACGATGGCCAGGAAGATGATGCCGAACGTCGTCTGCATCTGCGTGTTGCGATACAGATTGTTCAGAACGACCTCGGGCACCGCGTCGCGCTTCAGCTCGATGACGAGGCGGATCCCTTCGCGCGACGACTCGTCACGCGTGTCGGAGATCCCTTCGATGCGCTTCTCGCGCACCAGTTCCGCGATCTTCTCCTCGAGGCGGGCCTTGTTCGTCATGTACGGCACTTCGGTGACGACGATCTGCTGCTTGTCGCCCTTCTTCGACGTCTCCACCCCGGCGCGCGCGCGGACCTGAATGATCCCGCGACCGGTCTCGTAGGCCTGGCGGATGCCGTCGAGGCCGTGAATGAAGCCGCCGGTCGGAAAGTCGGGGCCGGGAAGGGCGGTCATCAGCTCCTTCCACGTCACCCTCGGGTTCTCGATCATCATGAGGCACGCGTCGATCACCTCGCCGAGGTTGTGCGGCGGGATGTTCGTGGCCATGCCGACGGCGATGCCGGAGGAGCCGTTGACGAGGAGGTTCGGGTACTTCGCCGGCAGCACCGACGGCTCGCGCTCGGTGCCGTCGTAGTTCGGCACCCAGTCGACGGTCTCTTTGTCGATGTCGTCGCGCATGAGCTCTTCGGCGAAGCGCGTGAGACGCACCTCGGTGTAGCGCATGGCCGCGGGGGGATCGTCGTCGAGCGAGCCGAAGTTGCCCTGGCCGTCGACGAGCGGGTAGCGCATGGAGAAGTCCTGGGCCATGCGCACGACGGCGTCGTAGATGGCGCTGTCGCCGTGCGGGTGGTACTTGCCCATGACGTCGCCGACGATGCGCGCCGATTTCTTGTAGGCCTTGCCCGCGGTGTTCCCCTGCTCGTACATGCCGAAGAGGATGCGGCGGTGTACGGGCTTGAGGCCGTCGCGCACGTCGGGGAGCGCGCGGCCGATGATGACCGACATCGCATAGTCGAGATACGACTTGCGCATCTCGTCTTCGATGTTGACGGGGACCCTTGGTTCGTTGTGTCCTGTGTAGTCGAACTCGTCTGCCATTGATTGGTTCTTAGGTTCTTAGGTTGTTAGGTTTCGTAAGAACTTAAGAACCTAACAACCTAAGAACCCCTTCTAGATATCCAGGTTCTTCACATCCAGCGCATTGTCCTGAATGAACTCGCGCCTTGGCTGCACCTGGTCTCCCATCAAGATCGTGAACATCTCGTCGGCGCCGACGCCGTCCTCGATCGCCACCTGCAGGAGGCGGCGGGTGACGGGGTTCATCGTCGTTTCCCAGAGCTGCTCGGGGTTCATCTCGCCGAGGCCTTTGTAGCGCTGGATCGTGAGGCCCTTCTCGGCGAGCTTGTAGATCGCGTCGATCAACGCGTCGACGCTCGCGTACGTCGTCGTCTCCTCGCCGTGCTTTACCTCGTACGGCGGGAGGCCGAAGTGCGAGAGCGACTCGTACGTCTTCGCGGTCTGGCGGTACTCGTACGACGACAGCAGTTCCGGATTGACCGTGAGCTTGCGGCCGCTGCCGTTCACGCCGACGTTGAATTGCAGGATGGGCGTCTCCGTCTCCGGATCCGTCATCTCCCGCGCGTGCTCGAAGCCGGCGCGGGTGAGCGCGGCGACGGCGGCGCTCATCTTCTCCGCGTCGCCCAGGGCCGTGCGGTCGGTGATGCCGGCGTGCAGCAGCACGTCAATCGCATCCTGCGGCGCGCCGCGCTGCGCGAGCTTGCGCGCGGTGGTGCGGTACTCCTCGGCGCGCTGCAGCATGTTGACCAGCGCCTCGCCGCGCAGCGGCAGGCCGGCCTGCGGCGTCACCGCCACCGACTCGGCGATGCGGTTGAGGAGGAAGCGCGACTTCTCCGTTTCGTCCTTGAGGTACGACTCCTTTTTGCCCTGCGCGACTTTGAAGAGCGGCGGCTGGGCGATGTAGAGGTGACCGCGCTTGATCACTTCCTGCATGTGGCGGAAGAAGAACGTCAGGATCAGCGTGCGGATGTGCGAGCCGTCGACGTCGGCGTCCGTCATGATGATGATCTTGTGGTAGCGGAGCTTCTCGACGGCGAAGTCGTCGCTGCCGATGCCGGTGCCCAAGGCCGTGATCATCAGGCGGATCTCGTCGGAGGAGAGCATCTTGTCGAGACGGGCCTTCTCCACGTTGAGGATCTTCCCCTTGAGCGGCAGCACGGCCTGGAAGCGGCGGTCGCGGCCCTGCTTGGCGGAGCCGCCTGCGGAGTCGCCCTCGACGAAGAAGATCTCGCAGAACTTCGGATCGCGCTCCTGGCAGTCGGCGAGCTTGCCGGGGAGTGAGGCGGAGTCGAGCGCGCCCTTGCGGCGCGTCAGCTCGCGGGCCTTGCGCGCCGCGTCGCGGGCGCGGGCGGCGTCGACGATCTTGTCGGCGATGCGCTTGGCGTCCTTCGGGTTCTCTTCGAAGTATTCGCTGAGGCGCTCGTACATGATCTGCTCGACCCACGTTTTCACGTGCGAGGAGACGAGCTTGTCCTTCGTCTGCGAGGAGAACTTCGGGTCGCGGATCTTGACGGAGATGACCGTGGCGAGGCCTTCGCGGACGTCGTCGCCCTCGAGCGAGAGCTTGAGCTTCTCCAGCGCCCCGGTCGACTCGACGTACTTGTTGACCGTGCGCGTGAGCGCGGCCTTGAAGCCGACGAGATGCGTGCCGCCGTCGAGGTTCTTGATCGTGTTCGTGAAGCAGTAGATGTTCTCGTTGTAGGCGTCGTTCCACTGCAGGGCGATCTCGATGGCCTCGCCGTCGCGCTCGTCGCGGATGAAGATCGGCTCTTCGTGCAGCGCCGTGCGGTTCTTGTTGAGGTCCTTCACGAACGAGACGATGCCGCCCTGGTAGCAGAACTCGTGATGCTTCTCGCTCCGCTCGTCGGCGATGGTGATGTTGACGCCGGAGTTCAGAAAGGCGAGCTCGCGGAGGCGCTGCGAGAGCGTCTCGTAGTTCATCTCCGTGACGGAGAAGATCTGCGAGTCGGCCTTGAAGGTGACGCGCGTGCCGCGCTTCGGCGTCTTCTCGCCGCGCTCGATCTGCGCGACCGGGACGCCGCGCTCGTAGCGCTGGCGCCACACGTACTCGTCGCGGTGGATCTCCAGCTCCAGCCACTCGGAGAGGAAGTTGACGACGGAGACGCCGACGCCGTGCAGGCCGCCGGAGACTTTGTAGGAGTTGTTGTCGAACTTACCGCCGGCGTGCAGCTCGGTCATGATGACTTCCGCTGCGCTGCGCCCTTCTTCTTTGTGAATATCGACCGGGATGCCGCGGCCGTTGTCTTCGACGGTCACGGAGTTGTCGAGGTGGATCGTGACGCTGACGCGGTCCGCATAGCCGGCGAGGGCTTCGTCGATCGCGTTGTCGACGACCTCGTAGACCATGTGGTGAAGGCCGGTGTAGTCATCGGTGTCCCCGATGTACATACCGGGGCGTTTCCGCACGGCGTCGAGGCCCTTGAGGACCTTGATGTCCTCGGCGGTGTAGTTCTCAGCGGAATGCGTTTCCGCGATGGTGTCCTCAGTCATTCGGTTCGCTTTCTTTTAGGAGGCGCGGCGAGGTTGTTTTGCCGCGATTGGAAACGCTGAATTTTACAACAAAAATCCTGTCTTAGGGGAAATCTTCGGCGGCTATAACTCGACCGTTTTCAATGAGTAAGCGGCGGTGCGGACCAGCCGCCAGCGCGCTCAGAAAACGCTCCTTGGCCGAGGTCGCGAAAACCTGTGTTTCGGCAGGCAGGCGCAGCAGCAGTTGCTCCAGGATTTCGAGGTCCAATTCGGCGTCGACGTCGTCGAGAAGGAAGACCGCGGGCTCGTCGAAACGGGCCCGAAAAAGGTCGAGCTTCGCGAACTTCAGAAACAGGACGATCATCTTCTGCTCGCCCCCGGAGAGCACCTCGGCAGCCGGCCGGCCGGCCATGACGAAGTCGAGCTGATCGCGCTGCGGCCCGGCAAGCGTCATGCGCGCGCGGAGCTCGTCTGCGCGCTTGGCAGGCAGAAGACTCGGGCGATAGATCATCTGCAAATCGCGCACGTGGTAGGCGTGACGCTCGACGATTTTCGCGAACGCCTCGGACAGCGACATTGCGTACGTTTCGCGAGATTTCTGAATGACGGCCGCGGTCTGCGCGAGCTCCTCGTCCCAGGCGTCGAGGGTTTTTCCCTCCTGCAAGAGCGCGTTCCGCTGCTTCAGCACGCGCGTGTAGCGCGACAGCGCGTCGAGGTAGGCCGGATCGACGCTGGCGATGCCGCGGTCGAGAAAGCGCCTCCGCTCCTCAGGCGACCCACGCAGGATCTCCAGCCGCGCCGACGAGTAGGCGAAGACGCTCATGGCGTTGAGATAGCGCGACAGCGGCACGCGCTCTTCGTTGATCATCAGCACGCGCCGCCGCGTCTCGCTCTCCAGCCCGATCGAGAGCGTCTTCTCCACGCCGCCGCGCGCCAGTACGCCCTGCGCGAAGACGCTCGGCGCATCGAAGCGGACGACGCTGGCGAGGTGCGGCGTGCGGAACGACTTCGTGGTGGCGAGAAAGTAGATCGCTTCGAGGAGGTTCGTTTTGCCCTGGCCGTTGCGGCCGACGACGATGTTCGTGTTCGCGTGAAAGGCGATCTCGGCGGGATCGAGATTCCGAAAATTCGAGGTGACGAGACCGCGGAGGATCACGCCAGCCGCATCGGCATCACGACGTACAAATACTCGTACGGCAGCTCATCGTTCGCCGCCGGCTTGCCGATGCACTGCGAGTTCTCGTCCTTCAGGTCGAGCGCAACGCTCGGCGTATCGACGGCGGAGAGAAAGTCCGTGACGTACGCGGCGTTCAAGCCGACGAAGAACGGGTTGCCGGCGTAGTCGATCGGCAGGGTCTCACGCGCGTCGCCGAGCTCCGGGTTCGTCGACGACACCGTGAGCTTTCCCGGCGCAAAGTCGAAGCGCACCGCGCGCGTCCGCTCGTTGGCGACGAGGGAGATGCGGCGGATCGTCGAGAGCAATCGCTCGCGGTCGACCATCACGTGGCGGTCGTTGTCGCGCGAGATCACTTCCATGTAGTTCGGGAAGTTGACGTCGATCATGCGCGCCAGGAGCTTGCGGTCCCCGGCCTCGAAGAAGAGGTGATTCTCGGAGACGCCGAAGTGGACGTTCCCTTCCTCGTCGCTCGTTTCGAGGCGCAGGATCTCCTCGAGCGCCTTGCGCGGCACGAGGATTGTGAGGTCGGTCGACTTCTTCGGGCGGCCGTTGCCGCCGGAGCCCTGCGGGAAGTTGATGAGGGCCATGCGATGGCCGTCGGTCGCGACCATCTCCAGCTTCGAGGGCTGCACTTTCAAGAGCGCGCCGTTGAGCTGGAAGCGGGTCTCCTCGTGCGTGATGGCGAACTTCACCTTCGCCACCATCGTCTTCAGCTCTTCGAGTGGGATGGTGTACGACTCTTTGACGTCGACGCTCGGCAGCGTCGGGTAATCCTCGGCCGGCAATCCGAGGAGGCGGAACTTCGCGGTGCCGGATTCGACGAGCACCGAGTTGTTCTCCTGCAGGTTCATGTGCACGTCGTCGTCGGGGAGGGAGCGGATGATGTCGAAGAGGCGCTTCGCCTCGATGGTCACGCCGCCCGGCGTGGTGATGCGCGCCGCGCACGAGCTGAGGATCGTGACGTCGAGATCGGTCGCGGCGATCTGCAGGCGCCCGTCCGCGGCTTTGAGCAGCACGTTCGACAGGATCGGGATCGTCGAGCGCTTCTCGACGACGCCCTGGCAGAGCTGCAGCTCTTTTTGTAGATCGGCTTTCGCGACGGTCAGCTCCATGTCTTCTATCCCTTAAGAACCCGAGTTTTTATTCTTGGTAGTGGTAGTAGTGGATCGTGCGGACCGTTCGGATTTCTCCCGCAAGAGATTCAAAAGTATACCAATTCACTTCGTGCTGACTTGCGGGTTTCGCTGAGGAGAAGCACCGGAAATCTTTCGCGTTTTCCGCAGTCCGGATTGTGATCGTTCGCACGAGCTTTTTCATCCGCAGAATTTGCGCAGCTTTTCATCGGAACTGTTTGGTCAGCATGTCGACCGTGCGCGCAACCTGCTGATCGTCCTGCATCAACTGATCGATCTTCTCCACCGAGTACATCACCGTGGAGTGATGCTTGTTGTTGAAGACCTTCCCGATCTCCGGGTACGACAGGTCCGTCAGGTGCTTGCACATGTACATCGCCACCTGGCGCGGATAGGAGATTGGCCGCGCGTTCGACTTCGACTTCAGGTCCGACACCTTGATGCCGTAGTGCGCGGCCACGACTTTCATGATGTCGTTCGCGGTGATCGGCTTGTTGTCCTTCGACAGCAGGTCTTTGAGCGCTTCCTTCGCCAGCTCCAGCGTCACCGTCTTCTTGCCGGCCAGCGACCCGAACATCGCCACTTTGTTGAGGTACCCCTCGAGCTCGCGGATGTTGGAGCGCACGCGCTCGGCGATGAAGAGCGCAGCCTCGTGCGGCAGGTCGACGCGGCGCTCCTCCGCTTTCTTGCGCAGGATCGCCACCTTCGTCTCGAGGTCGGGCGGCTGGATGTCGGCGATGAGCCCCCACTCGAAGCGGGAGCGCAGCCGCTCCTCGAGCGTCGGGATGTCCTTCGGCGGCGCGTCCGAGGTGAAGACGATCTGGCGCTGCGTCTCGTACAGCGCGTTGAAGGTGTGGAAGAACTCTTCCTGCGTCCGCTCCTTGCCGGAGATGAACTGGATGTCGTCGAGGAGCAACGCGTCGGCGTTGCGGTACTTGTCGCGGAACTGCTGCATGCGGTCGTAGCGGATCGAGGCAATGAGCTCGGTCACGAAGGCGTCGGCCGACATGTAGATGACCTTGTACTGGGGGTTGCGCTCCTTGATCTGCTGTGCGACGGCCTGGATCAGGTGCGTCTTGCCGAGGCCGGCGCCGCCGTAGATGAAGAGCGGGTTGAACGAGCCGCTGGGGTTCTCGGAGATCGACTTCGACGCGGCGAAGGCGAGCTCGTTCGACTTGCCGACGACGAAGGTGTCGAAGCGGTAGCGCGGGTTGAACGTCGGGAGCGGCAGCTCGGGCGAGGGCGGCGGCGCCTCGATGGGCGCGATCTCCGAGGCGTCGGTGACGAAATGGAGGTTCAGACGGTCGACCGAGATGTCGTCGAGGATGGATCGGATGCGTTGGCCGAAGCGCTCGCGGATCTCCTCGACGTGGCGCTGGTTGGGGACGCCGACGTCGATGGTGTCGCCGCGCTGGGCGATAAAACGCGTGCCGGCGAACCAGTTTTCATATTCCGTCCTATCAACGGTTTGCTCCAGGCGGTCGAGGACTTGCTTCCACAGGTTCATGGGGCCGCGGGACGATCTAATTGATTGAAACTCCACAACTTTTCCACAACTGTGGAAAACCTGGCTATGGATTGGGGACGCGATACTAGCATGAAGTGGAGTGGCGAAATCCAGAGGAATATCGACCCCATCAGAGCAGTTTGGCCGAGGGTTCCGTTGACCGGTTTCGGGCCGGTCGCTATACTCCGCGCTTTCGTTTCAGAGGGTTAAGTCAATGAAGCGTACTTTTCAGCCCAACAACCGCCGTCGCAAGCGCACGCACGGCTTCCTCGTCCGGATGCGGACGAAGGATGGCCAGGCCGTGCTCTCTCGACGTCGTCGTAAGGGCCGCAAACGTCTGGCCGTCTAAGGTGCCGCGGTCCGAGGCACTCCCGAAGGAGAAGCGGCTCGCCAAACGCCGCGATTTCCTTCGCGTTTACGAGACGGGCCGCAAATTTTTCGCTCGCTATTCCGTCCTCTTCGTCGCAGCCAACGGTCTCCCATTCTCGCGCCTCGGCATTACCGCGACGAAGAAACTGGGAAAAGCAAACGTCCGTAACCGGCTGAAGAGATGGACTCGCGAGGTCTACCGCCGCCAGCGGGAACCGCTCGGTCTCGACAACCGGCCGGCCGACTTCGTGGTGAATGTGAAGCCGAACGCCGCCGTGGCCGACTTTCGCGACTACAGCAACGACCTGCAGCGCGTGCTCAAGCGCGCGGCCGCCGAGGGCGTCGAGTGACGCCATGCGCCGGCTCCTCGTCCTGCTGCTGCGCGGCTACAAGCGTTTCCTCTCGCCGCTGCTCCCCCCGATGTGCCGCTTCGAGCCGACCTGCTCGATCTACATGATGCAGGCGATCGAAAAGTACGGAGCCCTGCGCGGAGTGTGGCTCGGCATCCGCCGCCTCTCGCGCTGCCACGTCTTCAATCCTGGAGGTTGGGACCCCGTCCCTTGAGATGGAAAAACGAATCTTCACGGCCGTTCTGATCTCGATCGGCTTCCTGATGCTCTGGGCCTTCGTCGCCCCGAAGCTGCTGCCGCAGTACTTCAAGCAGCCGGCGAAGACGGCGACGCCGGCGCCGGCTGCGGCACCGAATGCCGCGGAGCGCCCCTCACCCCCGCTTCGCGGTCCCTCTCCCCGCGAGCGGGGAGAGGGTGGCGCTGAGCGCAGCGCAGCGCCGGGTGAGGGGTCGCCGGCTTCCCTCAACGTGCCGCCGACGACTGCGACGAAGCGCCAAACCTCCCGCATCGAGACAAAGGACTTCATCGCCCTCTTCTCGAACCGCGGCGCCGAGCTCGTCTCGTTCCAGCTCAAGAACTATCACGCCAAGAACGGCGGCCTCGTCGAGCTCGTGAAGGGGCGCGACGCCACGCGCACCGACTACCCCTTTGCCATCGAGTCGTCGAACGCCGCGATCGCGCAGCAGCTCAACTCGTCGCTGTGGGAAGTGGTCGAGCAGAACCAGACCATTACCTACCGCTACGCCGGCGGCGGCATCGCGGCGACGAAGACGTTCTCCTTCGAAGGCGATTATCCGTTCAACTTCTCGGTCAGCATCGCGCCGGCGATTCCCTACCGCGTCGCCATCGGCCCCGGCATCCGCACGCTCGACCCCGACGAAAAAGAGTCGATGTACGTCGTGACCGGAAACGGCGTCGTGCAGCGCGACGACAAGGTCACGATCGTCAGCCGCGAGAAGTCCGACCGCGTCAACCTCTTCGACCACGTCGACTTCGTCGGCATCGAGGACAACTACTTCCTGGCCGCCCTCCGCCCCACGCACGGCGACGGCGCGATTCTCCACGCCTCGGAGTTCGGCACGGAGAAGCGCCGCGACTTCTACGCCGCCGTCAACGCGCTGCCGGACGGCAAGGTCGAGGGCACCGCCTTCTTCCTGCCGAAGCAGACGCAGCTCGTCGACCGCTTCCACCTCGAGAAGACGCTGCAGTTCGGCATGTTCGGCATCATCGCCCGGGCGTTCCTCTTCGCGCTGCTGTGGCTCAACACCTTCGTCCACAACTTCGGCTGGTCGATCATCGCCCTCACCTTCATCATCAAAATCCTTCTGTACCCGCTGCAGCACAAGTCGATGTCCTCGATGAAGAAGATGCAGAAGGTGCAGCCGAAGGTCGAGGCCATCAAGGCGAAGTACAAGAAGGTGATGAAGGACTCCGAGCAGCGCCAGAAGATGAACATGGAGACGATGAAGCTGTATCAGCAGGAGGGGATCAACCCCGCCAGCGGATGCCTGCCGCTCGTCATCCAGCTTCCGATTCTGTGGGCCTTCTACAACCTGCTGTCGCACGCCATCGAGCTGCGGGGCGCGCACTTCATGCTCTGGCTGCACGACCTCTCGGCGAAAGACCCGTATTACGTGACGCCGGCGCTGATGGTGGTGACGATGTTCATCCAGCAGGCCATGACGCCGACGACGGTCGATCCCGCGCAGAAGCGGATGTTCTACATCATGCCGATCGTGATGGGATGGATCTTCAAGGAGCTGCCGTCCGGCGTCGTGCTCTACTACCTCATGCAAAACGTCTTGACGATCATCCAGCAGTGGATCATGAATAAGTGGTTCAGCGAACCAGCGACTGCTAAAGGGTAGGCCGATGGCCCAACGATTCGAAGGCAGGAATCTCGACGAAGCGCTCGACCACGCCGCGGAGGCGTTCGGTGTGCCGCGCTTCCAACTGACGCACAGCGTGATCCTCGAAAAGCGCGGCTTCCTGGGCGGCGTGAAGCGGATCGTGATCGAAGTCGACGTGAACGACAGCGCGCAGCCGCCGATCGAGCCGGCACCCGTCGCGTCGAGTGCGCCGCCTCCG